>DASTJM010000135.1:0-4647 GCA_035716545.1 Streptosporangiaceae bacterium
ATAGAAGAGAAAACGCTCCCGGACACGAAAACTCCCCCCGCAGCAGCGGACAACCCTCCCCGAACCCGACCCAGACGCAGGCAACCCACCTCGATCCTGGCCGCGAGCACTCAGAACCGTCCGCGATCATGGCTGGCGGCAGACGCCGCTGCCGGAAGCACCCGGCGAGGTCAGCGCGGGCGAGCGCCGGAGCAGACATTGCCGTGACCTGAGTGCCGCCCGCCCGAAATGAGCCTTTCAGCAGTCTCTCCAACAGCAGCAACCAGGACCACGTTGCTCACCCGGACCCGCCGCCGACAGCAGCAAGGTGCACCACCATGCTGTCCGGCCAGGCGCTCCCGGCCCGAACAGCCCGCACACCAGCGACATTCACACCAAGGCCAGCGTCGATGGCGACACGGGAGGTTGATGATGGAAGTTGGGTGTCGATCCCTGTATTGGGGTTGTTCAGCATAGGGGGCATTGCGCTTGAAGGACAATAACGGCGCATTGGCCTGGCTGGCGAGGACCGCCGGGGGCTTTCGCTCGGTCACTATAGGCTCACGCGATGCCCGAAAGACTAGTTAGAGGTCAACCGAGCAGACTCAGCAAGCCTGAGTCCGCTGCTATGACCGGCCAGCGCACCCCACCCGGCCACCGTGACCAGCCAGCGCACCGCACCCGGCCACCGTGACCAGCCAGCGCACCCACCCGGCTGCCAGGACCCCCACACCCCGCCAGAAGCCCCCGGGACAGCCGACTTCCGCGAGTCGCCTCTTAAGTTCCGGCCAATGGCGGGACCGGTATTAATTTGTGTGATCATGGTCGCGGGCATGATCAGATCTGGCGGCGGTTAGATCGCGCGATAGTCGCGGACTGGGTTGCGGGGGCCGCGCCTGGCGGGGCCCGCGCCGCTCATCGCGGCCAGCATCGCGGCGCGGTGACGGTGCCCTCGGTACGGTTCGAGCAGCTTGAGCATGCCAGCGTCGTCAGCTGGGTGGCCGGTCAGCGCGCAGCCGACGAACAGCGGCAGGTGATAGTCGCCCACCGAGACCGCGTCAGCGTCACCGCAGGCGCGCTGCCTGACCTCTGCGGAAGTCCACGCGCCGATGCCGGGCAGCGAGCGGAGCCGGCTGTCAGCCTGGTCAGCCGGCAGGTCAATGATCTCAGCTAGCCTGGTCGCCACCCGGGCCGCAGACGCGATCGTGGCGGCCCTGGCCGCTTCCACACCCGCCTTGTGCCACTCCCAGGAGGGGATGGCCGCCCAGGTCCTCGGCTCTGGCGGTACCCGCATGCCAGCCGGACCCGGTCCTGGGGCGGGCACGCCGAACCGCCTGAGCAAATAGCGCCACGCCCGCGTGGCTTCCATGCCGACGACCTTCTGCTCGAGCACGGCAGGCACGAGCGACTCGAGCACCAGGCCCGACCGGCCGATGCGGAACCCGGGCCGCTCGCGCGCCACCCGCCGCAGGACCGGATGCAGGGCAACAAAGTCCTCAGGCCGGTCAAAAGCACCAAGCATGGCAGGCAGAGCATCGAGCAGCCAGTCTCCTCCTGGTCCCCATGCCTGAGCGTCGACCACCGTCCCCAGGCGGGGATCCGAGGTCCACGACAGGCGCAATGTTCCCGCGCCCGCCGGGGTCAGGCATGCGCGCCAGATCGCGCCGGCCTCGTCTACGCGGAACGCCGGATCTGAGTGCCCTCTGCGGTGCACCCCGAGCACAGCCCCGACCTCGACGGCATAAGGCGCCGTCCACTGCCTGCGCACCGAGGCTGCTAGGCGTCGGTGGAAAACCGGACCGCCGTCTCATCGAGCCGCACGCCGGGCCAGACCCGCAGGCCGTGACGCAACTCGTTGCCGCTTGAGACGCTCGCGCCGGATCCGATCACCACTCCGTCGAGCACGACGCCCCCGCCGATACGCGCTCCGGCACCCACCACGCTTGACGTTACCCTGGCACCCGGACCGATCACCACGCCGTCGAAGAGCACCGAGCCATGGACCTGAGCACCTGCCCCGACGATGCTGCCGGCACCGACCACTGTCCCGCCGGAGAGGCGAGCCGATTCGTCGCAGGCCGCGCCCCTCAGCAGCAGCGCCTCGCCGCAGTCGCCCGGCACGGCCGAGGATGCTAGCTCGCCGAGCACCAGGTCGCAGGAGCCTCGGACGTAGGCTTCCGGCGTCCCGACATCGAGCCAGTAGGCCGACTCTGTATAACCCATGATCGTCTCCCCGGCATCGATGAGGCCAGGGAAGGTCTGCCGTTCGACCGAGAGTACCTTCCCGGCGGGCATAGCATCGATGAAGCGCCTGGTGAATACGTAGCAGCCGGCGTTGATCTGGCTGGTAACCGGGTGGGGCGTCTTTTCGAGGAAAGCCGTGACGCGGCCATCGAAGTCGGTCGGCACGCAACCGAATCTCGACGGATCGGGCACCTCAACCAGATGCAGCGTCACCGCGGCGTCCGCCTTGCGGTGCAGGTCAAGTTGCGCGCCCAGGTCGTGCCCGGACAGCACGTCTCCGTTCAGCACTACTACAGGGTCGTCGGCGCCGCTGCGCAAGCTGGCAGCCGCGTTCCTGATGCCGCCGCCTGTGCCGAGCGGCTCGGACTCATGCACGTACTCGATCTCGAGGCCGAAGCCAGCACCGTCGCCGAAGACATCGGCGAACATCTCGGCCCGGTAGGCCGTCGCCATGACAATCCGCTGGACGCCGGACTGCGCCGCCTTCGCGATCTGATGGGCAAGGAACGGCACGCCGGCCGTCGGCAGCAACGGCTTGGGTGTCCCGATGGTCAGCGGGCGGAGCCTGGTGCCCTGCCCGCCCACGAGCAGGATCGCCTCGAGCATGCTTGTCCTCTCAATGTTCAACCGGCGTTCAATCGGCTCAGTGTTCAAGAGACTCTGTGTTGATTCAGCCCAGTGTTGAATCAGCTCAGTGCCGATGGCAGGACCCGCCGCCGTAGGCGCAGAGTTGACCATCGGCATGATCGGGCAGACTACCCCTGCCCGGCCGCTGCCGCGCGCTCATAGCACGCGAGATGGGCCTGAGCGGACGCTGCCCAGGTGAATTCCAGTGATCTCGCGTGGCCAGCGCGGCCGAGCGCCTCGCGCTGCGCCTGGTCATCGATCAGGCCGCGCAACGCGGTCTTGATGCTGTCCGCGTCGGGCTCGGTATAGGCAACCGCGTCGCCGCCCACCTCGGGCAGCGAGGTCCGGTGCGTGGTGAGCACAGGCGCACCGCAGGCCATTGCCTCGAGCACCGGCAACCCGAACCCCTCACCGGTGCTGGGGAACGCCACGACGAGCGCACCGCCGAAAAAGCCCGGCAAGTCGGTGAAATGCAGGTAGCCGGGCCTAACCAGGCGCAGATGAGCGGGCACGGCAGCTACAGCCGCGTCTACCTCGTCGCTCCATCCGGTGCCGCCCGCCAATACCAGAGCCGGCGGGTCGGCCAGGTCAACGACCGCGTCCACCCAGCCGGCGATCAGCGCTGGCACGTTCTTGCGTGGCTCAAGCGTGCCCAGATAGGCCACGTAAGGCTTGCCGTGCAGGCCAAGCCGCCCAGCCACCCGATCGAGCTGGGCCTCGGACGGCTCGCAGAACAGCTCATGGTCCACGCCGTGATAGGCCACGTCGATCTTGGTCGAGTCGGCTTCGAGCACGCGCACCAGTTCGTCCCTGGTCGCCTTGGAAGGCACGATCAGCCTGGTGGCCCGCCATGCCGACGTGCGGATGGCCGCCTTGTAGAAGGTCGCAGCCACAGGGCTGTGAGTGTCAGGCGCGGTGAAGAACGTCAGGTCATGAATGGTGACTACCGTGGGCATGCCGGGCCGAAGCGGCATCGAGTAGTGCGGCGAATGAATGACGTCGGCGTCTACCTGACTCGCGGCGAGCGGCAGGCCGCTCTGCTCCCAGGCCAGCCGCGCGGGCCGGTGGGCGATCGCCGGCGGCCCGGCCACGATCCGCGCTCCGGGAAGCAGTCTGGCGTAGCGCTCCTCATCAGCCCGCTGACAGGCCAGTGCCAAGTCGGCGCCAGCTGCGGACAGCGCGCTGACCAGTCCGTCTACGTACCGGCCGAGCGCACCGCGGTCAGCGGGCACGCCGGTCGCGTCAACGAGCACTCGAGGGCCCACTGCGCGTCTGGCTCCTTTCCGATGGCCCTACATAAATCTCGGCGGGCTCTGCACTATCTCGGGAACTGCCACAGTGAAGTCGCACTCCCGGATGTCCCCGCTGTCCACGAGCCTACGCCCTCGGCGGGTGCGGCGTGGCAAGGCAAGCGTCACGTTTGCCTGCTTCCGCGCCAACTTGAGGGGCTCAGCCACCGGATTGCCACCTAGCCGATGCCAGATCGACATCGAGCCGACACCGCCCGGCAACCCCGGAACCGAGCCATGGGCGGACCCCGGCTACAGCGAAGGCCCGGGCGACCCCGGCCACGGCGAAGGCCCGGGCGACCCCGGCCACGGCGAAGGGCTCAGGCCGACCCCGGGCTAGGGCGAAGGCGACGGACTAGGCGCGACCGAGTGCCCAGGCGACGGCGCGCTGGACGACCCCGGCGACGGCGGCGACGACGGCCCCGGCGACGGCGGCGACGACGGCCCCGGCGACGGCGGCGACGACGGCCCCGGCGACGGCGACGACCGCCCCGGCGACGGCGGCGAC
>DASTJM010000136.1:0-48935 GCA_035716545.1 Streptosporangiaceae bacterium
GGCCGGCCGGCCCGTTGCCGCGGGCCGCTGAGGCGGCCTGCCCGGCGGCGGAGCTGAGCGGGTCACGGGACTGGGTCAGCGGCGGGCGGCACGGGCGGGCCGCAATGCGCTCAGCCAGGCAGCAAGCATCCCCTCCGCACCGCCGGGCCGCGCCCTCGCAAAGTTCACGGCAAGTCAGCCCGGCGGCGAGCCGCTCCGGAAAATGCCTGAAACTGTAACCGCGACCTAGCTAGCTACGCTTGGTGAATAGCTACGTCCGTGTCGCCGATGGGCAACTCCACGGGAAGATGGTCGGCAGTACGGACGAGTATCTCGGCATTCCGTACGCCGCGCCGCCGGTCGGACCGTTGCGCTGGCGACCGCCGCGGCCACCGGCGCCCTGGCGCGGGATCCGCGCGGCAACCCACTTTGGCGCTCATTGCCCCCAGTCGGCTGGGGTATTCGGAAGATCTAGCACGTCGGAGAACTGCCTGTTCCTGAACGTGTTCGCGCCATCGGCCAGTGCTCGCGGACTGCCGGTCATGGTGTGGATCCACGGCGGCGCCTACGTCAGCGGTGAAAGCGACGACTACGACCCGAGCGGCCTGGTGGCGGACGGCGTTATCGTCGTGACGATCAACTACCGGCTCGGTGCGCTTGGCTTTCTTGCCCATCCTGCCCTCGCGGACCGCCGGGGCGGCCCGGCGGGCGACTACGGGCTGATGGACCAGCAGGCGGCCCTGCGGTGGGTGCAGCGCAACATCGCCTCGTTCGGCGGCAATCCGCACAACGTCACAATCTTCGGCGAGTCGGCAGGCGGGCAGAGCGTGCTGCTCCAGCTCGCGTCACCGGGTGCCCGCGGCTTGTTCGCGAAGGCGATCGCAGAGAGCGGTGGCTACGCCCTCAGGCCGGCCACGCTGGCCACGGCCGAGGCCGCGGGTCGCGCTTTCGCCGCGAAGGCCGGCTGTGCCAGCCAGACCGCCAAGTGCCTGCGTAGCCTGCCGGTCTCCGCGATCCTGGCTGACCAGAACCAGTCAGGAGCTTCGGCCGACATCGATGGCCTGGTACTCACGCAGCCGATGAAAGCCGCGTTCACCAGCGGTGATTTCAGTCATGTTCCGGTGATCAACGGATCCAACCACGACGAATGGCGGTTGTTCGTCGCGCTCGCCGCCTTCGAGGGGCACCGCGTGACAGCGGCCAACTACCAGTCGATGATCGCTTCCACGCTGCACCAGTCGCAGCGGATCGCCTCGCTCATCGCTAGTCAGTACCCGCTCAGCCACTATCGCAGCCCTGCACTCGCGCTGAGCACGCTAGGCACCGATGCCATCTTCTCGTGCCCTACTCTTTTGCTGGATCAGGCCATGTCGAAGTACGTGCCGACGTATGCCTACGAGTTCAACGACGAGAACGCCCCCGCCCGCTACCCGAGCCCTGGCTTCCCCTACGGCGCCGCCCATGCTTCGGAACTGCAGTACCTGTTCGGGCTGCCGACGTCCGCACCGGGCAGTTTCTCGGCGGGACAACAGCGACTCGCCACGGCGATGCGGCAGGAGTGGACCAGCTTCGCCAAGTCCGCAGTGCCGTCAGCTAGCGGCGCTGCCGCCTGGCCGCGGTTCACGGCCGATGGCCAGGCGATGCTGTCCCTCGTTCCGCCGAAGCCAGTACGGGAAACCAGTTTCGCCGCCGAGCACCATTGCTCGTTCTGGGCGCTCGGCGGCGACTAGCGGAAAGGCTGCTCAGGCACCGCGCGATTCAGGGACGCCCGTGCAGGCGCGGCTGTGCGGGGACGGCCGTACAGGGACGGCCGGCCGGGCAGCTGCGGGAAACCGGCCCGCTGGGCCGGCCCGCCCGGCCGCCGGCCCGCCCGGACCGACTGGCCGGTCGCATTCGCATAGCGGAGCGTGGCGGGGAGGGGAGGGGAATTCGTTGGGATTCGCGAATTGTGCCCACTTGACGTTGATATTTGGGCCACCGAGGTTACGATGTCCGGGCGGTCGCCGACGGCGCGAAGACGGAGTTCGCCGTCGCGCGCCCGGCGGGCCGAACCGCCAGTCGCGCAAGGTGATCGCGTCGTGAAAAAAACGCCCGTTTTCGCGGGGACGACCCGGTCAGACGCCTGCTTGATTACGGTTCAGCCACAATGGGGCGCTGAAGTTGCGTGCTCGTCAGCCGCAGTGAAACGTTGCGTTCAAAGTTTTAGCATTCCTAGTGCAAGGACAGTGCCGCCGGAAGGACAAGGGTTGCCTGTGGGTCAAGATTCGCTGGAGGTCAGCGGTCTGGTGGTCAGGTTCGAGAGCCTGGTCGCACTCGATGGCGTATCGCTGATCGCCCAGCCCGCGATGGTGACCGGAATCATCGGGCCCAATGGCGCGGGCAAGACCACTCTGCTCAACGCGATCTGCGGGTTCGTGACACCGCAGGCGGGCCAGATCACATTTGACGGCAAGGACCTGCTGAAGGTGCGCGCTCATCAGCTGGCTGGTCACGGCATCGCCCGGACCCTGCAGTCGGTCGGGCTCTTCAGCGGGCTCTCCGTCATCGAGAACGTCATGGTCGGCGCCAATGTGCGGTCACGGACCGGATTCTGGCTGGCGCTCGCCGGGTGGTCCGACCGCGACGAGCAGCGGCTGCGCGACCACGCGCTGACAGCGCTCGACCGGGTGGGCGTGGCGGACCTGGCTGACCGGATGCCGGCGACGCTGCCGCACGGTTCGCGCAAGCGCGTGGCGCTGGCCAGGGCACTGGTCGCCGAACCGAGGATGCTGCTGCTCGACGAGCCAGCCAGCGGCCTGCCCGAAGATGAGCTGCCCGAACTCGGCGAGCTGATCACCGAGATCGCCAGGGACACGGGCGTGCTCGTGATCGAGCACCGGATGGACCTGATGATGTCGGTCTGCCAGCACATCTTCGTGCTGGATTTCGGAGTGCTGATCGCCCAGGGCAGCCCGGCCGAAGTACAGGCAAATCCGCTGGTCACCGAGGCCTACCTGGGAGTGCTCCATGAGTAGCACGGCCGCGGGAACCCCCGCCGCGAAGACCTCGGCGTCGCTCCAGGTCCGTGATGTGTCCGCGGGCTACGGTGCGGTGCAGGTGCTCCGCGGCGTGTCCGTCACGGCGCGGGCAGGCACGATCACCGCCGTGCTCGGCGCCAACGGCGCGGGCAAGACAACGCTGCTGCGCACGATCGACGGATCGCTCAAGCCGACGCAGGGCCAGATCAGCCTGGACGGCACCGACCTGACCGGCAAGCGACCGGAAGACGTCAGCCGGGCTGGCGTGGCGCACGTGCCGGAAGGCCAGGGCGTGATCACCGAGCTGACGGTCGCCGAGAACCTCCAGCTCGGACTGCTGCTGCGGAACCGCGGCGAGCGGGCGGCCGCCCAGTCCGGCCTCTATGACCAGTTCAAGATCCTGGCAGACCGCCGCAACAAGCCCGCGGGAACGCTATCCGGCGGAGAACGGCAGATGCTCGTCATCGCCCGCGCTCTCGCCACCAATCCGAGCGTGCTGCTGCTCGACGAGCCATCGCTGGGCCTGGCGCCGAAGATCGTGCGCGACGTGCTTGACCTGATCTCGCGGCTCAAGCAGGACAGCGGGCTGACGATCATCCTGGTCGAGCAGAACGCGAGGAGCGCGCTGGCCATCGCTGATACCGGAGTCGTGCTCAATCTCGGTGCCGTGGTCGCCACCGCCCCGGCCGGCCAGCTGGCGGCCGACGAGGCGCTCCGACGCCACTACCTAGGCTTCTGAGGGATAAAATGGTCGAATTCATCGAGTTCACGCTCGAGGGGATCAGCGCCGGGCTGATCTACGCGGCGATCGCGCTGTCGCTGGTGCTGATCTGGCGCGGCACCAGGGTGCTGAACTATTCGCAGGGCGCGATGGCGATGCTCACCTCATTTGTCGCGCTCGAGATCGTCTACGTCACCGGCAATTACTGGCTCGCCTTCTTCGTCGCGCTGATCAGCGGGCTGGCCATCGGGGCCGCGGTCGAGCGGGTCGTGGTACGCCAGGTGACTGGCAAGCCCCCGCTCAATGCCGTGATCGTCACCATCGGCTTGCTGATCGGCATAGAGGGCCTGGCCGGCCTCCTCTTCGGCGGCAACAACAGGTCGTTTCCCTCCGCCTTCTCTGCCAACGGACTGTCGATCGGCTCGGTCGCCCTGGGAATTACGCGGAACGATATCTTTACCGCCGTCGCCGTCCTTCTAGGCGCCGGCCTGCTCGCGGTGATCTTCCAGTACACCTCGATCGGGCTGCGCTTGCGGGCGACGGCTTTCAACACGCCAGTGGCGCGACTGCTCGGCGTCCGCGTCGGCCGCATGCTGACCCTGGGCTGGGCGCTTGCCGGACTGCTCGGTGCCCTGGCCGGCATGCTGGTCAGCCCGTCGACGCTGCTCAGCCCCAACAGCATGGACACGATCTTCGTGCTGGGCTTCACCGCCGCGGTGATCGGCGGGCTCGAGAGCCCGGCGGGAGCCGTAGCGGGCGGCGTCATTCTCGGCATCGTGCTCAGCTACGCCGGCGGTTACCTCGGCAGCGAGGTGGTCAACCTGTTCGGGCTTGCCGCGCTGCTTGTCGTGCTGATGCTGCGGCCGACCGGACTTTTCTCCGCGGCCCAGGCAAGGCGGGTGTAGCACGATGACGATGACGCCGCCGGCCCAAGGCTCGGCACCTCAGGCCCAGGACCAGCTCGAGATCTCGGCCACGTCGAAGATCCTGCCCTGGTTGCGCAGGTTCACCCTGCTCTGGCATCTGACGCTCGCCGCTGGCGGAGCGATCGTGCTCTACCTGATCTCGCTCGCGATCGGTCAGTTCCGCGACTACCAGATGGCCCAGGTGGCGGCGATTGTCGTCGCCACCGCAGGCCTCACCGTGCTGATCGGGCTCAGCGGCCAGATCTCGATCGGCAACGGCGCCTTCATGGCCGTGGGCGGCTATACCGGTGCCCTGCTCTTCATGCACTTGCACTGGAACCTGATCCTCATCGTGATCGCCTCGACAATCGTCGCGGCTGTCGTCGGCGCGATCTTCGGCGTGGCCGCCGCGCGGCTGCGCGGTCCGTACCTGGCGGGCGCGACGCTGATGCTGGCGGTCGCGCTGCCCTTCTTCGCGACCAGATTCGAGAGCGTGCTCGGCGGCGACCAAGGGCTCGGCTTCTTCGTCAGCGTGCCAGGATTCCTCGGGGTGAACTTCACGCTCAGCCGCTGGCAGTCGTGGCTTACCTCAGGATGGGCCTTGATCGCCTTGCTGCTGCTAGCCAACCTCGTGCGCAGCAAGATCGGCCGATCGTGGCGCGCGGTGCGTGATGACGAAATCGCCGCCGCGCTCTCCGGCATCAACGTCGCCCGGCTGCAGATTCTCGCGTTCATCGTGAGCGCGGCCTGCGCTGGTCTGGGCGGCGTGCTGCTGTCGATCTGGGCCGGCACGGTCTCGGAGAGCCTTTTCACCCTGAACCTGTCGATCCAGCTGCTGACCGCCTGCGTGCTCGGCGGGCTCGGCAGCCTGGCGGGAGCGATCTGGGGCAGCGCGCTGCTCGTGCTGATTCCCACGTTCCTGGAGAACTTTGCCGTCAGCCACAGCTTCGTCAGCCAGCAGGCAAGCTCAGCGATCCCGATCCTCGCCTATGGAGTCGTCCTGATCGTGGTGATGCTGGCATTCCCGCGTGGCATCCAGGGCGGAATCAACAGGCTGATCGGCCCCCTGATGCATATCGACCCCACCAAAAAGAAGGGAACACCATGATCAGATCGCATCCGGCGAAGCTGGCGGCTGTCGCCGGAATCGCCGCGCTGAGCCTGGCGGCCGCCGCGTGCAGCTCGTCATCGGGCAGCGGCGGCAGCGGTAAGTCAGGCGCCAGCTCGGGAGGCAGCACCAAGCTCACGGCGTCGGCCCCCGGCATCACCGCGACGACCATCACGATCGGCAGTCACCAGCCGCTTACCGGTATCGCCGCGCCCGGCTACGACGAGATCGCGCCAGCGTCCAACGCCTACTTCCAGTACGTCAACGCCCACGGCGGCATCTACGGCCGCAAGATCGTCTACAAGTACCTGAACGACCAGTACAACCCGTCGATCACCTCTACGGTCGTGCACCAGCTCGTGCTGCAGGACAACGTCTACGCGATCTTCAACGGCCTGGGCACGCCCACCCACCTGGCGGTCGCGCCGTTCCTCAACAGCGAGAAGGTGCCGGACGTCTTCGTGGCCAGCGGATGTGAGTGCTGGAACGCGTCGTCCACGCTGCCTGACACGTTCGGCTGGCAGCTCGACTACGTGCGCGAGGGCAAGATCCTCGGCAACTACATCAAGACGCACTTCAAGGGCGCGACGGTAGGTGTCTTCTACCAGGACGACGAGTTCGGCCAGGACGGGCTCAAGGGCCTTGAGTACGAGATCAAGTCCCAGATCGTGGCCAAGCAGAACTACGACCCCTCCAACGTCAAGATCGGTCCGCAGATCGCCGCGCTCAAGGCAGCCAATCCCAAGATCGTCGTCTCTTTCACGGTGCCGGCGTTCACCGCGATCATGAAGCTGACCATGCTCGGGCTGAAGTTCAACCCGAAGCTTGTCGTCAGCGACGTTGGCTCCGACCCGATCACGCTGGCTGGCCTGCTCGCCTCGTTCGCGAAGAACAAGACCGCGGGTTTCGGCAACAGCCTTACCCAGGGCATCATCACCGACGGCTACCTGCCGTCCACGGCTCAGACAACGAACAGCTGGATCACCCTGTTCGACAAGGTCCACCAGCAGTACCTGCCGAAGTTGCCGCTGGACGGTAACGTGCTCTACGGCCTGTCCGTCGGCTACACGTTCGTCCAGGCAATGTTCAAGGCCGGGCGCAACCCGACCAGGCAGGACCTGGTCGACGCCATCAACGGCGGCATACCGCAGGGCGTGGCCGTCGCCCCGTTCGCGTACTCAGCTACCGACCACAACGGGATTACCGGCGCCTACATGGCGGTGGTCAAGAATGGCGAGCTCGAGCCGACAAGTGGCGTCTTCGTCACCGACGACACGCCGACCGGCGCGATCACGCCGCTGTCCAGCTCCCAGCCCGACGCTCCGGCCAACGGGATCCCGTCGCCGTAACGGGCTAGCGCCGCGCCCCGGAGGCGAGCGGAGCGAGCACTGCCGCGAGCCGAAGGGGCGCGGTGCCGCCTGGACCGGCGAGCGAGGTCGTGCGAGGAGGGAAGGCGGCGCCAGTGAACGGGGACGGGGAGGTGGGCGGGGCCCCGGATGAGAGCGGAGCGAGCACTGCCGCGAGCCGAAGGGGCGCGGTGCCGCCTGGTATGACGGGCGGGGTCGGGCGAGGAGGAGAGGCCGCGCCCGAAAAGCGCCCAGGAGGGGAGCGGGACCAGCACAGTATTGTCTCTGCCATGCAGCGCACTTTTGGCGCCACCGTGCGCGATTACACCGGGACGATTCCCCGGCTGCTTGATCACGCCGCGCGCCGCGCCCCCCGGAGCCGCTGGCTGTACACCGACGACCTGTGCCTCACCTTTGACGAGGCGGCCGGGCGGGCCGGCGGTATTGCCGCCCTGCTCACCGACACCGGCCTCGGGTACGGCGACCTGGTGATGATGACCGCCAGGACGACGCCAGCGTACCTGATGAGCTGGCTGGCGCTGGCCTCGATCGGTGCCGTGACCGTGCCGGTCAACCCGGCGAGCAGCCCGGCGGAGCTTGCCGGGCTAGTCGGCCAGGTGCAGCCGTCCGCGGTGCTCACCGACCCTGAGCTCGAACCGGCGATTACCCGTGCGCTAGCTGAGGCTTACGATGGCGGCCGGCGGGTGCGAGCCGTTCTGAATGTGAATGGTTTTCTGGGTGCGGACCAGGCCGCGGCACAGTCGGCCGCTCCGCCTGATGCGGCGCTGCCTGATGCCGGCGTGCGGCCCGACGATCTGGCGGTGCTGATTCCCACGTCAGGCACGACTGGCCGGTCGAAACTGGTCATGCAAACCCACCGGGCGTACGTGATGGCGGGTGAGGGCTTCCCATTCTGGATGGGCTTGGGAGCCGATGACCGGCTGATGACCTCGCTGCCGTTGTTTCACATCAACGCGCCGATCTACTCGGTGCTCGGGTCGCTGGCGTGCGGCGCCGGCCTGGTGCTGCTGCCCAGGTTCTCCGCGAGTGGGTTCCTTGACGCGGCGCGACGGCACGAAGCGACCGAGTTCAACGCGATCGGGGCGATGCTCGAGATCTTGATGCGCCAGCCCGAGCGACCCGACGACGCCGACAACCCGCTGCGGCTGTGCTATGCCGGGCCAGCCCCGGAGCGGGAACGGCAACTGGAGATCGAGCGCAGGTTCGGCATCGAGATCGTGGTCGGGTACGCGATGTCGGAGTCGCCGTACGGGCTGATCTGGCCGCACGGCACCCGGCCCTATGGCACGCTCGGGGCGGTGCGCCAGCATCCGTATCTCGGCACGATCAACGAGGCCAAGGTGCTCGCCGTCGACTCCGATGCCGATGCTGGGCCTGATGCCGCAGCGGTGACGACCGATGGCGCGCGGGAGCTGGGGCCGGGGGAGACTGGTGAGATCTTGCTGCGCAACCCTGTGATCACGCCCGGCTACCTCGGCATGCCCGAGGAAACGGCGGCCGTGCTGACCGGGGACGGGTGGCTGCGGACCGGTGACCTGGTGACGGTGAACGCGGACGGCACCTACACGTTCGTCGGCCGGCGTAAGGAAGTGCTGCGGCGGCGTGGGGAGAACCTGTCACCGCTCGAAGTCGAGGAAGTCCTCGACAGCCACCCCTCGGTGCTGGAGTCCGCCGTCGTCGGGGTCGCCTCAGAGCTGACCGAAGAGGAGATCAAGGCATTCGTGGTGGCGGCGCCGGGCGCTTCGCTGGACCTTGGTGAGCTGCGAGACTACGCGGCCGAGCGGCTGACTGCGTTCAAGGTGCCGAGGTTCTGGCAGGTGATCGGGGAGCTTCCGCGCACCCCGACCGCACGGATCGCCAGGCACCGGCTGCCCCAGGGCCATCAGCCGGGGGAGTACGACTCACAGGCCTAACGGCCTGCCCGTAGGTGGCCCATCGATATCCCCGGAAGTGGTGCAGGGGCGCCAGCTACGGGCCATCGATGGGCCACTGCGCGGGGTCAGATGCGGTAGAAGAGGTTGAGGAAGCGGTTGGCCAGCGCGGTATCGCCGCTTGCGGTGCCCCCGTTGATCCGGCCGAAGGCGGTCAGCACCAGGCTGGCCGGGTCGAATTCTATGGTCGCGGGCAGGTCGCTGATGTCGCCTGGCTCGTAGCTCATGCCGGTTTCGCTGACCGTGACCCGGGTGTCGCCGCCATTACGGCCGCTGATCCTGATCCCGATCGTGAACGGTGACATGTCGGATTCGGGATGGATCGTCGACTGCCAGATGATGAACATGAACGGGACCAGCAGGTCAGCGGCGTCCGCGTCGAGCGCGTGAGCCTTGCCGGTACCCTCCCGGATGTCCCAGGTGTGCACGCCGTAGTCCATCAGCTGGCCGGCCGCATAGATGAACGCGGGCACCGGGCCCATGTAGAAGTGCGGCACGATCATCGAGGTCCACTCTTCTTCATTGAGCGGATCGAGAATACCCATCATCTGATCGAAGTCGGCGCGTACCCGGGTCATCATCTCCTGTTGCGACAGGTTCCTGAATGACCTGGCTTCGCCGCCGGCCCGCTCATGCATGCCGAGCAGGCCGAAGGCGTTCTGGGCGGTCGCGCCCGCTCGCGCGACCTCGAATGCCTTGAAATAACCTTCCATAGTGTCGACGAGATGCCCGATGACATCCCGGACTTCCCAGTTCTCGCACGCGGTCTTGCGTTCCCAGGCGCCAGGCTGCTCGGCCAGCGTGAACATCTGACTGGCCTGGTCCCGTACGACGCGCAGAATGGTGCCTTTGCCTTCGTACGTCATCGCGTTCCACTCGCTCATGCAGTTCCCCTTTGCGATGCGTCAAGTCGCTGCCGCGGCATCGCTACGGCCAGCGTCATCGAGATGATGTGAAGAAGCTCGTCCCGGCATACCGTTCCGGGATGCGCACAGTCGTTACCTCAGCGCACAGGTGCCTAGTCTGTCAATGGCCGGCGGTTCTGTCAGCCGGCGGCCGCCGTCTGTCAGTGGGTCAGTGGCTGGCGACGGTGAGCCGTGCGAGAGCCTCGCCGTAGCGGATCGCAACAAGCTGAGCAATGGCCGGGTGAGCGGCCAGCGGTGACGCGCAGGGCGCGTCGATAGCGGAACTGAGCATGGTCAGTTCCGCCGGGTCGGTCTCGGGGCCGATCAGGCACGGCGCGATAGCCGGGCGCGTGGCGCCCGCCTCCTTGAGCCGCTCGAGTCCTGACCGCACGCTTGCCGGGTCGCCGAGCGAGGCTGGAACCGCCGGAACCGCCAGCCTCGCCGCGAGCAGCACGGCGGTGACGCCCGCGTCACTGATTGCCTGCGGGCCGTGGTCGGCGATCACGAGTACGCCGTTCGCCCCGGCCGCGATATTGAGGCCGCGCGCGCGGCTAGCCCTGGCCAGTCCAACTTCGGACAGCCGGTCGTGCAGCGCGCCGGCGAGTAGCGGGTGCGGTCCGAGATGGGAGGCCAGCATCACTGGCGCTGACGTCTGTGACAAGATCATCGCGAGCTGCCGGTCGATCACCGGGTGTGCCCCGGCGAGCAGCGGAACGACAACGGCCTGCGGCGCGGCGCTGCCGTTGGGCCCGTGGTCCCAGGTCAGCGCCTCTGCGAGACTGTCGTTCCGCCCCGCGAGGTAGCCGATCCTGATCTCGGCGCCCGGACAGGACTCGGCAGCCGCCTCGGCGATCTGGTCGGCCAGGCCGGAATCTGCCGCGTCAGAGCCAGGAACCGCGAGTACAAGCGCGGGTGCGTCTGACGCCACGCTGATCCTGTGCATGCTGCGGTGCCTGCCAACCCGTCTGACTGTGCTCGTCCTGCGCGGCAGGCTCGATCGAGCGCCGTCCGGCTGTGCCGGACGGCGCTGGGGTAGCGGTGCCGCCTGCGGGCTCAGATCAGTCACGCTGATGTATCGTAATGCCCCGGCTGCATAGTCGTCGTCCTTTCGGGATGTTCGCCCGATACGTCGGTGTTCGATGGGTCTGCGTCCGGCTCCGGCGATTGGCCGCACGCTAGATAAGCCCGCTCGGTCGCCCGCCATGCACGGTCGGCTGCCGTGCACGGTCGCCTGGCTGTCCATGGCAGTCGGGGACTGGCTCGTGGGGCGCCGAGTCAGTCGCTGCGCAGCATGCTCCTGTACACCGAGATCAGCGCTGCCTTCTGCTGGTCAGAGAGCCGTCCATCGCCGCTGATCGCGTCCTCGACCGCTGGCATCCCGGCATTGTCCGCGCTGGCGTGGTCTGCGCCATGGTGCAGCAGGCCGGCCTGGGTCAGCAGCGTCTCGGCCGAGACGTTGAGCGCGTCGGCGATGAGCTTGATCACTCGCATCGATGGCTGGTGCAGGCCGCGCTCGATCTGGCTCAGGTACGGATTGGACAGCCTCGTCTTCTCGGCCAGCTGACGCAGCGAGAGATTCGCCTGCTTGCGCCGGTTGCGGATGAAGCCGCCGAGCGCCTCCATCTGTGCATCCCAGGGTTCTTTCACGATCGTTCCCTCGCGTCACGGGCCGGGCGGGAGTGTACCTTGGCTGAACCCCGGACTGGCCTTGAGCCGGTCGGCTGCTGGCCGGCTCAAGGCCAGTCACCGGCGCGCCTGGCCGCCCGATGACGAGGTCGGACGGCCAGGCACCCGGTTAGCCAAAGTGGCCTGGGTGGTCGGTGGCTTGCGTGGGCCTCGGCGGCTTATGTTGCGAGGGAGCGGACGCTGCCGGGGCGTGGACGCTGTCTAGGTGCGGACGCTGCCTAGGAGTCGGCTGGCTTTGAGGGCGACTGCTTGGCGGAGCTCGAGCTTGACGAGGCGGGCTTGGTACCAGACTTGGACGAGGTGGCGCTCTTGGCTGAGGTCGTGCTCTTCGGCGCGGCGGTGCTGCCCGTCGTCTTGCTGCCCTTGCCTGGGTCGCTCTTGCTCACGGTTACCTGGCTGACCCTGGTGGTCGTCTCCGACTTGCCGGCTGGCGCGCCCATTTGTCCCAGTCGCGAAGCGGCCTGGTGAGCCAGCGGCGTGGCCACGCCGCGCACCTGGCTGACGACGTTGCGCTGAACAGTGCGCGCGTGCCCGGCGAACTGCTGCGCCGAGGATTTGACCTGGTCAGGAGTGGGCACCCTGCTCTGAAGGGTGCTCGGCAGCCGCGAGTGGAGCTTGTTAGCAAACTCGGGTGCCCTGCTGGCCTTCTCGCGAAGCTGCGCCTGACCGGGCAGCGACGACAGATTCAATGTGGGCCTGGGCAGGTTGGCCAGCTGGGGCCGGATGTGCTGGGCAGCGGATGTCATGTTCTTGACGGTGCTGCGCATCCGGAGTTGCCCCTTGCGGGCGGCGGCCACGATCTGGCTCTGCAGCTCCTGCCCGGCTGCACGACGGTCGTTCATCGGATCCTCCCTCTCATTTGATGAGCTAACTATAGTTAGCAAAGACCATATATGTCAAGCGCGCCTGGTCGGACGGGTGGAGGTTGGCGTGGCGGAGGGTTCCGCGGGCGCGAGCTCGGTGGGCTAGGTCAGGCCTCGGGCCCTGACAAGGCCGGTCTCGTAGGCGAAGACGACGGCTTGCACGCGATCGCGCAGGCCGAGTTTGGCGAGTACCCGGCCGACATGAGTTTTCACCGTGGCCTCGGAAACATACAGGCGCTCGCCGATCTCGGTGTTGGACAGGCCTTGCGCAATGAGGGCTAGCACCTCGCGCTCACGGCTAGTCAAGCCGCTCAGGCCGGGCTCGGCGTCATCCGAGCCGGATGGGAGCATCGGGGCGAATCTGTCGATCAGGCGCCGGGTGGTGGACGGAGCCACGACGGCGTCGCCTGAGTGCACCGCCCTGATGCCGAAGAGCAGTTCCTCGGGCGGGACATCCTTCAGCAGGAACCCGCTGGCCCCTGCCTTGAGCGCGGCGAAGGCGTACTCGTCCAGGTCGAACGTCGTCAGCATGAGGACCCTGGGCCGGTCCCCCGCCTGGCAGATCCGCCTCGTCGCCTCGATGCCGTCAAGCCGGGGCATCCGGACATCCATGACCACGACGTCGGCTGGGGTGCGGCGCAGGGCCTCGACGGCGGCGAGGCCGTCGCCAGCCTCGCCGATGACGGTCATGTCAGACTGCGCATCGAGTACCATGCGGAACCCGGCGCGCACCAGCTCCTGGTCATCGACCAGCAAGATCCGGATGCTCACGCCCGCACCGCCCTCACGCCGCACCGCCCTCACGCCGCACCGCCCTCACGCCGCGCCCGCCGTCACGCCAGTGACCGGGAGTCTGGCCAGGACGCCGAACCCGCCGTCAGGTCGCGGCCCGGCCCGCACGGTCCCGCCGTACATGGCAGCTCGCTCAGTCATCCCGATCAGGCCGAGGCCAGCGCCATCGCAGGCCGCCGCAGCGCCGATGCCGTTGTCGGTGACCGTGAGCTCGACAGCGTTGTCGGTGTAGCGGAGCAGCACGGCTGCCCTCGCCGAAGGGCCGCCGTGCTTGCGCGTGTTGGTCAGCGACTCCTGGATGATCCGGTACACGGTCAGCGCCGTGCCGGCGGCGAGCGGCCGAGGTCGCCCCTGCACCGCACAGGACACGGGCAGTCCCGCCGCTCTGATCTGTTGAAGCAGCTCATCGAGCTGCTCAAGACCTGGCATCGGGGCCAGCGCGGCTTCCCCGGCCGCGGCTAGCTCCAGGCCATCGGCACGCTCGGCCAGGCCGTCCCGGCGGAGCACGCCCAGCAGCGCCCGCATCTCGGCCAGCGCCTGCCTGCCGGTGGCGGAAATAGCCGCGAGCGCCTCGCTCGCCCGGCCTGGGTCCGACCCCAGCGCGTAAGCTGCGCCGTCCGCCTGCACGACCATGACGCTGACGTTGTGCGCGACCACGTCGTGCAGCTCCCGCGCGATCCTGGTGCGCTCGGCGGCCGCCGCGATCTTGGCGTTGGCGTGCTGTTCGCGTTCCAGCCGCTCCGCCCGCTCCTCCAGGCCCGCGTAGTAGGCGCGGCGGTACCTGGTCGAGTCGCCGAGCACCCAGGCGATCAGCGACGGGCCGGCGAACATCACCGAGCCGGCGATGCGAGGCAATGCCGCTCGCGACACCGATCACTCCGAGCGGCGTGGCGAGGACCGCGTCGACGACTCTCGGGTGGCGACGCAGCCACGCGTACAGCGCTGACACGGCACCAGGCTAGCCGTGATCGATCGTCATAGCGTCCGCCTCGGGTTCGAGGCATATATCAGCCAAACGGATGACACGCGGCCGGCAGGTTGACGTGATGCCTCGAATGGCAGCGACGTCGCGCGTATCATTCGTGCCCGCATGCCTGGCCGAATGCCCTCGGCGGCCGGATCGCGGTGCTGGGCACGCCACGGTTAGCTGGCTGGCCCCGGACGGCGTGCGGGGAAATCCCCGGCGTTCAGGTCACCAGGCCATCGCTCGAAGACAGGTATCTCGAGCTCATCGCGGCCGCCGGCGCCGACGCTGGCGAGCAGGCCGAGCCCCGGCTACCGCGCGATGACGCGCGCCTTGATCTCCTTGATGCCCATGGAGTCATCCTGCCCGGGCCGGGAACGTATGACAGGACGCGCCGTGCCGGAAGGACTAGATACATGACTGACGAGAACACGCACAAGCACGATCCCACGTTTTACCGCTCGCCGCTCGCCGCGGCTGCCGGACCGCCGGAGAAACTCGCCTACGCCGCGGCCCTCTCCCGCCCGCCAGACAAGCCGGATGCGATCGCGGTGATCGACACCGATCCGGATTCGCCGGGCTACGCGTCGGTGGTCGGGTTCACCGAATTGCCGAACCTTGGGGACGAACTGCACCACTTCGGCTGGAACGCCTGCTCGAGCGCCCTGTGCCCGACCGGGGATCACCACCACGGCGACCGCCGCTACCTGGTTGTCCCCGGCATCAGGTCGTCGCGAATCTACATACTGGACACCCAGGACGAGCCCACCTCGCCGAGACTGGTCAAGACGCTCGACGCGGCCGAACTCGCCAAGCGGGCCAACTACTCGCGTCCGCACACCGTGCACTGCGGTCCCGGCTACCTCTACGTGTCCTGCCTGGCCGGGGGAAACGGCTCCGAGGGACCTGGCGGCGTCGCGCTGCTCGACCACGCGAACTTCGACGTGATCGGCCAGTTCGAGCAGGACCGGGGTGACCAGTACCTGGCCTACGACGTCTGGTGGCACATCAACGACGACGTGATGGTCACGTCCGAGTGGGGCACTCCGTCGATGATCGAGGACGGCATCGTGCCTGAGCAGTTGCTCGGCCGCAAGTACGGCCACCGGCTGCACTTCTGGGACATGAAGTCGGGCAGCCATGTCCAGTCCGTTGACCTGGGAGACGAGCACCAGATGGTGCTTGAGCTGCGGCCCGCGCACGACCCCGCGAAGAAGTGGGGTTTCGCCGGCGTCGTGGTCAGCGTCGAGGACCTGTCAGCGTCGGTCTGGCTCTGGCATGAGCAGGCCGGGCAGTGGGCAGCGACCAAGGTCATCTCGGTCCCGGCCGAGCCGGCGCCGGCCGAGCGGCTGCCGCCGCTGCTGCAGGGGTTCGGCGCGGTGCCTCCGCTGATTACCGACATCGCGCTGTCCGTCGACGACAGGTACTTGTATGTGTCCTGCTGGGGCACCGGCGAGCTGAAGCAGTTCGACGTGACCGACCCGTTCCACCCGCGCGAGACCGGCTCGGTGCGCATCGGCGGCATCGTCGGGCGCAAGCCGCATCAGTCGCTACCTGACCAGCCGCTGGCCGGCGGACCGCAGATGCTCGAAGTCAGCCGCGACGGCAAGCGCATCTATGTCTCCAACTCGCTGTACGGGACCTGGGACGATCAGTTCTACCCCGACGGCGTGGGCTCGTGGCTGGCCAAGCTTGATGCTGCCGAGGGCGGCGGCATCGCCTTCGACGACCGGTTCTTCCTCGAAGGCGACGTGTTCCGCGGCCGGCGCGTGCACCAGATCAGGCTGGAAGGCGGCGATGCGTCGAGCGACTCCTACTGCTACTCGTCGTGACCAATCCCTGGCTGGAACCTGAGCTCGCGACGCTCACCAAGGAAAGGTTCTCCGATCCGGGCTGGCTGTACGAGCGGAAGTTCGACGGTGAAAGATGCCTGGCCTACCGGTCAGGCGGCAAGGTCGCCCTGGTGACGAGGAATGCCCTGGACGTCAGCGCGACCTACCCTGAGGTGCGTGATGCGCTGCTCAGCCAGCGGGCCAGCGACTTCGTCGTCGACGGCGAGGTCGTGGCTTTCGACGGCGATGTCACGAGCTTCGGCAGGCTGCAGCAGCGGCTCGGCGTGCGTGCGCCCCGGGCCGAGCTGCTCAGGCAAGTTCCGGTTGTCTACTTCGTGTTCGACGTGCTGCGGGCTGACGGCCGGGACGTCAGGAGGCTGCCGCTGCGCGAGCGCAAGCCGATGCTGGCTGAGTTGCTGGACTCCGCCGGCTCACTCCGGCTTACTGAACACAGGCAGGGGGACGGCTCGCCGTTCTGGGACGAGGCATGCGCCAAGGGCTGGGAGGGCCTGATCGCTAAACGCGCGGATGCTCCGTACCGCGCCGGGCGCAGCCGGGACTGGCTGAAGTTCAAGTGCCTCAACAGCCAGGAATTCGTGATCGGCGGCTATACCGAACCCCAGCGCTCGCGCGTAGGGCTTGGCGCGCTGCTGATCGGTTACTACGACGGTCAGGGGCGGCTGGTCTCGGCGGGTAAGGTGGGCACGGGCTTCGACACCGCGACGCTAGTGAGCCTGCACGGCTTGCTCTCGCCGATCGAGCGGGACAGCTCGCCTTTCGGCGCAGGTGAGCTGCCCGGGTCCTCGGTGCCCAGGTCTTCGGCACCGAGGACAGGTGCGCGCAGATCGGGTGTGCACTGGGTGGAGCCCAGGCTCGTCGCCCAGATCGGGTTCTCGGAATGGACGGCAGGCGGGCAGCTCCGGCACCCGAGATTCGAGGGCTTGCGCCAGGACAAGGACCCCGCGAGCGTGGTGCGCGAGATCCCTAGCTAAGTGAGTGCACGCGTCGGTACCATGTCGGTCTGCCGACATCGACGCCGTGCGCGGCCATGACCCTGCCCTGCTTGCGGAAGGTGATGCGTGTCAGTGCAACGCTGGCCAGTTCAGTGGACCGGAAAGCGCGCCGTAGTCGAGTTTCCTTCCGACGTCGACACCAGCAACGCGGGCAGCATGCGCGAGCAACTGATGTCACTGGTGGAAAACGACGGCGCCGTGCTGCTGGTCGTGGACATGACGCAGACGATGTTCTGCGATTCCGCCGGAATCACCGCACTGGCCACGGCGCACAAGAAGGTCGCCGCGGTCGGCGCGGATATGAAGGTGATCGCAACCTCGGCCCAGGTGCTGCGGATACTCGAGCTCACCGGACTCGATCGCGTGCTGCACGTCTATCCGACTATGGCCGCCGCGCTCGGCTGACCTAAAAATCCGAACCAGGCCCGCGCGACGCGATTGCCGCCCTGCGACCACCGGGTTCAGACGCGCAGCGGGCCGCCGCGCATGGCGGAGTCGAAGTCCCCGGTGCCGTCGGGCTCGCCGCCTTCGTGACGCTGCGGATAGGAGATCCGGCCGGCAGCGGGGACCTTCTCCGGATGCAGCCGCCCGGTCGACATCTGCTTGATCTTCAGATACCGCTTGATATCCGGCCAGCTGCCGGCGATCGCCATCCCGACGGCCGCCATTGCCGCCAGTCCCAGTGACTTTCTGATCATGGCGGCTTTCTTCCCCGGCTCGCGCTCATCGAACCGGCGGCGCTGCCCGGTCCCTGTGCAACCGGGCAGCAGCCGGTCCGGGCCGCCCTAGGCGGCGTGGTCACCAGCTGCCAGCAACCGCGCCCGCTTGCGCGCTGGCCGGCTTGCGGTGCTCTTGGATCTGGCTGGCCTGGCGTGGGCCGCCCCGGGCTGGATGAACCGATCGGCCGCGGCCGGGCCGGCAGGCAAAGCCGGCTCTCGGCGGGCCGCGCGGGCGACCGCGTGCTCGTAGGCGGTCACTGTCTCCTGAGCGACTCGTTCCCATGGATACCTGGACTTGGCGCGGTCGGCAGCCGCGATGCCGTAGGCGGCTCGCCGCATCGGGCTGCCAACCAGGTCGCGGAGCCGCCTGCCGAGCAGGTCCGGCCTGCCTGGCGGGACGAGGCTGCCGGTAGTGCCGTCGATGACGGCATCGCGGTAGATGCCGATCGCGGGAGCGACGACAGGGACGCCACAGGCCATTGCCTGCAGGACCGTGATCGCCTGCGGTTCGTAGCGCGCGCAGCTCACGAACAGGTCGGCCGACCTGAGCAGCGTCGGCAGGTTACTGTCGCTGACGTGACCGGTGAACTGGACGCGGTCAGTGACTCCGAGGTCGGCCGCGAGCTTGGCAAGTATCCGGTAGCCGTGGTCCGATTCGAGTTTGGCGGCTGACGGGCCTCCGGCGATGACCAACTCGGTATCAGGCAGGTCGGTCAGGCACTTCAGCATCACGTCGAGGCTCCGGTACTCGGCGAGCGGGCCGACCGTCACCAGCCGAACCAGGCGCTTGCGCTTGGCGACCAGGCCTTCAGGCTTGAAGCGCTTGGTGTCGACGCCGACCGGGATGATGCGGACGCGGGCGTTGGGTATCCCGAGCCTGGAAAGTTCGGCGACCTCATCGGAGGAGATCGCCAGTACCCCTGAAAGAGCCTTGGCGATACAGGGCTCCATCCTGGTTCTGGTAGCCGAGCACTCGCCGGCGATCCGGTGCCGCCGCTCGGCCGTCACCAGCGAGCCGAAGGTCGCCAAGATGGGCACCGGGTAGTCGCGCGCCGCCCCGAGCGCGGCAAGCCCGCCAGTCCAGTGGAACGCGTGCACCACGTCAGGCAGCTTCTCGCGCCAGGCACTGGCCAGGTGGCTCGCGATGTCCTTGGCATAGTGGGGCGCTTGGTCGGCCGGGATCGGCGTGGCAGGTCCCGCGTCGACGTACTCGGCGGTCAGGCGCGGTGCGAGCCGTGCCTTGGCGGGCAGATCTGGCGAGTCCTTGCGAGCGTAAACCGTAACATCATTACCCTCAAGCGCCAGCGCACGGCTCAGTCCGGCAATGTGAGCGGCCTGATCGGCCGAGTAGGGGTCTGCGGCGTGGGTAGGCGGCGTTGCATGCCGTGCGACGAGGGCGATTTGCATCCCGGGGCCTCCTTGCGGGTGTCCGGCTGGTGTCACAGCGGTTCGCAAGGTCTGCCGATGCCGACGGATTAGGGCCCGTACAGCAAGTAAGGCACACCCAGCATTGTCACGCCGTGACAATAGGGGTGTGCCTGCGTCGTAAGCACTGCCCAAGACGTTAGCGCATCCCTGCCTGTGTGTCCACTTCCCGCCCTCCACCCGGGCGGTTCCGGCTGGTCGCTTCCGGCGTTTGAGCAGGCTTATCGCGGGCAGCCGTGGTGGGTCCCCCGATCAAGGAGGCCCCGATGTCTGCCGGCACCCTCGCAGTGCTCGCGCTCGTTCTCGTCATCCTCGCCGCAGGCGCGTCTGCTGGTGCTGGTAGCTTCCTGCGCACGCGCGGCTTGCGGAGGCGCTTTGGCCCCGAATACGACCGCACAGTAGCCGAGTGGCCGGGCCGCCGGCAAGCCGAGAATGAACTGACCGAACGGGAACGGCGAGTACGGAAGTACCAGCTACGCGATGTGCGCGGTCCGGCCAGGAAGTTGTACGAGGCACAGTGGGCTGACGTGCAGGAACTTTTCGTAGAAAGCCCTGCGCAAGCGGCCGCTGACGGTCAGATGCTCGTTGAGGCCGTGATGCGGGAGCGCGGGTACCCGCCAGCCGGATTCGACCAGATGGTGCGTGACCTGTCGGTCGAGCATGCCCGCGCGCTCGATTACTTCCGCGCGGCCCACGAGACGAGCGCCAAGGCGGCAGCGGGCAAGGCGTCGACCGAAGAGATACGCGTGGCGTTGCTGTACTACCGAGAGCTCTTCAGCGATTTGCTCGGCGCGCCGGCCACGAAGGGTTCGCGGGTCAGCGTCCCGGGCGACGATGCCCGTGATTCGGTACCAAGGCCAGCAGCCGCTGGGGCGGGTCAGATCCGGCGTTAAGGCGGACGAGACATGTCATTGCGGTTATGGAGGAGACATGTCAGAGCAGCACGGTAAACCGGTTGTTCCCCGGTTCGGGACAGGGCCTGATGGCAAGCCGGGCACCTCGGCCATGACGGCGGACGATGAGCCTGGAAACCCCGACACGGTGAATGCGGAATCAGGCAGTCATGATCCAGCGGACGAGTCGGCAGCCGGGATCCCCGGAACCGGTCCGCCGACTGCCGGTGAGCCGGTAGTGCCCCGGTACTGGACCGTCGCGGAGCAGGACCCAGTCGCTTCGCGACACAAGCAGGACGCAGGTCATGAGCGCCCGCCCGCGGACTCCATCATCGTCGTCACGCCAGATGACATCGTGAACGGCGCAGACACCGAGTCCCGCGCCGTCCGCCAGCGTTCTGAGTCGCTGGACGAGGCCGAGTCGCTAACTGAGGCTCGGCCGCTGGACGAGGCCGAGTCGCTAGCTGAGGCTCGGCCGCTGGACGAGGCCGGGTCGCTGGCTGAGGCTGGGCCGGTGGCTGAGGCCGGGCCGCTGGCTGAGGCCGGGCCGCTGGACGAGGCCGGGCCGCTGGACGAGGCTGGGTCGCTGGCTGAGGCTGGGCCGGTGGGGGAGACGGGGCCAGTGGAGAAAGCGGGGTCGGTGGGAGAGACGGGGTCGGTGGGAGAGACGGGGTTGGTAGGGGAAGCGGGGTTGGTGGCTGAGGCGGGGCTGGTGGGGGAGGCCGGGCCGGTGGCTGAGGCCGGGCCGGTGGCTGAGGCCGAGTCGCTGGACGAAATCGACGACGAGGTCGAGCCGGACCTGAATGAACCGGCTGCCGACGACGACCCGTTCTTGGTCGCTGAGATGGCCGACGTGGCTGACGGGACCGGGGATACGGATGCTGGCGCACCGGTCCCGGTTGCCGCTGAAGAGCGGTGGCGCGAGATCATGGTCGGCTTTGTCGATGATCCGCGGGCGTCCGTCGAGGCTGCCTCAGCGCTTCTCGACGAGGAGATCTCCCGGTATATCGAACTGCTCAGCAAACGACACGAAGCGATGCGCGCGGGCTGGGGCGAGAGTCAGGACACCGAGGCGCTCAGGATTGCCCTGCTGGGTTACCGCGATTTCCGCAAACTGCTGGCCAACATCGGTGCGAAGCTGCGCAGTGGTGTGAAGCCGCCGAGTTGAGCCGGGATCCCGCGTATGCGGGGGACCCGGGGCGGGGCTGGTGGGGGTTGTCCAGGCTGTCTGTCCTGCCGCGTGCCGGCATGCCGGACGCGAAGAGCATCCTGTCGGGTTCCTGGCGGAGGGTTTCCGCATCCGGGTCGGTGTCCGGGTTCCTGGCGGAGGGTTCCCGGGTTCGGGAGGATTTTCGTGCTCCACGACGAAAGAACTCCCGCACATGAAAACGCTCCGCCAGGAGTCCGACAACCCTCCCGCCACGTTGGCAACCCTCGCTAGGTGCCCGGCAACGCTCGCCAGAAGTCCTGCAACCCCCAGAAGTCCTGCAACCCCCAGAAGTCCTGCAACCCCCAGAAGTCGCAACCCCCAGAAGTCGCAACCCCCAGAAGTCCGGGCAACCCCCAGAAGTCCGGGCAACCCCCAGAAGTCCGGGCAACCCCCAGAAGTCCGGGCAACCCCCAGAAGTCCGGGCAACCCCCAGAAGTCCGGGCAACCCCAGAAGTCCGGCGCGAATGCCCGGGAAGCGGCAGGCCGCCTCTAGGGCAGGCGCATGTGCAGCTTGACCTGGGTGCCTGCCTGGTCGGTTCGCACTTGCACCAGGTCGCAGACCTGGTGCACCAGCCAGAGGCCATGGCCACCCGGATGATCCGGGTCCGGCGCGCGGCGCCCGGCCAGCGGGTCGGTGATGTGGCCGGTGTCACGCAGCTCGCAGAGCAGTTCGTCCTCGGTACGCCAGATGCTGATCGTCCCGCCCGCGCTGGTGTGGCGAAGCGTGTTCGCCGCGATCTCGCTGACCGCGAGCACGAGGTCGACTGTGCGGGGCTCGGGCAGGTCAGCCTTGCGCGCGTGCGCGGTGATCAGGTCGCGGACTTCGCGGAGGTTGTACCGGTAGGCGAGGACCTCGGCATGGACAGGAACGGGCTGCAGCGGCTTGTCGCAATCCGCTGGCACTACTCCGGGCCCGGCGAATACCGAGCTTGGCTCCTGCGAACCGCAGCTGGCCAGCAGCGGGTGCGTGCGGCTGACGTCGGCGACGACGCATGCTGGCAGGCCGGTGACGTCGTACGGGCACAAGATCGTCGCGCAGATCCCGGTGAAGGCTACGTTGATCAGTGCCTCGTGCCTGATCGCCTCGCGCATCTCGGCCATGCTGCGTCCCGGCCAGGCCGGTTCGCTGACGAACCGGATAGGCACGCCGTCGCAGGCATCCATGAAATCCTGGATCGCGGGCAGGATCCGGGCGGGATTGCGGCCAAGGGCATGCATGTCGGTGAAGCTGACGCGAGCTGACGCGGGGGAAGGGAACCTGTCGATCACCTGGCGCAGCTCAGCTTGCCTGTGACCGGGCACGGCCACCAGGACGGGCTCCGCGGCCGTCGAGCCAGCCCGCACGAAGTCGGAGATCGCCGACGCGTACTCGTCAGCGGTCCGGTACAAGAACGCGAAATGCCGCAGCCCTCGCCCGGTGCTGTCGGCCTCCTCCATCTATGCTCCACCCACGCCCCTGCCGCGGCTCGGCTACGGCCTTGCCCCTGGCGCAGCCATGACCACGGCCGGCATCTCATGCTGGACGCTACCCCGCTGACTATCTCACGATATACATAGCAGGTGCCCGTCCACGGCCCAGCCACGACACCGTGCATAATATGTCGCCTGCGCCATAGTCGCGGCCCGAACAGTCCTGATACTGCCAGCCGTCCTCGTGAGGTGCGTACTTGGAAGGGTTTAAGCTCTCTTGGCAGGCGGAGGACGGCGTCTGCGTCATCAGGCCTGTCGGCGATCTCGATATCATCACGAGCCGGCAACTCGACGAGGCCCTCGTCGAGGCGCGCAGGTCGTTCAAGCAGGTCGTGCTCGACCTGTCCGGCGTCGAGTTCATGGATACGAGTTCGCTCGCCGTGATCGTCGGTCACTGGAAGAGCCTGGAGGAAGTCAGCGGGTCGCTAGCGCTAGCCGGGGCGCGCTATCAGAGCACCAGGTCGCTGTGGATCACCGGCCTCGCCGACCGGATACCGCTCTACCAGTCGGTGCGGCTAGCCCTCGACGCGGCCAGATCGGATGATCACGGATCAGAGGGCGGCGCGGCCGGGGAATAACCGCAGCGTCACCGCGACCAGGCAGGCATCATCGCCGGTGTCCGAGCCTGCCTGGGCGGCCAGCAGGTCGGCGTAGTCGTCAAGGTCGGTGACTGGCCTGCTCGCCACCTTCAGCATGTCATCCAGGCATTCGTCGATCGACGCGTTCCGCCGCTCGATCAGCCCGTCGGTGAAGAGCAGCAGCGTGTCGCCGAGCCGCAGCGGCATCGTGGCCTCGGAAAACGATGCCTGCGGGTCGACCCCGAGCAGCACGCCCTGCGGCTGCGGCAGCAACTCGGCTTTCGCGTCCCTGACCAGGACGGCTGGCAGATGGCCAGCGCGGGCCCAGCGCAGCATGCCGTCCGCCGGGTCGTAGAGCCCGCAGATCGCCGTGCCGAGTATGTCGTCGGTCAGGTGGCAGGCGGCACCGTTGAGCCAGGTCAGCAGGCACGCCGGGCCAGCGCCCGTGATCGTGAGGCCGCGCAGGCAGTTACGGAGTGCCACCATGCCGGTGACGGCATCGATCCCGTGCCCGGCGACATCGCCGACGGCCAGCATGACCTGCTTGCTCGGCAGCATGACGGTGTCGTACCAGTCGCCGCTGACCAGGTGCGCGGCACCAGCCGGGCGGTATCTGGCGGCGACCTCCAGCCCGGCGGCTTCGACCAGCCGCGAGGATTGCGGAGTGATCGCCTGCTGCAGTCGGAGCGCGAGGCGATGTTCCTCGGCGCGGCGTTCCTCGGTGTCGGACAGCAGGTCGCGGGTCGCGGCCAGCGCGAGCTCGGTGTGATAGTGCGCGGACACGTCCTGGTAGGCGCCGCGGACGGCGACGAGCTTGCCATAGTGATCGGTCACCGGCTCGGCGAAAGCCCGCACCTGGCGGACGCTGGCGTCGTCCCGCCTGACAACGCGGAAGATCGCTGCCGTGGCTACCTTGTCCCGCAGCAGCCTGGTGCGGAAGGCTTCAACCGTGGCGGCATCATCGCTGATGACGGATGAATGAAGTTGCGAAAGCCGGACTGGCTGGTCGTCTGGCACTCCGAACAGGGGGAACATGGCCCGCGACCAGTGCACGGTGCCGGCCGCGAGATTCTCCTCCCAGCCGCCGAAGCGGCCCAGCCGCTGCGCGTGCTCAAGCAGCGTCGCCAGCCGGTCGGCCTCGGCCGCGTGCCGCGGGCTGATGGCGATGCCGTCGGCCAGCCTCGCGATGCGAACGCTCGCGATCCCCGTGATCAGACCTCCCGAGATGTGCTGGGCGATCCCGGTCCGCGCGACCTGGACCGCGTGCTCCAAGAGCCCGCCAGGCATGGCCGCGGCCGGGTAAGCCTCGATCAGCGACTGGCCGGCCAGGTCGGCGGGCGATCGTCCGGCCGGGTCCCTGAACGCCTCGCTGACGCGGATAATGCGGAAATCGGTGACAGCACCATCGTCGGCGCGGATCGGCAGCGCGAACAAGATCGACTCGTGCAGGCCCTCAAGCAGATCGAGCACCCATGACGTGCGCTGATCGGCAACAGCGACGCCGGAGTCCGTGGTCAGCGCCTGGGCGGTCAGCTTGGCCAGTGCCCTGATCTGCCTGCGCAGCGGGTGCGGGAAGCCGCCCAGGACGGCTGGCCAGCAGATCTCCAGCGCGCCGATGCAGCGCGCGTTCTCGGTGAGCACGGGCACGACTGCCCTGGCGCCTTCTGGCCACCGGCCGATCACGGGCATCGCGGCACCGGGTGGCCGGCCGGCTGGCCACCACAGCTCCGCCGCGGTGCGAGCGGATCGCTCACCTGGCGCACCGGTGCCTGGCGGCATCCGCTGCCAGCGGCTGGCCTCGCCGGGACCGAAGCCGGCCTCCCCGGCGAGCTCGATGGCGCCGTCCAG
The DNA here is from genome assembly GCA_035716545.1 of Streptosporangiaceae bacterium. Lineage (GTDB taxonomy): Bacteria > Actinomycetota > Actinomycetes > Streptosporangiales > Streptosporangiaceae > Chersky-822. The sequence goes on from DASTJM010000136.1 coordinate 25,227, forward strand.
GCTGACGAGCCAGATCGCGACGGCGACGGCGCCTTCGGCGGCCAGTGATTCCGAGAGCATCGCCGCCGCCAGGCCTGAACCGTCAGCGGACAGCTCCATCGCGGCGCCGGCGAGTACCACAGAACCAGCCCAGGGCGCTGGGGATACTCCGGCTGACGTCCCCGCAGGGACCGCCCGCTCGCCCGCGATCTCGGCCGCTAGCTCGGCGAGAGGCGTCCGGGAGTCAGCGGCGATCTTGGCTAGCTGGCTAGCGGCGGCCGCGGCCGAGCAACCGAGCCGTTCCATCAAGATCCCCCTGGCCAGGTCGATGATCGAGCGTGCGGCGGCCTGCTGGCGCAGGCCATCGATCTCCTGACGTTGCCGTGCGACGAGCGCGCTCAACCGGGCGACATGCTCATCATCGTTGGCCGTCACAGTCCGTAATGCTCCCAACCCGACAAGCTCGGTCCTTTGGTCGTGCAAAAATTGGAGTACCGCCATCTCGTTATCTGTTCGCGGCACTGCCGTTTGCGGCGCTGCCGCCGGCCCGTCAGTCCGCTGGCGCAGCTGGAAGGATTGAGGCAATGCCCGCCGCACGTACCAGTCATCAGCCAACCGCCGATCCGCGGCTGACGCAGTTGCTCGCTGGTCTGACAGCGGTCCGGGGCGGCGATTTCAGTACCAGGCTACCTCAGGCGGATGATCCGCTCTTGAATGAAATCGCCACAGTATTTAATGGGATGAATGACCAGCTTGCCCTGTTTACTTCCGAGGTAACCAGGGTGGCCACCGAGGTCGGGACCGAAGGCAAGCTCGGCGGCCAGGCCGAGGTGCGGGGCGTCGAGGGCACCTGGAAGGACCTGACCGACTCGGTCAACGCGATGGCGGGAAACCTCACCGGGCAGGTCAGGGACATCGCGCAGGTAGCGACTGCGGTGGCACGCGGTGACCTGAGCCAGAAGATCGCCGTGGACGCGCGCGGCGAGATCCTGGAACTGAAGAACACCATGAACACGATGGTCGAGCAGCTGTCGTCGTTCGCGGACGAGGTGACCAGGGTCGCCCGCGAGGTCGGCACGGACGGCCGCCTTGGCGGCCAGGCCGAGGTGCCCGGCGTGGGCGGCACCTGGCGTGACCTGACCGACTCGGTGAACTTCATGGCGGGCAATCTCACCGCGCAGGTGCGCTCGATCGCCCAGGTCGCCACCGCCGTGGCCAAAGGCGATCTGAGCCAGAAGATCACGGTCGACGCGCGCGGCGAGATCCTGGAACTGAAGAACACCATGAACACGATGGTCGAGCAGCTGTCGTCGTTCGCGGACGAGGTGACCAGGGTCGCCCGCGAGGTCGGCACTGACGGCCGCCTTGGCGGCCAGGCCGATGTCCAGGGGGTATCAGGTACCTGGAAGGACCTGACCGAGTCGGTCAACGTCATGGGCGCGAACCTGACCGACCAGGTCCGGGCCATCGCCGCGGTAACCACGGCCGTGGCCAAGGGCGATCTGACCCAGAAGATCAGGGTCGACGCCCGCGGCGAGATCGCCGAGCTGAAGGAGACCGTCAACACGATGGTCGATCAGCTTTCCGCCTTCGCCGACGAGGTCACCAGGGTCGCCAGGGACGTGGGCACGCACGGCAAGCTCGGCGGCCAGGCGATCGTCAGGGGCGTGTCGGGCACCTGGGAGGACCTGACCGACAACGTCAACGTGATGGCCTCGAACCTGACCGATCAGGTGCGCTCGATCGCGGCGGTGGCCACGGCGGTGGCCAGGGGAGACCTGAGCCAGAAGATTACCGTGGAGGCGAAGGGCGAGGTCGCGGCGCTGGCCGAGGCTATCAACCGCATGGTGGACACGCTCAGCGCGTTCGCCGGCGAGGTGACCCGGGTCGCGAGAGAAGTCGGGACCGAGGGCGTGCTCGGCGGACAGGCGGCGGTGCCCAACGTCGCCGGCACCTGGAAGGACCTGACCGACAACGTCAACTCGATGGCGTTCAACCTGACCAGCCAGGTCCGCAACATCGCCCAGGTCACGACCGCTGTCGCGCAAGGAGACCTGTCCAAGAAGATCGACGTGGACGCGCGCGGCGAGATCCTGGAACTGAAGACCACGATCAACACGATGGTGGACCAGTTGTCGTCGTTCGCTGCCGAGGTGACCCGGGTTGCCAGGGAGGTGGGCAGCCATGGCCGGCTCGGCGGCCAGGCCGAGGTCGAGGGCGTATCCGGCACCTGGAAACGGCTGACCGAAAATGTCAACGAGCTGGCCGGGAACCTGACCAGGCAGGTCAGGGCCATCGCCGAGGTGACCAGTGCCGTCGCCACCGGTGACCTGACCCGCACGATCTCGGTCGAGGCGCAAGGCGAGGTGGCCGAGCTCAAGGACAACATCAACGCGATGGTGCAGTCACTGCGCGAGAGCACGAAGGCCAATACCGAGCAGGACTGGCTGCAGACCAGCCTGGCGCGGATTTCCAGCCTGATGCAGGGTCACCGGGACCTCAGCGGTGTCGCCGAACTGATCATGAACGAACTGATCCCGCTTATTGATGCGCAACACGGGACATTCTTTTTGAAAGATGGCGGTGAGCATCTCAGGCTCATCGCGGGCTACGGCCTGGGATTGGAGGCCCCGAGCCAGGTCAGGCTCGGTCAGTCGCTGATCGGCCAGGTCGCCAAGACCAAGAAGCCGATCGTGCTCGCCGACGTTCCCGCCGGTTACGTGCGGATCTCGTCGGGCGTGGGCGAGGCTCCGCCAGTGAACTTGATCGTGCTGCCGATCGTGTTCGAAGACCAGGTGCTCGGGGTGATCGAGGCTGGCTCGTTCTCCCCGTTCACGCAGGTGCACAGGGACTTCCTTGAGCAGCTGATGGAGACCATCGGCATCAACGTCAACACGATCCTGGCCAACGCCCGCACCGACTCGCTGCTCGCCGAATCGCAGCGGCTGGCCGCCGAGCTCCAGGCCAGGTCGAGTGAGCTGCAGGTCAGGCAGGACGAATTGCAGCGTTCCAATGCCGACCTGGAGGACAAGGCCGCGCAACTCGCCCGGCAGAACCGGGACATTGAGCTCAAGAATGAGCAGATCGAGCAGGCGCGGCAGGAGATCGAGGAGCGCGCCAGGCAGCTCGACCAGGCATCGAGGTACAAGTCGCAGTTCCTGGCGAACATGTCGCATGAACTGCGCACGCCGCTCAACAGCCTGCTGGTGCTGGCCAGGCTGCTAGCCCAGAACCCCGAGGAGAACCTGACGCCCAAGCAGGTCGAGTACGCCAACGTCATCCACTCGTCCGGCTCGGACCTGCTGCAGCTGATCAACGACATTCTCGACCTGTCCAAGGTCGAGGCAGGCAAGATGGACATGCATCCCGAGCGGTTCGCCCTCAGCGGCCTGGTCGACGAGCTGGAGGCCATCTTCCTCCCGCTGACAGCGGAGAAGGGGCTCGAGTTCGCGATCACGCTGGAAGGCGATGTACCTGGCCAGATTTTCACCGATAAGCAGCGGCTCCGCCAGATCCTGCACAACCTGCTGTCCAACGCCGTGAAATTCACCAACCGTGGCAGCGTCGACGTGCGGATCTCCGCTAGTCCTGGCAAGAACGGGCGCTCTGGTGAGGCGCAGTTCACCGTCACCGACTCAGGCATCGGCATTGCCGAGGAGAATCTGACCACGATCTTCGGCGCCTTCCAGCAGGGAGACGGGACCACGAGCCGCGAGTACGGCGGCACCGGCCTGGGCCTGGCGATCTGCCGCGAGATGGCCGCCCAGCTCGGCGGCCGGATCACGGTGCGGAGCACGCTGGATGTGGGCAGCACGTTCTCTCTGCATCTGCCCGTTACCTGGCCTGGCCCGCCCGAGCGTGCGGGATACGGCGAGCCGGCCGCGCCGCTCGCTGCTGCCGGAGCCGACAGCGCCGGGAGACAATCCGTTCCTCCCGTAATTGGAGGAAATGGCACCGCGCCGGCAGCACCTCCCGTGGCGAAGCCGGTCGCCCACGGGGCCCTTCGCGGGCGGCGGGTACTGATCGTGGACGACGACCCGCGCAATGTGTTCGCGCTGACCGGAGTGCTCGAGCTTTACGGGCTGACGGTGATTCACGCCGACAACGGGCAGCACGGCATCGAGGCGCTGCGCGGTGGCGACATCGACCTCGTGCTGATGGACGTGATGATGCCGCAGCTCGACGGCCATGCCACGACCCGGGCGATCCGGGCGATGCCCCAGTTCGCCGACCTGCCGGTGATCGCGGTCACGGCGCGGGCGATGCAGGGGGACAAGGACAAGAGCATCGCCGCGGGGGCGAGCGACTACGTGACCAAGCCGGTCGACACCGAACAGCTGCTGAGCTGCATGGAGCGGTGGCTCAATCGCTGAGTACCCGCCATGCATGCGTGTGCTTTGGTCCGCGGAAGTGGCACGATTGAGTGCATTGAAGCAAGCTGCCTCGGACAAGCTGCCGTGAGCGGGCTGTGCCGCAAAGCCGGACGGAGGTGCCATGCCGGGTTCGGACTTCACCGAGCTGCTTGACATCGCGACGGCGTCGGACGCGCGCTCGCTGCATCAGCTCGCGGACGCCGCGGCAGCGTCCGTTCCTGGCTGCTCAGCGGCGAACGTGGTCATGTGGACCCGCGGCGAGCCGGCCCTTCTTGCCTCCACCCATCCGGACCTGCCGCGACTCGTCCAAGTGCAGCTCGATGCCGGGCGCGGTCCCTCGCTTGACGCGCTCGCTGAGACAACAGGACCCGTCGCCTGCCCCGATACCCTCACCGACCAGCGGTGGCCCGAGTACTCGGCGGCAGCGCTCGTGATCGGCGTTCGCTGCTCGCTCACGTTCGCCTACCTCGCGAACGCCGGCGCCATGTCGCTGACCCTGTTCGGCGCGCGCCCTCGTTCTGTCAACCCCAAGCACGCGCAGCCTGCCGACACTCTCGGCGCCCTAGGCGGCGCATTGCTCGGTGCCGTGTCCGTCTACAACGACGCACGGCGCACGGCGAGTCAGCTCAAGGACGCGGCCGAAGCACGAGCGGTCGTCGACCAGGCAAAAGGTATCCTGATGCACGCGCTCGGCTGCAGCGCTGACGAGGCGCTCGACCGGATGCGCCAGACCTCGCAACAGAAGAACGTCAAGGCGATCGACGTGGCCAGGGAGATCGTGGCGTCGGGCGGCCGGCCGGCGTCGACAAGGTCCCGGTCGCGCGCGAAGTCAGAAGGATCGTGAGAATCGGGCTGCGGTAGCCTGTAATTGAGGAGCTTACATTTTTGGCTACTGCTCAGTACCCCGACGGGGCAAGCGGCACCACTGGCTTGGCGACGAGGGTTGGCGCACTCAGACAGGCTGCTGGCCTGCCTGAGGCAGAGCCGCGCTCGTTGCTTGACGCCGCCCTGATCGAACTCGACGCTGCGGTGACGGCCCTGGACCGGAGCAGGGACCGCGACGCGGACGAGCCCGCGCCAGCCGTGCAGGACGGCCGCAGTGCCGACCGGAGGCTACTGCAGGCGATCTTCCAGCAGGTGCCGGTGGCGCTGTTCTTGCTGGGGCGGGACGGGACGGTGCGCCGGGCGAACACTGCCGCCGCCACGCTGGTAGGCGCCACGCCTGGTTATGCGACCGGCCGGCTGTTTGCCTCGCTGGCTGAGCCGGCATCGCGGGCGGCGGTGCGTTCCCAGCTTGCGGCGGTGCTGCGGACGGGTGAGTCGCACCTGCTGACTTGCGGCTTGTATGGCCCGGCCGGAGTGGTGCCGTGTGAGCTGGCGATGGGCACGGTCAACGTGCGAGGCGACGATGACCGGCTGCTCATCGTGGCGACCCCGCAGGTTACTCAGGCGCCGGAGGCGTCGCGCGCGACTTCGCGGGCTGGCACGCCGGCCAGGTCGCCTGCCCGTTCCGGCATGCAGGCCAAGCCGTCTGGGGCGGCTAAGCCTGCCCAGTCGGCTAAGCCTGCCCAGCCGGCGAGGTCCAGGCCGGCGAGGTCCAGGCCGGGCGCCGAAGGTGACCCTGCCGCCGACGTGGCGAAGGTCATCGCTTCGATGACGCAGCGGATAGACGTGGTGACGGCGGTCAACAGGCTGCTGCTCGAAAACGTGGCGGCGAGCGAAGGCCAGCTCGTGCAGCGGTTCGGCCGGCTCCTGGCCGACCAGGTGGCGACCTGGGTGATCATCGACCTGACGCAGTCAGGCAAGCTGCTGCGGCACACGGTCGCCGGGCCCGATGAGGAGGACTCGGCGTCGCGTGCTCAGGCCGTCATGACCGTGCACCCCCCGTCGCTGTCGGTGCCGGCTCAGGTCGCGGAGTCCGGCAGCTCCAGGCTGATCGCGCATCCGGACGATGAGCAGGTGCTCGGCGTTGCGGATGACGGCAAGCCGCTGCTGCTGCTGCTTGGCGGTGCATCGGTGCTCTGCACCCCCATCGCCGCCGCTGGCGTCGGTTACGGCACGCTGACCATGGTCAGGAACACCGCCTGCGGGACGTTCGGCCTCGCGGACGTAGGCCTCGCCGAAGAGGCCGGGGAACAGCTGGCCAGAACCATCACGGTGCAGCGCGCGATGCGCAAGCGCTCGGATGTCGCTGAGGCGCTGCAGGGCAGCCTGCTGCCTCGTGAGCTCAAGCCGATCCCGGGCGTTGAGGTAGCCGCGGCGCACATTCCGCCGACCCGGGGCAAGGAGGTCGGCGGTGACTTCTATGACGTTTATCCGACCCCGGATGGCTGGGGCATCGCAATCGGCGACGTCTGCGGTAAGGGCCAGGACGCGGCGGCCGTGACCGCCGCGGCCAGGCACGCCATCCGGGTGCTCGCGCACTGGAACACCGATCCAGCCGAGGTGCTGCGTAGTGCCAACGAGATCATGCTGGCCGAGGCATTCGGCGGAAGGTTCGTCACTGCGGGCGCGGCCCATCTGCACTGGCGGGACGGCACTCTTCGGGTGACGCTCGGCAGCGCCGGTCATCCGGGCCCGGTGCTTGTCATGCAGGACGGGCGGACGCAGCTGCTCGAAGGCGGCGGCGTGCCGCTTGGCATCTTCACTGATGGTGAGGCTGAGGTGAGGGAACTCGAGCTGCGCCCTGGCGACATCCTGTTTTTCTGCACCGACGGGCTCACCGGTGCCAAGAGCGCCGACCATGGCTATTTCGGCGAGCGCCTGGCCGACGCGCTCGCCGGGCTTGCCGGGCATCCGCCCGCCGATGTCGTTGCCACCATGCAGCACACTTTGATGGACTTCTGCGACGGTGTGCTGCTTGACGACGTCACGATGCTGGCCATGCGCGTTGGTGCCGGGCCCTGAAGTCAGGGTCAGCCGGTAGCGGTTCGCACGGTCATTCGCCGCCCTCTGGCGATGCCAGCATTCGCTCCCGCAGGTACGAGAGCGCGTGGGCGAGCAGCCTGGACACGTGCATCTGAGAGATGCCGAGCTCCTCACCGATCTCGGTCTGCGTCATGTTGCCGTAGAAGCGCATGAGCAGCAGGTTCTGCTCTCGCTCAGGCAACTCGCCGAGATGGCCCCAGACCGCGTCCATTTCGAGCGCGGTCTCGATGCGGCTGTCCTCGCAGCCCAGCACGTCGCCGAGCGTGCCGGCGTCGCCGCCGTCGGACAAGGGCGCGTCGAGCGAAGATGCCTGGAAAGCCAGATCGGCGCGCTGGGCGTCGAGCAGATCGGCGTAGCTGATGCCGAGATGCTCGGCCAGTTCCGAATCGGTCGGCGTCCTCGACAGCTGCTGCGACAGCTCGCTCCTGGTCTTGCGGATCTCGAGCCGCAGTTCCTGAGCAGACCGGCGGACATGCACCTGCCACCGCTTGTCACGGAAATGCCGCTTGATCTCACCGCTGATGCACGGCTGCGCGTAAGCCGCCAGGCTCCCGCCGATGGCCGGATCGAAGTTGTTGATCGCCTTGAGCAAGCCAACATACCCAACCTGCATCAGCTCTTCGGTGGGTTCGGGGCTGTCACGGTAACGAAGCACGCACGAGCGGACCAGCGCCTGATATCGCGCGATCAAGATCGCGCATGCCTCCTCGCGGGTACGGCTGCCCTGCGGCTCGGATTGAACCAGGGTGAGCAGTTCGGCATCCTGACGCTGATCAAGTACGCCAATGCTTTTTTCGTTAGTCTTCGCAGCTATTGTCATGTTTTGCCGCCTCCGTCCATGGCCACGGCTAGCATGCCCGCTGTGCGGGCTCTAAACATCTCACTTTCTCCGTGGCGGCTCAGGGGCGATCCTGCTCAGGTCCGGGCAGCTAGCCGGCACGACGAATCCGTGCCGGGACCGCGAGTGATGCGGTGAGCCGGTGCCGCGGTGACTGGCCTTGGCGGGGTGTCGGGGTTTGGCGGGGTGTCCGGGGTTGGCGGGGTGTCCGGGCACTAGTGGGAGGGTTTTCGCATTCGGGAGGGTTGTCAGTGGTCCCGGGGCAGGGCTCACGCATTCGGGAGGGTTGTCAGTGGTCATGGTGGAGGGTTTCCGGGTCCGGGAGGGTTTTCGTCGTGGAGCACGAAAACCCTCCCGCACCCGATAACACTCCACCAGAAACCCGACAAGACTCCCGTTAACGTCCCGAAACACTCCGAGGTACTGCCTACCACCGGCCAATGTGGATGATACAGCATATAGAGAGTATTACTTCGATAACTGACATGTCATAGTAAAGCATATTTAATTAAAGGACCCGATCGGGACCTGGGCTGGTTCTGGCTAGCCTGGCCCTGGTCTTGGCTAGTCTCGCCCTGTTCTGTCTGGCCTGGACTTGGTCTTGGCTGGTCTCGCCCTGTTCTGTCTGGCCTGGACTTGGTTCTGGCTGGGGCGGGTCTGGCTGGGGCGGGTCTGGCTGGGGCGGTTCTGGATAGCGCCTCAGTGCTGGGCGACCTTGTGCAGGCTCGCGGTCGCGCGGTAGGCCAAGGTCGATCTTGCCCTGCGCTCGCTTGCCGTCTGCCGGCTGCTGAGCAACCTGCGCTCGTCGTCGGTCAGTCCGCCCCAGATGCCCTGCTCTTGGCGATGGTGAAGGGCGTAACTCAGGCACTGCGCGCTGACCGGGCAAGACGCGCAGACCTGCTTAGCGCGCTGAATCGTGGCCTTGGAGGCAGGCGTCGCCGAGATAGGAAAAAACAGGTCGGGTTCAGCATTCCGGCAGGCTGCTGCGCTCCACCATTCATCGGACAACATGGCGGTCATTGACTATCCTCACATCGCTCATCAGGAGGCCTGCGGCTGGATCGAGAGTGCCGGTTCCGGGAACTATTCCACTGCCCGGCGCACGGGTATCTATTCGCAGCGATGCTCAGCAATTGCGTTCGGGCGCTGTCCTTAGGCGCCCTGGAGGCTGGCGTTAGCCGACCGCCCTCGCTGCCTGCCTGATCCGGTACGCGGCGACGTTGGTGCGGTTCGAGCACGAAGTACTGCAGAATCGCCTTGACCGGTTCTTGGACAGGTCAACGTGGACGCTCTCGCAGTCCTCGGCCGCGCACAGCCTGAGGCGGTCCAGCTGATCGAGCCTGATCACGTCGATGAACGCCATCGCCGCCTCGACCGCCATCCGGTCCACGAGTGGCGCCTCGGGCGGCGTCGCGTGCAGGTGGTAGTCCCAGCCGTCGTGCTTGACCAGTTGCGGCAACGCTGCAGCCTCCCGCAACAGGGCATTGACAAGATCGACGGCGTCGTCCTTGTTCAGCTGCCACAGCCGCTCAAGCCGTGGCCTGAGCTGGCGCACAGCATCGAGTTCGGCCTGGTCACGCGTCCGCGTCCCGGTCCAGCCCCAGGCACGGACGAACTCGTCGAGTGAGGCAACGTCCGGAAGCAGTTCCTCGCCACCGCGGCCGGTGTTGAGCAGCGCCGCGACCGATGCCAGTGCAACCTCGGTGTCATGGGCAAAAAGCAACTTGACTCCTTTCAGCCCCACCAGCTAACGTCACCAGTGTAACTCTTTTTAGGTATTACGGGAGGACGCCGTGACCGCAGCCCGCACCGCTGCCAGACGCTGGACTGCAGTGCGATCGGGTGCCAGGCGACCGGGCGCTACCCGGGCGGACGCTAGCCACGCGGACGCTGGCCGACCGGGTCTCGGCAGGGCCGGGCTGGCCCTCGCCGTCGTTTCGGCCGCGGCGTTCAGCACGTCGGGAGCCTTCGCCTCGGCCCTGATCAACGGTGGCTGGAGCCCAGCGGCAGCGGTACTGGCTCGCATCACGCTAGCCGCGTTCCTGCTCACAATCCCGGCGCTTATCCAGCTTCGCGGCCGGTGGCGGCTACTGCGCCGGGGAGCAGGCCAGGCGTCAGCATTCGGGCTGCTAGCCGTGGCCGGTGCTCAGCTTTGTTATTTCAACGCGATCGAGAGGATACCGGTGGGGGTCGCTTTGATGCTCGAGTACCTCGGGACGGTGCTCGTCGTCGGCTGGCTCTGGCTGCGGCACGGCCAGCGGCCGCGGCGCCTGACCGTCGGCGGTGCGGTGATCGCCTTCACCGGACTCGCCATGGTGCTGAACCTGACCGGATCGGCGGGGATAAGCCCGATCGGCGTGATGTGGGGCCTGCTGGCAGCGGTTGGCCTGGCATTCTATTTCGTGATCTCCGCGGACGAGAGCAAGGAGTCCCTGCCCCCCGTTGTCATGGCCTGGGCAGGGCTCGGCACGGGCGCGATCGTGCTTGCAGTGCTCGGCCTTTGTCGCGCCTTCCCCCTCATCGCGTCCGCCAGCGACGTCACCATGATCGGCCACCGAGTCAGCTGGGCCCTGCCGGTGGCGGGCTTGTCGGTGATAGCGGCCGTTCTCCCTTATGTGGCAGGTATCGGAGCGGCCCGCAGGCTTGGCGCCAAGCTGGCATCGTTCGTCGGGCTGTCCGAGGTGCTTTTCGCGGTGCTGTTCGCCTGGTTGCTTCTCGGGCAGCTGCCAGCCCTAGTGCAATTCGCCGGAGGTGCGCTCATCCTGGCGGGCGTCATCGGCGTGCGAGTCGATGAGCTGCGCGGCGGATCGGCGCGGCAAGGCCGGGTCCGCTACGAGGACATTCCCGAGCGCGACGTGCTAGCGGACTGCCGGTAGCTTCTGGCCGGGCCCGAGCGCGGGGCGGAAGAGGTCACCGCGCTGGCCGATCCGGTCGAGCACGGTTCTGATGGTATACCGGTCCGGAGCGAGCCCCGGATCATCGAGCTCGTCCCAGCTGATCGGAGCGGAGACCGGAGCGCTCGGCGCCGGCCTCGGACTGTAGGGGGCGACGAGGGTCTTGTTCGAGACGTTCTGGGTGTAGTCGAGGCGAGCCAGGCCTGCCCGCGAGTGCACGTCCCACTTCCAGCTCACCAGCTCGGGGACGACCGCGCCGATCGCCTTGGACAGCTGCTCCACCCAGACCCTGGTGTCCTCGAACGTCAGCCCGGGCTCCACCGGTATCCAGATCTGGATGCCGCGCTGGCCGGTGAGCTTGGGCGCCGCGCGCACGCCGACATGCTCAAGCGCGGTGCGATGCAGCCTCGCCAGCGTGAGCACGTCATCCCAGGAGGTAGCCGAACCCGGGTCGATGTCGATCAGTGCGTAGCTGGGGTGATGCGGGTCGGCGGCAGGCGCGGTCCAGGCGTGCCACTCAAGCGCGCCGAAGTTGACGGCCCACACCAGGGCAGCGGGCTCGTCGATCACCAGGTAGGTGGTCGTGCGGCCCTCCCTGGCCTCGGGGTTGCGCCAGCGCGGCACCCAGTCGGGCGCATGGTCGGGCAGTTGCTTGTGCCAGAACCCGCTCTGGGATGCCCCGCCTGGGAAGCGGTGCATGTTTAGCGGGCGGCCGGTCAGGTAGGGCAGGATGACCGGCGAAATTCGTGCCGCGTAGCTGATCAGCTCCCGCTTGGTCACCGCGGGCTCGCCGGCCCGGCCAGGGAAGATCTCCTTGTCCAGGTTGGTCAGCCGTAGTTGCCTGCCGAATACGTCCCACCGGCCGTTCGCGCCGAGCTCATCCAGCGCGGCGAGTTCGTCGTCGGACACGACTGGGTAGCTGATGGCATGGCTGGCCGGCTTCAATTCCACCGCCGCCTGATCTGGTGGCAGGTCAGAGCGCCAGAGCCGGTCGGGATCGGCCTTCACCTCGTCGTTCGTGCGGCCGCTCAGGGCCGAGCGAGGATGGTCCTCGGGGTCCCAGCCTCTGACCGCGAACTCGTCGTCCTTGTGCAATAGCAGCCATTGCTCCTGCTCGCCGCTGCTGCTGTAGGGCTTGCGCCCCCCGCCCCGCCTGATCAGCACGAGCCGGCCTGCCAGCTTGTGGCCAGTCACATCGGCGTGAAACTCACCGCTGGCGACTGCGGCCGCCGGATCGTCGGTGGCATGCGGTTCCCAGGTGCCGATGTCCCAGACGATGACATCGCCACCGCCGTATTCACCCCTGGGAATGACGCCTTCGAATTCGAGGTACTCGATCGGGTGGTCTTCGACGTGGACGGCGAGCCGCTTTTTGGCCGGGTCGAGCGTGGGGCCGTTGGGCACGGCCCAGCTCACCAGCACTCCGTCGATCTCGAACCGCAGGTCATAGTGGAGACGGCGAGCCCGGTGCCGCTGCACGACGAACCGGCGCTGACCGGTCTTTGCGGTGGCAGGCCTGGCGGTGGCGGGGCCCGGCGGTTCAGGCGTGCGCGCGAAGTCCCGCTTGGACCGGTAGGTACCGAGCTTCTCGTGCGGGTCACGCTTGCCGGCAACGCCTGTATCTGGCTTGCGCTGCGCGTCTGGCTTGCGGCTGCCCTCGACCATATATCGATACTGCCACCGCAAGCCGCGTCTGACCGAGCACGGCAGTGACGCAGGGGGTGTGCCGGACGCCAGTGGCGGGTAGCGGTCAATTCGGGTGGGTGACTTTAGGGGAGGAACGACGCATGACGTCGGGAAGATCCAGCACAGCCGAGGGGATCGCACGAGCTCTGGTCCAGGAGTACGGCCGATCGTATGCCGAAGAAGCGGGCATCAAGCTGGCCGATCAGCCCGCGCCCCTTTATCAATTGCTCGTGCTGTCCACGTTGCTGAGCGCCCGCATCTCGGCTGCCGTTGCCGTCGCGGCGGCCCGCGAGCTGTTCGCGGCGGGCTACCGGACACCGCAGGCGATGCTGAAGGCCAGCTGGCAGGATCGGGTCGACGCGCTCGGTCGCGGGCACTACCGCCGTTACGACGAGCGAACCGCGACGATGCTCGGCAACGGCGCCAGCCTGGTGCGCCAGCGCTGGCACGGTGACCTGCGCGAGCTGCGCGACGAGGCGGACGGCGACGTGAGCGCGATGGCTGGCTTGCTGACCGAGTTTCCGGGGATCGGGCCGGCGGGAGCGGATATTTTCCTGCGCGAGGTGCAGTCGGTCTGGCCAGTGGTCACCCCTTATGTCGACTCACGGGTAAGGGCTACTGCTTCACGCGCCGGGTTGCCTGATCAGCCTGGGGATCTCGCCAGGCTGGCCGGGTCGCCTGGACAGCTGGTCAGGCTCACGGCCGCGCTGATCCGCGTGTCCCGCAGCAAGCGCGTCATCGACCAGCTGGTCAGCGAGTCCGCGCGCCGCTGACTTTGCTTCCAACGGCCGGGCAGCCGCAGAGCCCGCGCCCGCACCCGCATCGATGCGTGAACTGACACCTGATTTCCAACGTCGATTCGCGCATCCATGCGCCCGGCCCCGCATCATTGGCGCCGGGGCCTGCCAACGCCTAGGGGTCGCTGGCGTCGGCTTGCACTGTTTTTGACTAGAACGCGTTACAGTTCTGGGATTCGGGGTGTGGGTCGGACGGGGCGGGAGGTATGCGATGCCGCAGGCGTGGGACGTGGAAGCGGACGTCGTGGTGATCGGCTTTGGCGCCGCCGGGGCTGCCGCGGCGCTCGAAGCCGCCGCCTGCGGTGCCGACGTGCTGGTGATCGACCGGTTCGGCGGCGGGGGAGCGACCGCGCTGTCCGGCGGCGTGGTCTATGCCGGAGGCGGCACGATCCAGCAGATTACCGCCGGGGTGGCGGATTCGCCCGAGGCCATGTACCGCTATCTCGCCGCCGAGGCCGGCGACGCGGTGAGCGAAGCTACGCTGCGGAAGTTCTGCGATGGCAGCGCGGCCATGCTTGCCTGGCTGGTCGATCACGGCGTGCCGTTCGAGGGCAGCTTGTGCCCGGACAAGACCTCGTATCCGACTAACAAGTACTACCTGTACTACTCGGGCAGCGAGCTGTCGTTCGCCGACGTGGCCGCTCCCGCGCCGCGCGGACATCGGGCCGTCGGCCCCGGTACTTCGGGCCGGGTCCTTTACGACAGGCTGGCCGCCGCCGTCCGAGCCCAGGGGGCGCGGGTGCTGCCGCAGACTCGTGCCGTGGGCCTGATCTGCGACGAGGACGGCCAGGTTACTGGCGTCGAGTGCCTGAGCCTGATGAGCTTGCCCGGTCTGCGGGGCGCGCCGTCGTGGGCAAGGATCGGCCATCGGGTGCTGCACCGGCTGGGCAAGAAGCCGTTTTTGTACGCGGGACGGCTCGGGCGGCGCTTGCATCAGCCGGTCGCGTGGATCGAGGCGACCCGCGCCCGGCCGCTGCGGGTGGGCGCACGGCATGGCGTCGTGATCGCGGCCGGAGGATTCGTCGCCAACCGCGCCATGATGCGCGAGCACGCTCCCGCCTACCGCGGCGGCCTTGCGCTCGGCACGGTGGCTGACGATGGCAGCGGCATCGAGCTCGGGATTGGCGCCGGGGGCGCGACCAAGTTCCTTGACCGGATTTCGTGCTGGCGCTTCATTACGCCGCCGACTGCGTTCCTGCAGGGCCTGATCGTGAACTCGGCCGGCCGGCGGATCTGTGACGAGTCCAGATATGGCGCTGCCATCGGCGAGGCCATCGTGACTCTGGGCGACCGGCGCGGCTGGCTTTTTCTCGATCAAAAAGCAGTAGCGCAGGCGCGGCACTGGCGCACGCTGCGAGGCAGCACGCTGTGGTTCCAGCTGCTCCAGGCGCTGTACCTGTTGACCAGGGCACGGGTGAGCGCGCCGTCTGTGGGCGAGGTGGCGGCCAAGGCAGGAGTTGATCCAGACGGCCTGCTGGCGACGGTCACCGCGTATAACGCCGCCGCGGCCGTGGGCGCGCCCGATCCGCTTGGCAAGCCGGCGCCCCTGGTGAGCCGGCTTACGGTCGCGCCGTACTCGCTGATCGACCTGTCGATCCGGCCGAGGATAGCGTATCCCGCGCCGATGCTGACGCTTGGCGGCCTGGTCGTGGCGGAGGAGACCGGTCAGGTGCGACGCCCCGACGGGTCGGTCATCGAGGGGCTGTACGCGGCTGGGCGCAGTGCGGTCGGGGTGAGTTCGCGCTCGTATGTGAGCGGGCTGTCGCTTGCCGACTGCGTGTTCTCCGGGCGCCGGGCGGGCCGTCATGCCGCTGGTCAGGCCAGCGCGGCGACTGCCGGGGTCGAACGTGAGGACTAATTGTCGGACCCTTTCGATAGCCTTGCCGAGAAAGGCTCGCTGATCTGAGTAGGGGCGGCCTATGACTGTTATTCCGTGGGACCGCGAGCGCGATGGTCCCGAACCCGAGGAGCCCAGTGACGCTGAGCTGCTCGGAATCTGGCCCGACCCGTTCGCGGGGCCACCCGACGGAGCCGACGAGTGGCTGGCCGACCTCAGCCTGCGCGAGCTCGACGCGCTGGCAGCACGCTGGGCCGCCGAAAACGGTACGGCGGTGGCCGGCCCGCTGGCCGCCGGGTTCCGTCGCGATGGGCCGGCTGAGGCGGCGGTCGGGTTCGCGGCGGGCGGTGTCCTCGATCTCATGGCACCTGATCCGGTGCTGGCAGGCTTCGCGGCCGATGCCCATGACGCCGGGCTGGGCCGGCTCTCCGACGATGAGCTGGTGGGCTTGCTGTGCGCGGCTCGCCGGCTGTCGTCGTGGCAGGCGGCGATCGAGCTGTCCGCCGTGGCCGAGCTCGATGCCCGCCGTCAGGCGCGCGCGGCGCACCCGATCTCGTCCCGGCTTAATGAGCACGTGAACTCGGAGATCGCGGCCGCGCTCGTGCTGACTGGCAGGTCGGCCGAGGAGACGCTCGACCTTGCGCGTGGCCTGGCCAGGTTGCCGATGGTACTCGCCGCACTTGCCGAGGGGCGGATCGATCGGGCCAGGGCCGCGGTATTCGTCACTGAGCTGGCCGCGCTCAGCGACGACCACGCCCGCCTGGTCGCGGCGGCGCTGTGCCGCGCGGCCGCGAACATGACCACCGGCCAGCTCCGCGCCGAGTTGCGGGCTCTTGTGCTGATAGTGGACCCCGACGCCACCAGGCGGCGCCGGGAGCGGGCAAGGGCACAGGCGCGCGTGGAGGCATGGCAGGAGACGTCGGGCAACAGCGCGCTCGCCGGGCGTGAGCTGCCATCGGCCGAGATGATCACCGCCGACAAGCGTCTGACGGCGATCGCGCGTGCGCTGAAGAAGGGCGGCGCTGAGGGCAGCATTGACCAACTGCGGGCGGCTGTGTTCACCGCGTTGCTGACTGGCCGTGACCCGTGGACGTTGCTGAAGTCTGGCTCGGCTCCGGACAGTGGTCCGGCTGGGGCTGGCGGTCCGGCTGGCGGCCTGACGGGGGCGGTGCACCTGACCATGCCGCTTTCGGCGTGGACCGGGCTGACCGAAGCGCCCGGTGAGGTCGCCGGGCTCGGGCCGGTTGACGCGGACACCTGTCGCGACCTGGCGAACAGGCTGAGTGCCAGCCCGGCAACCCGCTGGTGTTTGACCGTGACCAGCGATGACGGCAAGGCTCTTGGACATGCCTGTGCCCGGGCTGGTCCCGGGTCAGCCGCCGCTGTGCCGGACGCCGCTGTGCCGGACATCACCGCGTGGCTGGCGTCGCTGACCATCGACTGGCTCGAGCGTGGCACCTGTCACCATCACCGGCAAGAACACCGGTACCGGCCGGGCGCCAGGCTGGGCCACCTGATCAAGATCCGGCAGCGCACGTGTGCGGCGCCTGGCTGCCGCAGGCCGGCTGAGGCGTGCGATCTGGAGCACACGGTGCCCTACGACCAAGGCGGCCTGACCTGCGAGTGCGGGGTCGCGCCGGTCTGCCGGCAGCATCACCGGTGCAAGCAGGCACCGGGCTGGCACCTGACTCAGCCCGAGCCAGGCATCCTGACCTGGACTGCGCCGAGCGGTCGCCAGTACACAGTTGAGCCGGGGAGGTACTTCTGAAATAGCCCTAAATGACCCCGAACTTCACCGAGCCTCAGCCGCTGCCGTAGGGCCTGGTCAGGATCTCCATCAGATGGCCGTCCGGATCCTCGAAGTACAGTCCGCGACCGCTGTCGCGGGTGTTGATCTCGTTCGCGCGCGTGCGCCCGGGGTCGGCCCAGTACGTCAGGCCCTGCTCGGAGATCCTCGCGAACGCGGCATCGAACTCGGGTTCGCCGACGAGGAAAGCGTAGTGCTGCGGTGTGATCTGGCCATCGGTCTCGCTGTAGTCCAGCGAGACGCCGTTGTCGGCTTCGACCACGTGGAAGTGGGCGAACCTGGTCGCCTTTGGCAGGCCCAGGATGCCGGTAATGAACGCTGATGACTTCTCCTGGTCACGGCAGGAGACGATGGTGTGGTTCAGTTGTACGCTCACGCCTGTGATTCTGCCCGGCGATGACGAGGTTGAACTGCTTCCGGCTGGCCGTATGACAACGGGGCTGGTGCGGCGCGGCGACCGGCTATGGCGGCCGACGGGCCCGTGGTCCCCGGCCGTGCACGAGTACCTGCGGCATCTGGAATCGGCCGGCTTCCGCGGCGCTCCGAGGCTGATCAGGCTCGACGGCGATCACGAGGTGCTGACCTACATCGAGGGCGAGGTCGCGGCCGACCCGCACTGGCATCCGGGGCACGGGCACCGACTGCCCGGCTACACCAGGACCATCGAGGCACTGCGCGCGGCGGCGCGGCTGTTGCGCGAACTTCATGAGGCGGTGGCGGGGTTCTCGCCCAGGAAGACCGGCTACCGGTTCCATCCGCATCCGCCCCGGCCTGGTGAGATCATCTGCCACGGTGATCTCGGGCCGTGGAACACCGTGTACCGCGATGGCGTTCCGGTCGCGTTCATCGACTGGGACAGCGCCGAGCCAGCACGCCCGCTCACCGATCTGGCGGCGGCGGCGTGGGCGTTCGTGCCCCTTGCCCCGGCCGGGCAGCTTGCCGAGGCGGGATTCGATGCGGCAAGCGCCACCGAC
The DNA here is from genome assembly GCA_035716545.1 of Streptosporangiaceae bacterium. Classification (GTDB taxonomy): domain Bacteria; phylum Actinomycetota; class Actinomycetes; order Streptosporangiales; family Streptosporangiaceae; genus Chersky-822. The sequence goes on from DASTJM010000136.1 coordinate 43,340, forward strand.
AATATGATCACGCGACTAGGGGATTTTGCCGCCGCGTACGGCCTGGACGATCCCAGAGCCATCCTGCCCGAGCTTGTGCGCTCCGAGCTGGCCTCCGCCAGCCGGATCAGGCACGTCGCTCCGACTGCCGCAAGTGCCGCCGACTCGCTCGAGCACCTGGCGAGCCGAGTGCGGTGGATCGACCAGGTGCTGCCGCGGCTAGCTCAAGCCCTGTGACTGTCGGGAGTGGCGGGAATGGCGGATTAGGTGGGGCACCCTGCTGCTGCGAGAACGACGGCGAGGTGCCCCGCCTGCGGTCCGTCAGCGTCCCGACAGAGTTCCTGCGAGGCTCGACTAGCACCGGCGAGTAATTCAACCTGCGAACTTGTCAACAGTCGTGGATCAGCACTAGGCAATCGGCCTGGGCTGGGGGAAGGCATGCTCGGCCACGGACTCTGGTCGCATCTGGGTGGACGCGCCCGGCGTCGCCGGGGCTTGGTAGCGGCCGCGCCGCACCGAGGCCGGGCTGGTGAAATGCTCGTGCAGGTGGTCGATCCACTCGATCGACCGGTTGGCCAGCGGCGCTCCGTGCGGCAAGGCCCCTGACAATGCCACGTAGTCGAACATGGCCAGGTGCTGAACGATCTCGCACAGGCCGACGCCGCCCGCGTGCGGGATGACCGGCACGCCGAACTTGGCCGCGAGCAGGAGGTTCGCCAGGTTCTCGTTGACGCCGGCGACCCGGGCCGCGTCGATCTGCATGACGTCGATGGCCTGGGCCTGGAGCAACTGCTTGAAGATCACCCGGTTAGCGACGTGCTCGCCCGCGGCGACTGGCACCGGGCTGATCGCGCGGCGGATCGCCGCGGTGCCGAGAATGTCGTGCGGGCTGGTCGGCTCCTCGATCCAGTGCGGCCGAAGCGGCGCGAGTGCCCGCATCCAGGAGATGGCCGTCGGCACATCCCAGACCTGGTTGGCGTCGACGGCGATGGCGACGTCGTCGCCGGCTGACTCGCGGGCAATCCGCAACCTGCGCAGGTCGTCGCCGAGATTCGCCCCGACCTTGATCTTGATCAGCTCGAAACCGTCGGCGGCTGCCTCGCGGCACAGGCTGGCCAGCTTGTCATCGGAGTATCCGAGCCAGCCAGGAGAGGTGGTATAAGCCGGGTAGCCGTCCCGCGTGAGTTGCTCGATGCGGGCGGCTTTGCCGTCGGCACCGCGCTCCAGCATGGTGATGGCTTCGTCTTCGGTCAGGGCGTCGGCCAGGTAGCGGAAGTCGACCAGGCGGGCGAGTTGCGCCGGGCTCAGGCTGGCGAGGTAGCGCCAGAGCGGCAGGCCCGCCTGCCGGGCGGCGAGGTCCCAGCAAGCGTTGAGCACTGCCCCGATCGCCATGTGCGCGATGCCGCACTCGGGTCCGAGCCAGCGCAGCGGACTGTCGCCGGTCAACTCGCGATACAGACCGCCCAGGTCACCGAGCAGGTCGTCCATGTCGCGCCCGGCCAGGAACGGCTCCAGCATTCGCACCGCCGCCAGTTGCACGTCGTTGCCGCGCCCGATCGTGAACGCGTAACCGTGCCCCGCCAGGCCGTCTGGCGAGTCCGTGGTGATGGTCAGATAGGCGGCCGAGTAGTCCGGGCTTGGGTTCATCGCGTCCGAGCCGTCGAGCTGGCTGGACGTGGGGAACCTGACGTCGCAGGTCTCGAAGCCGGTGATGCTGATCGTCATCGGGCTAACTCACCTGGATTAGCTAGCCGGAGCCTGTGGCAGCGGCCTCACGCGCAGGCCGTTCATGCCGCCGTCGACCGCCAGCGCCATGCCGGTGACCGATGCGGCCAGCGGGCTCGCCAGGTAGGCGATCGCGGCGGCTACCTCATCGGCGGTGACCAGCCTGCCCAGCGGCTGGCGGGCGTTCAGGGCCAGGCGCTCACCTTCGGGGTCGCCGGCAGCCGCGAGCAGCCGTCCGATCCAGGGCGTGTCCACCGTGCCCGGAGTGACGCAGTTCACCCGGACCTGCTCGCGGACATGGTCGGCGGCCATTGCCAGGGTCAGCGAGTAGACGGCGCCCTTGCTCGCCGAGTACACGGCACGGTCGGGCAGTCCGGCGGTGGCGGTGATCGAGCAGGTATTGACGATGGCGGCCTGGCCTTTCTCCCGCGCCGCCGCCCGCAAGTAAGGCATGGCCGCCCGGGCAGCGCGCACCATCCCGAACACGTTGACGTCGAAGACCCGCCGCCACTCGTCATCGTCGTTGGTCTCGACCGTGCCGATCGCACCGATTCCGGCATTGTTGATCAGGATGTCGATGCCGCCAAGCGAGCCCGCCGTGGTCGCGATGGCCATCTTGACCGCATCGTCGTCGGTGACGTCGGCCTTGATGGCGAGGTATCCGCCTGGCAGGTTATGGATCTCGCGGTCGAGCACGGCCACGCGGGCGCCGCGCGCGGCGAGCAGCGTGGCCGTGGCGAGGCCAATGCCCGAAGCGCCCCCGGTGACGATCGCGACGCGGCCTTCGAACTCGGCATTCACGGCGGCGGGACTGGCCGCGCTGGCCGGATCGGCGGCGCTGGTGCGATGGGCGTTGGTGGTGAGATGGGCGGGGGTGCTGGGATTGGTGGACACGGCGCCTGCCTCCTCGCGGATGGGTGGTTAAGTTGCGGCAAGTCGTTCGGCTTCGCCGAGAGCGCTTAGCCAGGGAAAGTCGCCGGTTCCGGTGTCGCCTGTCCTGGCGGGGTGCGGCTGGATGCCCACGCGCCGCAGACGATGATAGTGAGCATCTGGTGGCGCGATGCGCGTGATGTGTCGATGCTGGGAGCTTATCCCGGCGGGTCAGGCCCGGATCTAGTGCTGGCACGAGTCCGCGCTGGCGCAGTCCCAGGCAAGCAAGTCGTGGGCGAAGAGCACGCGCCGCAGGTCAAGCCGACGGACTTCATGCAGCCAGGGCCGCGAGGTGTAAGGTTCCTGGTCCGTGTCCGCGCCCTCGGTGTCCAGCGTGAACTGCGCTCTGGCGTAGTCAGATGCGAAATCCATCGCCTGGCCAGCCAGCAGAACGCGGCCTGCCGAAGTCTCGACGAGCAGCGACTGGTGGCCTGGAGTGTGGCCGTGAGTGGGAATGACCTTGATGCCGGGAGCGACATCCGCCTCGCCGGAATGGACCTCCAGCCGGGCTCCGTCGAAGTCGATCAGCTCGGGCATGACGTAGTTCAGCGTTGGGAGCGCGTCGAGTTCCTGCTGCTGCACGAAGATCGGCACGCGCGGGAACAGCGGATTGTTGCCGCAGTGATCCAGGTGCAGATGGCAGTTCGCGATCATTGATACGTCGGCCACCTGCAGTCCCGCGCTGGCGAGGGCCTCCTGCAGCGGGCGGCGCCAGGTTGGCCCGAACCGCGCCTCCACATCCGGTGGTCCGATCGCCATGCCGGTGTCGAAGAGGACAAGACCCGCAGCCGAGCGGATCAGGTACGCGCAGACCACGATTATCTGGCCGGCCAGCGGCGTTCCCTGCGGAGCCGTATAGTGCGCGAGCGTGAGCCGCCGGATGTCAGCTGGTTCGATCATGCGGTTCCTTCCGGCAGTCCGGTCACCAGGCGTAGGCCTCGGGCGCGGCGCCACCCGGGCCGGGGAAGATCTCGTCGAGCCGGCTCAGCGCCTTGTCATCGAGCCTGAGATCGACGGCGCGGATCGCGCTGTCCAGGTGGTCCATGGTGCGCGGGCCGGCGATCGGCGCGGTGACCGCCGGCTGGTGCAGCAGCCAGGCCAGCGCGACGTCACCCGCGGGCTCGCCGAGCGAGGCGCAGAACGACTCGTACGCCTCGACCTTGTCCCGCTTGCCTTCGAGCATCTGGGCGGCCCGTCCGCCGCCGCTGCGCCCGCTGTTGTCGGCCTCCTTGGCCAGGATGCCGCCGAGCAGGCCGCCGTGCAACGGGCTCCACGGCAGCACGCCGAGGCCGTAGCCCTGGCAGGCGGGCAGCACTTCCAGTTCGACGGTGCGAGCGGCCAGGTTGTACAGGGATTGCTCGCTGACCAGGCCGAACACGCCGTGCCTGTGCGCTGCCTCCTGCCCCTGGGCGAGATGCCAGCCGGCGAAATTCGATGAGCCGAAGTAGATGACCTTCCCTTGCTGGCGCAGGACAGCGAATGCCTCCCAGATCTCATCCCACGGCGTCTGCCGGTCGACATGGTGCATCTGGTACAGGTCAATGTGATCAGTACGCAGTCGGCGCAGCGATGCCTCGCATGCCTGCCGGATGTTCACCGCCGAGAGGAACCGGTCGTTCGGCCAGTCGCCCTTGCCGCCGTACAGCTTGGTCGCCAGCACCACCTTGTCACGGCGGCCGCCGCCCGAGGCGAACCAGTCGCCGATGACCGACTCGGTCACGCCCTCGGCCCTGGGCTGGCCGTAAGTATTCGATGTGTCAAAGAAATTGATGCCATTGTCCAGGGCGCTGCTCATGATCAGGTGCGCCGTCTCCGGCTTGGTGTACCCGCCGAAATTCATCGTGCCCAGGCAGATCCTGCTGACTGAGACGCCGCTGCGGCCAAGATGGGTGTATTCCATACCGCCAACCGTAACGCGGCTCCGCGCCGCCGGGCGGGACACGGCGTGTCGCTTCGCGTTTCGCCGCCTCACTTGAGGTACGGTTTCGCGAAGTCGCGGCTGGGTGCGTGCGGGAGGTGGCCGGGTGGGTCAGGCGGGATGCCGGGTGCTGGCTGAGGTAGAGGCAATAGAGCGGCTGGCCGATTTCGGGCTCAGCGTGGACCTGATCGAGCGAGTGGTGCGCAGGGCCGACGCGGACGCCAGCATGTGCACGGCGTTCGACCCTCCCATCATGGAAGGCCTGACTCGCTGGGGCCGGACCAACAGGTACCTGCGCGAAGAACTCGTGCCGGCCGGCTGGCTTTTCGATAACCCGCGCAATCTGCCGAGGACGATCCACCCGAGCGGCGAGTTCGCGATCGTGGCGACCACTGGCGATGACCTGACCGGCCTTGCTGAATGGCTGCCGGCGACTAAGTACTCGAAGGGCTATGCGACCGCCGAGGCCGTGGCGGTCAACGGGCAGCTCACCCTTGACTTCGCTGACGCTGACTTCGCGGCCGACTACGACCGCATCGCCGTGAGCGCGAGCCTGCAGACCTGGTTCATGCTTTTTCACGTCGACGACGACGGCTTCCGGGTGGAGTTGTCGTTGCCTGACGCGATCGCCGACGGCCGCATTACGAGCTGGGCCGAGCGCATCATCGTGCCGTCGTTCCCGCGCGATGATGACCGGCTGGCCGATCTGATCTCGGCGTCCGGCGCTGGCGGCAGTCGCGGCGACGCCGGGCGCGACGCCGGCAGCGATGTCGTCGTCGCGGTCAGCCGCCGGTAGCCGGGCCAGGCGACAACCGTGCTGACGCCCTCGCGGCTGGTGATCGCCCGCAAGCGGCGCGGTCTCACGCTGACCAGGCTCGCTGTCCTGACCGGGCTGAGCACCAGGAGCATCTCGCTGTATGAGAACGGGCACGCCGAGCCCTCGGCCGAGACCCTGCTGCAGCTTGCGGGAGTCCTTCAGGTCGCGCCCGAATTCCTGAGCGCCCCGGACATCGACGAGATTCCCGTAGACTCGGTGAGCTTCAG
>DASTJM010000137.1:0-4991 GCA_035716545.1 Streptosporangiaceae bacterium
TTGCGGGCGAGCAGGTTGCCGGTCCCCATCGGGATGATCGCCAGCGGCACCCCGGTGCCGGTGACCCCCTCCGCGCACGCGGTGACCGTGCCGTCGCCGCCGCAGGCAAGCACGAGGTCGGCCCCGGCCGACACCGCTGACTCAGCCTGGCCCCGGCCGGGATCCTCCGGGGTCGTCTCCAGCCAGAGCGGCTCGTCCCACCCGTGATCGTCCATGGCCCGGCGGACAGACTTGCGGAAGGCCTCGTCGTCATCCAGCTTGGTCGGGTTCACCACGACTGCGGCCCTGCTCATCGGCGTATCCGTCCTCACGCCGCTGCGGGCGTGGTCTCTTGGCTGCGATCGGCTGCCTTCCGATGGCGCAGGCCGAGCGGCAGGCGGCCACCGCGGCGGAAGGCATCCTCGTTCGGCTTGATGAGCATCGTGGCTGCGGTCAGCCAGAGCGCGGCGAACAGCAGGCTGGCGAGGATGTCGGTGGGATGGTGCTCGCCCCGGTACATACGGGCCACGGCGATCATGACCGGCATGACGATCGCGGGGATCAGGAACAGGTAGCGCCACCAGCCATGGGCGTGGCCGATAACCAGGATGGCGATGGCGACGTAGAGACACGTGGTCGCGGCCACGTGACCGGACGGGAACGCCGAGGTGGGCAGGTTCGAGTCGAGGTTGGGGACGTCCGGTCGCGGGCGCTTAACCACGGCCGCGATCGTCAGGAACGCGGCCAGCTCGCCGAACATGACCACGGCGACGAAGACCACGGGCCGCCAGCGACGGGTGACGGCGAGGAACACCACGCAGGCGACGACGCTGACGATGAGGATGTCCTGCGTGGCCCCGAGGTTGCTGGCGATCAGGCTCAGGTGGTTCAGCGACGGCGTGCGGTGCGCGGCGAACCAGTGCGGGATCGTGTGGTCGCCGAGCAGGTTGCCGTTCCCGTTGCGGGTGATCATGATCAGCTTGCCGATGCCGGTGAGGGCACCGGCGATCAGCACCCAGATCACCGCGATCCCGGCAGCGATACGACTGTATTTTCTGGCGCGGTCATGGTGCATGGTCGTCTCCGGTTCTGCTGGCTGGAGGTCGGTGCGGGCCTCGGGCTCCAGGCCCTCGGTCACCGGGTCGGTCACCGGTGCCCCGGCGGCCTGGCGGGACAACTCGAAGGCGAAGGCGGTGACGCCCAGCCAGGTGATGCCGAGCGCCCAGGCGCCCAGCACATCGGAGAGGAAATGCACGCCGAGCAGAAGCCGGCTGACGCCGATCGCGGCAATCAGCGTGACGATCACCGCGGTGAACACACGGCGCCACGTTCCGCGGGTCGCAGGCAGGAAGACCAAGAACAGGGCGCCGTAGCAGACGATCGAGCCGAGCGCGTGCCCGCTGGGGAAGCTGTCGCCGTTGCCGTAAGCGACGGGATGGGCGACCACCGGGCGCAACCTGCCGGCCACTGCCTTGAGGACCGGGTCAAGGGTCAGCTCGCCAGCGCCGGTGACCAGGAGGTAGATCGCGAGCCGCCACCGGCGCCTGATCGCAAGCACCACGACCGCCAGCCCGATCAGCGTCCAGAGCACGCCGTTGCTGCCGAGCCAGGTGACCGCCTTGACGACGCTGACCACCGCGGCGTGGCCGGCGACGAGGCTGTTCAGGTGGGCTGCGGCGCCGTGATCGGCGGACTCGAGCGGCGCCCACTGCAGCCGTACCAGGACAAGCAGGAGCGCGAAGAGGAACGCCGCCGCAGTCACGACGGCGAGCGGTGCGAGAGTGCGCCTGGCAACGGCCGACATGGACCATCAGCTGCCCGTTGTTAACGGCTTCACACCTTTTCACACCCGTTAGCCGCAGTGTTCATGTTTGCGGACCTGTCAACGAGGTAATGACGGGCATGCACTCCGCACCAGCGCCGGGAATAACGCGCACCGCAAGGCGGGCCTCCAACAGCCGCATGGCACACCTCCTGGCACGTGCGGGACTGACCGCGCGCGGCATCATCTACATCCTCGTTGGCTGGGTCGCGGTGCTGGCCGCGCTGGGGCACAGCTCGCGCGAGGCCGACCAGACGGGCGCGTTGCAGCTGCTCGCGGGTAAGCCCTACGGGCTGGCCTCGCTCTGGCTGCTCGGCCTCGGATTCGCGGCCTACGCGCTGTGGCGGCTAAGCGAGGCCGCGTTCGGCGTCACCGGCGAGCGGCCCGGGGCGGGCCCCAGGCTCAAGTCGCTGGCCCGGGCGATCATCTACGCGGGTCTGTCTTACCTGACGTTCACGGTGATCGCCGGCACGGCTCGTAGCCAGTCAAGCCGCCAGCAGGACATCACGGCCACTGCCATGCAGCACCCGGCCGGGCGGGCGCTGGTCGGCTTGGCCGGGCTGGTCGTTGTCGCCTGCGGCGCCGTCCTGGTCGTCGAGGGTGCTCGCAAGAAGTTCATGAAGTACCTGCAGACCGCCCGGATGAGCGCCAGGCTGCGCCGCGTCATCGAGTTGCTCGGCATGACCGGGACGATCGCCAGAGGGCTGGTCTTCGCCCTAGTCGGCGTGCTGGTGATCGACGCGGCGGTCACCCACAAGGCATCCGAGTCCGGCGGCATCGACAAGGCGCTGCTGACACTGCGCGATCAGCCGTTCGGCGAGTTCCTGATGATGCTGGCCGCGCTCGGCCTCCTGGTCTTCGGCGTGTACGGGCTGTGCGAGGCCCGGTGGCGGAAGGTCTGAGCCCAGGGCGGACGCTGCGCCCTCGAACGGCAGCGGACCCGGACCCGGAAATCAATCCCCCTTCGCCAAGGTCACGCAAGGAAAGAAGTTCCGAAGCCGGTTCGACCAGAAGGTCGCCTTCGAACCCTGGCCCGTAAGTAGACGGGTTCCAGCACATGCGCGATCCCTAGCGCCGGATTCCGACACAAGTGGGATGCATAGGGACTTACACGCCATCACGGCGTCCCCGAGGGCACCAGTGATTTTTAGCGGGCTTGCGGGCCGCTGGCTGGGATGTGCCGCAGCGCGTTGATGGCCGTGGTCAGGCAGGCGGCGACCGCGAGCAGCATGGCGACGGGCAGGCCTGTTGCGGGATGGGCGGCGCTCAGTGCGCCGAGCAGGGCTACGCCGGTGACTCCTCCGGTCTGGCGTGCGCTGTTGAGGGCACTGGAGGCCATGTTCTTGTGCTCGTCGGGCGTGAACGTCATGACGGCCAGCGTCTGGGCGGGGGCGGTCAGGCCCATGCCGAGGGAGAAGACGCCGGTCCTGTCCGCGCCGCTCAGCAGCCCGGACAGGACCGGCCGCGCTGCCAGGATGCCCGGTGGCAGCAGGACCTCGCGCTTGCGGCGACCCCCAGCGCGCTGCGCGGCGACGAACGCCGCGAGCACGATCAGCCCCCGATTACCGGTGCCAGCACGGATACCGATACCCAGCCGGCAAGGCTGGAACTGACCAGTCCTTAGACCACGCCGGTGATCCCGGCGATGGCCAGCAACTGGCGGAAGGGATCGAAGGAAACAGGCCTGCCGGGAACTTCGTCCGTGTACTCACGGACAAGCCAGCCGGTGAGCAGCACCACGGGCACGTTAAGGAGGAAGATGCTGCGCCAGCCGAGGATGTCCAGCAGCAGGCCGCTGAGCAGCGGGCCGATCGTGAAGCCGATGCCGCCGACGGTCACCCAGGCGGCTACCGCCCGTGCCCGCCCGGCCGGGTCGGTGTCCATGCGCGTGATCAGGGTCAGCGCCCACAACGTCTCCCTGCGCCACCTGTACCGGCTATGGGGACGCAACGAGACGGGCCTAGCGGAGTGGATCGCCGGCGAGCGGCTCGCCGGCGCGGCGCACGACCTGCGCGACCCGGCCGCCGCGGCGATCCCGGTCGCGGCCGTTGCCCGCGAGTGGGGTTTCACCGACCCCGCCCGCTTCAGCCGCCGGTTCCGCCGCGCCTGCGCCATGTCCCCACGGGAATGGCGGCACGCTCAGCTGCCCCAGCCGGCCCGGGATCGGTCAGAGCTCGATGTAGGAGCCCATGGTGACGATGCGGCGCGGTGGCAGGCCGAAGAAATCTACCGGGCTTTTCGACGTGCGTGACAGCAGGAGGAAGAGTTTCTTGCGCCACGTGCGCATGCCGGGGTCGTCACCCAGGACGATGGTGATCTCGGAGACGAAATAGGTCGCGGTCTCAACATCGATCTCCACCGGGAGGCCCATGGCGGCGGCCTGCCGGAGCGCTGCCGGCACGTCCTGGTCGTCCTGGAAGCCGTAGCGCAGCGTCAGGTAGACGATGCCGTCGTCTTGGTATCCGAGGTCGTCGGCCGTGATCTGCTCAGGGCGGCCGACGTGCGGGACTGTCGCGGTCTCGACTGACACGATGACGACGCTGTCGTGCAGCACGTGGTTGTAGCTGACATTGTCGCGCAGCGCGAGCGGCGTGGTCTTCTTGCCCGGGGTGGGGAAGACCGCCGTGCCCGGCACGCGGTGCAGCGGAGGATCGCAGTGCCGGATCTCCTCGATGAAGTCGCGCAGCAGCCCCTCGGCCGCCGAGCGCTTGGCCGTGACGAGTTCCCGCCCGCGCTGCCAGGTCGAGAGCAGCGTGAAGATGACCAGCGCGAGGGCCAGCGGGAACCAGCCGCCGGACGCGGCCTTGGTCAGGTTCGCCGTGAAGAATGCGAGGTCCATGACGAGGAAAGCGGCCGCGCCCGGCAAGACGATCCACAGCGGCTTGTTCCAGAGCACTCGCACGACGACGAAGAACAAGATGGTGGTCGCCGCGAAGGTCCCGGTGACGGCGATGCCGTAGGCGGAGGCCAGGGCGGCAGCGGACCCGAAGCCGATCACGAGCCCGGTCACGGCGATGTAGAGCAGCCTGTTGACCGCCGGGACGTAGATCTGTCCTTCGGCTCGCGACTTGTGCAGGATCCGCAGCCGGGGCAGGAAGCCCAGCTGCACCGCCTGCCGGGTGACCGAGAACGCCCCGGAGATGACCGCCTGCGACGCGATCATCGCCGCGGCTACCGCGACCACGACCAT
>DASTJM010000138.1:0-2183 GCA_035716545.1 Streptosporangiaceae bacterium
CGCGGCCCGGGCCGCGGCGGCCACCACCGAGTTCGTTGTCCTGCTCGCGCTGTACAGCGTCTTCCTGGCCCGCCACGCCGGCCGCCGCGACCTCACCATCGGCACGCCCGTCTCCGGCCGCGACCACCCCGACACCGCCGGGCTGATCGGATTCCTGGTGAACACGCTGGCCCTGCGCATCCACGTCGACCCCGCCCGGACATTCCCCGGCCATGTTGAGTACGTCCGGCAGGTCGTCCTGGAGGCTTTCGCCCACTCCGAGCTTCCCTTCGACCATGTGGTCCGCGCCGTCGCCCCGCAGCGCACCGCCGCCCGCAACCCGCTCTTCACCACCAGCTACGCCCACGACATCACGACCGTCACCGGCCCCGCGACCCTCCCCGGCGGCCTCACGCTCACCCCGCGCCCCGCCGGCGGTGGCGGCAGCCATTTCGACCTCACCCTGGACACGGCCCGCACTCCAGGCGGGCTGCGCCTGACCTTCGAGTACAGCACCGCCCTGTACGACCACGCCACCGTCACCGGTTACCTCGACTCATTGGCCGATCTCCTGGCCACCCTCACCACGGAGCCGCAAACCCCGGTAGGCCAGCTACTCGAACCCAGTCCCCGCGAGACCGCCAGGCTCCGCGAGTGGAATGACACGGCGACGCCCACCACGACGACCCCCCTGCATGACCTCATCGCTGCCCAGGCCACCGCGACGCCGGACGCAGTCGCGGTCGAGGCGCCGGACACCACGCTTACTTACCGGCAGCTCGACGCCGCCGCCACCGCCCTGGCCCGCCAGCTCATCGCGGGCGGCACCCGGCCAGGCGACATCGTGGCCGTGCACCTGCCGCCTACCGCGACCGCCATCACCGCCATCCTCGCCAGCTGGAAGGCCGCCGCCGCGTTCCTGCCTCTGGACCCCGACCTCCCCCCGGCCCGGGTCGCCGCCATGATCGACGACGCCCGGCCAGCCCGCATCCTCACCACCTCTCCCAGCCCCTGCCCGGCTCTGGACCTCGTCCTGACCGCGCCCGGCGCCCAGGACGCGGATCCCGGCGAGGCCCTGGGCAGGCTGCCGGAGGCCGGGCCTGATCACCTGGCGTACCTGATCTACACCTCGGGCACGACAGGGCAGCCCAAGGCGGTCATGATCCAGCACCGCGGCCTGTCCAACCACGCCCGCGCGCAGGTGCTGCCAAGGGTCAGCCTGGGCGGGGAGCGGTTGCGGGTCGCGACCGGCACGTCGGCGTTTATCGCGGACTTCTTCATCGCCCAGCTCGCCACGCTGGCGGCCGGTCACACGCTGGTCGTGCTGTCCCGCGAGCAGCGGCAGGACCCGCGTTACCTGGCCGGCCTCGCCGCGGACCAGGACCTGGCGCTCACCGCTCTTGACTGCACGACGGCCCAGCTGCAGCTCTTCGCGGACGCCGGGCTGCTCGACGCTCCCTACCCGCCCCGGGTCGCTACGTTCGGCGGCGAGGCCTGCCCGCCTGACTTGTGGCAGACGCTGCGGGCTCACCCGGCCACCATCGGCATCAACACCTACGGACCAGCCGAGGCGACCGTGGAGGCCGCGATCGCCATGGTCGCCGAGAGCCCGCTGCCGTCGATCGGCCGGCCCTACGGCAACGCGGCCATCCGGATCCTCGACGACCGCCAGCGGCCGGTCCCGCCTGGCACGCCGGGCGAGCTGTGCATCGCCGGCCCCGGTGTCGGCCCGGGTTACCTCGGCCGGCCCGCCCAGACCGCCGCCAGGTTCATCCCCGACCCGGACGGGCTGCCCGGCAGCCGGGCGTACCGCACCGGCGACCTCGCCAGGTTCACCCGCGACGGCACGCTCGAGTTCCTCGGCCGCATCGACCTGCAGATCAAGATCCTCGGTCAGCGCGTCGAGCCCGAGGAAGTCGAAGCGGTCCTGCGGGCCTATCCGGGCATCGCCGCCGCCGCCGTGACCGCCCATGGCACCCCGGCCGGGCCGCGGCTGACCGCTCACCTCATATCAGCGGACGGCACCGAACCCGGCTCAGGCGACCTCCGCGCCTGGCTCGCCCAGCGGCTGCCGGCGCCGGCGATTCCGGCTCATTTCCGTGTCACCGACAGCTTCCCGTTCACCACCGGCGGCAAGCTCGACCGCAAGGCCCTCACCGCCGCCGCCGCCGAGATCGACCTGGCCCGCAGCCCCCTCACGCCGC
>DASTJM010000139.1:0-5971 GCA_035716545.1 Streptosporangiaceae bacterium
CGGCGTCGCGGCCGGAGAGGTATCCGCGATCTTCGCCGGGAACATCTACTGCTCGATGATCGAAGCGTGCCAGGAGATCGCCGACTTCGACAGGGCAGCCCGCTGGACCGCAGCCCTGACCACCTGGTGCGCGGAACAGCCGGGCCTGGTGCCGTTCACCGGCCAGTGTGCTGTGCATCGGGGACAGATCATGCGGTCGCAAGGCGCCTTCGACGAGGCCCTCACCGAGTTCCACCTGTCCGTGCGGCGGTACCTGGCCGACGAGACGCCAGATCCAGCTGGCCTCGCGATGACCGAGTGTGGTGATGTGCTGCGCATCCGCGGTGACCTGGCCGGGGCGCAAGCGGCCTACGACCGGGCGGTCGCCTTCGGCCACGAGCCGCAGCCCGGCCTGGCGCTGCTCTGGCTTGCCCGGGGCCGCACCGAGGCGGCCGGCGCGGCCATCCGCCGGCTGCTCGCCGAGGCTGACGACCCGGTACGCCGCTCGCAACTGCTGCCAGCCGCGGTGGAAGTGCTGCTGGCCACCGGCCGGCAAGACGAGGCCGCTGCCCTGGCCGCCGAACTTGAATCCATCGCGGCCTCGTTCGGCTGTCCGTCGGTACAGGCACGCGCTGGCCACGCCGCCGCGCTGGTCGCGCTCGAGTCCGGTGATCCGGTGGCCGCGATGCTGCCGCTGCGGCAGGCCTGTGCCGTCTGGGAACGGCTGGGCGGGCGCTACGAGACCGCGCGGTGCCGTGTTCAGCTCGGCCGGGCTCTGCGCGCCCTCGGCGACGAGGAGTCCGCGGTCACCGAACTCGCGGCCGCGCGGCGCACCTTCGCCGAACTAGGCACCGCGCCTGCCGAGCGCGAGGCCGCCGCGCTGATCGCCCCCATGTACCCCAGCCGCCTCACCGCGCGCGAGGTGGAGGTGCTACGGCTCGTCGCAGCAGGGAAATCCAACCCCGAGATCGCTGCACAGCTCTTCCTCAGCGAAAAGACCGTCGCCCGCCACCTGAGCAATATCTTCACTAAGCTCGACGTCACCTCCCGAACCGCGGCGGCCGCCTTCGCCTATGAGCACCACATCACCTAACGACCCATACGCGCGCGGGGCATACCTCTCCGTGCACTGCACTCACCCAGGCGAGATCGTCACAGATACACAGGCGTTTGACCGGATCAAGCTCTACTTGCCACCATCTGTCGCCAGGTTTCGCCGACGGCCGCCTACGAGTTCATCGCGGGCCCGCTGCTGGCCGATCCGCACCGCATCGGCGAACGGCTGCTGCCACCCATGGATGATCGGTTCAGCGCCCGCCGTGGCACATACCGGGTGATCTACCGCACCGACGACAAGGCCCACGTGGTGACGGTAGTAGACGTCGCCATCGCCACGACGCTTACCGCACCTACGTAAGCAAGAGAGCACGTCGCGCATTGCCGAATCACCCTTACTACTTCTAATCAAGCGACGGCGCTGCGCGCCGCCGACACGGCGGCCCGCCTTCGCTCACGCTGACGCTCCCGCTCTTTTGGCCGCGTTGCGGGAGCCCCAGGCCCGAAAACGCTTGGTCAAGAGCATGTTGACGGCAGCGGGCTGGTCACTTGCTCGGCTCCCAGGTATAGGCCGTGAATGTCTTGGCAACGGTGTTCTTCGGCGCACCGAGATAATTGTGTTGGTCGTCGTTTGTGGTCTGGTCGAGTATGAGTTTCACGGTGCCATTGCCGAACTGCTTGTTGAGCGGCGCGAACTCGGCGGGCGTGGCGGCGAGGACGAGCGGCTGGTGACCGGAGTCCTCGATGGCTCGGACGGCGGCGATGATCGTGGCGGGCTCGATGGTGTTCCCGATATCAGCCTGGAAGCCGCCGGGGACGGTGGTGTGGGCGGCTGCGACCGGCACGTTGCACGTTCCGCGGATGGCCTGGCCGAACTTCAGCATCATCTGGGCGTCGATGATCAGCACCGACCTGCCTTTGGGAATGCCCTCGCAGACCTTGCTTACCGCCGCGACCTCGCCGACGAAGGTGCGCTTGAACGCGAGCCCGGTGAGATTTCCGATCATGGGAGGCAGGGCGATCCCGGCCGCGCAGACGGCAATCACGGCCACCCGGGGGGCCCGCCTCAGGTAGCCGGGCACATCCATCAGGTAGACGGATCGCGACTTGCGGCCGAGCCAGGCGGCCAGCCACACCGCGAGCAGGATCATTCCGGGCAGCACGGTGGGCACCAGGCGGCGGCTGGCCATCGGCTGGTGCGGGGTGATCGCCGGGCGGAGCAGGAAGATGCAGGTCGCACAGGCGAACACCAGCATGGGAAGCACCCACACCGGCGCGTCGCCCTTGATGCACCGCCTGCCGAGCACCGCGTAGCCGATCACCGCCAGCGCGATGGTCGCAGCTCCGGTGTACCAGTAGATCCAGTGCAGGCTGAGCGGCGCGTAATTATGCAGGTAGTCCGTCACCCAGCCCCGTTCGACAAAGGGCCGGATGACCGACAAGGCGAGCACGGCGAAGGGAAGGATCGCCACAGCCCGGACTAGCCACGGCTTGGGCGGGGTGCGCAGCTCGGAGCCGCGCCTCCGCAGCCACCACACCGCCGCGACCGTGGCCAGGAGCACCAGGATGACGATGCCCCATTCCCCGATGACCGACCGAATGTTGATCCTCAGGTACGGAAGACTGAGGAACACCCCGTCGACCGCGCCGTACAGCGTCCCCGCGAGCAGGCCAGCCATGAACGGCACGACCTGCCGCTGGTGGCGCAGGATGAGCAGGCCGCAGTAGGGGATGATGAGCAAGATGTCGGCTGGGCCGTCGATGCGGACGAGGAGGACGAGGCCGAGCAGCAGCCCGGCGAGCCCGGCGAGAACGTGCGAGGCCGACCGCGAGTGATGCCGCCAGTTGGCCCGCCACCGTCCGGCATCTTCCTTACCCCGATTGGTGCGCTGGCTGTCGATCCACAGCGACAGTCCCCCGACCAGGAAGATCAGCGCCAGCGGCTCGCTCCAGGTATCGCGGCTGACGTACTGCATGGGGACGGTGACCCCGATCGCCAGCGCGGCGAACGGCGCCCAGCGCGGGCCCACCAGCCTGGCGACCAGGCCGCCGAACGTGAAGACGGCGAGCGCGCCGAGCACAGGCGCCCAGAACAGCGCGAGCCGCATACCGCCCGCCCAGAAGCCGACTGACAGCACCATCGGCAGAGCGGCCATGAACTGCGGCACGACATGGCCGTCGACCTGGAAGAACGCGGCGCTCGCGTAGGTGATGCTCGCAGGGTGGCCGCCGAAGGACTGCGAGTTCTCCGCGATGATGGTCGTGCCGTGCTGGGAGATCCAGCTGGCGAACTGCATGTACGACGCCGCGTCGTACTCGACGATCACGAACTGCGAGTGGAATACCGCGTTGAAGACACCGAACGCGACCGACACCGCGACCAGCGACCACAGCGCCCAGCGCGGCGTGGGCTTCGCCCCGCCCTGCCCGGCCGTGCCCCAGACGGCCGCCCCGGTCACCGAGGGAATGCGCCGCCAGGCATAGGGCACGACCAGCGCGGTCAGCGCCACCCAGAGCACGATCACCGGGATGGGCTTGAAGTAGCCGAACAGCAGCAGCGGAAAGCTGGTCAGCATAAACGGCAGAAACACCAGGGCCGGCAGGGCGGTCAGCCGCCCCAGAAGCAGCCCCGCGGAGTCCCTGGGATCACGGTCCACCGCCCCAATGCCGCCAATTGGGCGAGGCTTGCTGTCAACGGTCAACGAAGAAACCACCCATCTGATCGGGACTCATCTCAGGTCACTCGCTCAGCACGCAGACTCTGGCGTGACCGGGGGGCGCTCTGAAACATTGCTGTGTCCCAGGCGACGAGCGCAGGCAGCCGTCCTTCGCCTCGAAGACTATCGGTTCCCAGTGCGGCGACGTCACGAACTCAACGTTCGTCGACACCGCCGTCCGAGCAGCTGGACGGTAGCCATACGCCAACAGGCTGCCAACAGGCTGGCGCGGGCATCACAACTAATGCCGCGTTCAATGCCTCCGGCGGGGTCCTCGGGTTCCAGGATGGACGCCGTCCCAGTTCCGGTAGAGGGCCGAGGAACGCGTCCTGCACGACGTCCTCGGCCGTGCCGCGATTCCCGAGCATGACGAACCCCAGCCTGATCAGACCGGTCGAGGCGGTCGTCGTGTTCGGCCCGCGTGGCGTACCACTTTTCCAGGTTGCTGAGCGTGTATCCAGCGTCTCGATAGCTCCCCGTGAGTCGCTCTGTCTCGTGGTCGATGGCAAGCAGACCCGTCGCGTCGGCCGCTTCAACCGGCCGCAACAGCACAAGTTCACCGGTCAGTATGGGTTTGGTGGCGACGTTCGTCTTCAAAGCCGCGCAGGTCTCGCTCGCGCGGAAACCAGGCCGCGAACGCTTACAGCCACCGCTCACGAAAGAGGCCGCGATTGATGACCGAGGCCAGCACGAGTGCGCCAAACGACCTGACGTGCTCATGATCGTGGTAACTTTTTTCGTTGTGGCAATTCGGTGTTGTGATAGCTGAATTCCGTTAACTGAAGGGAGGCACGGCGCCATTGGGGGCCGCGCACCGGACAGCAGCCCGGCCATCGGGTCTGGTCGGCCGTTAGCGTGGAAACTTCTCGCCCAGTGGAAAGAAAACATGCTATATGCGTGCTTAGTTTCCACCGGATGCGGAGTTTCCACGTTCTTGCCGCGTGCGGCGCCTCAGTGCCCCGCGAACCGGGCATGCGGGGCGGCCCGGGACCGTGCGGCCTCCGCTCAGTTAACGGCATTGTGTGATAGCTCGCCAAAATTACCAAGATCTTTACTGGGCAGCCTCGTAGCACGGCGGACAGGGCACCGGGGACGGCCGGTGCGGGGGGGCGGCGCTAACCCGACGGCATTGCGTCACAGAGCGATGCCGCGCCGCTGGAATCGGCTACGGGCTGGAACATGACAATCCTGCTCCGTGCTGGACGTACCGGTGCTTGCTCGTCCGTACCCTCGCTGATACCGGCTGGCGCTCGAAGGCCCCACCGAGTAGCGCCCAGGCGGGACCAGAACGGGCCCGGCCGCGCCGGTCACGCCGGCGCCGCGTCACGCGCTAACGCCGGTACCGGCGCCGCTCATGGCAACCTCGCCGAACGCCGGGTACCGGCGATCGGCCCGCACGACCGGCCGTGACCTGGTATGCAGTAAGCGACACCAAGCAGGACAACATGACAGCAAGTCCTCGAACCCGACCAACGGTCGAATAGTTGTGTTATCGTTTCGAATGCGGTGCACACTGTTGCCACGAAGGCGGCGGCGAGGGGGTTCGCTCTCTAATTGCCAAGACGATCTTCTGCTCGGCATCTGTTCGCAGATTTCACTACCGACACATAAGAGTGGGCTGAGTTTGTCTTTTATGCAGCGCGCCCGTAAACGCGCAAGAATTCCAGGCCTCGCCATTGTGGCGATAGCGGGTATCGCCACCTTCACGGCCGCGTGCGGGTCGCCGTCGGGCAGTCCCAGCGCCAAGGCGACGACTAGCTGGTCGAGCGCGAACGCGTCCGGCGGCTCGTCAACCGTCGCCCCCGGGCTGGGTCTCTACGACGGCAAGTCCGGCCCGGACGGTATTGAGACCGCCGCTACCTGGCTCGGTTCTTCGAGCTCCATTAAGTACGCCGAGGACTTCATAGACGCCACGAACTGGTCGAACATCAGTGCCCCGTGGCAGCTTTCGAACTGGAAGGGCAACCCGTACACGATGGTCTGGGGCGTTCCCATGCTGCCGTGCGGAGGCTCGAACACGCAGTGCCCCACGAACGTGTCGGACTATAACCAGGTCGCGAACGGCGACGCCGACGGCTATTTCAAGACCCTGGCTAAGAACCTGATCGCCAACGGCTTCGGCTCCTCGTACATCCGGCTGGGCTGGGAATTCAACGGCACCGTGATGGGCTGGAGCATCTGCAATCAGGAGGGATCGGGGCTGACAAGCTGGGCGAAGG
>DASTJM010000140.1:0-3148 GCA_035716545.1 Streptosporangiaceae bacterium
GTGGAGTAGTTGCCCTCGTAGGGGTAGGCGTGGCCGCGGTCGAGCTCGAGGATCCACTGGGCGACGTTCTCCATGAAGTACCGGTCGTGGGTGACCGCGATGACGGTGCCCGCGTACATCTCCAGGTGCTGCTCAAGCCACAGGACGCTTTCCGCGTCGAGGTGGTTGGTGGGCTCGTCGAGCAGCAGCAGGTCGGGCTGCTGCAGCAGGAGCTTGCAGAGGGCGACCCGCCTGCGTTCCCCGCCGGAGAGCGTCGTGACGTCGGCGTCCGGCGGCGGGCAGCGGAGGGCGTCCATCGCCTGCTCAAGCTGGCTGTCCAGGTCCCAGGCGTTCCTGTGCTCGATCTGCTCCGTGAGCTTGCTCATCTGCTCCATGAGCTCGTCGGAGTAGTCAACCGCCATCTTCTCGGCGATCTCGTTGTACTCGTCGAGGAGTTTCTTGGTCTCCGCGACGCCTTCCTCGACGTTGCCGAGGACGGTCTTGTCCGGGTTGAGCTGCGGCTCCTGAGACAAGATGCCGACGGTGAACCCGGGCATGAGGCGGGCCTCGCCGTTGGAGACCTGCTCCATCCCGGCCATGATCTTCAGCAGGGTCGACTTGCCGGTGCCGTTCGGGCCCACGACTCCGATCTTCGCCCCAGGCAGAAAGCTCAGGGTGACGTTGTCGAGGACGACCTTGTCCCCGTGCGCCTTGCGGACTGCGCGCAGGCTGTAAATGAATTCAGGCATTTGTTCCTATCCTACCTGTTATCGCAGGTCAGCCCCCCGAGATGCCCCGGCCCAGTCATAGCGAAGTCAAGGAAGCTGCAAGTCATGGCTCTGGCGGTCAACGGCAGCGGCACCATATTCAAGAAGTGCGACCGGGCTAACCATCGTCCCGACTCGAACAAGGGCTGCGCATCGTCCACCTGTCAGCATACGTGCGGCAGCCCCGAGCGTTGCCACCATGCCCGGACACTTCGCTGCTCCCCCGGCTCATGCGGGCGGCGGGGTGGCCGACTTCACACTGTCTAGGACACGGGGCGTTGCCCATCAGGTGTCCGGGTACTTGCTGCCGTCCGCTGCCAAGCGAGCCGATCGCCTAAGCGGGGTGGACGGCGCGGGAACAGCTCCGGGTTCAGGCGAATGCCGGGTTGCGGCTTCTTAATGCCGTACCACGCCCGATGGTCCCGCACATTTACCTGGAGCTCGTTCGCCAGCGCGGAGTTGGCGCCGCGAGAGGTCCATGCGCGTTTTCAGGATGGGTTTCCCGTCGTGGCCGTAGAAGACGGCATGGCCGAACGCATGAGCCGCACTTGCGGAAGCATTACCATCACGTACGCCGTCCGCCACCGCACCGAATACGGACAACGCAGCATTTCCCGCGCCCGGTGGGCGTCGCCGCGAAGCGAACTTCAGCGCGCCAGCGCGCCACACGCGCCGTGCGGGCCACGGTGGCCGCGCAAGCGGACGGGGGATGGTTTGCGTCAGTCGGCCGGGCTGGCCAGGCACACTCGGTCGCGGCCCTCGCGCTTAGCCCGGTACATCGCCCTGTCTGCCGACTCGAGCAGTTCGCCGAGGTCGCTGCCGTGGCTGCCTAGGATCGCGACACCGATCGAAATCGTGACACCAACGATCGTGTCCTTAGTGAGCACCCTGACCACGCCCGCTCCCCGGCGGATCCGCTCGGCGACGAGGCACGCTTCCGTGGCCGTGGCGCCGCTGAGCAGGATCACGAACTCTTCGCCGCCGAACCGGCCGACGAGATCGGACTCGCGGACCTGCTGGCGCATCTCCGCGGCCAGCGTGCGGAGCACGGCGTCGCCGATGAGGTGCCCGTGCGTGTCGTTGACTCGCTTGAAGTAGTCGATGTCGGCGAGGAGCACCGCGACGGACCCGCGCCGCCGCAGCGCCCGGTTGACCGCGAGGCTGGCCTCTCCCTGCCAGGCCCCCACGTTCAGCACGCCGGTCTTGGAATCGGTGCGCGCCTGCGTCTTGAGCTGTGAGTGGAGCAGGCTCCGCTGTAGCAGCACCACGGGGGGCAGTGCGACGGCGAGCAGCAGGCTGCTGAGCGCGCAGGAGATCGTGACCAGGATGCCCACGCAGGTCTCGGTCAGGTCGAGCAGCATCCGCTCGCGGTCCCAGAGCATATCCGCCAGCCGGGCATCCGAGTCGGCGAGCCAGGCCGCCACCGCGGCCAGACCGGAGTTAAGCACCGCGAAGGCGACCGCACAGGCGATGGCCACCGTCGCCGGATGCGGGCTCAACAGCCAGGCGTTCGGCCCCGGGTAGGTCAGCCAGGCCCCGGCCGCGCCCTGCGGTACCACCGGGATGAGCCAGTGGAACAGCACCGAGGCGACGGCCCCTGACAGGCCGAGCGCCGCGGCGCTGAACACCCGCCGGTACACCGAGCCGTGCGGCACCCGCGCGTAGCTCAGCACCCCGAGCACGGCCGGTGCGGCCAGTGCGTACAACGTGGGCAGCAGCAGCGCTACCGGGAGCCACCAAGCGGACAGCAGGTCCCGCCAGACCCCGGTGGGCTGCCCGAGCCGGGCGCTCGCCTCGATGCAGATACCGCCGCAGGACATGAGCGCGGCGAACAGCGTGAGGTCACCGCTGGTGATCGTGGTCGATGCCGCTTCCCATCCGGTGAGCGCGAGGTAGCAGGCGAGGGCGCCAGTCACGTAGGCAATCAGCGAGATTGGCTCGTCGAACAGCGGGCAGGGCCATGGCCATCGCCATGAACCGCCGCTGCGAGCCTCCCGCCGCTCTTCGGCCGCGTCCTGCACTGCTGACATGCCGCTGCCCGTCGCCTTCCTTAGACTTCCCCGACCCCGAGGGACTGGCTCAGCATTTGTATGCGACTCTAGGTAATAGAGTAATTGCAAACTGTGGCTGATGCGGCCGGAATTCACAGGTTGCCCGCCCTCATCGGGCGCCGCGTGAACTTAATATTCGTCACTATGCGTAACGAATATCGGACAGCGGCACCCAATGACGGCATTACGGGCAGGTCAGCGACGGTCTCCGGCACTTTGAACGGCACCGCTTCTGGCTCAGGCAGACTGGTGTTATCGGTCAGGCCCGCCGCGACCAGGACGTCCTCGGGCTCGACACCGCCAACTCCATCACTCTCCGTGATTGAAGTGGCATGCTCGACCGACTCGACC
>DASTJM010000141.1:0-115038 GCA_035716545.1 Streptosporangiaceae bacterium
GCGCACGAACTCCAGGAACGCCGGGCGCGGCTGATCCGGCGCGTCCAGGCCAGCGCGGCTCGCGGCATAGGCGGCGGACACGTCATCGACGAGCAGCCGCAGCGAGTGCCCGTCGAGCAGCGCGTGGTGGAAGGTCAGGACCACACGGTGCGCCGGGGCTGACGATGGGCCGGCTGACGTGACCCGGCGCAGGATGGTAAGGCGGAAAAGCGGCGCCTGGGTCAGGTCGAATTGCTCGCGCCTGTCCGCCCTGAGGAACGACTCGAAGGGGTAGTCAGGTCCGCTCGCGGGCGGTGGCGGCAGATCGCGCCACCTGATGTCGATTGACGCGTCCGGGTCGACGAACTGGACCAGGCCGTCGCGCTCGTCCAGGCGGAAGACCGTCCGCAGGATCGGATGCCGCCGCGCGGCGGTCTGCCAGGCAGCCTCGAATGGCCCGGGCTCTAACCGGCCCGTCCAGTCGAGGGTCGCCTGGATGATGTCGACCCCGTCGTCAGGAAACCGCATGTAGTTCAGGATCATCCCCTGCTGGGCCGGCAACACCGGATCCCACCGGGGTTGTGCGGTCATCGGCCGTCTGCGGCGTCTGGCTGCTCGCGGGAGGCTATCCAGCGACGCAGCGACGCGGGCCGCATGTCAGTCCAGGTTTCGTCGATATAGGCCAGGCACTCGTCCTCTGAGCCGGTGAAGCCGCCGGTGCGCCAGCCGGCCGGCAATTCCCGGCCCGCGGGCCAGATCGAATACTGCTCCTCGTCATTGACCACGACCACGTGTGGTCGGCTCGCCTCTGGCATCAGCTGCTCCCTTCCCGCGCGCCGGCCGCTGCCACCAGCTGCTGGCGCATGAGGAACTTGCGTACCTTGCCCGTGGGTCCCACGACGACCCCGTCGTCCGGGATGGTCGCGATCTGCACCGGCACGCTTGCGAACGCGTCCCCGAGCGCGGCGCGGACCTCGGCCTCACGGTCGAGTGCCGGATCGGCGCCGGCGGCGATCAGGAGCAGCACCTCGGCGACGAGCGTGCCGTCCTCCGCGCGGGCCGCCAGCACGGTGCAATCGCGAACGTCGCGGCAGCGCTTGAGTATGCGCTCTTCGGACAGCACCGAATAAAGCCGCTTGCCGTTGCCGAGATCGACCGCGTCGCTGGCCCGGTCAAGGTGATAGAAGTAACCCTCATCGTCGCGGTACATCAGGTCGCCGGTCAGGTAGTAGCCGTTCCTGCGGGTGCGGAAGGTGGTGGCCGAGTCGTTCCAGTAGCCGAGCGCCAGGCTCGGCGCCTTCATGGCGACCATGCCCACCTCGCCGTCAGGGACTTCCTGACCGGTCTGCGGGTCGATCAGGATGATCTCGGCGAACGGGACCGGCTTGCCGACGCACCTGTCGTAACGCTCGCTCTCGTGGGTGTGGGTGATCTGGAATCCTCCGTAGCCCATCTCCGTGGAGCCGAGCGAGTCGTTGAACCGGGAACCAGGCTGGCTGACGATGCCGTCCCTGGTGTAGACGTGATGGCTGCCGGCGGCGACCAGCCGGCGAACGTGTGCCTCGTGGGCGGTGTCCCCGCTGTTCGCCCAGATCCGCACCGAGCTGACGTCGCGCTGGCTCAGATCGAAGCGAGCGAGCTCAGACCAGGTGATGGCGAAGCCGAACACGGCGGTCGGACGCCAGCGCTCGATCGCGTCGATGATCACCTCGCCGCTGCTGGCGAACGCGCCGCTGTGCCGCGAACCGCCGGCACCGGCCATACCCTGGCCGGACAGGCACAGCAGCTCGTAGCCGTTGCACAGCGCCTCGTTGACGATGATGAGGCCGGCCGTGTGCGCCTGCGGGAAGACGGACATCTCGCGGACCGGGCCAGTCTGGCGCGGCTCGGTCAGCCTGACCGCCCTGACGGCCGCGAACAGGCTGTGATGACTGTGCACGACAGCGGCGGGCATGCGCGTTGTGCCGGACGAGTGCGTGATCGCGACCGGATCGTCGGGGTGGTGCCGGTAGTGGGCCGGCGCCGCGGCCGGGTCGCCGGTGCCCGTCTGCGCGGCGTCGCCGATGATGGGCGCGCCGAGGTCATGCCCTGCCAGGTGGGCGTGATCGGAGTCGATGAGCACGCCCGCGCTCCGCAGCCGCCGGATGAACTCCACGGCGATCTCGGTCGGCATGTTGCCGTTCACCAGGGCCGGGATCGCCCCGAGCCAGGTCAGCGCGAAGTAGTTGAGAATCACATCGGCCGCCGACGTCACGTAGACCGCGACCGGGTCGCTCCGCCCGATGCCGTGCCGGGCGAACCACCCGGCCCTGGCGGCGGCCCGCTCGGTCAGCTGGCGCAGCGACAGAGGCGTCCACGCCGCGATCCCGTCGACCTCGGTATCGAAGGTCACCCGCGGCATCTCCGGGTCAGCGCCGTGCTCGGCAAGGCGGAGCAGCACGTTGCCTGCCCCTAGTTCGGCGTCCGCCGCCAGCACCGCGCGAAGGTTGCGCGCACTCACCGATGTGACTCCTTCCTCGTCAAGCCGATGATCGTCATACGGTTTCGCGGGTAAAGAGCCGGGCGGAGAGCGCTGTGGCGAGCACGCAGACCCCGGCCAAGATGACGGCCGCTTCCCAGACGACCTGGTCAGCGAGGTGGCCCTGGAAGAGCGCCCGCATGGCATTGGTCGCCCAGGCGAACGGATTCCACAAGGCGATGTCCTTTATCCACAGCGGCGCGACCGAGAGCGGCACCAGGACCCCGGCCAGCAGCCCGAGCGGCTGGGTCATGCCGTTGATCAAGTTCGCGAGCGCGGTCTCGTTGGGCACGGTGATGGCCAGCGAGTACGAGATCGAGACGCCCAGCAGGTTCGTGATCGCGAGCAAGATCATGGCAAGCACGAAGTTGGCCGGCGGCAGGCGCAGGCCGAGGGCCAGGGCCAGCACCGCGATGACCCCGGCCTGAATGCCGCACAGTACGACGGGCTTGAGCTCGCGTCCGAGCACCAGCCCGATCCTGGACATCGGCGTGACCCGGAAACGGGTGACGACTCCCTCGCGCATCGAGGCCAGCAAGGTCAGCCCGGAGAAGAGGCCGCCGAACAGGCCCATCGAGCAGAACAGCGACGGCACGTAGATCTGGAAGGCCGCGTCGTAGCTGGGGGCGCCGAGGACGGATTTCAGGAACGGCGTGAACAGCAGCAGATAGGTAACGGGCGTCAGCAGCGTGAACGCGATGACCGCCGGGCTGGACAGCAGTTGCCTGACCTCGTACTGAAAGGTCAGCCACATGTCACGAGCGAGCTTCATTCCCCGGTCATCCCCCTCGCTGTCAAGCGATCTCTCGGCTGAACACGCGCGACGACACCACGACGGCCAGGGCTGCCGCCCCCGCCAGGATGGCGGCGGACTGCCAGACAATCTGGGCTCCGAAGTGGCCCTGGAAGAGCGCCCGCATGCCGTTGGCGCCCCAGGCAAACGGATTACCCAAAGCGATGTCCCTGAGCCACAGCGGTGCGACGGAAAGCGGGATCAGGACCCCGGCCAGCATCGCGAGCGGCTCGGTCACTCCGTTGGTCAGGTTGATCAGGGCGTTCACATTGGGTACCAAGATCGCCAGGATGTAGGAGATCGAGACGCCGACGACCACCATCAGCGCCAGGAGGCCGAAGGCGAGCAGCAGGTTAAGCGGCGCCACCCGCAGCCCGAAGATCAGGGCCACGACAGCGACCACCATGGCCTGGAAAGCGACCAGGACGACGAAGATGAGCTCACGCCCGAGCAGCAGGCCCACCCGGCTCAGCGGCGTGACCCGTAGTCGCGCGATCACGCCCTGGTTGATCGCGGCGATCAGGGCGAACCCGGCGAACAGCCCGCTGAACAGTCCCATGGCGCAGAACAGCGAAGGCACGTAAATCTGGTAAGCGGCGCTGTAGGTGGTGGCGCCCATCACGGATTTGAGGAAAGGGGTAAAGAGCAGCAGGTAGGTGATGGGCTGGAGCAGTGAGATCGCGATGCTGACCGGATTGTGCAGCAGCTGCGCGGCTTCATACTGAAAGGTCAGCCACACATCACGGGCGAGTTTCATCACTGCGTTGCCCTCCCGAGTCTACGGCGGTCAGTCGGCCAGGGTACGGCCGGTCTTGGCCAAGAACACGTCATCCAGGCTCGGCCGGCGGGATTCGATCGCCCCTGGCTCGATCCCCTTGCTGCTCAGCGCGCGCATGATCTGCGGGATGGCCGTGGCGGCTCCGTCCACGTAAAGCCGCAAAGTGCTGTCGATGGTTTCGCAGGACCCCACGCACGGCTGGTCGGTCAGGATCTTGGCGGCTTCGAGCATGGTCGACTGCTCGGGCGCGCCCGCGGTATCGGGCACGGCCAGATCCACGATCACGACATCGCCGGAGATCTCGCGCTTCAGGTCCGATGGCGTGCCCTCGGCGACGATCAGCCCGTTGTCGATGATGGAGATCCGGTCGCAGAGCGCGTCCGCCTCGTCCAGGTAGTGCGTGGTCAGGAAGATCGTCATGCCCCCGTCGCGGAGCTTGCGTACCTCTGCCCACATGCGAGCACGGCTCTGCGGATCAAGCCCGGCCGTAGGCTCATCGAGGAAAATGACCCGCGGCGAATGGATCACGCCGAGCGCGACATCCAGGCGCCGGCGCTGGCCGCCGGAGTAGGTGCCGATCTTGCGGTCGGCGAACTCTTCGAGCGCAAAGGCCTTGATACTCGCTTCGGCAAGGATTTTCGCCTCGGATTTCGAAACGCCGTACATTCGCGCTTGATGCACCAGGTCGCGCCGGGCGTTGGACTGGCTGTAAGTGCCGCCGGCCTGGGCCACGAAGCCGATGCGCTTGCGCAATTGCGCGGGCGCCTGCCTGAGATCGACACCGGCGATCCGGGCGTCACCGCCATCGGGCCGGATGAGCGTCGCCAGCATACGGAGAGTAGTGGTCTTCCCGGCTCCGTTGGGGCCGAGGAACCCGAAGATCTCCCCGGACCGGACGGCGAAGTCCACGCCGCGAACGGCCTCGACGGTAGTGATCTTGCGGCGGCGCCTGGCCTTGAACGACTTGCGCAGGCCGCTGACCTCTATCATCCAGCCTCCCCGCAGGCTGAGCGGGCCGGGTGCGGCCGCTGACGACGAACACACTCGGTTGCAACCCCAGGCCGCAGAGGTAACTTCACACCGTCAGGCTAGACGGGCGAGCAAAGTTACACAATGGGCGTTTTGCTGGCCGCCTCTGCCCGCGCCAGGGCCGCCGACAAAGCTGGGCCAAGCCGCGCCAGCGACTCGGGCAGCAGCATGTGCCGATGGCCGCAGTCGAGTTCGACCGCGTCGATCGGCCCATCGACGAATGTCCCCCAGTTCGCCAGTTTTTCCGACAATTCTGGTGGATTGCGCGAGGCGGAGAAGAAAAGCAAAGGGCAATGCAAGCGGCCGAACCGCTGAACGCGAGCGATCGCGGCATTGTTCCTGATCACGCGCTGCAGCGCGAGCAGCCTCTGGCTGGGCCACCCGTCAAGCCCCAGGCCCGGCCGGCGGCGCACCACTTCGAGCATGCTGAGCTCGGGTTGCTGGTCCGCTGCGGTCAGCGATGGCATGTACCCGAACTGGGCCAGCACGAGATTGTAGATCTCCCAGGGCTCCACCTCGACGTTCTCGATGTCGCGCAGGCTCGAGTCCAAGATGACGAGCAATCCGATCTGGTCACCACGGCGCTGTAGTTCCTCCGCGACGGCGAAGGCGATGTTCCCGCCCAGGGACCAGCCAAGCAGGTTATAGGGGCCCGATGGCTGCGTCTGGCGGATCAGGTCGGCGAAGTCCCGCGCCATCTCCTCCATGCTCGCCGGCAACGGCTCGGGTCGCCGCAGACCGCGGGCCTGCAGGCCGTACAGCCGGTACCTGTCGTCCACATACGGGAGCATGGACAAGTAACACCAGCTCAGGCCGACCAGCGGATAAGCGCAGAACAGCGAAGGACCATCGCCGCCAACGCGGATCGGCATCAGCAGATCGAGGATGCCGCCAGCTGCCCGCGCCGTCGCCCGGTGCAGCCGGATGGCCTGGAAGTCGTCAGCTGGTAACCCCATCGGGCGGCCAGCGCGCCCGCTGGCCCGCGGCCCGCGGCCCGCTCGCGCCTGCTCAGGCAGCGCGACGAACGAGAATCCCGCCCCGCGCAGCCGCTCGACCAGCGACTTCGTGATCTCGATGACCCGCAGGTCGAGATCGGTTTCTGAAAGGCCTGCCGGGCCGAACTCGGTAGCGGGCGCGAAGTCGTGCAGGAGCACGATGCCGCCTTCGTTCCTGATAATCCCGTCCGCTATGGAGTCAACGCAGCCCTGCACCGTCTGCCCGCGGCGGTACGTGACGTCCCAGTCGCGTCCTTGCGCGTGCCAGCCGACCGGGCCAGCGAAGCCGGCCACCGGCCAGTCGCCTTCGCCGTACGGCGGCCTGAACCACGGAGTCTCCCCTAATGGGGCGCCGATCCGCTCAGCGCACCTGCGGAGCTCGCCGGCGGCCTGCCCCGCGGACTTGAACCTGTAGTGCCGGTCCGCGTGCAGGCCGATCACGTGCCCGCAGTCCCTGATGGCCTCAAGCGCCGCACCGTGCTTTTCGATGCTTTCGCCAAGGACGAAAAACGTCCCCGGCACGCCTTCATCGCGCAGCAGGCGCGCCAGCTCGGCTGTCCTCGGGCCTGGGCCGTCGTCGTAAGTCAGCGCCACGCATTTCGGCGGGAGCTCGGGCGTGCCGCAGAGCGGATAAGGCACGTCTTCGTTCATCCGGGCCCTCCGGCGATCGTCGCGACGATCCGATGCTAGCCCAGGCCGGATGCCTCGCCTAGATGCGCGTCGCCAGCGCGGCCAGGTGCTCGGCCGCACCCCGCGCTCCCCCGGCGGCCGACATCTCGCCGGCGATCCGGCGCGCCCGCTCCCGGTAGCCGGGCTCGTCGAGCACCGCGGTCACCGCTTTGGCCAGCTCAGCCGGGGACGCATGCGCGTACGACACCATGACGCCGGCGCCGGCCCTGCTCACCTGCTCAGCCACGGCCGGCTCGCCGAGGCGGATCGGGGCGATGACCATCGGCACGCCGTGGATGAGGGCCTCATTGACCGTGTTCTGCCCGCCCTGGCAGATCACGGCGTCCAGCTTGGGCATGAGCTCGAGCATCGGGATCCTGGGAGCGACCAGGACGTGCGGCGGCGGATCGGGCAGCACGTCATCCGCTGAGTTGAGCACCACTTGCAGCCGGTCAGCCATAGGCTCGAGCGCCGTCATCACCCGGGCCAGGTAATCCCGCACCAAGTGCGCCGACATGCTGCCGGCGGTCACCAGCACATGCCGCCGGCCCGGGTCCCACCAGTCCCAGCTGAAACCGGGGTCGGTCCTTCGCGTACCGAGCGCGGCCCCGACCAGCACGCAGTTCGCTGGCAGGCGGGCAGCCCCGGTCAGCGCCCGCGTCGTCGCGGCGACAATCAGGTACGGCGAGAAGCGCGGGTCGACGCCGTCGTCAGCGGGCAGGCCGGCGCGCTGGCGCGCCTGCGCCAGCTTCGAGCTGACCCAGCCCCGCAGGACGGGATCATGGACCGAAGGCGTCAGTTCCGTGACTCCGGCGCAGAATGTCGCCCACCGCACGCCGTGCCTCTCCGCCGCCAGCGCGCCCGCGAACGCGTACTGGTCTGCGACGACGAGGTCAGGTCGATATCGCGCCACGGCCTTCTCGACCGGACCGGCGATGAACCGGTTGAGCGGTATCAGGTACTGGTCCCACAGCTCCCTGACCGCGCCGGTCCCTAACTGGTGCAGCTCGCGGTACGAGCGCTTCCCGGTCGCGAAGATCAGGGCGTCCGGCCCGACGAGCGGGCGCACGTCGCCTTCGGGCCCGCACCACGCAACCTCGTGTCCCTTGGCGGCCAGGGCATCCCCGACCGCCACGGCTGGCCATAGGTGGGATACAACGGGAACCACGACGAAAAGGAACCGGGCCACGCCATTATCGTGGCACACATTGACATTCACGACGCATCCTGATGCTGTGTCAGCATGACGGCACCAGGGTCGCAGTGACCGCGCTCGAGGCCGTGTCGGTGTACTTGCCGTCAGCGCGGACATCCATCGAGAGCCTGGCCGGGCCGCTCGGCCTGACCGTCATGCAGGTCAAGCTGTTCCGGCGGTTTCACGGCCTGCGAGAGGTCGGCCGGGACCCTGACCCGTCGCCAGTCAGCCTCCTGATGCGGGCGGCCTCCGGCCTGGACGCGCTGCGCGACAGCGCCCGTCGCGTCAGGTACGTCTTGTACGCGCGGGCCATGCCCGTCGCCGGGCCTTACCCGGTCAACCCCCTGCACGAGGTGTGCCGGAAGCTCGGCCTCGAGCACGCCATCGCCTTTACGGTGACGCACCAGTCATGCGCCAGCGGCTTACTGGCGATCGACCTGGCTGGCCGGCTGCTCGCCGGCGAACCCGACGGGTCACTCGCGCTCATCCTGAGCGGGGAGAAGGCGTTCACCCGCGAGGCCCAGGTGTTCGCCCACACCACCGTCTTCGGCGAGGGCGCGTCCGCGTGCCTGGTCAGCACCTCAGGTACCCGTGACCGCCTGCTGTGCTACGCGTCGAACGTGCGGGGCGAATTCGACAGCGCCACCGGCGCGAACGACGCGCGGCTGCAGAAGGAGTACCGGCCATCGCTGGCCGAGGTGATGCGGGCGGCGCTGGACGGGGCCGGCCTGACGCTCGACGATATCCGGGTCGTGCTCCCGCACAACGTCAACGTGGTGACCTGGCAGCGCACCTGCGTGCTGCTCAGATTCCCGGTCGACCGCGTGCTGCTAGACAACATTCCGACCAGCGGCCACGTTTTCTGCGCGGACGTTTTCGCCAACTACAAGACCGCGTGCGAGCGCGGCCTGCTGCGGCCAGGCGACTGTTATCTCGCAGCCGCGGTCGGCGCCGGCGGCGGAGCGACGTTCTCCGCGATGGTATTCGAGCATTGATCAGAAAGAGCCGAGGAGGCACGACATGACGGCACCGGAAACGGGCGTGGATGCAAAGTTCCGGCAGCAGGTAGTCGACATCATGACGACCGTCCTGGCCAGGCTGCTCGACCGCTCCGACCCGATCACCGAGGACATGCGCCTGATGGATGAGCTGGGACTGAGCTCCACGCTCGGGCTTGAGCTGATGCTGGAAGTCGAAGATCAGCTGCTGGTGCTCATCGACGTCGAGATGATGGATCAGGACCAGCTGAAGACTCTCGGAGA
Source organism: Streptosporangiaceae bacterium (assembly GCA_035716545.1). GTDB lineage: Bacteria > Actinomycetota > Actinomycetes > Streptosporangiales > Streptosporangiaceae > Chersky-822. Next base: position 9,219 of record DASTJM010000141.1, read on the forward strand.
CCTGGCGACCTTCGTGGCCGGCCACTGCCGGCCGGCGTAATGTTCATTTCGCGCCCGCTGACCGGCCAGGACCGCCCGCCTGCCCCGGCTGGGCTGCGTCTGGTGCGGGCCGTGCGCGGCAGCTTCACCGGGCAGGCCGAGTTCCTCGACGACGCCGAGAACCGTGCGCGCGTCAGCGAATACCTCGCGGACATGGTCAGGCCGTACGGGCTTCAGGCGCGGCAGGATCTGACGGGCCAGTCCTACGGCGAGATGGCACAGTCGCTGATCGGCTCGGCCGTTGCCGCCGACGAGCCAGTCGACCTGCTGATACTCGCCTTCGCCATCCACGACCTGCGCCCTGGCCGGCAGACCGCCTCCTACCTCGCTCACGTGACACCGGGAGCGCCGATGGCCTTCGCCATCTGCGACCAGGGCTCGGCCGCGACGTTCAGCGGCCTGCGGATCGCTACCGCGTACGCCTCGTCGGCGGGGATCACGCGAGCCCTGGTGACCGTCGTCGAGCAGGCCGGTCTGCCGTACAAGTCCACGGCGAGGCTTCCGGCCGAGCACCGGGCAGTTGCCCTGCTCTTTGACACCGGTGCCAGCGACATCAGCGAGCCGGCGCAGGCGAGAGTCACCGGGATACGCCAGCACCCCGGGGTCGCGCCGGACGCGGCCGGCGATCTGGCCGCCGCATCACTCGCCGCGCTGACTGGCGGCCGCCACGACGTGGAACTGGTGCTCAGCGCCGCACTGGCGCAGGCCTGGCCAGGCCACCGGCAGGCACGGGTGATGCCGCCCGGTCAGCCATCGACCGACATCTGGTGGGGCCTCGTCGATGAGCTGGCGAGCGACGCCGGCCGCCCTGGACTCCTGGTGCTCGCCGACTACGATCCCGATCTGCGCTACCTCTGCCTGACCGCGCTCGCGCGGCCTGGAACCCGCGCGAGCGGTCGCGAGTAAATCATCCGTCGCGGGGTTTTCTGTCTCTGCGCGGGAGACGGGGCACGCCCCGCCTGAAACAGCCTAGCCGACAAAACTCGCTGGCCCTGGCCCAGATAACGTGACGGTAACGAGCCTGGAACCCGCTCTGAGAAATCTCCGCAATCCATGAAACTCGGCCCCCGGCCCGGTCCGGTGGGGCACCCCGCTGCTGCCTGAGCGACAGCAGGGTGCCCCACCTGCACAGCCTGGCCCGGGAAACTGCGCGAGCCTCGCATCAATGATCTTGTTGGTTTATTGGTTTCGGGTATTTGGCGGGGGTGCTGGTCGAGGCCCGGCGGCGTGACGGGGCCGGGACGGGGCACCGGGTTGGCTGCGCGGGGCGAGGGCGGGGCGAGGGCGGGGCGAGGGCGGGCGGGGAGCGGGCGGGGAGCGGGCGGGGAGCGGGACGGCAACGATGGCGCGATCTTGCCGCCAGCGCAGCAACAGCGCGGCGACGTTGCTGACCGGCATGGCATCCGGTCAGCAGCACAGGCGCGACGTTGCTGATCGGCGACCGCCCCGGCCCGGGCCGGCCGCAAAACCGCGTCGGCCAGGCCGCCACCACCAGCGAACCTTAGAAAATAAGCCAACGGGATCATCAATTCCCGCATGCATGCGCCGGCGTCCGGGCACCAGTCGTCACATAGTTCACCTTCGCCTTACCAGCCACACGGGTGTCGGCCGGACGGCTCGCCGACACAGTTTCACCTGCACACAACGGCGCCGCCGGCCGCTTTCAAGATCAACATGGGCAAACCGCGGGCAAGAACAACCCGTGGGCAACAGCAACCCGCCGCAACCCTCCGCAACAGCAGCAAGGCGGGCAACAGCAGCAAGGCGGGGAACAGCAGCCGGCGGGGAACAGCAGCCGGCGCCTCGCCGGTCAGATCATGGTCCGTGCGGACGGGTTGAAGGCCGCCTCGACCGCGATCTCCTCTACGCCGCGCAGCAGTTTTTCGACCTGGGCACTGCTCGTGCTCCACAGGTCGCAGAGCATGTGCAGCGAGATGACGCCTGGCCGGTCCTGGATGAGGATCATGGCCTGGTCGTACAGGTCGTATTCCAGCGGGCGGAGCCAGGTCAGCTTGCTTTCCGCCAGCTTCTCGCTGATCTGCTCGCTGGTCACCCCGCCGGCGCTGGCGACTGCGCCCGAGCGCCTGGCCATCGCGCGCTGATCGTTGACCCGGCAGCTGATCCTGGCCTGACCGCGCTCGGCGTCGAGCCGTTCGGTGAGCTCGGCGAGGTCATCGGGATCGTAGTAGGCGCGCATCCCGGCCGTGAGGGACGAGCCGCGTGCCCGCACCACGACCTCGTCGATCGTGGAGTCGGCGACGTCGATGCTCACCACGGAACTCTGCGCGAGCGGCGCCATGACGTCCGCCAGGCCGGGCCTGAAGCGGTTGCTCACCGTCACGTTAAGGGTCAGCGCGGACCTGCCGGTGGCGCGCCCGATCGCGATCGCTATCACGGCGAGCGCCACCCGCGACCCGTCGGTGCCGGTGCGCCCGGCGATCGCCAGCATGGCCAGGTGCGCGGCCGGCGAGTCGAACTCGACCCGCCAGTAGCGCGGCCCGGCCTGCACATCGGGCTTGGCCGGCTGGCCGAACGTCAGAGCCGGGATGCGGCCAAGCGCAGACTCCCAGTACCGCATCGTGCGGCGGCTGAGCTGCCTGAGCTGCTCCCCCTGCTCGCTCCTGGCCACGTCCACGACCTGCAGCGCGGGATCGCCCGAGTGCCGCTCAAACCCGCCGGGCATCAGCTCGGCGAGCAGCAGCATGTGTCCGGCGCCGTCGACCGCGAGATGTCCAAGTTCCCAGGCCAGGTGCTGGTAGGTGCCGCGATGCCGCACTACGGCCATTCGCAGCGGCCAGTCGCGCTCGAGGTCGAACGGCTCGAGCTTCCAGCTGTCGAGCAGCTCGTCGAGGAACCGCGTGATGTCGCTCTCTTCGGCGTCATCCGGGAGCGTCAGGATGTCCAGATCCGTCTGTCCGGACCCGGCTATCTCCTGGCACGGGCGGCCGGCGCTGTCGCTGGTCAGCCGCATCCGGAGGACGGCGTGCCGGCTCATCACACGGCTCAGGCGCGCCGCCGCGTCGTCGAGCCTGCTGCCTGGCGCCAGATCGGTCCTGCCGCTCATGCTGAACTGGGTGCCGTTGTCATGCATGTCCCTTAAGGTCGTCTTCTGGCCCCAGGTCAACGGCTCGATGCCAGCCTGCGCGCCGCTGAATTTCACGGGCAGCCTGTCTCGCCTGATCTGCTCGAACATAAGCCTGATTCTGGCCAGTCTCAAGTATCGCGTGTCAATGCCTTAGGCTCGTCGGTCGTGACCGATCGCGTCGGGGTCTGGATCATTACGGTCGACGTGCCGCCGGCAATCGCGCAGCGGTGCGAAAAGGTACTCGACGGCGGCGAGAGAGCGCGTGCCGCGGCCTTTCTGACCGGCCGCGACCGGCAGCGATTCATCGTCGCGCACGGCGCGCTGCGTATCGTCGTCGCCAGCGAGCTGGGAACGCGGCCGGCAGCCCTGCGGTGGACCCTGGGCCCGCACGGAAAACCCGAACTCGCGGGGCTCGGATTGCATACCAGCCTTTCGCATTCCGGCGACCTGATCGCGGTCGCCACCAGCGCCGGCCGCCAGGTCGGTGTTGACATCCAGCACGTGGACCCTGGCCTGGACACGGCGGGGCTCTCCGGGCGATTTTTTCCTCCCGATGAATTTCAGTACGTGGCGGCCGGCGAGGACGCGAGCGTCCGGGCGGACCGGTTCGCGCATCTGTGGGTACGCAAGGAAGCGGTCGTCAAGGCGTCAGGCGGCCGGATCTGGGCTAACCTGAATGTCGCCGTCCGCGAGCGCGCAGTCGTCACCTCAGCCGAACCCGGCCAGCCGCACCGGGTCGCCGACGTCGCGGCCCCCTGTGGCTTCCGCTGTGCCGTCGCGCTCACCGGCGCCGCGCCGTTCGTGACCAAGGCCCTGAACTGGCCCGGCTGAGCGCCGTGGGCTGGCCGTCCTACAGGTCCTTCGCGACGGTCTCGATCGCCGTGCGGAGCTGGGCGCGGGTAGGCTGCAGCGCGAGGTCGAGCTGCCGGGCAAATGGCAGCACCGCGCCGTCCGGCCTGGTCACCCGCTTCGGCGCGGCGATCAGGTGCATCTCCTCCGCGGCGGTCGCCAGGATCTCGCCGGCCATGCCGCAGGTCCGGTTGGAGTCGTCGACCACGACCAGCCTGCCTGTGCGCTCAAGCGAGGAGGCGAGTCCGGCCCAGTCGAACGGGTACAAGGTGCGCGGGTCGAACACCTCGACCGAGATCGTGCCGCTGAGCTCGTCAGCGACGGCGAGCGCATCGTGCACGAGGTGCCCGACCGCCACGACGGTCACGTCCGTGCCAGGCCGGTGCACCCGGCCGACGCCGAGCGGGACGGGAGCCAGCGCCGCGAAGTCCACGTCCTCGCGTCTGGCCACGGCACCGGCCGGGCCGAACACGATCACCGGGTCGTCGTCCCTGATCGCGCTGACCAGCAGGCCGTAGGCGTCGGCCGGCGTGGCCGGCACCACGGTCTTGACACCGACATGCGCGAAGATGCTGTAGGGATGGTCCGAGTGCTGTCCGGCCCAGCCCACGCGGGAACCTGAGCTCGGCAGGACGTAGGTCACCGGGACCTTGACCTGCCCGCCGGTCATCAGCGGAAACTTGTGTGCCTGATTGGCGATCTGCTCGAACACCAGGAAAAGCAGCGACGGTATCTGGAACTCGACGACCGGCCGCGAGCCGGAGATCGCCGCCCCGGTCGCGAAGCTCGTGAAGGCCTGCTCCGAGATCGGCATGTCGATGACCCGCTCGGGTCCGAATCGCTTGAGCAGCCCGGTGGTGAAGTTACTGACCGCGATGCCGATGTCCTCGCCGAACACGCACACGGCGGCGTCGCGTTCCATCTCGGCGGCCAGCGCCCGGTTGAGCGCCCGCAGGTACGACAGATTGGGCATCAGTGCACCCCCGCCCGCCCGCGCAGGCCGTCCGCGTAGAGATAGTCCAGCGCTCCGGACGGATCTGGCTCCGGGCTCGCGTCGACGAACCTCCGAGCCTCGTCGAGCAGTTCCTCGATCTCATCGTCGATCGCCGAGCGCGCTGCCGCTGGCACGCGCGCGGCCTGGATCGTCACCGGATCGCGGGCGCTGCCGGCGGCAATCTCCTCAGCCGTGCGGTAACGCGGGCGAACGGCGTGCTCCCAGGTGTGGTGGGCGTCGAAACGGTAGGTCGAGCACTCAAGGAACGTCGGGCCGTGTCCTGCCCTGGCGCGGTTGACGGCGCGGGATGCCGCCTCAAAGACGACTTCGGCATCCATGCCGTCGATGGTCGCGGCGGGTATCCCGAACGCCTCGGCCCGGCCGGTGATCGTGCCCGCGGTCGTATCCTCCACCCGCATCGAGGTCGCGAACTGATTGTTCTCGCAGATGAAGAGGACGGGCAGGCGATGCAGCGAGGCCAGGTTCAGCGCTTCGAGCAGCACGCCCTGATTGACAGCGCCATCGCCGAAGAACGTGCCGACGACCCGGTCGTGTCCGGCGCGCCGATGCGACCAGGCCGCCCCGGCCGCGATCGCCGCCGAGGCTCCGACGATGGCGTTGGCGCCGTAGATGCCCGCGCTGACCTGCGCGGCGTGCATCGACCCGCCGCGGCCGCCGTTCAGTCCGCTCGCGCGGCCAGCGAGTTCGGCCAGCATCCTGGCCGGGTCGGCGCCCTTGGCTAATACGTGGCCGTGGCCGCGGTGCGTGCTGGTGATGAGGTCGTCCTTGCGCAGCGCGGCGCAGACCCCGGCCGCGATCGCCTCCTCACCTATGTACGGGTGGATGCCCCCCGCGATCACGCCGGCGCGCACCAGCTCGATCGCCCGTTCCTCGAACCGCCGGATCAGCCGGACGGTCCGGTACAGGCTGGCGGAGTCAGCCGGCGGCGTTGATGACGGCACAGCTAGCGTGCTGACGCGGGCTGGATCCGCAACCGGACATCGTGGCAGAACTCGCCCACGGTCATGCCGGCGAGCATCTCGCTCTCGTCGTCATCGAACGTCACGCCGAATTGATCCTCCACCCGCACCACCAGTTCAGCGAGCGCGATCGACTCGACATCGGCGCCGGCCGGACCGAGAGTGGTGTCGTCGTCGACATCGTCGATGCTGTAGTTCATGTCCGTCAGCGAGTCCAGCACGAACTGGCGGATTTCATCGATCATGGTTGGCGCGCATCCTTTCGAAAGGGGAGCGTGAACGCCAGAAAACGACGTTTGCCGCGACTCATTGTGAATACCGTCGGGCTCGTTTGACAAGGGCCGCCGCAGCGGCGCGGGCCTGGGTCAGCCGCCGGAGCTGTTCCAGCGCCTGATCGTGTCGATCCTGGCGCCGATCTGAGCCGAGGTCGCCTGCGGGACCGACGGGCCCCCGCACGCCCGCCGCAGTTCGGCATGAATCACGCCATGCGGCTGGCCGGTGCGATGATGCCAGGCCGCGACCAGGCCGTTCAGCTCTTTGCGCAGTGCGGTCAGCGTCTGCCCGGCCGTCGCGCGCGCCTGCGTGGTGGCCTGCGCGGCTTGCGGTCCCGCCGCGGCCTGCGGTCCCGCAGTGGCATCCGCCGGTTCCGCCCGGCGTAGCTGGTCGGCATGGCGCTGCCGCAGCAGCAGCGCGACCTGCTCGGGTTCGAGCAACCCGGGCAAGCCGATGAAGTCCTCGTCCTCTGGCGAGGCGCCGAACTCCCCGCCGTCGTACAGCACGCGGTCAAAGCGCGCCGTGGCGGCCAGCGCCTGAAAGGGCGTCTCCTCGACGTCAGCATGGTCGCGCTCCTGGCGAGCCCTTGCTATCGCGAGTTCCTCGTCCTGCTCCCCGGACCTCACCTTGAGTATGTGGTCGCGCTCTGCCTCGAGCTCGGCCGCGTAACCGAGCAGCACAGGTACGGACGGCAGGAATACCGAGGCCGTCTCTCCACGCCGCCTGGCCCGCACGAACCTCCCCACCGCCTGGGCGAAGAACATCGCCGTGCTCACGCTCGTCGCGTACACGCCGACCGCCAGCCGCGGAATGTCCACGCCCTCGGACACCATCCGCACCGCGACCAGCCATTTATCCTGCGAGGCGGCGAACGCGCCGATCTTCTTGCTGGCGGCCGGGTCGTCGGAGAGCACGACGACCGCTCGCTCGCCGGTGATCTTCCTGAGCAGCCCGGCATAGGCACGGGCGTCCTCGTGATCGGTCGCGATTACCAGGCCGGCCGCGTCAGGCATTCCCTTGCGGATTTCCGAGAGCCGCCGGTCGGCCGCCTCGATCACCCTGGCCACCCACTCGCCGCGCGGATCGAGCGCGGTCCGCAGCGCCTGCGCGGCCAGGTCGGCCGTCAAGGGCTCGCCGAGGGTCGCGGCCAGCTCGTCGCCCGCCTTGGTCTGCCAGCGCATCTGGCCGGAGTAGGCGAGAAAGATGACAGGGCGCACGACCCCGTCGCTCAGCGCCGAGCCGTAGCCATAGGAGTAGTCGGCCGAGCTGCGCCTCGTGCCATCGGCCTCTACCTGATAGGTCACGAACGGAATGGGGTTGGCATCGCTGCGAAAGGGCGTGCCGGTCATCGCCAGCCGTTTCTTCGCGGGCTCGAAGGCCTCCCTGACCGCCTCGCCCCACGAAAGCGAGTCGCCAGCGTGGTGGATCTCATCGAAGATCACCAGCGTCGCCCGGCCCTCCGTTCGCTGCCGGTGCAGCATCGGATGAGCCGCGACCTGGGCGTAGGTGACCACGACGCCGGCGTAGTCGGCGCTGGCCTTGCCCTGGGAGTTCCGGTAGGCGGGATCGAGCGCGATGCCCATCCTGGCCGCGGCTTGCGCCCATTGGTACTTCAGGTGCTCGGTCGGGGTGACCACGCACAGAGCCAGGATCTCCCGGCGGGCGAGCAACTCGGCCGCGATCGTCAGCGCCCACAGGGTCTTGCCCGCACCCGGCGTCGCCGCCAGGAGAAAGTCACGCTGCCGCCGCCGGAAGTACTGCGCCCACGCTTGCGCCTGCCAGCCGCGCAAGCTCGGCAGCAGGTCGGCCCGAACCGGACTCTGGGGCACCAGGGCCGGGGCAGCGATCGACTCCAGGGCACGGTTGCTCACGAGGGCAAGAGAGTACCAGCGCACCCCGGCAGCGCGCTGGGAGCGGCACGCGCGAATGGCTGTCGTGAGGACGCATTAGCGCTGCCGGCGGCTGATCGCGGCCGGCAGGGTGCCAGACCGGGCAGCTCGCCCCGCCCGCCGCGTCGGTCAGCCCCCTGGACCTGGGCAAGCCCACCGACACCCGGGCAGCTCGTGCTAGCTGGCTGGCTAGCCGCGGAGCAGTTCACCGGACTGGTCCGCGACTGGATGCGCGGATCGCAGGTATGCGCGGACTGCGCTGTTGCCAGTCTGTTCGCTGCTGCGCATTCCTGACACCAGGTCGATGGGAACCAGGTACTGAAAGCCGTGCTCCTGAGCGCCGAGTACTGCGTAGAGCACGCAGCAGGTCAGTTCCACGCCGCAGATGATCAGCCCGTCGATATCCCAGTCCGACAGGACCTGCAGGAACTCCTGACTTTGCCAGATGTCATATCGGTACTTGCGCACCACCCGTGACCCTGGTACCGCCGCGATGAAGAGCTCAGCTCCGGCCGACCCGGCCCGGCATAGCTGGGTGTCATCTTCCCACCGGCGCTGACGTGGCGTGATCTGGGCCGGGTCCGAGATCTGCTGAGAATAAATGACCCGCATCCCGAGCCGTGCAGCCTCGGCTGCGAAGGCATTGGCCCTTCGGGCCGCTTCGGCGTTGGCCCGGGTTTGGGCGGGGTCCTGATCAGGGGTTGACGGCCGGCAGAAATCGTTCTGAAAATCGACCATGACGACAGCCACCCGACGAGGCTCGAGCTTGCGTATTTCATCAATCTGTTCAGCCTGACGCATATGACCAATACTGCATTAATGCAAAGACCACCGGGAACCTCTCGCCTGGGCTGTGCCGACATGCAGTCCTGACGGCAGCCGCGTGCGCCACAGCCACGGCCGCCCACCGTCACCATCGCCTGACCACGGGCCGGGCGAGGACCGCCCAAGCACGTCTGGACCGCTGCGGGGACGCGAGTTAATGTGAGCGTTAACATCACCTCGGGAAGATTTACCCATGGCCGCCATGTCACGCTGGTCACGATTCCCGCGAACCCGTACACCATCGGCGGCAACTTGTCCTGGGCCAACTACACGGTGTCGGCCGACGTGCTGCTCCAGCAGGCCGGCGCCGCCCAGTTGCCCGGCCGTGCCGGTACGCAGACAGGCTTCTCCCCCGCCGACCTGAACGCCTGTTACTTCCAGGTCGCCAACACCGGAGCCTGGTCAATCTTCCGCGACGACACAATGGCTGCTCGAACCAGCAGTGGGGAACCCTTGCTGAGGCCCCTCTCTGGCCCATCGGCGGCGCTCCAGCGCCACCTTTGGGCCATTGAGGGGCCAGCCGTTCCCCCGGAACCAACACTGTCCGATTTGGTCCACAAAAATGTCCTATGATGTACGCTTCCGTTGTGAGCCATGCCGGGGTTTGCGACTTAGCGATCTCAGACTCTGAGCCGCTGATACACCGGGCTGTCGCCCGCCAGGCTCAGCTCCGCCCGGATGCGACCGCCCTCATCGAGCGGAGGCGGCCTGTTTCCTACCGGACCCTCGACCGGGCCGCATCCCGGTATGCGTCGGAGCTGTCGGCCCTGGGCATCGGCGTCGGCGACGTTGTCCCGATGCTGCTGCCGCGCTCAGCGCGGCTCGCCGCGCTTCAGCTGGCGGTGCTCAAGTGCGGTGCCGCCTATGCGGGACTTGACCGGCGGTGGCCAGCGGAGCGGATCGCCGCGATCCTGGGGCAGATCTCGCCGGCCGTGGTCATCACCGACTCGCCCCTGGGGGAGTACCCCAGCTATCAGCCGCCCGCCGCAGACCTCGAAGCGGTCGCCGCGGCCTGTGAGGAGCAGTTCCATCCGCCTGAGCTAGGCGGCGCGGCGCCAGCCACGGTGTTCTTCACGTCAGGAACGACCGGGATGCCCAAGGGAGTTGTCTCGCCCCATCAGGCGGTGACCCGGCTGTTCCGGCCTGGCGGCCTGGACGGCTTCGGACCGGGGCATGCGACACCGCAGGTGGCACCGCTGCCGTGGGACATGTACGCGTTCGAGCTCTGGGGCCAGCTCACCAGCGGCGGCACGACGGTACTCGTCGAAGATGACCATTTCCTTCCCGGTGCCCTGCGCGAGCTGGTGCGCGACTGCGGCGTCGATACTCTGTGGATCACGACCTCATTGTTCAACCTCTTCGTCGATGAGGACGCTGACTGTTTCAAGGGCCTGGGGCAGGTGCTCACCGGCGGCGAGAAGCTCTCGCCCGCGCATGTCCGCGCGTTCCTGCGGTGTCATCCTGACATTCCGCTGCGCAACGGCTACGGTCCGGCCGAGAGCTGCATGCTCACCACGACGCGCCTGCTCACGCTCGCCGATTGCGACGTGGCTGGCGGCATCCCGGTCGGCACGGCGCTAGCCGGCACGACGGTCCTGGTGCTTGACGCTGACGATCAGCCATGTCCTGCCGGTGAGCCAGGCGAGGTGTGCATCGCAGGGAAGGGCCTCGCCACGGGTTACCTGGCCAGCCCCGAGCTGACCGCCGAGAAGTTCCCGACGATCGACTACGGCGGCGTCCCGCTTCGGATCTACCGCACGGGCGACGTCGGGGCCTTCGACAGTGCCGGGGTCCTGCACTTCAGGGGCCGCCGCGACCGGCAGGTAAAAATCAGCGGTCACCGCGTCGAAATGACGGAGATCGAAGCGACCGCACGCGGCCTGGCTGGTGTGCGCGACTGCGTCGCGCTCCCGCTGACGGCGCCCGACGGGCAGGTCGTCAGGCTGGCTCTCTTCTACCTCGCCAGCACCGCACCGGACGGCACCGCACCGGACGGCACGCCACCCGAGCGAGATGCGAACACAGACCCGCTGGCGGTCAGTGATCAGCTCGTGCGGCTGTTGCCGGCGTATGCGGTACCGGCAATCGTCCGGTGGCTTGACCGCTTCCCTGTGACGCCGAACGGCAAGCTCGACCGCGCCGAGCTCGCACGGATCGCCAGGACCTCCCGTCGCCGGTCAGCCCGGTGACCTCTGATTACGGACCAACGCCATGACAGAACGCCTCGTGAGAAGCCCGTGGCTGCCTTTCGGCAGCAAGCAGGACGCGTCGGTAAGGCTCCTTTGCCTGCCCCACGCGGGCGCCGGCGCGACCGTGTACCGTACCTGGGCGTCAGGGCTGCCCGGCTGGATCGGTGCCTGCCCAGTCCAGCCCCCCGGACGGGAAAAGCGCCGCAGCGAACCGATCTTGACTGCGGTCCGGCCGCTCGTGGAGTCGCTGGCACCCGATGTTGCCGCGCTGGTCAGGCCGCCGTACGCGATCTTCGGCCATAGCACCGGCGCCTTGTGCTCCTTTGAGCTCATCCATGAACTGCGCAGGATCGGCGGGCCTTTGCCTGTCCATTTGTTCGTGGCCGGCCGGCGAGCACCGCAGATCCCCATGGATCGCACTCCGCTAGAGGGCCTCAGCATCGAGGAACTAACGGTGACCCTGCGGAACATGGGAGGCACGCCGGAAGAGATCCTGGCCGATCGCGACATGGTGGGGCTGATCCGGCCGATGCTGATCGCGGACTTCTCGGTGAACGAGAGCTATTCCTACACCCAGGTACCGGCGCTTGACCTGCCGATCACGGCGTTCGCCGGCGCCTCCGACCCCGGCGCCAACGTCAGCCAGCTCGCCGCCTGGAAAGAGCAGACGTCAGCCAGATTTCACCTGCACACCCTGGGCGGCGGGCATTTCGCGGTCTTCGATCACGCGTCCGACGTGCTGGCTGTGATCGCTGAGAGCCTCCGGCCCTACGAAGGAGCGCAGCGATGCTGATGCCGACGATCGGGCAGGAGACGGCCGGGATGTCCGGACTGCGCAGCATCATGGAGGACATCGCCCAAGTCCGGGACCGGCAACTGGCTGAATCTGAGCATCGGCAACCCGGCGCCGGTCCCCGGGGATCGATACCTGGCGGCAGCTCGCGGAGCTGCTTCAGCGTCAGCCTCACCGTCGACCAGGCCACTATCGAGGAGGGAATGCAAAGAAGAGGAGGGAATGCAAAGAATCGGCGAAGCCGTCAGCGAGTTGCGCGAGATGTCCGGCAATTGAAGGCAGGGGTATCGAAGTCAGGGGTCCTAAATGCCAGTTCGCGTTATCGGTGTGAATCTAAGTCACGATAGCAGCATCTGTTTGGTCGAAGATGGCGTCATCCGCGCCGCCCTCGGGCTTGAGCGCACCACCCGGGTCAAGCGGGGAACCGTCCCTGTCCATGCCTACTCCGCCGCGATGGCAGATCTGACCGGTGACATCCTGACGAGTGAAGGCCTCGCAGCGGCCGACATCGACTACTGGATAGCGACCTCGACAGAATCGCGGAACGATGCCGACGAGGCCCGGCTCGCGAGCATACTCGGCCTGCTCGTGCCGCCAGAGCGGACCGTGCACCTCCCCCATCCAGGACATCATCTCGCGCATGCGAGCGCGGCGTTCTATGCGTCGGGGTTCGACGAGGCCGCCGCTCTTGTCATCGACGCCTACGGCTCGCTGGTCGGATCACGCCGCGAGCGTGAGTCGGGGTTCTGCTTCCGCTCCGGCACGGCTCCCGAGCGTGTCCTGCAGGTACTGCGCGACTCGGAGCGAGCCGGCGGTTCGGTGCGCGACGGCGAGATCTGGCTTCCCGCCGACCTGAACGGCGTCGGCGAGGTCTACCGGGTGATCACGCTGGCTCTCGGCTTCCGCGAGACCGGCACCATCTACGACGACGCGGGCAAGACCATGGGACTCGCCTCCTATGGCAAACGGCTGTCGCAGGACAATCTTTTCATCCAAATCGCAAGTGAGGGCGGGCTGAGCTTCGATCCCTTTATCGATTCACTGGTCGAGCTGGGCCTTGCCGTTCGCTGTGACGACGAAATCCGGCTGATCACACGTCAGCCGAAAACGCCGTTCGAGCAATTCCACTATGACCTGGCCGCGCAGGTGCAGGCCGAATTCGAAGATGCCGTCATGCACCTCGCACGCCAGGTGCTCTCGGTGACTGGCAGCCGGTCCCTGGTAGCGGCCGGCGGGAGTTTCCTCAATTCGACGCTCAACACCCGGCTGCTCAATGAGATCGGCATCGACCGGCTGTTCGTCTTTCCCGCCGCGACCGACGACGGGAACGCGGCCGGAGCCGCCCTTTACGCCTACCACAATCTGACCGCCAAGCCGGCCCAGGCACAGCCAAGCCCGCCGCTTCGGCACGTCTACCTCGGCCCGTCGCGGATAGCGGGCAGGGACCTCATGCCGCTGGCCGAGCGCTGGCACCTGCCCGCCAGGCGGCACGCAGGAGCTGATGAGCTAGCGGCGGCGGCAGCGGCAGCGATCAGCCGCGGTGAGATCATCGGCTGGTTCGGCGATCGCGGCGAGTACGGGCCGCGCGCGCTTGGCGCCCGCTCGATCCTGTGTCATCCGGGGATCGCCGGGATGAGGGACAAGCTGAATGCCCGGGTGAAATTCCGCGAGGCGTTCAGGCCGTTCGCTGGGTCGGTCCTGGCGGAGCACGCGGCGCAGTGGTTCGAGATGCCCGCCGATGAGAGCCCGTTCATGCTCCTGGTCTGTCCCGTCATCCGGCCGGGTCCTATCTCGGAGGTCGTGCACGTGGATGGCACGTGCCGGATCCAGACCGTCGCCGCGGACACGCCTGGCCTGTTCCGCGCGGTCATCGAGGCGTTCATGCTGCAGAGCGGCCTGCCGCTGGTGCTGAACACGTCTTTCAACCTGCGCGGCATGCCGATCGTCGAGCGGCCGGAAGAGGCGATCGACTGCCTCTACGGTTCCCGGCTCGACCGGCTGTTCATCGGCGACCTGGAGATCATGCCGCCCGACCTGCCGGCGCTGCGCCCGGAGCGGACCACCGCAACCACGACGAGCGGCGGCATCCTCGAACTCGCGGACGGCACGCTGACCATGGCCGACCTCGCTGAGCAACTCGCGTGCGAAGTCAGCGACGCCGTCGACCTCGCGCTCGAGCTCCGCAGGCGCGGCCTGCTGCGGTGGGCCGGCGTGCCCGAGGTCGCCGGCCCCGCCTACGCGCCGCTGCAATACCTGCCCGACGGACTCACCGACCCGTAGCGGCTGGCCCATCGATGGCCCAAAGGTGGCGCTGGAGCGCCATGGATGTCCCAAAGGCGGGCCTTGATGCCTTCGCGGGGCTGGCTAGAAGATCGCGCCGCCCGGCACATCAAGCAGCCAGGTGTGCGCGAGATAGGCCGCCAGCTCGTCCGCCTGCGCGGGGTGCCCGAGTACGACCACGTCAGGGCATCCCGCGCGCACCTTGGCGCAGGCGGCCTCGTCGCCGCTGAGGAACGCGCAATCGCTCAGGCCGACATCGCATTCGCGGGCCACCCGCGCTACATCCTGGTCCTCGCACCACGCGATCCGCCGGCCGCGCTCGGCCAGCGCACCGGCCGCCTGGGTCAAGATCTCGCGGGCATCGGCGCTCAGGTTCTGGGCGGCGTCCACCACGATCAGGCTCGGGTAGCCGCTGACCAGGGCGGCGAGCTGCCTGGCCAGGCAGGTGCCGATGACCGCGAAGCATTCAGCGGTGTACGGGATATGCCCGACCTCGTCGCTGACGTGATCGGCGTAATCGACAACGCCGTACAGCTCGATCATCGGCAGCAGGTCCACGCCAAGCACGTGATCGATGGCCGCCAGCCGCGACAGGAGACCGGCCCGCCAGCGGGTATCGGCCTCGTGGTCACAGGTCAGCGCCGGGCACGCCATGACGACGAGCGGCGTCTGCCGCCCGGCCTGGAACTGGCGCACCGCCGCGACGAAGTCGTCAGTGACGCTCGCGGCGCCGCTGCCCCAGTCATCCATGCGCGCCAGCACGACGTTGACGCCGGCCTGGTTCGACGCCATCGCGCTCGCCGGGTCAAGCAGCTGCTGGAAGACCTGGCTGAACGGCGCGAACTCCACGGCTGCCTGGATATTGAGCTGGTCGGCCCAGAAGCCGACCGACTCGAGCACCGGGTTGGCCGTGAACGTGGAGCCGATAACAACCCGCAGCTCCTGGCCGGCAATCTCCTGGCCGGCGACATCCTCGGCGATCTCGCTCGTTCTGGCCGGCAGCGCGGGCTCGCCTGGCGCCAGCGGCAGCCGCCCGATCGGCGCGGCCGGATCGGCGACCACGGCCGCAAGCAATCCGGAGAAGCTGGCGAGCAGCCAGTCGATGGTCGCCGGGTCGAAGAGCTCCGCGCTGTAGTCGAGCGCTCCCCGCAGGCCAGCAGGACCGTCCTCCATCGACAGGTTAAGGTCCATGAACACCGAGCCGATGTGAGCGTCGATCGGGGTAACGGACAGGTTGCCGAAGGACGGGGACATCACCAGGTCATTGATATACACGAACATGACCTGGAACAGCGGGTTATAGGACGGGTCACGCTCGACCGCCAGGTCCGCGACCAGCTTCTCGACCGGCAGGTCCTGGTGATCGTAGGCACCGAGCACATTGTCGTGCACGACTCGCAGCACGTCGTGAAATCGCGAGTCGCCTCCGAGTCCCGTGTGCAGCACGGTGACGTTCGCGAAAACCCCGATGAGCGGCTCGGTCTCGGGGACATTCCGGCCCGCCACCGGCACGCCGAGTACCACGTGCTCGACGCCTCCCCAGCGATGCAGCAGCGCGGAGAACGCCGCAAGCAGCGTGATGAACACCGTCACGTCATGGTCCTTGCTGAGGGCCTTCAGCCGATCGCTGATCTCAGGGCTGAGCCGGAAGCTGGCCTGGGCACCCCGGTGCGTCGGCAGAGCAGGGCGCGGCCGGTCGGACGGCAGCGACATCAGCGGCGGAGCGCCGGCCAGCACGGATCGCCAGTAGCTGAGCTGCTTGCCAACCGCCGGCTCCGTAAGCCACCCGTGCTGCCAGAGCGTGAAGTCCGCGTACTGAACGGGCAGCGCTGGCAGCGGTGATGGCTGGCCCTGGCGGTAGGCGTCGTAGAGCGCGCCGACCTCACGGGCGAGCACCCCGAGCGACCAGCTGTCCGAGACGATGTGGTGCGTGGTCAGCAGGAGCACATGGTCGAGCGCGCTGACCCTGACCAGCGTAGTGCGCAGCAGCGATCCGCCTTCCAGGTCGATCGGCTGGCGCGGCTCGTCGGTGATGAGGCGAGCGACCTCGGCCTGCCGGTCATCGAGGCCCGAGACATCGATGACCGGCAGCGGAATATGGCGTGCGGCGCTGATCACCTGTGCTGGCATGCCATCGACCGCGCGGAAGTTCGTGCGCAGCACCTCGTGCCTGCGGACGACCTCGTTGAACGCACGGAACAGCGCCTGATGACAGAGCTCGCCGTCCAGGCGGAACGCGGCGGACAGGTGGTAGGCGGGGACACCAGGGTTCAGCTGGCCGAAGAACCACATCCGCTGCTGGGCGAAGGAGAGCGGTATCGCGGCGTCCCTGCCGGCTGGCCGCAACGGCGGCACCTCATCCGCGCTGGCGGCGTCGCGTACCCGGCCGGCGAGGTCAGCCACGGTGGCGGATTCGAAGATAGTGCGCAGCGTCACTTCCCTGTGCAAGGCCGCGCGCAGCCGCGAGACCATCTGGATCGCCATCAGCGAGTGCCCGCCGAGCTCGAAGAAGCTGTCGTGGACTCCGACCGCGTCGACGTTCAGCACCTCTTGCCACACGGCGGCGATGGCCCGCTCCACCTCGTCCCGCGGCGGCTCGTACTCCTTCGCGTCAGACCGCGCGGAGCGCTGGGGCTGGACCGTGCCAGGGTCGGGCAGCGCCTGGTAGTCGATCTTGCCGCTTGAGGTCAGCGGCAGCTCGTCGAGCCAGATCTGGGTGCCGGGGACCATGATCTCGGGCAGCTGCCTGAGCAGGTAGGTCCGCAGCTCGGCTGGCGAGGGCCGCGAGCCGGCCCGCGAGCCGGCGGCGGTGAGGTAGGCGACCAGGTGATCACCCCCCGCCCCGCCGTCGGCGTGCACGATCACCGCGGCCTGCGTGATCTCCTGGTGCCCCGCAAGTACGCTCTCGATCTCGCCGAGTTCGATGCGGTGGCCGCCTAGCTTGACCTGCCGGTCGATCCGGCCTAGGAACTCGATGCTGCCATCGGAGCGCAAGCGGGCGCGGTCACCAGTCCGGTATACGCGGCGGCCAGGCTCGAACGGGGAGGGCACGAAGCGCTCGGCGGTCAGCGCGGGGCGGTTCAGGTAGCCGCGGGCGACCCCGTGGCCGGCGATGCACAGCTCGCCGGGAATTCCGGCAGGCACCTGACCCAGGTCCTGGTCGAGTATGTACACCTTGGTGTTGGCGATCGGCCGCCCGATCGACACGCCGCCGGCGAGGTCCCAGACCGGCCAGGCCGTCGACCAGATCGTGGTCTCCGTCGGGCCGTACATGTTGATAGTGCGGACCTTGGCGGCGAGTTCCCCGGCCAGCGGGGCAGGCAGCGCCTCGCCGCCGACGATCAGCGTGCGCACCCGACCGAACGCCGCCCTGGACGCGGCGTCGGCCATCAGGATGCTCGCCAGCGAGGGCGTGCACTGCACGTGCGTGACACCGTGCCGCCCGATCAGCGCAGCCAGGCTGTAATCTCCGGCAGCACCGCTTCGGGGAGCACCGCGCTCGAGCCGCCGCCGCACCTCGTCGAGCAGCGGCAGCGAGCCGACCACGGCGTCCGCCGGGACGCCGAAGTCGATCAGGCAGGCGACGTCGTCAACCCCGAGATCGCGTAGCTTGCCCGCCATGGCGACGCACTCGTCGACCGTCCCCATCAGCGCCGAGCCGTCGTAATACTGCTCGAACGCGATGCCGAGCAGGGTCTCCACGTCTTCCCTGGTCAGCTCGTCGTCGTAGCCAAGGCTCGGAGCCAGCGCCCTGACCAGGCCGAACGACCCTCGCAGGTACTCGATGAACGGCTCGCGGACGGTGGCGCGGACATCGGAGTCCCCCACGAACGCGTGCGCCATCAGCGTGACATTGCCCTCGCCAGGCCCGCGCCAGGCGCGGCGGTAAATCCCGATCTTTTCCGCCAGCTCGTCGAGGGTCTGGCCAAGCAGGTGGGTCAGCAGGCCGGCGCCGATCTCGCCGGCCACCCTGAAGGTCTCCTGGCTGCCGGCAGCGGCCAGCCAGACCGGCAGGTCAGCCTGCACCGGCCGGGGAAAGATAGCCAGCTCCACGTCGCGTCCAGCGCCGTTGACCTTGGTGACCTTCTCCCCCTGCCACAGGCGCCTGACCGTCTCGATCGACTCGAGCATGGCCTCCTTGCGCCGACCGTAAACAGCCGGCTCGGGCGCGATGGCGAAGTCGTCGGCGTGCCAGCCTGAGGCGAAAGAGACGCCAACCCGGCCGCCAGAAAGGTTGTCGACAACGGACCACTCCTCCGCGACCCGGATCGGGTCGTGGAGCGGCAGCACCACGCTGCCTGCCCGCAGCCGCACGCGCTCGGTGATGGTCGCCAGCGCGGCGGTGGTGACCGAGGGGTTGGGATACAGGCCGCCAAAGGCGTTGAAGTGCCGTTCCGGGGTCCAGACCGCCGAGAATCCGTGCTGGTCAGCGAATCGCGCTCCGTCGAGTAGCAGCCGGTAGCGGTCCCGCGAGTCATCCTCGTGACTGACCGCGAAGTAGAAAAGGCTGAAATCGAGTTGCCGGGCCGGTGCCCGTCCCCCGGGCAGGACGTCGCCGTCGCCGGCCACCACGACCCGCCATCCCCTGGTCAGCGGGAAGAGCAGTTCGAGCGCCGCGATGTCGAACGACACGCTGGTGACAGCCAGCCAGCTCTGCTGGTCACCGATGGCCTGCCGGGGCTGCCGGTCATCATCGGCAAGGACCTCGCTCATGGCGGCCACGAAGTTGACGAGGTTCCCGTGCTCCACCATGACGCCCTTCGGCTTGCCCGTGGAGCCCGAGGTGTAGATCACGTAGGCCAGGTCCCCCGCCGTGACCGGCGCCCCCTGGACAGGCGCCCCGGGCGGGCGGGTCGTGTCCGCCAGGACCAGGCGCGCCGGCTGGCCAGCGAACCGATACTGCTGCGCCCGGGTGGTCACGACCGTCGTGACGCCCGCGTCGGCGAGCATGTAGCTGACGCGCTCGGCCGGCAGCGTGGTGTCGACGGGCAGGTAAGCTCCGCCTGCCTTGAGCACGGCGAGCAGGCTGATGATCATCTCGGGCGAGCGCTCGACGCACACCGCGACTGGCGTGTCAGGCCGCCCAAGTTCCCGGGCCAGCGCGGCCGCGGCCGCGTCAAGCTCGGCATAGCTGAGCGTGCGATCGCGGAAGGTCACGGCCGGCGCTTCCGGCGTCCTTGCCGCCTGCCGCGCGATCTGATCATGGACGAGGCCGGCCGGGAGCGGCCTGCCGGTGTCGTTCCACCGGTCGAACTGCCGGCGCTCCGCGTCGGTCAGCAGCGGCAGCGAACTGACCCGGCGGCCAGGATGCGCGACGATCCCTTCCAGAATCGTGCGCCAGTGCCCGAGCAGGCGCGCCGCCGTCGTCGCTTCGAAGATGTCGGTGTTGTACTGTACGGTCGCAAGGCCCCCGGAATCCACGAACTCAAGCGTCAGGTCGTACTCGGTCGCCGCCCGGTTGCTCGGCAGTTCCTCGATGGACAGCCCGGGCAGCTCAAGCGAGGAGGTGGACGCGTTCTGCAGGATGAACATGGCCTGGAACAGCGGCGGCCTGCCCGGGTCGCGGCGCGGGTGGAGCGCTTCCACGAGCTGCTCGACCGGCACTTCGGAATGTTCGAAGGCGCCGAGCGCCACGTCGCGCACGCGGCTGATCAGCTCGGCAACGGTCGGGTCATTCCCCAGCTCGATCCGCAGGACAAGAATATTGATGAAAAATCCGATCAGGTGCTCGAGCTCGGATCGCCGTCTGTTGGCTACGGGCGAGCCGATGAGGACGTCCGTTTCCCCGCTGTACCGGCTGAGCAGGATCGCGCAGGCGGCGAGCATGACCATGAACCTGGTCGCGCCCGATCGCCGGCACAGCGCGTCGATCCCGGCGAGCAGCCCGGGTGGAAGCGAGATGGTCTGCCTGGCTCCGGCATAGGTCCTGACCTGTGGCCGCGGCCGGTCGGCGGGGAGGTCGATGAAGGCGGGCGCGCCAGCCAGCCGCGAGGTCCAGTAGTCAAGCTGGCTCTGGCCCGCGAGCCACGACCGTTGCCAGGCCGCGTAGTCGGCGTACTGGATGGGCAGCGGTGCGAGCGGCTCTGATCGGTACAGCGCGACCAGCTCAGCCAGCATCACCTCGACCGACCACATGTCAGCGATGATGTGGTGGATGGTGAGCATGAGAATGTGCTCGTCAGCGCTGGTGCGCAGCAAGGTGGCCCGCATCGCCGGCGCCCGCGTGAGGTCGAATGGCCGCCCGAGCTCGTCCCGTATCAGGCGCTCGGCCTCGGTCTCCGCCCCGCCCGCCAGGTCGATCACGGGCAGCGCGATGGGAACGGCGCCGATGATGACGGCCGCCGGCTCGTCGCCGTCCAGCACGAATTTCGTGCGCAGCACCGCGTGACGGTCGCTGATGGCCTGGAAGCAGCGCCGCAGGGCGGCGACGTCGAGCGGGCCGGTGATCCGCCACGAAGCGGCCATGTGATAGGTCGACGTGCCCGGATAGACCTGCTCGAAGAACCAGATGCGCCGCTGCGGGAATGACAGCGGCAGCGGCTGGTCGTGACTGACCGCTGCGATCGCGGTAGCTGCCCGGGTGCCGCGTCCCCGGTCGAGGAACTCGATGACCTCGGCCTTGTGCGCGGCGAGCGCGGCCCGCAGCTCGGAGGCGAGCGCCCCGGCGGGCGCGCTGTAGCGCAGGCGGTCTCCATCGACCCACAGATCGACATTGGCCTTGCGCAGCTGCGTCATCAGGTCGGCGACTTTCACAGCTCCCCCTCCTCACGGCCGCGCTCGCGATCGGCGCGCGGACCGCGCGCGAGCTGGCGCAGCGTCTCCACCAGCTCCGCCTGGCCGGCCACGGTCGGCAGCTCGAAAAGATCACGGAGCCTGACCTCGACTCCGAGTGCCTCGCGCAGCCGGGTGGTCAGCCGGGTGCCGAGCAGCGAGTGCCCGCCGAGCAGGAAGAAATCGTCATCGGGCGCGATCCGGGGAACGCCGAGCAAGTCAGTCCAGATCGCGGCGATGGTCGCCTGGACTTCGTTGTGGTACCCGGCAGCCGGCCCGCTCTGCGCAGCCGGCCCGCTCTGCGCAGCCTGCCCGCTCTGCGCAGCCTGCGCGGGCACGCCAGGCACAGCAGGCGTGACGGACGCTGGCACCGCCAGGGGGTGCCAGTAGCGTTTGCGCTCGAACGGATAGGCCGGCAGCGGGACGCGCCGCCCCGTTCGCCGCCGCTGGCGCCAGGAGACGGGAACTCCGCCGGCCCACAGGCGCCCGGCCGCCTCTTCGAGCGCCACCTGGTCCGAACCGCTAGATCTGCGGTGGCGCATCGATGCCGCGATGGTGATATCTGGCCCGGCGGTCTGCCGCGCCAGGGTGGCCAGGGTCTGGCCTGGCCCGACTTCCAGCAGCGTGTGCTCGCCGGACTTGAGCAGCGTCGTCAGCCCGTCGGCGAACCGCACCGGCCTGCGCGCGTGCTCGGCCCAGTATCCCGGATCGGTCGCCTGCTGATCGGTGATCCAGTCGCCGGTCACATTGGAGATGAAGGGGATTCGCGGCGGCTTGGCCGCAAGCTCAGCCGCGACCGCTCGCAACTCCTGCGCGGCCGTCGTCATCATCGCTGAATGGAAGGCACGCGAGGTATGCAGGCGGCGGGCGGCAACCCCGTCCAGGCCTCGTGCCCACGCCTCGATCGCCGGCTCGGGACCCGCGACGACACACAGGTCCGGCGCGTTCACGGCCGCGAGGCAGAGCCCGTCGGGCAGCGAGGTGAGCTCAGACTCAGGCAGCTGCACGCTGAGCATCGCGCCAGCCCCGGCCTGCTGCATGAGCTGCCCGCGCCTCGCGACCAGCAGCAGGGCATCGGGAAGCGTGAAGACGCCAGCCAGGCAGGCGGCGACATATTCGCCGATGCTGTGGCCGATGAGCGCGCTCGGGGTCAGTCCCCAGGACTGCCACAGGCGCGCGAGCGCGTACTCGACCGCGAACAAGGCAGGCTGCGCGATCTCGGTCTCGTCGACCGATCGCGCCGTTCGCAGGTCGATGTCCAGGTGCTCGCAGCAGGCGTCGAACGCCTCGCGGTAGGCAGGCTCGGCCTCATACAGGCCCGCGCCCATGTGGAGGTACTGGGCGCCCTGCCCTGGCAGCATGAACGCCACCGGCGGCGGGACGGCCGGGCATCGTCGCGCGCGATGCGGACTGGCCAGGCCGCGGATCGCTTCCTCCCGGTCCCGGCACACCACGAATCGGCGGTACTCGAACGAGTGCCGTCCCGTCTGGGTCGTGCACGCCGCATCCGCGAGCTCGACCTCGGGGCTGGCCTGAAGGAACGATGCCAGGCTGGCCGCGGCCTGGTCGGCGGCCGACGACGTCCGGCCGGACACCAGCAGCAGGTAAGGACCGCTCGCGTCCGGGCGCGGCACCGCGCTCGGCGCTTCTTCGAGCACGACGTGCGCGTTCGTGCCGCCGAGGCCGAACGAGCTGACCCCGGCCCGGCGGGGGTTCGGCCCGGTCCAGGGACGGGCAGCGGCGCTGACGTGGAAGGGCGTGTTCTCAAGGCCCGTGGCCGCGCTCGAAAAGTGCAGGCTCGGCGGTAGCGTCTGGTGTTCAAGCGCCAGGACGGTCTTGATCAGCCCGGCGACGCCGGCCGCGACGTTGAGGTGGCCGATGTTAGTTTTCACCGAACCGATCGCGCAGCGGCCCGTATTGCCGAACGCCCTGGTCAACCCGATGATCTCGGCCTGGTCGCCGAGCGCGGTGCCGGTACCGTGAGCCTCGACGTAGCTGATCGTGGCCGGATCGACGCCGGCCACCTGATGGGCCGCCCTGATGACCGCGGTCTGTCCGGCGATGCCGGGAGCGGAAAATCCGGCCTTGGCCGCGCCGTCGTTGTTGACCGCCGTTCCCTTGATGACCGCGTGCACGGGGTCGCCGGCCCGCAAGGCCTCGGTCAGCAGCTTCAGCGCGACGACGCCGACGCCGTCGCCGGGCACGGTGCCGGTCGCGCCGGCGTCGAAGGCCCGGCAGTGACCGTCGTGGGCGTAGATGCCCTCCTCGTGAAAGAGGTAGCCCTCGCGCCGGGGAAACATGACCGAGACCCCGCCGGCGAGCGCCAGATCGCAGTCGCCGCTCAGCAGACCCTGGCTAGCCAGGTGCACCGCGACCAGCGCCGTCGAGCAGGCCGACTGCACGCTGATGCTCGGGCCTTTCAGGTTCAGCTTGTAGGAGGTGCGGGTGGCCAGCTGATCCTTGTCGTTGCCCAGCACGAGCTCCATGAACTCCGGCAGGTACGCCAGTTCCCGCAGCGACCGCGCGAGGTAGGTACCGCCGCTCGAGCCCGCGTAGACGCCGATGACGTCGCTGGTCGCATCGGGATCGACCCCGGCGTGCTCCAGCGCCTCCCAGGCGCACTCAAGGAACAGGCGCTGCTGCGGGTCGATGCTCGCCGCGTCCTTCGGGCTGTAGCCGAAGAACCCCGCGTCGAACAGGTCGGGATCATCGATGACGCCCTTGGCCGGGACATAATGAGCATCACGCACTACTTCGGGCGGTATGCCCTCGTCGAGCAGCTCATCCTCGGTGAAGAACGAAATGGCCTCGGTGCCCTCGGCGAGCAGCGTCCAGAACTCCCCGAGGTTCGCCGCACCGGGAAACCGGCAGGCCATGCCGATGATCGCGACATCGGAGGGGTCAGGCTCAGTCACGGCTGTCCTGCTTTCCGAGCGGTTGCTCGCTCATGGTTGCCCGGGTCCTTGCGTCTTCGCCCGGCGTTGCCGCAACCGGTCACGCCCGGCGGCGACCGGCCGGTGCCCGGGCTCCGCCTGCGGCACCAGTTCCTGCAGGTGCTCGGCGAGCGACGCGATCGTCGGATGCTCAAGGAGCGTCAGCGGCGTGATCTCCTTGCCGAGGTCTTCTGACAGGAGCTGGCTGACCTGGGTGAGCAGAACCGAGTGGCCGCCAAGCTCAAAGAAGTTGTCGGTGATGCCAGGCTCGTCGATCTGCAGCACCGTGCGCCAGATGCGGGCGATGGCATGTTCCAGGCGCGTCCCCGCGGGTACTCCCCGTGCCTCGACACCGATCTCGGGCAGCTTCGCACGGTCCACTTTGCCGTTCGCCGTCAGCGGCAGCGAGCCGACGATGGCGAGCCTGGCGGGCAGGACGGGAATCCTGCCCGCCAGGAACCGCCGCACCTCGGTGATCGTCGCCCGCGCACCCTGGTCGAGCACCAGGTAGGCATCGATTCGCAGTTCCTCCCCGTCAGGCCTGACGGTGGCAGCGGCCGCGACCACGCCAGGATAGGCGGCCAGGGCGGCTTCGACTTCGCCAAGCTCCACCCGGAAACCCCGGATCTTGACCTGGCTGTCGGTGCGGCCGAGCACGTACAGCCGGCCCGCCGGGTCCGACCGCGCGAGGTCACCCGTGCGGTACATCCGCTCGCCTGGCCGGCACAGGTCGGGGACGAAGCGCTCGGCCGTCAGCGCCGGGCGCCCCAGGTAGCCGCGGGCCACGCCCGAGCCTCCGATGCACAGTTCGCCGACCATCCCGACGGCGACCGGACGCAGATCACCGCCGGCCACGTGCACGCAGGTATTGGCGATGGGTTTGCCGACACTGGGCTTGCTGTTCCCGTCGGTGATCTCGGCGCAGGTAGACCAGATGGTCGTCTCGGTCGGGCCGTACATGTTCCACAGCCGCCTGACGCGCGGCACGACCCTGGCCGCGAGTTCGGGCGGTAGCGCTTCGCCGCCGATGAGGGCGGTCAGGCCCGGGTCGCCGGGCCAGCCGGCGCCGACGAGCATCCGCCAGGTCACCGGGGTCGCCTGGAAGATCGTCGCGCCGGCCAGCAGCCGGCTGAGGGCGCGGGGATCGGCCGCCGCCTGGCGGCTGGCGAGGGTGACCCGGGCGCCGGCCGTCAGCGGCAGGTACAGCTCGAGCGCGGCGATGTCGAACGACAGCGTCGTGACCGCGACCACGCTGTCGTCCGGGCCGATGCCTGGTTCAGCGGCCATCGAGCGCAGGAAGTTGGCCAGCGCCTTATGGGTGACCTGGACCCCTTTGGGCCTGCCGGTGGAACCGGACGTGTGCAGCACGTAGGCGAGGTGGCCTGGCCAGGCCCCGCCGCCGAGATTGGCCGGGTCACCGTCAAGGCGCTCGCGGTCGAGCCGCACTGTCGCCCAGTCAGCGGCGGGCAGGCTAGCCGCGCCCAGTTCGTCGGCGATCACGATCGGCATCGGGGTGTCCTCGATGATCGTGCTCAGGCGATCGCGCGGGTGCAGCGGGTCGATCGGCACGTAGGCGGCGCCGGCCTTATGGACGGCGAGCACCGCCGCCACCAGGTCGGTGCCGCGATCCAGGCTGATGCCGACCGCGACTTCGGGCCCCGCGCCGAGCGTTCTCAGGCGCCGGGCGAGCCGGTTCGCGCGCTCGTTGAGCTCGCCGTAACTCAATGACTGCGCGCCTGCCGCCACCGCGGTCCGGTCGGGCGCTGCCGCCGCCTGCGCCTCGAACAGCTGATGGGCGAGCCGGTCGTCTGGCCAGGTTTGCCGGCTGGGTTCGGCGAGCATCCGGTGTCCGGCCGCCGCGCTGACAGCACTCAGGGTGGCGATGGCGGCTTCAGGGTTCGCCGCCGCGTCGGCGGCGATGGCCGCCAGCTGGTCGAGCAGGCATGACGCCATCGGCCCGTCGAGCCGGGCTAGCTGGTGCTCAAGGCGCAGGGAAGCGCCGCGCAGGGAAGCGCCGCGCAGGCAACAGAGCTTGACCACGAACGGCCCGGTCCAGGCGATGTAGTCCAGCACGGCGAAACCGTCTTCGCCGCCAGGTGAGTCGAGGGACTCGAAGACCCAGGCAGGCATCCCTGCCGGGTCGGCCCAGTGGAAGTACTCCTGCCCGCCCGCTGCTTCCCGCGCCGCCCGGCTGACCTCACGAAGGACGCCGGCGAAGCGGCCGGTCCCGGCGAGCCGCATTCGTACCGGCAGCACCTTGGCGCACGGGCCGACCACGGGCTCGAGCTCGGGGTAGACCCGGCACCCGGTCACCAGGCCGACCACCAGGTCGCTGGCCTGAGTCTGCTGCCAGAGCAGCACCTGCCAGCAGGCCAGCAGGAATTCGCTGAACGTGACCTGAGCGCGAGCGGCCGCGGCCTCGATCTCGCTGACCAGAGGCTGCGGCAGCTCAACCGTCTGGCCGTCATAACCCGCGGCGCTTCCCGTGCCTTCGAACGGCAGGCTCACCCGCGCCAGGGCCAGCTCACCGGTTTCGTACTCCGCGAGCGCGTTTTGCCAGTTCGCGAACCGTGAGTACGAAGCGGCGCCAGTTCCCGCGCTGGTCTGCTTTCCCAGATAGCCAGCGATTTCGCGCGCGACAGTGAGCAGGCTGCGGCCATCGGCGCAGAGCGCGGGCAGGCTCAGGATCACCAGGTGACTGTCGGCCGCCTGCCTGAGCACGATGACGTCAAGCGTCGCACGTCCCGCCTCAGCGAACCTGCGCCACCAGTGCCAGGCGTGCGCCGGGCAGGCGGTCACGTCCACCAGCGTGAGCGCGAAGCCGCTGCTGAAGCTGGTGCGCAGGATGTCATGCCGCTTGGTCACCGCGTCAAGGGCGCGGCGCAGGTCGCGGATGTCCAGGCCGCCGCGGGCCCGGACCACGCAGCTGGCGTCGTAAGCGCCGGACTTTCGCGCCAGCCGCTGCTGAGGAGAGAGCGCCGAGCCGTCCAGGTCCCCGGCGATCATGGCCTCGAACCTGGCCCGCGCGGCCGCCGCCCGGTCCCTGGCCGCTGCCTGCCGTCCCAGGTTCGCGGTCTGCTCGGCGAGCTCGGCGACCTTGCCCTGCGGCGCGGCGGCCATGGCGGCGAGAATGGCACGCCATTGCGCCACCATCGCCTGCGCGGTCGCGGCGCGAAAGGCGTCCGCGTTGTAGGCGAGCCCGCCCCGCAGTACGGTCTCGGTCTGTTCCACATGCAGGGCCAGGTCGAGCGTGGTCACGAGGTCAGGACCCCGCACGTCGCGCCTGGTGATGACCAGGCCTGGCGGTCCGGCCGGCTGGTCGGCCAGCCGGTGAAATTCGATCTCAGCCTGGTAGAGCGGAGCGCGGCTGGCCTGGCGGTCCGGCCGCAGCATCCGTACCAGCTGGTTGAACGGCATCTCGCCGTGCGCGTAGGCGCTGAGCGTGACCTCGCGCACGCGGGCGAGCAACTCGCGTACGCTCTGCTCGCCGGAGACACCGGCCCGCAGCACGAGCTGGTTGGTGAAAAACCCGATCACGTGCTCGGTTTCCAGCTGCGCCCGGTTCGCTGTGCTGGCCCCGACCACGACGTCTGACTGGCCGCTGCGCTGGCTCAGCAAGATCAGGTACGCGGTGAGGACGGTAAGGTACGGCGTCATCCCCTCACGCAGGCTGAAGCTGACAACCTCGCGGGTTTCCCCGGCGGTCAGCTCGTAAGTCGCCGTCGCCGACCTGAAGGGCCCGGGCGACGAGCCCGGCACCGGACGATCGTAGAGCAGGACCAGGTCGGGAGCGCCGGCGAGCTGGTGCCGCCAGTACGAAGCGGCCTTGTCCAGCGTGGCTTCGTCGTCAAGCCAGCGCCGCTCCCAGATGGCGTAGTCGGCATACTGGACGGGCAGCGCCGGCAGCCGCGCCGGCCGGCCGGCCGTGCGCGCCGCATAGCATTCCCACAGCTCGTCGAACAGCACCGTGACCGACCAGGCGTCGGTGATGATGTGGTGCATCGCCGCCAGCAGCACGTGCTGGCTGTCGCCGCGCCGCAGGATCGCGACGCGAAGCAGCGGGCCCCGGCGAAGGTCGAACGGCAGCCGGGCGTCCGCCTCGGCCAGCCGCTGGGCTTCGCGGTCAGCCTCAGCCAGGCCCGACAGGTCGATGAGCGGCACCCAGGGCGCCGCGGGCGCTGGGGGCGCAGCCTCAGCGGCGATGACCTGCTCAAGGACGTCGTGATCCTGGCGGAACGTCGTCCTCAGCGACTCATGCCGCCCGCGCAAGTCGGCGAAGGCCGCGGCGAGGGCCGCGACGTTCAGCGGACCGTCGATGTTCAGCGCGTACGACTGGATATAGGCGGAGCCATTACGGTCGAGCTGGCCGGTGTACCACACGCGCTGCTGAGCCTGCGACAGCGCAATGGTGCCTGTCCTGGCAGCTGGCCTGATCGCCGGCACGTCCTCGTCCCGCCGGCCGGCCTGCACCAGGCGCGCGAACGCGGTCAGCGTAGGCGCCTCGAACAGCGCGCGGACTGGCAGGTCCACGCCGAAGGTCCGGTTCGCTCTCGTCACGACCTGGACCGCGAGCAGCGAGTGCCCGCCCGAGGCGAAAAAGTCAGCGTCAGGCTCGATCCGGTCGAGCCCGAGCACTTCGCTCCAGATGCCGTGCAGGAGCTCGGCCGCCGGCCCGTGCGGCCGCGATGGCAACCGGCCTGGTGCCGCGCCGCTTTCCTGCGCCAGTGCCGCCAGCGCCGCCCGGTCCAGCTTTCCGTTGGCGGTGAGCGGCAGCGCGGCGAGCGGCACGACGGTGCCTGGCACCATGTGGGCCGGCAGCCGCCCGCGGGCGAACGCCAGCAAGCCGGCCGCATCGGCCGCATCGGCCGCATCGGCCGCATCGCTGACCACGTGCGCGATCAGGCTGCCAGATTCCCTGACCGTGACGGCGACCGCCCGCACCTGCGGATACTGAGCCAGCACCGCCTCGATCTCGCCGAGTTCGACGCGGTGCCCGCGGACCTTGACCTGCTGGTCGGCACGGCCGAGGAATTCCAGCACGCCGCCCGCCGTCCATCTGGCCAGGTCGCCGGTGCGATACAGGCGCCCGCCCGCGCCATACGGGTCGGGCACGAACCGCTCGGCGGTCAGCCCCGGCCTGCCGAGATAGCCGCGGGCAACCTGCGGGCCCGCCAGGCATAGCTCGCCTGGCACGCCGGCCGGGACCGGGCGCAGGCACTTGTCGAGCACATAGGCCCGGTTGCCGGCCAGCGGCCGGCCGATCGGCATGGTCGCGGTTTCCGCGTCCCCGCACTCCTGCGCCACGGACCCGACCGTCACTTCGGTGGGGCCGTAGTGGCTGAGCAGGCGGCAGCGGCCGGCGCTGGCGAGCTCTTCCCACAGCGACCTCGCGAGCGGTTCTCCGCCGAGTACCAGCCACCTGGCCGGCAGCACCCGCGCCGGCAGCGCGGTGGCCAGCAGCGTCCTGATCTGGGTGGGGGTCGTTTTCAGCACGTCGAGCCCGGTCGCGGCCGCCGCGAACGCGCGACCGTCAAGCGCGCAGTCCCGCGGGAGCAGGGTCAGGCGATGACCGTGCAGCAGGGAGGGGAAGATCGCCGTGTGACCCAGGTCCGTGCCAAGCGCCGCGAGGAAGCCGAAGTTCAGCGGTTCGCTGTCCGCGAGCACGGCATGGATGGCGGCGCAATAGCTGGCCAGGTTGCGGCGGGTGACGCCGACGCCCTTGGGCCGGCCGGTTGATCCCGAGGTGTAGATCACGTAGGCGAGGCTGTCGCCGGCTGCCTGCCGGTCCTGATTGTCCAGGGGCTGGCGGGCGAGCGGGTCCGCGTCGCTGTCGAGGCAGATAACCTCGGCCTGGTCAAGCCGGTCTCGCCAGCGCTCGTGCGTAAGAACGAGGCGGACATCGGCGTCGGCCTGGACGAAGGCCAGCCGGTCCGGTGGATGTTCCGGGTCCATGGGCACGACGGCACCGCCGGCCTTGAGCACGCCGAATACCGCGGCGACCAGGTCAGGCGACCACTCACCGCAGATGCCGACCCGCGTCTCGGCGCCGACGCCGCGTCCGCGCAGCAGCCTGGCGACCTGATTGGCGCGCTCGTTCAGCTCGGCGTAGCGCAGGCTCGCGCCGTCACCAGCCACCGCCACCGCGTCGGGTGATCGCCGGGCCGCGGCTTCGAACAGCTCGACCGGATCGGCCGGGTCCGGTGCTTGCCCCGATGCGCTCCAGTCGGTCAGCTGGCGTTCCTCGGCCGGGGAGAGCAGGGGCAGGTCGTCGATGTGCCGGCCTGGCGCCTCCGCGATCGCGGCGAGCAGCGTCCGAAGATGGCCGGCCAGCCGGGCGATGGTGTCCTCGTCGAACAGGTCCGTGCTGTAGTCCAGCGTCCCTGACAGCGCATCAGCGGTGTCAGCGATCTCGATGGACAAGTCGACGCGCACGGCAGGGGCGAGGACGCGGAGCGGCCTTACGCTCACCCCTGGCAGATCCCACTGCGGCGGCGGCATGTTCTGCAGGACGAGCCTGACCTGGAAAACAGGGGCGTGGCTCGGGTTCCGCTCCACTCGCAGGTACTCGACCAGCCGCTCGAAGGGCACGTCCTGGCGGGCGTAGGCGGCGAGGGCGCGCTCGCGCACCCGCCGCAGGAGCTGGACGAACGTCGGGTTCCCGCTCAGGTCTGTGCGCAACGCCAGCGTATTGACGAAACAGCCGATCAGGTTCTCCAGGTCGCTGCTCGCCCGGCCGGCCACCGGGGTGCCTACGGTCACGTCGGACTGGCCGGCGTACCGGTAGATCAGCACGGCGAGCGCGGCCAGCAGCGTCATGAACAAGGTCGCGCCCTCGCGCTGGCTCAGCGCACGCAGATCAGCGGCGACGTCCGCCGCAATGTGCACGTCGAGACTGCCGGCCCGGTAGCTGGGCACCGCTGGCCTGGCGCGATCGGCGGGCAGGTTGAGCAGCGGCGTGCCGCCCGCCAGCTCGGCCTTCCACCAGTCGAGCTGCGCGCGGAGTTCGGTGTCCTTTCCTGCTTGCCAGGCCGCGTAGTCGGCGAACTGAAGCGCCAGCTCGGGAAGCGCCGGGGCTTGCCCGGAGGTGAACGCGGCGTAGCAGGCGGAGACCTCGCGGGTCAGCACGGCATGAGACCAGCCGTCAGCGATGATGTGGTGCAGCGACAGCGCGACGACGGTCTCGCGATCGTCGAGCGCTATCAGCAGCACCCGGAACAGCGGACCTTTAGCCAGGTCGAAGGGGCGGCGGGCAAGCGAGGCGAGCAGGTGGCCGGCAGCGGCTTCGGCCAGCTCCTGCGGTAGCGCCCGGAGGTCGGCCACCGGGATCACCATCATCCCTGGCGGTGCGATGAGCTGGGCCGGGCGGCCGTCGACGCTGGCGAAGGTGGTGCGCAGGACGTCATGCCGTACGGTGACCTCAGCGAACGCGCGCCGCAGCGCGCTGCGGTCCACCGCCCCGGTGAGCCGCACCGCCGCGGTCGCGCTCGACATGGCGGTGTTCGGCCGCCACTGCTCGATGAACCACAGTCCTTGCTGCGCGAACGACAACGGTGCGGGCCCGTCGTCCTGGCGGCGCGGGATGCGCGTCGCCGGCGCGGCCGGGCGCTGCCGGTCGAGCAGCGCCCGCTCAAGCAGGGCCCGCTTGGCCGGCGACAGCCGCGCCACGCGTTCGGTCAGCGCCGCGATGGCCTGGTCATCGCTCACCTGGGCAGCCCCGGCTCATCGGTGTCGCGCTCAAGGTCGGCCAGCAGGTCCAGAAGGTCCCCGGCTTGCATCGAGGCGGCGGTGATCGCGCTGGCCAGTTCGTTAATGGTCGGAGCGACGAAGACCGTGCGCAACGCGATGTCGACGCCGAGCACCGCGCGGACCCGCGCGACAACCTGATTGGCGAGCAGGGAGTTGCCCCCCGCTTCAAAGAAGTCCTCGCCTGACCCGATGTGATCCCGGTTGAGCAAGTCGCACCAGATCTCGGTGAGCAGCTTGGCGACCGGGGAGTCCGGCACATCGCCGGAAACAGCGGGCTCGTCCTCACGCGGCTGTGGCAGGGCGGCCAGGTCGACCTTGCCGCCTGGCGTCAGCGGCAGGGATTCCAGCAGCATGAACACCGAGGGCACCATGTACTCCGGCAGCTTCTGGCTCACGAACTCGCGCAGGTCGCGGGCGGCCGGCCGGCGTGCGGCGGCTGGAACGCAATAGGCAGCCAGGCTGCCGTCGTTCTTCACCGCAACCACGTGACTGATAGCCGGATGCTGTGCTATCGCGTGCTCCACGTCGGCTAGGTCGACGCGGTAGCCGCGAATTTTCACCTGGGAGTCCGAGCGGCCGGCGAACTCCAGATCCCCAGTCGGGGTTTCCCTGGCCAGGTCACCGGTCCGGTACATCCGGGCGCCCGGCTGGTCAGGGCACGGCATGAACTTCTCCGCCGTGAGGGCCGGGCTGCCCAGGTAGCCGCGCGCGAGGCCGGTGCCGGTGACCCAGAGCTCGCCGACCTCGCCTGGCGGCACCGGCTGGAGCTGGTCGTCGAGTATGCGCACGCCGGTGCCTGGCATGGCCTTGCCGATCGGCACCTTGCCAAGTCGCCCGATCACCGCCGGGTCAAGAGGCGGGATGTAGAGCGTCGCGGCGATAGTCGTCTCGGTCGGGCCGTAGGCGTAGACGAAGCGCGGGCGGTGCGGGGCGAGCCTGGCCAGGGCCGCGAGCCGCTCGACGGGAATGCTCTCGCCGCCGGTGATGAAAGTGCGCAGCCACGGTACGGGCCGCGGCTGCGCAGTGAGCGCGTCGATGACAAGCTGCATGTAGACCGGTGACAGCATGACGCCGGTCACGCCGCGCCGCTCGCACTCGGCGAGCAGTTCCGCGGCGGACGTCTGGCGCGGGTTCGGGTGCACGACCAGCGTGGCGCCCGCCAGCAGCGCAGGGAAGATCTCGGCGATCGC
This sequence comes from Streptosporangiaceae bacterium, assembly GCA_035716545.1. Lineage (GTDB taxonomy): Bacteria > Actinomycetota > Actinomycetes > Streptosporangiales > Streptosporangiaceae > Chersky-822. Next base: position 42,055 of record DASTJM010000141.1, read on the forward strand.
CGCGTCGAAGCTCAGCCCGCTGAACTGCAGGACCCGGTCGCCGGCGCGCAAGCCGTACAAGGACCTCTTGGCCACCACGCGATCGGCGAGCGAGCGATGGCTGATCATGATCCCCTTCGGCACGCCCGTCGACCCGGAGGTGTAGATCACGTAGGCGAGGTTGCCGGGATGAATGCCGCTGCCGAAGCCGAGCGGCGAGCAGGCGGCGATGGCCGCGCTGTCGCTGTCGACGCAGACGATCTCCGATTCTCCCAGCCGGCTGGCTAGCGCCCGCTGCGTCAGCACGACCAGTGGCCTGGCGTCGGCCAGGATCAGCGACAGGCGCTCGCGCGGCAGGTCGGCGTCCGCCGGCAGGTACGCGCCGCCGGCCTTCAAGATGGCGAGAAGGCCGACGATCTGGTCGAGCGAGCGCTCGAGCATGAGCCCGACGACGACGTCCTGACCCACTCCGAGCCCGGTCAGGTACCGGCCGAGGCGGTTCGTCCGCTCGTCAAGCTCGGCGTAGGTGAGCGTGTCATCGCCGAAGCTGACCGCGGTCGCCGACGGCGTGCTCGCCGTCTGAGCGGCAAGCAGATCGAGTACGCACGCGTCGTGATCCATCAGCTATTCCCCCTTCCGGGAACCTGGCCACACCGCGTATTCCCGCAAGCCATAGAGCAACGGGACGGCGGCGGACAGGTGCATAACCGACATGACCTCTCCGACGACGATCGTGTGATCGCCGGCGGCATGGGCCGTTCGCAGCCGGCACTCAGCGACCGAATGCGCATCCTCGTGCAGGCACGGCAGCCGCGCCGTCGTCGTCGGCCGCCACGCCACCGCCTTAAAGCGGTCAGCGGCGGCTGAGGAGAAAATGCGGGCAGTCTGCTGGCCGTGAGCATGCAGCAGGTTGAGCGCGAAGAGCCCGTGAGCCTCAAGCGCGCCGAGCGTACGGCTGCTGCTGGCGATGCAGACGAGCAGCAATGGCGGCTCGAGCGAGACACTGCACAAAGACGAACAGGTCAGGCCTATCGGCCAGCCGGCTTCATCGAGAGTCGTCACGACCGCGACGCCGCTGGGAAAGCCCGCCATCAGCTCTCGGAATCTGACGGTCTCTGCCTCAGGCGGCGCGGCCATGTGGTGTCCCGTTCTCACACGCTGAGCGGGCGGCGCATATGCGTGAAATACGAGAACTGGGTTGGCAACTCGGCGACCACCTGCGCTGAGCGCTGCCTGAGCCGGGCGAACTCGGCCTCGGCAGGCGCCGCGTCGAGCAGATCGATCACTGGCCGCTGCCTGACCGGGATCCCGCCGAGCCCGATGAGCAGCGCGACCCAGGAGTAGGGCTCGAAGCCGTGATAGTGCGGGTAGATGCTGCCCTCGTCGGGCAGCTCCGCTTGCCAGAGCGAGATCCGCTCGGCCAGGTCACCAGGGAGCTCGCGTTCCTTGGTCGCCTTCCAGTACGCGTTGTCCGCGCGGCCAGACGCGCGGTAGTGGAACGCCAGGAACTCGGCGATGCCGTCAATGCAGCGGGCGACGCGCCTGTTGTACTGATCGACGAGCCGCTGGTCGAGCCGGCCAGCAGGGAAATGCCTGACCAGCTGCTCGATGCCATGCTGGATGAAGAAGATCCCGGTCGACTCAAGCGGCTCGACAAAGCCGCTGGACAGGCCTATGGCCACGCAGTTGCCGACCCAGGAGTTGCGGCTGCGGCCGATCCGCATGCGGATGTGGTTCGCTTCCAGATCGTCGGCCGCCGGGCCGACGGACTCCCGCAGGACTCGTTCGGCTTCGTCTTTCGTGCAGTAGTCGCTCGCGTAGACATAGCCGACCCCGTTGCGACCGTAGAGCGGGATCGTCCACATCCATCCGGCGTCCTTCGCGGTGGCGGTCGTGTAGGGCCTGATGCCGTCCTTCTCGATGTCGGCGGGGACCCGCAGCGCGACGGCGCTGTCGTTAGGCAGCAGGTGCTGGAAGGAGACGAAGGGCTCCTCAAGTGCCTTGCTGAGCAGCAGGCCGCGGAATCCGGTGCAATCCACGTAGAGGTCGGCTTCCAGCGTGCCATGCTCCTGGGTCACCAGGCCGCCGACGCCGGATTCTGAGCGCTTGACATCGACGATCGAGTCGACGATCCGCCGCACCCCGCGACTGGTCGCCAGCCGCATGAGGTAGTCGGCCAGCAGCGAGGCGTCGAAATGATACGCGTAGGGATATTGGGTGTCCTCGTCATCGAGCATCGTGCGCTGCCCGGCCGACAGCGTGTGGCCGTCGCCTTCGAATAGCTGGCCCCCGAGCGAGAACGGCGCGCGCAGCGTGTCGCACATGCTCGCCAGGATGAAGCAGTCACGGTCAAAGCGCTCCGATGGCCGGCAGCGCAGCCACCACTCCGTCATGGAGTAGCCGTTCAGCGTCGTCGGGCGTTCGAACGGGTGGTAGAAGTCATGGCCAGGGCAGCGCCAGTCGACGAATCGGATGCCCAGCTTGTAGGTCGCGTTGCAGGCAGGCATCCAGTCGCGCTCGTTAAGCCCGATAGAGTGGAAAAAATGCCTGATGGTGCTGAAGGTTGCCTCGCCGACGCCGATCGCGCCGACTGTCGCGGATTCGACCAGGGTCACCGCGACCTTGTCACCGAAACTGGCCTGCAGGTAGGCGGCGGTCATCCAGCCCGCCGTGCCGCCGCCGGCGATCAGTACGCGCTCAGTCATTGGCCAGCTCCTTCGGAATCTCGAATTTCAGCTCGTCGCGGCAGAAACGCTCCCAGTCCGGCGTCACGGCGTCCCAGAGCGTGCCGCTTTCCGGAACTACGGGGTTGACTACGACCGTGAGGTCATCCCACAGATAGACAACGGCGTCGCCGGCCAGCTCGCTGTCGCCGGCCAGCGCGCTCGCCTTCCATTCGGGAAAACGGCGCAGCTCAGCCAGTTGGTACGCCTTGCAGTAGTGCCCCATGCGGGTCTCCCGTCGTCGCTAGTCAGCCAAGTGTCTGCAGTTCTGGATCTGGCTCTTGCGGTTCTGACTGGCGCATCTCGGCTTCCAGGTGACGCAGCCTGGGATTGGCGTAGCTGATGACGGTGACCGCGATGACGACCACTCCGAGCGCCACGAACAGGAACCCGATGCCTCGTCCCTGGCCGACGCCGATGAGCTTGCCGGCGCTGCCGGCCAGCGCACCGCCGCGGACCAGCCAGGGCCGGAACAACGCGACGAGGGGTCCGGCGAGCAGGTAGGCGAGGGGCAGCATCGACATCCCGACCGAGCGGTCGAGCGCGAACACCCGCCCTTGGATCGTGCCCGGCACGTTCTCCCGCAGGATGGTCGCGATGCAGTTGCTGATGAACTGGACGCAGAACAGGTAGCCGAAGATCCCGGCGGCGATGATCACGGCGTTCGGCCGCAAGCTGGCGATGAAGAGGAAGACGGCCTGGCCGAGCCCGAACACGATGACCGCGACGACCCGCCGCTTGAACCCGCCCCACGCGGCGGCCACGATCCCGCCGAAGAGGATGCCCATGCCGCCGGCGGAGAACGTCGCGCCGAGAACGGCTGGCGAGGCGAAGCTCAGGACCAGGGGCGTGAGCAGGATCTGGGCCGTGCCTAGCACGTAGCACAAAAGCGCCCCGAGCAAGGACAGCTGCAAGAGCCCGCGCCGCTTGACGATGTAGTTCCAGCCCTCGGCGATGTCGCGCCACATCGACGACTGTCCGGCATGGTCGCCGGCTTGTGACCGCTCAAGCCGCGGGAACCGCACGGCCGCCAGCCCCGCGCAGCCGAAGAAATAGGAGATGATGTCGAAGATCAGCACCCCGGACAGGCCGAAGGCGACGAGCAGCGCGCCGGCCACCAGCGGAGGGAGTACCTCACCGATGTTCTCCGCGGTCTGCACCAGCCCGCTCGCCCGGCCCAGCTGCTTCTTCGGCACGAGCTGGCTCACGGACGCGTTGTACGCGGGGTCGCGCAGGGCGCTGAAGATCGCCAGGAGTCCGACCGCGATGTAGATCTGCCAGACCGCCAGGGCGCCATGCAGCCGCAGCACCGTGAGAAGGACGATGACCAGCCCCGAGGCCACGTCAGCGGCCAGCATCAGCTGGCGCCGGTCCCTGCGGTCGGCCAGGGCGCCGGAGAACGGGGACAAGATCATGCGCGGGATCACGGTAAACACGAGCACGAGCGCGAACTGGCTGGTGGACCCGGTGCGGAGATAGACGAAGACGCCGAGCGCGAACGACGTCAGGCCGGTTCCGAACGCGGAGATCATCTGGGAGAGCCAGACGATCACGAAAACCCTGGGAGGGTTGGTTATCTTTGCCAGCGTCATCGTTGTCAGCTCCGCCCGTCGAGAGGACTAAGCGTCCTGCATTGACCGGGTGACCAAGTCGCGCAGCTCGGTCGCCCAGCCCTTCAGGAGCGCTCGCGCTGTCGAGTCGCGGTAATTCGCAGCGCGGTAACATACGGTCAGGTGAAATTCATCGCCGAGAATCATCGCGTCGAATTGCAAGGCATAAGGCGTTCCTCCGCGGGAGTCCATATCGGCCGAGTAAGGCTCGACAGCACGGCCGAGCAGGGGGTGCTGCCCCGGCGAGGTACGGGCCGAGGCCGGATGGTCGAACTGGCCCGCATAGGAAAAGAGCAGCTCAGCCCCGGGCAACCCGGCCAGTTGCTGCCTGACCGACTCGTCCTCGCTCAGGAACCGCAGCAGGCTGTCGCCCAGGCCGTGATGAGACGACCAGGTGCGAAGCTGGCCATTGACCGCCGGCACCAGGTCGTCGAGCGACTGGCCGGCGCCGATCTCGACGAGCACGGGCACGTTCACGACGAGCCACCCGACGGTACGGGAGAGGTCGGCGCCGTCGAGGAAGGGCTCCCTGCCGTGATTGACCACGTCGACCAGGATCGCCTCCCTGCCCGTCCAGCGGGCTACCGTCCGCATGGCCGTGGCGAGCAGCAGCACGTCAACGGGAACGCGGTCGATGTGCACGGCCCGGTCCCGCACGCGCCGCGTCTCGTCCGCGGTGAACCTGGCCTCTTCGAAGTGCGTGAAGGCGCCCGAGGTCACCGAGCCCGGGTGGTCGAGCGGCAGCGCTTCCGCGCCGGCACGGGACCCGGCGAGCCAGGCGGGCAGTTCATCCCGCGCCTGCGGCGAGTTCGCGAACTCGCTCAGCCGCCTGGCCCAGGCCAGTACCGGCATGCTGACCGGCGTCAGGAGTACCGGCTCGCCCTGGCGCGCCTGGTGATAAGCGTCCTGAAGATCCTCAAGGACGATCCGCCAGGAGATGCCGTCGATGGCGAGGTGATGCACGATCACGAGCAAGTGCGGCGGTCGCCGCGGACCGAAGGTGAACAGCGCGAACTGGATGAGCCGCCCTTCAGCCGGGCTCATGGCCAGCTGCAGCCCGGTCTCCTGCGCGGACAGCGCCTTGTCCCACTCGCCCGGATCAGTGCCGCTCAGGTCGCACGCCAGGAATGGCGGATCGTCAGGAGGTCCAGGGTCGGACTGGCGCCAGCGGCCAGCCTCGGCGGAAAAGCGCATCCTCAGCGCCTGATGATGAGCGACGAGCGCGGCGATGGCACGTCTAAGCGCCGCTATCTCAATGTCGCGCGGCACCTCGTAGCGCTGGGACTGGTTGAAATGCCCCGGTCTGGGTAGGTTCCGGCCGAAGAACCACGCCGGGAGCGGCAGTACCGGCACGGGCCCGCTGATCGCGGCCTCGCCGTCGCGCCGTTCCACCTTCGTGGCCACCTCCGCTAGCGCGGCGACCGTCTGATGCCGGAATACCTGCCGCAGCGTCAGCCGCAGCCCGGCCTGGTTAGCCTTGGCGATCAGCTCGACCGCCCGCATCGAGTCGCCGGTCGCGAAGAAATTACGGTCGGCCCCGACGGCCGGCTCGCGCAGCACCGCGGCGAAGATGCCGGCCAGGGTCTTTTCTGTCTCGGTCCTGGGCTCCACCCGCGGCTCGCTCGCGCCGTTCCCGTGACTGTCCTGCCCCTTCGACCGCATGGCCTGCAGGATCTGGGCCGCCGTGCGGAACTGCGCGGTGCCGGGACGGCCAGCAGGACGCACGCCTGCCGCCGCAGGCACGGGCGCCCTGACGGCCGGCCGGGGAGGCTGCGGGCTGGCCAGCGCCGCGCGAGGGACCACCACAAGCTCGGGACGATCCTCGGGCACGCCGCCTGGGCGCAGCGCGAGGAGGAAGCGGCGGAATTCCTCATTGCGCGGCGCCGGGGCGTACCTGAACGCGACCGTGTCGCAGTCCCCGGCCAGTCCCTCCAGGGTGCTCAGTACGCGGTGTTCCACGCCCTTGCCGAGAACCGGGCAGGTCAGCACCCACAGGTCGACCTCAAGCGTGCTCCCGGCGCGATGCGAGGCGATCACCCCGGCCAGGCCGTAGTCGCCGAACCGGTCGCGCACCCGGACACCGTGAAGCTGGGAGCCGGCGCTGAGCGCTAGTCCGGCGAACCGCTGCGCCGGCCAGGCCTCGCCGTTGAGGTGAAACTCGGCGACCCGCACCGCGAGATCTGCCGCTGCCTCACTGTCGGCCGCCGTCAGCGGCGCGACTTCGACCTGCAGCTGAAGGCCGGCCAGGAAGCTCTCGAGCGTCACCGCTGCACCAGGACTGGCCAGACGCTGCCGGACGGCATCAGGCTGGCCGGCCCGGGCAGGCCGCTGGTCCACGATGGCGCTCTCGCCAAGCGCCTGGGCCCAGAACTCGCGCCTGCGCGGCAGCGAAAGGACCTTCGCCTCGGGGATCTCCCGCGCGACGCTGTGGCAGGCGGCGACGTCGGTGCTCACGAACCCGACGAGGTCGAGGCTGGTGGCGAGCTCTCCGGCAAGGTCACGGATCTGCTCGGCGCAGCCGCGCTCCTGATCGCGCCACGCGGTGACGGGGACGAGCTCGGCCAGCTGCTGGTGACCGCGCTCGGTGGCGTTGCACAGCGCGATCGAGGCACCGTGCGCGCACACTTCGGTCAGGTATCGCTCGAAGCTGGCAGGCCCGTCGCCGTGCGCGCGGCCAGGGCTCCATTCGGATGCCAGCGCACCGGCATCGATGACGATCAGCGGACTGCCGCCACGGCGGCGCAGCGCGACGAGCCTGCTGATGCGCTGGCCGAGCAGCTCGAAGTACTCATCGCTGAACGGGATGCTGGCCGTCGCGAGCAGATCGGGCCGGTAGGCGCGGCCGCTGCCGATCGCGCGGATGACCGGCTCGGCGTCGACGATGGCTGCCTCGTCGCGTGCGGCGAGCCGCCGCCTGAGTGCCTCCCTTGCCCGGGTCGCGGTCGCCGCGACTCCGTCGGCGTTCCCGTCATCTCCGACCCCGGCCGACCTGTGCTCGGGCATGGCAGGGAGCACGAAGATCAGCTCCGCCCGCCACTTCCCCGCGGCGCGCAAGCTCGCATCGGCCAGGTTCACCAGGTCCCGCTCATACCCCGGACCCATGCCTGCCCGCAGCTCTTCGATGCGGGGATGGACAATCAGGAGCTGCGGTGCGTAGCGCGCTGTTAATGACCGGTCATCGAGGCACTGCACCTCGATCTGGTTGAACGGGGCCACCCAGAGGCTGGCCCGGATGCCGGCATCGGCTAGCCCGGTACCGAGGAACGGGACAAGCGGGTCAATCGTGAAGCTGGCTAGCAGGGCTAGCCGAATGTCGGCAGGACGCGACTCTCGCGCGATCTCCTGCCAGCGCTGGCGAGTGCGCAAGCGACTGCGCTGGGCGTCGGAATCATGGCTGTCAGCATCTCCCGCCAGCCCACCCAAGGCTTACCTCCTCTGGCCGATACCACGAGGACTGGGTTAAGAAAACGTATCAATCCGACACTTTGGCAAGTATACCCCAAAAAAGAATAGTTGACAAACGGTATATCAGCAGTCTCTGCCGCCCCGGGTAACCTGGTGTCAGCGGGATTCGTGAGCCGGCCGGCCAGCGAAGGTAAGCAAGGTAATAGACGGGCGCTCATTGCGAACCCACGGCGAACTGGCGTAGGGACGCAATGACCTGAGCTTCCACATGCGACCGCGGCCTGGCGGCATCATCACGTCCCTGGCCCTGATTACTCCCGGAATCTCGTGCCGCAGCCGCAACGCCTGCGACACGGTCAGGCTGAACGGCATCGGCGGCATTGTGTAACGGTCGCTCATCTTCACTCCCTGCATCGTCCGCTCGCTGAACTCAGGGTGGATGGAGTCGAAGATCATCTGCCCGCCCGGAAATCGCTTCGCGCAGTCGGCGATCAGCGCAACGATCTCGGCGCGGCTCAAATACATGAACAAGCCCTCGGCGCAGATAAACACGCCGTGATCGGCATCGACGTGGTCAAGCCACTCGCGGTCGAGCGCTGACATCCGCAGTGCGGACATTCCCGGCTCCTTCGGCAGCAACTCAGCTCGCAGGTCGATGACCGGATCAAGGTCAACCGTGATCCAGTCCGCGTCTTTGCGGCCCAGCCGCCAGTACGTCGTTTGCAATCCCTCGCCCAGGGCGACGACCGTGGCGACCGGGTGGCGCTTGAGATATGTGCTGACGGCCTTGTCGAAAGCGCGCGCGCGGAGCGCGTGCGACTGACTGGGCTGGCCGAACTTATCCCAGTCATAGGAGATCGCCTCGTAAAGCCGGATAGCCCACGGATCCTCGATCAGGGCATCGGGCCGCGATGCCTCGACCGCGCGGTTGCGCAGCGTCCACAACGCCGTGGCCGAAACTCCCTGGAGTTTGCTGCCATCTGCCAGCGCGTCCGGCACGGTGATCTTAGTCCTTCCTGGTGTCATACCGGCGTAGCCTCGATCGCGATATAAGGCGGGCGAAGCCCGATGACCCTGGATACGGCAAATCCGGCTTCGTCAAGCAGCCCGGTAAATTCAGCCCTGGTGCGCTCCCGGCCGCCCACGAGCAGCATCATCATCACGTCGCTCGCCAGGCTCTCGCCGGCGGCATCCTGGCCGCCGACCTCCATGTCGATGACGACGAGCCGGCCGTCGTCGCCGCAGGCAGCACGGCAATGCGCCAGCATGATCCCGGCTGCGGCATCCGGCCAGTCGTGCAGCACCCGCAGCATCAGGTAGCGGTCAGCGCCAGCGGGGACCTGCTCAAGCAGGTCGCCGGGGATGACAGAGCAGCGGTCGGCGACCCCGGCCCCGGCAAGCACGGCCGGCGCCGCCGCGGTGACAGAAGGCAAGTCCACGAGGATGCCGCGCAGTCGCGGCAGGGCGGAGAGCAGTCGCGCCAGGACGGTCCCTTGCCCGCCGCCGAGGTCGGCCAGGGTCGCTACCCCGGACCAGTCATAGCGCTCAGCCAGATCGTCGGCAAGCCCGTTCAGGCTCTGCGCCATCGCTGCCTGGAACCGCGTCGACGCGGCGCCGCGAGCCCGGACGGCATCCCAGAAGCTCATGCCGTAAACGTGGTCGTAGGCCGGCTGGCCGGTCCGCACGGTGTGCAGGAGTTCCCCCGTCGACCACCAGGCCGCCCGGTCATCAGCGGTGACCGACAGCTCCGGCCGCAGCGACCCCGGCTCGTCCGATCTGAGCAGGCGCGCCATCGGGGTCAGGCCGTAGCATCCGTCGGTCTCGCCGAAGACGCCGGCGAAAGCGAGGTAGCGAAGCATCCGGCGAAGGGCTCCGGGATCGCAGCCCGTCAGCTTGGCTAAAACGTCCGGCGGTTGCGGGCCATCGGTCATGTGGTCGGCAAGCCCGAGCGTCGCGGCGACACCGATCGCACGCGACAGCTGAGCATCCGCCAGCAACCTCAGGCGACACGCGGCACTGCCGACCGTCGACAACTGGGACTCCAGATCCGATTCGAGCGGAGTAGACCGTTTTCTGGGGGAACGCTACACGGGCCTATCGGGCTAGACAAGCCCTCGGCGAGCCGCTGCTAGCCTTGAGCCCATGCCCGGAGAACGCGCCGGAACTAGCGGCGTGCCTGAGCGGAAGCGGCTCGATCTGCGCCCTGACTGCTCCCGCTGCTTCGGCCTTTGCTGCGTGGCCCCGCCGTTCGCGGCCTCCGAGGATTTCGCGATCGACAAGGAAGCCGGCGAGGCCTGCCCTCATCTCCGGCACGACTTCCGCTGCGATATCCACGCCGCTCTCCGGGAGCGCGGCTTTCCCGGATGCGCCGTCTACGACTGCTTTGGCGCCGGGCAGCAGGTGGCCCAGGTCACCTTCGGGGGCACCGACTGGCGGCAGGCTCCTGACACCGCGCCGCAAATGTTCGATTCGTTCATGATCATGCGGCAGCTCCATGAGCTGCTCTGGTACCTGGCGGAAGCTCTCGAGCTCGAGCAGGCCGCGCCGCTGCGCGGGGAACTGAGCTCCGCGCTCGCCGACATCGAGCGGCTGACCTACTACGATGCCGATGCCCTGGGCAAGGTGAACGTGGCCGGACACCGGCGCCGGGTCAGCGCGCTGCTGCTGGCTGCGGGCGACCTGGTGCGGGCGGCCGGCCGGATAACGCGAGTCGGAGGAGAGGCATGACCGACGTGCCCGACGGCCGGTTAGCGCCATGGCCTGAGCTGCTGCGCCGCCTGCGCGAGGACACCTCGTCCTCGTTGTGGCGGTCGGCCGCCCGGCGGCTAGCGCTAGATCCCCTGGCCAGGGCTTCGCATTCCCGCAGGCGGGTCCGGCTGGCAATCCTCGCTACGCATACGGCGGATTTCCTCGCTGAGCTGCTACCGGTCGCTGCGCTCTCGTGCGGGATCGATCTGGAGATTATTTCAACGCGTTACGGATCGATCGAAGCCGAGCTGCTAGACACATCCGGCTCGCTGCGGGCGGCGCGGCCCGACTACGTGCTCTTGTCAGGTACCGCCGAGGACCTGCAGCTGGGTGCCGGGGCAAGCGACGATGTGGTGGCTGCCGCGGTCGGGCGCTGGACCGGCCTGTGGGCGCAGGTCAGCGACAGCCTTGGCGCCCGGGTGGTGCAGTGCACCTTCCCCGTGCCCGCCGACGATCCCGGTCCCGCCTGGCTGCCGGGCAGCGATACGAGCGTGGTGACGAGAGTCAACGCCGGGCTTTTTCGCTCCGGTCCTGGCCGGGTGCTCCTGGTTGACTGCGATCGGCTGGCCGCGCGGTACGGCCGCCACGCGTGGCGGGACGAGCGGTACTGGGACGCGATCCGGCAGCCGGTCTCCCCAGGCGCGCTGCCGCTGCTGGCTCGCGCCATCGCGGGCGCGCTGTGCGCTGACCAGGGACTGACCAGGCGCTGCCTGGTAGTGGACCTGGACGGCACCTTGTGGCGCGGCGTGCTCGGCGAGGACGGAGTCGACGGAGTCAGCGCGGGCGGCGGACCGGAAGGGGCCGCCTTCGAGCGGTTCCAGCGTTACCTGTCCGGCCTGCGCGGCCGTGGGCTGGTGCTCGCGGTCGCGAGCAAGAACGATGCCGACCTCGTCTCCCTCGCTTTCGGCAAGGTTCCCGGCATGGTACTCAGGCGCGAGGACTTCGCCGTCGTCATCGCGGACTGGCGGCCGAAATCCGAGCAGCTGCTTGACATCGCCAGCGAGCTGAACCTCGGGCTCGACGCCATCGCTTTTGCTGATGACAATCCGGCCGAGCGCGCCCAGGTGGCAGCGCAGCTTCCCGAGGTCGATGTCATCACCTTGCCGGCCGAGCCCGCCGACTACGTGCGCGCCCTGGCCGGGCGGCCCACGCTGGAACCAGCTCACCTCACGGCCGATGACCGCGCCAGGGCAAGCTCCTACACCGCGCTGCGCGCGGCCGGTGACCTGCGGATCGCCGCCTCGTCCATGGCCGACTTCCTTGACAGCCTCCGCATGCGAGCGACGCTGCGGCCGCTCACGGCCGCCGATCTGGACCGGGCGGCCCAGCTCGCGCAGAAGGTTAATCAGTTCAACCTGACCACGCGGCGGCACAGCAGGGAGCGGCTGGCGCAGCTGATGGAAGACCCAGGCTGGCGGTGCTTCCTGCTCAGCCTCGAAGACCGCTTCGCCGATCACGGCACGGTCGGGATGCTCTTGCTGCGGCTGGCCGGCAGCACCGCGCAGATCGATACCCTGCTCCTGAGCTGCCGGGTTATCGGCCGGACCGCCGAGCGTACCCTGATCGCCGCCGCCGCCGCGGCCGCAAGGAAGGCCGGCTGCGCCACGCTGACCGGGATCTACGTGCCCGCCGAGCGCAACGCGCTGGCCGCCTCCGTGTACGCCGATCTCGGCTTCGGGGTCACCGGTGCGGCCAGCACGGACAGCGGGGATCAGGACGCCCGCGCCTTCGCCTTCCCGCTCGACGCTGAAGGCCCGGCGGTCAGCCCGCATATCGAGGTGCTCGGACATCCAGCCTGACGACAGGAAGGGCTACCGTGCCAGACCCGCTGACCGTCGTGTTCGACGCGTTCGCCGAAGTGATGGGCGAGCACGCGCCACGGGGCGCCGACACCGTCCCTGCCGACGTCGAGATGTGGACCTCACTGACCCACGTCTACCTCGTCGCCGAAATCGAATCGAGGCTGGAGGTCAGGCTGCCGCAGGCGCTCATCACCCCGGGTGCGCCGCTCGGTGCTATCGCGCAGGCCGCTACGGCCGCGATCGGCTAGCTCCGCCCAGGTTCTTGCGCGCCTCATCCACCTGGCGAGCGAAGCCGTGCGCGGCGGTCGCAGCGGTGATCACGGCCGCTTCGTCGATAGCGGCCAGCGATTCGTCGTGGTCGCCGAGGCTGGCGGTGATGTAGGCGAGCCCGACAAGGTTCGCCGCGACGCCCGCGGCGAAGCTGATCTCACGGCGCGCTGAATAGCCGGTTTTCCAACGCGTCTTTCAGATAAGGCACACCCTCGGTGTAACCAGTGCCGCGATCGTCGCCGATCATTCTGTCGGCCATCTTCCAGTGCGTCTGCTTCCACCTCTGGTGCACTTTCTCAAGTTCCGCGGTTGCCTGCCGTATCAGCCTGAGCCCGGCTCCGTCGACCAGGCCTGCGGCGGTGGCGTCTTCCACGGTCGAGAGCAGGCTGGCCCACCGGTCGAGTACGCGCTCGCGCACGCGGGGCACGGCTTCGTAGGCAGGCGACTGGATACGGGCGTCTGGCGGCCGCGAGCAGAGCGCCTCAAAGGTCTTGTAATTACCCGACTGTATGGCACTCGCACCGGTCGTATAGATCCGGAACGCGCGGAACGCTTCGATCCGCATGGTCGCGAGCACGCTGAAAAGGCTGCGCGCGCCGGCTAGGGTCTGGCTGCACGCGAAGATACTGGCAGCCGCCGACTGGGCATCTCCCGCGCGCACCGCACCGATAGCATCGCGGAGATCGGCCACCATCGCGGCGAAAGTTACCTCAACCGACTGCAGCGTCCTGATAAAGAGATACTCGTCATGCACGATATAGACGGGTTGCATGCACAGGGAAAGCGCGCGTTCCGTGCGCGGCGAGGCATAACGGCTAGCCATCTCTGACACGCTGCCGCAGCCATCCCCGCCCGCGTCCGAAACGCTGCTGGCCGCCACCGAGATAATGCCCTCCAACAGGCGCATGCGCTTTCCCGCCAGGTACGGGTCCGGGCGCATGATCGGCAGCAGGTCATGGGTACCATCGCGAGCACCGCGCTCGAATTCCCAGGCGTCAGCTAAAAGCAGCGTGACCCATTCCTCGCGCTGGCGCCTGCCAAGCTCGCCGTCGGCGTCGGCCACCAATTCGAGAAGTTGCAGGCCGAGATAGGTTTCGTAACTGTAAGTGTCGTCCCACTTGTCGAGCGCGATCGTAAGGAACCTGGCGAGCGTAGCTTCCTCAGGATCCCGGCCGGTCGCCAGGTCAACCCGGCCCCGTATCGCGGCAAGCGCCTGAAGCACCGAATTCGGCACGAAATGCTTCCCGTGCGCCCGGAAGAACGACATCACCTGCTCGTACGGAAAGTCGTCAGCAGACCCGTTCCGCTCCGACTGGGTGCGCTCCCACTCGGCGAGCTGGCCTGTTAATTCCTCAGCTTCGATCGAAACGCGCATAGCGGACCCCGATCCGAAAACGGAGTAACTATTATCAACTGTGCATAAGCGGACGATCTTCAGCTACCATACAAGGCTTGCCGATAGTTGACAAGTCTGTCGTTGCGTGATCCACCCACGCAGTATAAGGGGAATACCGGATATATCATATGTATCAGGATGTTAAGGTAGATTTATGACACGGGCTGTCATGACCGCGTTGGATGCCGCTGATCCCGTCCGGCTAAAGTGGAGGCGTAGCCCTGGACGCGGCCGGTCCGGCCGGGTGCCATTCAATTGAACGGGAGTTGCGCGTGCCTGAGAGCCGTGAGCAGTATGCTGACAACCCGTTCGAGGCGCCGGGAGATCCCCTGGAATCGCAGGTAGCCAAAATCCTGGCCGAGGTGCTTGACGTTGACAGGATCGGCCGGTCGGATAGCTTCTACGACTTCGGCGGTACTTCTCTCCAGGCTATTCGAATTTGCGCCCGAGTTGAGCGAGACATCGGCTGCAAGGCGCTGCCTGTATGGCTCTTTGAATATGATGTCCTGGCTGATTTCGTGCAACGCCTCGATCGCGCCGCCGCTACGGCGCCGGAACCGGCCTCAAGGCCCCAAGCACGCCATCAGCTTTCTTTCGCCCAGCAGCGCCTTTGGCTTGCCGACCAGCTGGCGCCGGGCAGCACTGACTACAACGCTTTTGAACTGCACAGGCTGATCGGTGACCTGGACCTGCCCGCGCTGCGCGGCGCTCTCGCTGACACGATCGCGCGGCATGAGACGCTGCGCACGACCTTCTATGCCGAGGACGGCGTGCCCTATCAGCGCATTGCCGATAACCTCGAAGTCCCCATCGAAGTGATCACGGCCACCGATGCGCAGGTTCAGGCGGCCGTTGAAGGCCAGACCCGGAAACCTTTCCAGCTTGAGCATGGCCCGCTGATTCGCCTGACCCTGCTCCGGGTCGATCCGGCGCATCACCTCATGCTGCTGGTCGCCCATCACATCATTATTGACGACTGGTCTTTGGCAGTGTTCTGGCGTGACCTGTGCGCGTACTACCAGGCAAGGACCGGCGGCCTGCCAGCGGAACTTAAACCCCTGGCCCTGCAGTACGCCGGCTACGCGACCAGGCAGCGGACTTCTTTGCAGGGTGAAACCCTGAACGAATACCTGGACTACTGGCGCGACCAGCTTCACGGCGCTCCGCTCTTGCTCGACCTGCCCGCAGACTTTCCGCGAGCGGAAAGGCAGGGGGTTAGCGATGCCGTCACCGAATTCACGTTGCCGGCCCAGACAGCACGCGCCGTGGTGAACCTGGCCGCCGAAGCACGCGCGACAACGTTCATGGTGCTGATCACGGCGTTCGGAGTAACGACGTCCATCATGGCCAGACAAGATGATCTCGTGATCGGCACCTTCGCCGCCAATCGTCATGCTGTCGAACTCGAAGATCTCATCGGGCTCTTTGTGAACCTTTTGCCGCTCCGCGTCACATGCGCACCGACCTTGACGTTTGCCGAACTGCTCGCGCAAGTCCGGTCGACCGCGCTCGAAGCTTTCCGGCATCAGGAACTTCCGTTTGACCACCTCGTAGGTGCCCTTCGCCCGCCGCGCGACCTGACGCGCAATCCCGTTGTCCAGGTGGCCTTCCAGTCGTTCGGCTCGCGCGCTGGCCGCCTGGCATTGCCGGGAATCACCAGCACGCTGCTGGCGGAGGGCCAGGGCGGCAACGCGCTCGACCTGCTGATGACGATTCAGGAGAGCGGCGACGAGCTGGCCGGTGAGCTGCACTACCGCGCTGACCTCTTCACAACCGCCACCGCCGGCGAGTTCGCGGCGAGCTACGCCGCGATCCTGGCCGAGGTCACCAGCCACCCGGACCGAACGCTCGAAGAGCTGATCGGCCCCCGCAGAACTATCTAGCGACTGGCCCACCTATGGCCCACAGGTGGCGCCAGAGCGCCACGGATGTCCCACAGGTGGGCCTCAGTACGAGGAAACCCGCGTGAGCAGGGCACCTGCCGATGGCGCCGGCGTCGATAATGGCAGGCATGGAGCCGAGTCCCGCCATGCAACCAGCGGCGAGTCCAGAGCTATTCAGCGAAGAGCGATCGGCCGACGTGGTCGCCGCCAGCTTCGCGCGGACCTCCGATCCCCGGCTCCGGCAGGTGCTGACCTCGCTCGTGCGTCACCTGCACGCCTTCGTCAAGGACGTCGAGCTGACCGAAGACGAGTGGAACGCGGCGATCGGATTCCTGACCGCTACCGGACAGAAGTGCGACCAGAACCGTCAGGAGTTCATCTTGCTCTCTGACGTGCTCGGCGTCTCGATGCTGGTGGAGACCATCAGTCACCGCTCAGGCGGCACCGGCACCGAGTCGACCGTGCTTGGGCCGTTCCACCTGGTCGCCTCGCCACCCCGTGAACTCGGCGCGACCATCGCGCTCGACGGCAAGGGCGATCCGTGCCTGGTATCGGGCCAGGTGACCGGCCCTGACGGCGAACCGCTCGCGGGCGCGCTCGTGGACGTCTGGCAAGCTAATGCCGACGGGTTCTACGACGTGCAGCAGCCAGGCATCCAGCCCGATGGCAACCTGCGGGGGCTGTTCACCGCCGACGGCGACGGCCGGTTCTGGTTCCGTTCCGTGGTACCGAGGTATTACCCGATCCCCGATGACGGGCCGGTCGGCCAGTTGCTCGCCGTTACGGGCAGGCACCCCTACCGTCCGGCGCACCTGCATTTCATCGTCTCCGCGCCCGGCTACCGGCCGGTGACCACCCACGTGTTCGTGGCCGGCAGCCCGTATCTGGACTCCGACGCGGTATTCGGCGTCAAGGACACCCTGGTCCGCGAGGTAGAGCTGGTCGACGACCCGGTGCGCGCGGCGGAGGCCAGCCTGCCCAGCCCGTTCCGCGCACTCACCTTCGACCTGTGCTTGCTGCGGTCCGGCTAAACCTCGTTGCGGCTGACGATGACCGCGCCTGGGGTCGCCTGATGACGGCCCCTGGTGGCCATTGTTCGAGTTGCGGCTGACGACGCCCGACCTGGAAGTGCGCCCGGTACGCGAGACTGGCCCCGACACGATCGCCAGGCTGCTGCCCGACGATGACGAGCAAGACTCCAGAGCCACCCGCTATTCCGGTTACGACCAGGGCATGAACCAGAACATCATCGAGCACCAGTCCTACTGGTCCGCCTGGGGGCGGTAACAGCGTCTCGGTGAGCGGTCACCGCCGCCGATCCGAACTCTGCCGACCAGTCAGTACACGTTCTCGTTCACCGGATTCTGGTCGGCCGCCGGCAACCCGCCGGACCGACACCTACGTATGGAAGAGCCACTAACCGCCCCCTAGACTGGCCCGTCTATGGCCCAAAGATGGCGCTCTGGCGCCCTCGATGGGCCAGGGATGGGCCTCGGTCCGTTTGAGGGCGGGCTAGTGCTCGGGCGGGCTAGCGCAGGCAGGCGTTGATCCGGTCGAACATGCGGGCGGCGCGCTCCAGGGCGGGCGCCGAGATCCTGGGCAGCAGGGTCTGTTGCTGCCTCAGGAGGTGGACGGCCAGCCGGTAACGGTCGGGGCGGCCGCCCGCGATGTCGTTGTCCTTGAAGTACTGGCCAAGGCGGGTCACGATGCGGGGGTGCCGCGACTTGAGGTCGGCCGGCTTGAGCCCCCCGGGCAGGTCGCCGGCGTAGGCGCCGGACACGATCTCGCAGAAGCACGCCGGGTCGATGAGGTCTTCGAGGTCGGCTTCCCGGCCGGCCGCGAAGTCGCTGACCTGAATCAGGGACTTCGCCCGCAGGTGGCCGGTTTCGGCCAGGGACCTGACCCGCTGCTGGTCACGCGCGTTGCCGTCGATGAGCACGGCGACGTCAATCCGGGGCGAGTTGGTCAGGCCCACGAACGCTGACACCTTGTCAGCGCCGCCGACTGGCGTGACCACCCACCGCGAATCGAGCGCGGACATCCCGGCATCCTGGCAGGCCTGGCTCAGCAACTGCAGGTAGAGCAGGTCGGCAGGCGAGCCGACCAGCAGGCTGTGCGGGCCGGTGACGAGAGTCTGAGCGAGCCCGAAGCTGAGCGCCGCCTGCAGCGGGAACAGCGTCTCGCTGTTCGTCAGGTACCCGTCCGTGCTGATGACCGTGCCGTTGTCGTCGGTATCGGCGACCATCCGCACCCGCTCGATCCGGTGCGGATCGATCAGGAACGGCGAGTGCGTGGTGTAGATCACCTGGTGCTTGGGCGCGAGTTTGTGCTCGATGAAGGCCAGCACGTCGGCCTGCGCGGTCGCGTGCAGGCTGACACCGGGCTCGTCGAGCAGCAGGATCGTGCTGCGCTTCGGGTCCTCGACGATGTTGCTGAAGTAGGCATAGAACGAGAAGAACCATACGAAACCGCGCGATCGCTCGTCGAAGGGTACCGTCACCGAGTGCTTGGGATTGTAGATACGCAAGTTAACGATGGGCCCGCGGTTCAGCGGCGGCTCATCGGCCGGGTTGCCTGGCGACATCTGGATCGTGACGCGCAGTCCCGGGTTCTGCCGCCAATAGGTGAAAACATCCCGCGTAATGCCGTTGGCAGCACCTTCGAGTTCACGGGTCAGCGCCTCGAAGTCCATATCCTCGAAATCGGCGAGGTCGGCATCGACGGTCTGCAGCAGCGATAGGAACGTCCGGTCGGCCTCGTCCATGAGGCCCGTCGCCTCCTTGGCCCGCAAGTCGGGCAGCGAGACCCTGCCCCGCATAGTGCTGTAGTCGGAGAAGTAGAAGAACCTCGGCAGCCATTCATCTAGGTAGTTATCGACGAGATAGACGCCGAGCGACAGGTCGTGCCAGGAGTCGAGCCGCGCGATCAGGTCGGTGACGGATTTGTGCGGCTCGGAGATCGCGGCGAGCGCTTCGGCGTACTCAGGCACGGTACTCGCGGCCTGGACTGCCTGCCGGTCCGGTTCGGATAGCTCAAGCCCGGCTGTCAGGTGCGCGACCGCGCGCCCGACGTCATAGGACGACCGGTAGCGGCGGCGCCCGTCATATCCTTTCACGACCGTGACTTCACGGCTCTTCATGACGCCGTCGCCGAGGTCCTCCTCAATAATCTTGAGTTCGCTATCGGTGAGCTCGAAAACCGCGGTGACCACGTCGGCCGGATTTTCGTCCCTGACCTTCCGGTAAGCCGAGAACCTGCGGCTCGGAAAATCCATGACGTCATCGAATCTGGTCTTGCCGTTGATCGGGTTGAGCGGGCTGAGCAGATGCAGGGCGTGCAGAAACGCGGTTTTTCCTGACTCGTTCTTGCCCACCAGGCAAGCGACGTCGTCAATAGGGACGACCCCGGAATCCTCGATGCTGCGGTAGTTCTGAATACGGACTGACTTGAGCTCCAAAGGATTCGTCCCTCCCTCTCAGGCCGCCGGCTACCCCGGCCCTGGTCCCGGCTGTCCGTATCGCACTCTACCGATGGTCATGATTGGCTTAACACCGGTTCGCAACTGCTGGACGCATCCGACGGGAGGAATCATGACCGGGATCAGGTCCGACAGCCGGTTCGGGATGACAGAACTCGATGAGCTTCCTGACGACCTCAGGGAGCGAATCGGCGTGATCGCGACCAAGTCGGGGTTCGTGCCCAACATCTTCCGCGCTCTCGGACACCGGCCGGCGGAACTGCGGGCGTTCCTTGACTACCATGACGCGCTCATGAACCGGGAGGGCGGGCTGACCAAGGCCGAGCGTGAGCTCGTCGTCGTCGCCACGTCCGGCGCCAACCATTGCACTTACTGCATCGTGGCCCACGGCGCGATCCTGCGGATCAGGTCCAAGGACCCGCACCTGGCTGACCGGGTGGCGTCGAGCCCATGGCAGGCCGAGCTCGATGCACGCGGGCGCGCGATCGCGGACCTTGCCCTGGCGCTGACCAGGACACCCGAGCTGTTCGGGGAGGGCGATCTGGCCCGGGCCCGCGAGGCGGGGCTGAGCAGCGACGAGATCTGGGACGTCGGGGCGATTACCGCCCTGTTCGCCGCTTCGAACCGGCTTGCCCACCTGTGCGCGTTGCAGCCGAACGCCGAGTTCTACCTGATGGGGCGCTCGACCTGACAGACCCGTGACCTTCAGCGCAGTGACCCTCACGACTCACCAGGTGCTCGCCAGCCGGTACGGGAGCGATGTTCCGTGATCATGACCGTGCCTTGATCACAGAACTTTACGCAGGTCATGGCCGATGTGATCCGTGATCATGCCCTCGACCATGATCGCGGCAATCTGGGCCATCGCGGGCTTAGCCGAACGACAGCCATGCGCACGCGACAACGCTCTGAGATATCGTCATTACGCGGATCGAGCCGCGGCGACGATCGTCATCGCCCGGTCGATGACGCCCTGCAGGTGATCGGCGTGGGCGCCGCGCCAGTAGACCTTTCCGCAGGTCAGGCACCTGGCAAAGACCTGATAGGTGCGCCTGGTGCCCGGCCGGAGTACTTCGTCGACGCAAGCTTTGGCGACCGGAGCCAGCAGGCCGTTGCACGCAAGGCACCTGGTCCAGGGCGCCAGCGGCGGGGCAAACCGGTCAAGCACGTCCGCGAACTGGTCGTCGGGGGCCGCGCCGCGCACGTAAGCGCCGGTGTCCAGTGAGCGACGGCAGAGCAGCCTGCGGTCCTGGGTGAGCAGCACGCGCCGCTGGTCATTCGCCTGCGCGATCAAGTCGTCATCGCCGGCGTCGTTGGTGTAGGCGGCGTCGATGCCGACCAGCCGCAGCCGGCGGGCCAGCGTGCCGAGGTGCACGTCGAGCACGAATGCGCGAGCAGTCCCGCCGGGCAGCCGCTGCGGCCGTGACACGGCGGAGACCCGCATCACGTCTCCGCCCCGCGGCCGGTACCCAGGCGGCACCAGCCGCCCGTTGACGGTGAGGGCACCCGCTTCGGTCAGCGGCACCCCGGCCGACTGCACGACGTGACCGAAGGTTGAGACTCCGTCGCAGCCGATGAGGATGGGATCGTGCCTGTACTGCCTGCGCAGGAACAGCCGCAGCTCGGGGGCGACCAGCAGCTCGGCTCGGGACGAGGCGGGCGGCCAGGCCGGAGTCTGGTGCACCTGACCAGCATGCCCGGCACCGGCCGCCCCGATCCCCTGGCTCAGGCCTTGGCCCGGCCAGAAAGCGCATCAGCCATCCGGCTCTGAGCCGCAACCGAGGAAAAGCCTGCCGCGCGGACGGCCGCGAGCGCCACCGACCAGGCGCGGGCGCAGGGAGAGCGCAACCGCCACCAGCGTGCCGACCCGTCCGCCGGGCCGCTGAGCAGGACAGGCTTGCCTTGGTCAGGCATGGTCGCGGAGCACGTAACGGGTGCGCCCGGACGTCGCGAGCATGACGGCGCTAGTCCGCAGGCGGCTCGCACCGGGCACTGGGCGCCAGCGGACCGTTCCGGTTGATGCCACCTGAAGCGTAAAGACGCCGAAGGCGCAGTGCCGCCGATCGGCTGCGCCGCAGGCGCCCGCCACCGCAAGCAGCCTCGGCCCGGCGACGGCCAGGCTCTGCACGAGCCAGCCGCCGATGCTGACCTGGCTCCAGGCCCGGCCGCCATCGCGGGTACGCCACAGACCCGGGCCGAAGGCCCATCCGTCGCGCGCGCTGCTGAAGAGGAGCTGGCTCACCGCGGCCGAGCCTGATCTCTCGTCACCTGCTCATGACGTCGGCGGTGCTGGGACAGCACGCCAGGTGTGGCCGCCGTCCGCTGTATCGCGCATCAGCAGTGCGTGGCAAGAACCCGGGCACGGGCGATCGGCGCACTTCGGCACGGCCAGCAGCCACCAATCGCGCGCTGAGCTGAAGCTGACCCCGCACAGGCATGAACCTGTGCGGGTCGCCGGCCTTGGTGCCCGGCGGCATTGTCGCGCGGCATGGCCGCAGGCAGTAACGGTCGCCATCAGCGCCGCTGACGCGAGAATCGCCCGCGCAGGACGCAGCACTTTCCCTCCCCGGGACCGCTGCGAGCTTTCCTCTCCGGGACCGCTGCGAGGTGGAGTAAGAAATGGTCATTCCGGCTGCCGCCTTTCTGTGTCAGCTTCTATGACGACGGGCTGCCTAGCTGGTTGCGTAGTCGCGGCCGATCCCGCCGAGGACTTCGGCGACCCGGACGTCGACGACGACGCACTGCGACGCGACGCGACGCGACGCGGTGTACCGAAAACGGCGTTACGTCGAAAACTGACGCCGAACCCTCCTGGTCAGCGCAAAAAAGCCGCCAGTTAATGGTTTCGTGTCGCAGGCGTGGGTAGCGCCGTCTAGGTAATACCCTCAGATGGTTAAGAAAAGGAGTTCCCCATGTCACGGAAAGTACAGACCTTCTTAGTCGACGATCTCGATGGAAGCGCCGCGGAGACGACAATTCGTTTCAGCCTGGACGGTGCCGACTATGAGATTGACCTGAACGATGCGCACCGCAGCCGGCTGGAGCAGGCACTCTCGCAATACGTCTCTGCTGGCCGCAGGGTGGCCGGATCGGCCCGGCGGCGGCGCGACCGCGGCAGCGCTGAGCCCAGCTCGTCAGAGGTCAGGCAGTGGGCGCGTAGCCAGGGCATCGACATTAAGGATCGTGGCCGGCTGCCGAGCGACATCACCGCCCGGTTCAAGGCCGCGACGCACTCACGATAACGCCAGGGAAGTCATGGCCGAATCGAGGCTGTCCGCGACAATAAGCCGGCCGGCCAGGCCGCTCTCGTGCAGCCGGCCGGCGAATTCAGCGGCGGGCCGAGCTCGATACCGAGGCCGCACGACTGGCAGAACCGCACGCCGGAACGGGTCGTGATGGCAGGCGTCCTGCTCAGCGCCGGGCAGTCCGCCCGGTAGTCAGCAAACCCTAGTCCCGCAGTGCGTCCCGGCGATGCGAGGCAAGGACAGCGTGCGGATCGCCGCGGCCCGGAGTGGCTGCCGGGTCGGCATGGACGAGGGCAGCCGACAGGCGCGGCAGGGTGTGCAGCAGCTGGTGCTCGGCGGCCACCGCGAGCTGATGCGCCTGGACGGCACTGGCGGCTGGGTCGACCACGATCTCGCATTCGGCCCTCAGCCGGTGACCGATCCAGCGCAGCCTGACCTCGCCGACGTCGAGCACGCCGGATACGCCGCGCAGGGTCCGCTCGGCTTGATCGACGATCGCGGGGTCAACCGCGTCCATCAGGCGGCGGTAGATCTCCCTGGCCGCCTGGCGCAGCACCGCCAGGATCGCGACAGTGATCACCAGCCCGATGACCGGATCGGCCCAGCCCAGGCCAAGGGCGACGCCGCCCACCCCGAGCAGCACGGCCAGCGAAGTGAACCCATCAGTCCGCGCGTGCAGTCCGTCGGCCACCAGCGCCGCCGAGCCGATCCGCCGGCCAACCCTGATGCGGTAGCCAGCGACGAGCTCGTTGCCCGCAAACCCGACCACCGCCGCGATCGCCACCACGATGAGGTTGCTCACGGCCCGAGGATGGGCGAGCCGGCCGATCGCTTCCCACGCCGCCGCGACCGAGGACAGCGCCATGATCAACACGATGATCACGCCGGCCAGATCCTCGGCCCGGCCGTAGCCATAGGTGTAACGCCGCGTCGGCGGGCGCCTGCCAGCGATGAAGGCCACTGCGAGCGGTACGGCGGTGAGGGCGTCAGCGGCGTTGTGCAAAGTGTCGCCGAGCAGCGCGACGGAGCCGGAAAGCGCTACCACCCCGGCCTGGATAGCTGCCGTCGCCAGGAGCACGGCGAGCGAGATCCACAGCGCGCGCATGCCCTGCGCGCTGGCCTCCAGCGCGGCGTCGACCTTGTCGCCGGCATCGTGGCTGTGCGGGCGGACAAGGTGCATCAGCCGCGCGCGAAGGCCGGCCTCGTGCGCATGCCCGTGCTCATGCCCGTGCTCGCTCACAACCGCAAGCATGCCCGGATTCGGCCGCGACCGCATCAGTCCGGCCTGGAATCAGACGTTGCCGAAGATCGGTCCTACCGAAGCGCACTGCGGCTGGAATCCCTGGTCGTCCGCGCCGAGCACGTTCAGCACGTCCTGCAGCGCGTTGGAATCATACGGGATCGAGATGTGATCGCTTGAATCCTGCGAGCACTGGTTCTGCAGGGTGATGTTCTGCACGTTGGGGCCGGCCGGCAAGAACGCGTTGGTGAACGGGGTCACGACCTCGTCGCCTTGCGTCTCGATCACGACGTACTTGACGCCAGGCGCCGTGGGTTGCTTGTTCAGGCTGGTCAGGAACGACGACCCGGAAAACTGCTGCACGCAGGCTTCGCATGTAACCGACAGTAGCGCCGTGTCCAGGCCAAGCACGCCGAGGTCGGCGAGCAGATTGGTGAGGCCGCCGAGGTTGGTGCCGTAGTTCGATGGAGCCAGGCCCACGAGCATGTTGACCTTCGAGGCGCCGCCCAGGTTGTTGATGTAGTAGCGCGGCATCATGCCGCCCTGAGACCAGCCGACGATGTCGACCTTGCTCGCGCCGGTCGCCGTGAGCACCCGGTTGACCTCGGCGGAAAGCTGCGAGGCCGACGAGCGAATGTCGCCCATCGCATAGAAGCCGGTGAACGGCAGGGTCTGGCCGAAGTTGAACGCGAACACGCAGTAGCCGTTGTTGACCAGGTCAGGCGACAGGGCGCCGAAGCTGTTGTACATGCTGGCGAACGTCCCCTCGACCAGCACGACCGGGAAAGGATGCGCGGCCGTCGGCGTGCATGCCACGTTGGCGCCGGGCGGAGACGCGTGGTAATTGACCGGCAGCGTTGAGCCGAGAAAAGCCGACGACTCGCTCTCCAGCGGCAGCGCCGCCTGTGCCGGAACCGAACTGACCGACAGCGCGATCGCTGTGGCCACGGCGATGGCCGGCGCGCCAGCCAGGTATGTGTGAACTCTCCGGTACCTCATCGACTCCGCCGTTGGCTCAATTTTCACTATTAAGCCTGATTATGACTCGGCGGAATCGGCTGTCAACGGCGGTCAGAGCGCCGCCACCCGAGAAGCCGGGTCACCCCGTCAAGATCGTCGCCAAGATCGACATCGCCGACTAAGGAACAGCCAGAAGACCATTAGGCAGAAAGGCTCCGCGATGCCATCGACCAGCCTTCACCTGCGCCCGGCCGACGGTGCTGCCATTGCCGCCTGCCGCCGGGACCCTGCGGGCCAGCCACGTGGCGCCGCAGGTGATCTTCCGCGATCATGGCGGGGGTATGATTACGAAGCCTTACATAGGCTATGACCTGCGTAAAGCTCCGTGACCACGGGCTGGAGCATGATCACGGAGCTTTGGTCAGGTTCGCGCGGCGTGCGGCAGATCCGGGCGCGGCCAACCAGCGCGCGGCCACGTCAGCCCGGTCCGGCGACCCCGCCACCGGTTGCAGAGGGTCGCCAACAAAGGCTGGCCGACAGCAGCGTGGCCCTCCTTTGCTGCTGTTGCGATACGCGACTGCTGCTGTTGCGATACGCGACCCGGATTACGCGTGCGCGGTGACCGGGATCGTGTCGATGGTCTCCATGGCCTTGGTGAACTCGATGGCCGTGTCGTCCATCAGCGCCCGCGGGTCGAAGTCGGGGCTGGCCAGCACGCCGTGCACCCGGCGGCGCTGCATGCCGAAATTGCCCGCGTCGTAGATCGGCAAGATCGCGGCCTCGCGCAGGTACTTCTCGAACATGTGCACCTTGTCCGCGCTGTTGACACCCACCACCTGCATGCACTTGTAGGTCGCGTCGAACAGCAGCTCGGTGGACAAGATCTTGCACATCGCGCCGATCAGCTCGCCGTGGTACTCGTGCTTGTCCATGTAGTGCGCGGTCTTCCAGCAGAAGTACCGGCAGGCCTCGATCCGGGCCGCCACGTCACCGAGCACGTAGCCGGCGTTCTGGTAGTTGATGATCGGCGTCGGGCCGCCCGCCGTGTAGGTCTTGGCCCAGTTGAGCGCCTCCTCGTAGGCCGACCGGGCGACGCCGACGGCGGCGATCCCGGCCACGGGTCCTGACCAGGCGAAGTTGCGGTTGATCAGCAGGTCCCCGTTGCCCTTGGTGCCCTCGATCAGGTTCGAGGCCGGCACCCTGGCGTTGTCGAAGATGATCTCCGAGTTCGGCGTGAGCCGGTGCCCGAGCTTGCTGATCATGTTGTAGGTCACGCCTGGCGTCCCGCGCTCAAGCATGATCGCGGACAGGCCCTCGGTGCCGCCCTTGTCCGGCTCGGTGCGGACTACGACGATGCTCACGTTCGCGCCCTGGCCATCCCAGCCCGCGACGTTGCACGGCCAGTACTTGCGGCCGTTGAGCACGTAGTGATCACCGTCCAGGCGAGCGGTGACGCCGATCCCGACCGGGTGGGCAGCGGGCGCGTCGAAGTTCGCGGTGCCGCCCGGCGTCCCTGCTGGCTCGCTGACCGCGTAGCCGACCAGGTACTCGCTTGTCGGGTCCGAGGTCGCGGCCCGCAGGAAGCGGTTCTTCTGCTCGTCGCTCCCCCAGTACCAGACAGGCATCAGGCCGAGCCCGTTGACCAGGATGGTGCAGGCGAACCCGGGATCGACCGCGCAGATCTCCTCGGCAGCGAGTATCACGTCGACGTTGGACAATCCGCCGCCGCCGTACTCCTTCGGCAGCATGCAGAACGCGATGCCGGCCTTGTAGGCCTCGACGTAGGCGGGCTTGGTGAGCTGGAACGCCCGCAGCGGGTCAGGTTCGGCGTCGGCCTCGCGCACGACGGGCCCGAGTATCCGCTGGGCGAAGTTCCTGGCGTTCAGTTGCAGCTGGTGCTGCTCGTCGGTAAGCGTAAAGTCGATGGCCACTGCTATCCCCCCTGTGATAGGCCCGCGGCCCCAGCGGCCGCGACCTCGTGATCTTGATCTACCGAGCCGCCGCTGACGCCCACAGCGCCTACGACGGCGCCGTCGGCGGTGAGCGGAATGCCGCCGGGGAAGATGACGAGATGTCCCTGGTTGCTGGCCTGGATGCCGAACAGCGGCTGCCCAGGCTGGCACAACGGCGCCAGGTCCTTGGTCGGCATGTCGAAGGCGCGTGCCGTGTAGGCCTTGCCCTGGGAGATGTCAATGCTCCCGAGCCAGGCGCCTTCCATCCGCGCGAACGCCATGAGGTTGTTGCCCTCGTCGACGACGGCGATGTTCATCGGGACGCCGAGTTGCTGCGCCTTCAGGCACGCGGCATCCACGACGCGCTGCGCGTTCTGCAAGGTAATCGTCGGCTGCTGGGTAACCATGCGCGAACTCCTTTCCGTTGACGTCCAGGGCAGAAACGGCAGACCAGATCGCGGGATCAGGCCGCTGGCCGCAGGATCACCTTGGTGTAGCCATCCACCCGCCGGTCGAACTTGCTGTAGGCGGCGGGCGCCTGGTCAAGCGGCAGCTCGTGCGAGACGACGAAGCTTGGCCTGGCCCTCCCCGCGGTGATCAGGTCCCGTAGCTGCCGGTTGTAGCGCTTGACGTTGCACTGGCCGGTGCCCGCCCGCAGGCCCTTCTCGAACAGCCGGCCGATCGCCACCAGGAGCAAGCCCTTGGATGCCTGCTCGTCCACGCCGCCCGGGTCGGTCGGGACGTAGAGGCCCGGAATCCCGAGCATGCCGGTAGGCCGCACCGTGTCGATCAGCGAGTTCAGCACCACGGCGGGCTCCTCGCGCTGGCCCTCGTGCGCCTGCGCCTGGTAGCCCACCGCATCGACGCCCTTATCCGCGCCGTCGCCGCCGAGCTGGTCCCTGATCTGCGACACCGGGTCGGCCTCGGCGAAATTCACCGCGGTCGCGCCGATCTCGCTGACCTTGGCGAGGCGCTCGGGCACCCGGTCAACCACGAAGACCCGGGATGCGCCGCGCAGCAGGGCCGAGTACGCGGCCATGAGCCCGACCGGTCCGGCCCCGTAGACCGCGACCGTCTCACCCGGCGATACCTGGGCCAGCTCGCAGCCGTGGTACCCGGTCGGGAAGATGTCCGCGAGCAGCACGTAGTCCGCGTCACGGGCGGGGTCAGCGGGCAGCTTCAGGCAGTTGAAGTCGGCGAAGGGCACCCGCAGGTGCTCGGCCTGACCGCCAGGATACGGACCCATCGCGACGTAGCCGTAGGCGC
This sequence comes from Streptosporangiaceae bacterium, assembly GCA_035716545.1. GTDB lineage: Bacteria > Actinomycetota > Actinomycetes > Streptosporangiales > Streptosporangiaceae > Chersky-822. Next base: position 70,012 of record DASTJM010000141.1, read on the forward strand.
CGCCAGCGAAGCCGGGATTCACGGTCAGGCAAAAGCCCGTGTACCCGGCCACGCAGTTTTTGCAGAACCCGCACGCCACGTTGAACGGCATCACCACCCGGTCGCCCGCCCGCAGCCCGACCACGCCTGAACCGACCCGCTCGATCGTCCCTAGGTTCTCGTGGCCGAAAACCAGGCCAGCCGGAGCAGCCGTGCGGCCCTCGTACATGTGCAGGTCAGAACCGCAGATCGCGGTCGCGTCGACGTGGACGATGGCGTCGTTGGGGTGCTCGATCCCAGGGTCGGGCACGTCCTCGACGGCTACCTCGAAGGGCTTCTTGTACACGACAGCACGCATGCGCGCCTCCCCTGTGCTCGCCAACCCCCTGTGCTCGCCAACCCGCTCGGCTCGCCAACCCGCTCGGCTCGCCAACCCGCTCGGCTCGCCAACCCGCTCGGCTCGCCAACCCGCTCGGCTCGCCAACCCCCTGTGCTCGCCAACCCCTGTGTTTGCCAGAATGGACCCGACGGCGTTGTCGCTGTCGAGAGTTGCGCGGCAAGCGGCATGAATCGTGGTGCAAGCGGCCAGGGGGACGGGCCCATGCAGCCAGAAATCGCGTCAGCCCGGGAGCGGTTCGCCGCCGGGCAGGACTGCGCGGAGGTGGTGGTGCGGCCGGAAATCGGCCGGTCCTGGCACCGCTGCCGCGACGACTATGGCACCGATCCCGGCCAGACGCGGGCACCGCCAGCAGACGACCGCTGCGAGCCCTCGCTCAAGGCCAGCCGCGTGCTGACCGAACTCGGCAGCATCAGCGCCGCTCTGGCTGCCAGCGAAGGCATAAAGGCTGACATAGTCATAATCGCCGACGGATCGGGCCGGGTACTCACCACGCACGGGGACCATGCCGCCCGCCACCACGCCGAGTGCAGCAACCTGGCCGCCTGGTCGTCCTGGTCAGAACGGGCCATCGGCACCAATGGCATCGGCACCGCACTCGAGTGCTCCGACGGCATCGTGGTCAGGGGCGATGAGCACTGGTGCCGCGGCCCGCAGCAGTGGTCCTGCGCTGGCGTCGCGATCAGCGATCCTGTCTCTGCCAGCCCGCTCGCTGTCCTGGCCATCGCCTCGCACCTTGGCGAGCTGCCTGACCAGGCACTCGCCTGGCTGCACAAGTCAGTCCGCGGTATCGAGCGCGAGCTGCGCCGCCAGGCCAGCCGTGACTGCGCCGACCTGGCGGCCGCGCTGATGGCCGAGCACCGGCAGGACTGCCAGGCGCTGGTCGCGCTCGACGCGGGCGGCGGAGTCGTGGCGATCAGCTGCCGCGGGCAAGCGCGGAGCAACAGGTCGAACCTGGGCCGGGCGATGGACTTTCCTGTCCTGCGCGAGCTGGTGCGCGAGGGCGTCGACCGGGCCAGGGCCGACCGCTCCTGGGTCGGCTTCGCCGAGCCGTTCATCCCGGCGATCGGCGATGTGCTGCCGCTGACCATGCGCCCGGTTGTGCAGCACAACCGGGTGATCGGCGTGCTCGGCGCCTTCGGCGATCACGCCGGCGAGCGCTTGGGTCATGAGCACAGCGGGCTCGACCGCGCCGAACCGGAGCCCGGCCAGCGAGTCCTGGCGTTCAAGGGGAACCGGCAGATCGTGCTGCGCCCAGAGCAGATCATCGTAGCCGAGGCCGAGCGCAACACGATCTGGCTGACGACGGACCGAGGCCGGGTCAGGGCCCGCGACCGCGGGCTCGACAAGCTGCTCGCCGCGCTTGCGGGTGCGGGCTTCATCCGGGTGCACCGTCATTTCATCGTGAACGCACGCCGGGTGAGCGAGATCGAGCATGGCTTCCGCGGCCAGCTTTCCCTGATCATGGACCTGGCCTCGGGCCGGGCAGGCCAGGCGGGCCGGACGGTGCCGACCGTGCCCGTGTCAAGGCGCAGAGGCCCGGCGGTCCGCCGGGCCCTTGCGCTGTAGCGTCCGCCGACAGCCGCGCGTCACCTCGGTCCCGTAATGGGCCGGCGCGGTAATGGTCTCTGGCTTGCAGCGCGACCAGCAGCTTGCGCGGGCCGGGCACCGTCTGGCCGCCGCTCGTCCGCGTGCTGCCTGCAGCCTGTCCCAGTGCTCCCAGGCGCAGGCGAGGGCGCAACCGAGGCTGCTGCCCTGGACTGCGCCGGGACTAGCGGTACCGGTCGTCGTCGGTCACGCTGCGGTCACCGACCTCGAGCAGCACATCGGAGATCGAGAAGTGCCGCTCAAGCGCCTCCCTCATGGCGGCCAGCGCCGCGCGGATCCCGGCGATCTGCTCGCGCGGCGCTCGCTCAGTCAGGTAGCTGACTACCTGGTCATATATTTCATCCCCCCACGTGATGCTTGTCCTCAGCGTGGTCGAATTCCAGCTTCCGTGCGGACCGGGAGTCAGGTCAAGCGGGAGCGCGCCCCGCCGCATGATGCTCAGCAGCTGGGCGAGCGCGCCGAACTTCGTCTCAAGCAGCGGCACGAGCTTGTTGTACGCGTCGGCGTCAATGATCTGCAGCACCGCCGCCTGGCTGGCGAGCAGGCCGCCGAGCCGTTCAAGGTTGACCACCTGGCTGGTGATCTTGTCGGCGATCCACCGGCCGGCCCGCAGCGCGTACGGGTAGTCGCCATCCTCGGTATGGCGTTGCATGGTCACCGTGTAGGTTTCGAGGCTGTCGACGATCGACTCGGCGGTGAGCATGGTCTCGTTCAGCCTGACGTAGAGCATGAAGAGCGTGACGCCCAGCTCACGGCGCCTTTTGTCGGAGCGCACGCTCCCGATCCTCGGCAGGATCTGCGCCAGGGTCTCGACCAGCGTCTTGATCAGATCGATCATTTCAGGCTTCCCGGTGGTTGCGGTCACGGTTATATGGCGTCAGGCCCATCTTTGTCGCGGTACAGGAGCGGCACAGCGTGATCATCTGGATCGATGGAGCGTCAGCGCCGGTCAAGGCTCGCCTATTCTCACTTGGCGTGATGTCGTCTAAGTGAGAGAAAGGCAGGCGAGTGACCGGGCGGCAACTGGCGTTATACCCGTTCCCTGTCGCTCATCCAGCCAGGCAGTTATCGGCAGCCGCCGAAGGTGCGCAAGCTAGCCTGGCTGCTCTGGGACCCGGCCAGGCAATGCCTGCACGGCCGGGCGGGCCGCGCAATAGTGATCCAGGGCAGATCGAGACCGAAGGTCAGCACGGGCCATCTCCCGCCAAGACAAGCCGATCTCACTGCCATGATCCGTTGCCCGGCTCCGTCAGGCAATGCCGCGCAGTGGCAGTTGTTTATTGCCCGCGGATCGTCCGTTTATTGCCTGCGGATCGTCGCCAGCCAGGCCTGGGCGTCTGGGATGGGCAAGCCAGGATTGAGCTCGAACTTGTCGGCCGCGATGCTGACAACCGCCCAGCCGTCGGCGAACGCCGCGCGCAACTCAGGCTCGCTGACCCGCCTCGGCCCGAAGTCGCCCGGCTGCCTGTCGCTGAAGCACATCAGGTAGAGCGTGCCGCCCGGTCGCAAGACCGAGGCCAGGCTCGCGGCGTACCTAGGTCGATCGGGGTCATCGAAGACGTGGAACAGGCCGCTGTCGATGATCACGTCGAAACCCGCGCCCGTCACGCCCAGCCGGGCCAGCTCCAGCGCGCTGGCGACCTCGAATCGCACGGTGAGCCCGCGCTCGGCTGCCTTGGCCCGCGCCCTGGCAATCGCCACCTCAGACAGGTCGACCCCGACCACGTCGGCACCCGAGGCGGCCGCGAGCAGCGAGTGCTCCCCTGTCCCGCAGCCGGCGTCCAGCAGCTGACCACTCAGAAACCCGGCGCTGGCCAGGCCGGCGAACGCGGGTTGCGGTCTGCCGATGTCCCAGGGTGCGGGCGCTTCCGCCGTATAGGCGAGATCCCATCCGGCTGCGTGACCGGCACGTGGTGGCGTCATGTCTTACTCCGGCGATTGGTCAACATGGGTGCGCTAATCGACACCTAATTTTCACCATCGATCCGCGCACTACGCGCCGACGCCGATCAGGTCGTTGCGGGAGCCTGCCTGCGCTGGCCTGGCGACGCATCGGTCACTGTCAGCGGCTGGGCGATGTCCTCCAGGCTCCTTCGCTCGGCCTTGACCCCGAGGAACAACTCGACTATGCCAGCGCCGATCATCAGCACGGCGCCGATCGAGAACGCCACCACAGTCTGGCTGACCTTGCCGCTCGACACCAGCGCCGAGAAGAGCAGCGGCCCGGTTATGCCGCCCGCGGCGGTTCCGATCGCATAGAAGAACGCGATGGCAAGCGCTCTGGTCTCCATCGGGAAGACCTCGCTTACCGTCAGGTAGGCCGAGCTCGCGCCCGCCGAGGCGAAGAACAGCACCGCGCACCAGCACGCGGTCATCGTGACCGCGCTCAGCATGCCTTTGTCGAACAAGAACGCCGTGAGCAGCAGCAGCACGCCAGACAGGACATACGTGCCGGTGATCATGGGCTTGCGGCCGATCATGTCGAACAGCCTGGCGAGCAGCAGCGGCCCGAGCAGGTTACCCACGGCGATCACCGCGAAGTAGTAGCCAGGATTGGTGGTGACGTGGAAGAACGTCGCCAGGATCTGCGCGTAGCCGAACGTGATCGCGTTGTACAAGAACGCCTGCCCCACGAACAGCGAGAAGCCGAGTACGGTCCGGCGCGGGTAGAGCCGCACCATCGTCTTGGCGATCTCGACAAAGCCGATGGTCTTGCGCTGCCTGATCGTGATCGACTTGGCCGGCTCAGGCAGCTGCGCGCCGGTGTCTCGCTCGACTTCGCGTTCTATGCCATCCACCAGGTTTTCAGCGGTCTTCGCGTGCCCGTGGATGAACAGCCATCGCGGACTCTCCGGGACATTCCGCCGGACGAGCAGGATGACCAGGCCGAGGACGACACCGAGCGCGAAACAGAGCCGCCAGCCCAGGTCGACCGGCAGGTCATTGATGGCCGGTACGGTGAGCAGCGCGCCGAACGCGGCGCCGGCCCAGTACGTCCCGTTGATCACGATGTCGATATGCCCGCGATGCCTGCTCGGGATCAGCTCGTCGATCGCGGAGTTGATGGCCGCGTATTCACCGCCGATGCCGAACCCCGTCAGGAACCTGAAGAGGAAGAACCACCACGGCGCGAACGACAGCGCGGTCAGGGCCGTGGCGATCAGGTACGTGCCCAGGGTGATCATGAACAGTTTCTTGCGGCCGAACCTGTCGGTCAGCCAGCCGAAGAACAGCGCGCCCACGCACGCCCCGGCCACGTACATGGCCGCCGCAAGGCCCGAGACCTGCGCTTGGGTGATGTGCAGCCCGCTGCCCGGCTTGCCGAGCTGGCCTGAGATGTTGCCGACGATCGTGACTTCGAGCCCGTCGAGTATCCAGACCGTGCCAAGCCCGATGACAATCATCCAGTGCCATCGCGACCACGGCAGCCGGTCCAGGCGCGCGGGGACCTTGGTGGTCACCACTCCCGTTTGCACGTCACTCCCGGCCTGCACGTCGCTCATGACCGCCTCCATGGATCCGGTACGCACATCGGCTTCCCGGCCAGGCACACGTCAAACAAGCCACTGTCACTGTCCGTGATACTCCGCTTTCAGGAAGTATTACAAAATAAAGCCGTTAGAGGCACGCCATCGACGTGTTAGCGGCGTGACAGGGGTGCGCTCGAAAATCAGGGCACGCACCCCTAACCAGGGAGAAAGGAAGCCACATGACGCGCTACGCGAGGACGGTCATCGCCGCCGGAGCGGCCGGGCTCCTTGTCTCCGGGGCCGGTGTCGCCGTATACAACGTCATTCAGATCACGCAAAGGCAGCAGCTCACCCCGATCGCTTTGCTCGGCCGGAGTACCGGCAGCATCAGGCTCTTCGTGACCGGCTCGGTCGATCAGGAGCAGTGCCCGGCCGGGGCCATGCGGTAGTGATAAGCGTGGTGCTCGGTGAAGCCGCATCGCTCGTACAGTCGTCGCGCCCCCTCGTTTGCCGGAAAAACCTGCAGGTACACGCTGGTCACGCCGCGTCCGGCCGCCGCTGCCGTGAGGGCGCCGGTGACGGCCGCGCCCAAACCGCGGCGCCGATGGTTCTCGTGTACCTCGACCGCCGTAAGCCCAGCCCATCCATCGCTGACGGCCACCCGTCCGATGGCGATGGCCTGACCGGCTTCGCGCACCGAGCCGAACGCCTGCCATGGCGCTGACATGAGCAGCTTGCGCGACACTGGCGGCGGCTCGCCACCGAACCGGTATAGCGCGAGCCAGCTTTCATCTGGGTGATCGTGGACAGCGACCGGAATGACGGCACCCGCGGTGCGGCACGCGACCTCGGTCACCGTCGAGGTCATCACGATGGCGCCAGGTCTGACCGGCCAGCCCCGATCGGCGAGAAGCCGGTCAAGCGCCGACGCCTCCGGCCTGCCCACGGGGAAGGCGATGGAGATCATCGGCCGGAGGCCACGAGCCAGATACCAGGACAAGACCCGCTCGATGGCGTCGTCGAGAGGCACGCCAGGATCCCCGATCGCAAGCGCGCTATTGGCCCGTCCGGTAAAGCCCTCGGCGGCCCGCAATAGCCAGTCGCCGATTGCGGCTGTTTCCTTGGCCTGCCAGCCTCCGGCCGTAGCGCGTTCCAGATCGTCAATTGAGGCCATCATAGGTGTCATCATGCTGTCGCGCCTTTAACCACTGAGCGCGGGCGAGATCCGGGATTTTGCCAGATAAACCACTATCGGTGACAAGCGTGGCGGGAGGCCGGGATGCCCTCAGCCGACTCTGCGGTCGACGTGGAGTTCTGCTTGCTCGGGCCGCTCCGGGTACGCCGCGGAGCGTTCACGATCCGCCTCTCCTCCGGCAAGCAACGCGCTGTGCTTGCCACGTTGCTGCTCGCCGGCAACGCAGTAGTCAGCCAAGATGACCTCATGGAGGCACTGCGGGGATCACGGGCGGTCAGGGCCAGGCTGCGCACCGACGCGACGCCCGGTCAGCGGTGCGGGTTCGACGCCTGGTCGGGGGCGGCGCTCCAGCCCCGGTTCGCTGGCTCGTAGGTCGTCCCCTCGCCCCGGTCCGACGCCACGACGATGCCCCGATCGCTGAGCGAGTCCAGCTTGTCGTTCACGATCCCCTCATCGAGGTCAGCCGCGACGGCGATGTCGTGGGCGGTTACCTCGTGCCCGATGAATTCCAGGGTCGCGATGGCCTCGTAGATGTCCGGTTCTACGTCGTTGAGGGTCTCGCGGTCGGCAAACGGCTCCTGTGCATGTGATTGCACTAGTGATCACCTCCGTCGGACTGTCCTAGCGTGTGAGCGCGCTGTCGCCGGCACCGCCGTAGCGTTCGGCGGCCCGCCAGCAGTACCACGCGACGACCGAACGGTACGGCTTGAACGGGTCGCCCAGCGGCTCTAGCTGCTTCGCCGTCGGCATCGGAATGCCCCACGCCAGGCCGAATCCCTTCCTTACCCCGAGATCGCCAGTAGGCCACACGTCAAGCCGCCGCAACTGGAAGAGCAAGAACATCTCTGCAGTCCAGCGCCCGATACCCAGCACCGTCGTGAGCCGTTCGACCACCTCGGCGTCGCTCTCGGCCCGCAGGCCGGCCGACGAGAGCACCACGGTACCGTCGAGCACCTTGGCCGCCAGATCGCGCAGCGAGGCGGCCTTGCGTGCCGACAGGCCGGCTGCCCTGAGAGCTTCAGGCGAGAGCGCGAGCAGCCGCTCGGGGTCGGCGCTGCCGCCCAGCGCGGCGATCAGCCTGCCATGGATGGCAGCCGCCGCCGCGCCAGCGAGTTGCTGGTAGACGATAGCCCGGAGCAGCGCGGCGAAATGAGACTCGGCCGGCGGCCGCACCTCGGGCGGGCCGACCTCAGCCACCAGCCGCCGCATCACCGCATCTTGCCCGGCGAGCAGTTCGGCGGCCTCCGGCCAGCTGGACATAACTCAGTGTCCCATGGGGCGGCAGACAGCTCAGCATCCCATCGGCCAGCGTCCCATACGGGACGTGAACCCGGGCACGGAGAGAATGAGGACACAATGAGAGCGACCAGAAAGGCAGCCATTGGCGAACCTCTAATTTCGCTCGTCGGCTCAGCTACCCGCGCCGATGACGCGGTTCAAAGCGGCGCTCCGCGTCGCGTCCGTCGCCGGGCTCAGGCGGTCTGCTACGGCAGGCACCGAGCACGTGACGAGCGAGTAGCGCCGGAATGGTCGGCGGCCTCGGATCGGTTAGCGTTTCCCGCCTTTCCTCCTGGCGGACGCCAATGATCACTAACGCGGTGAGCGCGACCGCAAGGCCGAAGCCGGTAGATGCCACGAATACGACCAGGGTGAGTGCTGGCATCATGATCCTCCCTTTCGTTCAATTGTGCATCTGCACATTGTTCCGCACATGCAAATGCACAAATTCAAGGGCGAGATGTCCGTTTCGTTGCCCGAAGACAGATGTACGACCTGTCTTCACCGCGACCGCGCGGCACGGAGCGCGCCGGGTACAGGGCGGCCCTGCCTAATGCCGTCCCTACAGCAGTAACCAATGCCCCGTTGCTCACCCGGTCCGGCCGCGGACAGCAGCAAGCAGGACCATCATGATGTCGGCCAGCACAGCCCCGCCCCGATCGCCGCGCAAGCCCCCGCGGGACAATCACACCCCGTGCCGGGAGCTGGGTGCCTCGTCCAGTCGAGCCAGGTGTGTGTATCGGGCGGCGATGAGAACCTCAGGCTAAGCGGTCCCCGCGACGCTTTCTTTCCCCGGAATTTCGCATGTCAGCTGAATCTGAGATCCTGTTCCCATGACGGAGCGCAAGCCCGCGGGGATGCCCTTCACGTCGTGGATCGACCAGCGGATCAGCGACGCCCAGGATCGGGGGGCCTTCGACGACCTGCCCGGTGCAGGCAAGCCTCTGCCGCTCGGGAAAGCCGAGTTCGACGGCTACGCGTGGGCTCTGGACTGGGTGCGCCGCGAGGGCGGCTCGCCCGAGGACTGCCTGCCCACTCCGCTGCGACTGCGCAAGGAACGGGAGCGGCTCACAGCGGACGTGCCCGGCTTGCGCTCTGCGCAGGAGGTGCGCGACCGGGCCGACGAGCTGAATCATCGCATCATGGCCTGGCGCCGGCTGCCGATCGATGGCCCGCCCATCGTCGTGCCGCGCGTCGATACTGACGAACTGGTGCGACTCTGGCATGACCACCAGGCCCGGGCTCGCGCCCGAGCGCCGGCAGGCGACGCCACCGCCGAGGCCAAAACATCCGGGAAGAGGCGGTTCAGGAGCCGCGGCAAGCGGCTTATCAGGGTACTTTGGCGCGCGCCGGCCCGGAACGGATCAGCAGCTGTCAGCTCTCGTAGGGCGGCTCAGAACGCCAAGGAAACCACTCAGGCAGGTCCCGGCTAGGCGCCAGCGTCCAGCGGGCCGGCCTTTTCTCAAGGAAGGCTTTCACGCCTTCGGCGGCGTCGGCCATCCGGCCAGTCTCGTAAATAGCCAGCGAGTCGAGCCGGTGTGCCTCCATGGGATGGTCAGCGCCGAGCAGCTGCCAGATCATCTGCCTGGTCAGCACCGCAGACACCGGCGCCACGTTCGCGGCGATCTCGCCGGCCAGCCTGGTCGCGAGCGGCAGCAGTTCGCCGGGCGGGCACACGGTGCGCACCAAGCGACCGGCCAGCGCCTCGTGCGCAGGGAAAACCCGGCCTGTGAGGCACCACTCAAGCGCCTGGCTGACCCCCACGATCCTGGGCAGGAACCAGGTGCAGGCCCCGTCAGGCACGATACCGCGCGCCCCGAACACGAACCCGATCCTGGCTCTGTCGGAGGCGAGCCTGATATCCATCGGCAGCGTCATCGAGGCGCCGACCCCGACTGCGGGCCCGTTGATAGCCGCGATTACCGGCTTGAGCGAGCGGAAGATCCGCAGCACCAGCTCGCCGCCCGAATCGCGCGGCGGGCGGGCACCCTGGCTTTCATAGCTGAAGGTCCGCTCCCCTCGCCCCAGATCGGCTCCCGCGCAGAAAGCTCGCCCCGCGCCGGTCACGATCACCACGCGGACCTCGTCGTCGGCGTCGGTCTGGTCGAAGATCTCGGTCAGCTCGCCGAGCATCCGGTAGGTGAAGGCGTTGAGCCGGTCAGGCCGGTTCAGCGTGACGGTCGCTATCCCCTCGCTCAGCGAGTACTCCACAGTCTGCGCCATCGGCACTCCTCGGTCCGGCTACAGCCATTATCAGCGCGGCGGCATCGACGACTCCGAGGCCGCCGCTCACCTGCTGGCGCAGGAGCGGGCCGGCCGGTCCCGAACGGTTCAGAGAGAGTGTCAGTGGCCCTCGATAGGGTTGTCGATAACAAGCCAATAGCAGGGATCTGGCCGATGACGTGGGTCTCCCGACACTTAAAAGGAGGAGCCGATGACTATTTCGCCAGCGGGGCAGCCTCCTGGGGACTGGGACGGTCCTGAGCCGCATGAGCCGTCCGATGCCGAGTTGCTTGGCGCATGGCCGGATCCCTTTGCGGGGCCGCCAGATGGCGCCGATGCCTGGCTAGCTGATCTCAGCGTGCCCGAACTCGAGAGGCTCGCCGAGCGGTGGGCAGCCGAGAACGGTGCGGGCATCGATGTAATCGGAGCAGGTTTCACTCACGCCACGTCGGGTGATGCCGCTGGCGCGGTGGGGTTTGCCGCTGGTGGCGCGCTCGACGTCATGGCTCCTGATCCGGTCCTCGCCGGCTTTGCGTCTGACGCGTTCGAATCCGGGCTGGCCGGACTGTCCGACGACGAGCTCGTCGGCGTGCTGTGCGCGGCACGCCGGTTGTCATCGTGGCAGGCATGGATGGAGTTCAGCGCCGTAGCCGAGCTCGACAACCGGCGGCGCGTTGCCAGGGGGATCGGGTCGTCACGGACAGCCGAGCACGTAAATGACGAACTCGCGGCCGCGCTCACTCTCACTGGCCGCTCAGCAGAGGCGTTGCTGGTCGCCTCACGCGACCTGTCCCGGCTGCCATCGGTGCTCGCCGCCCTCAAGGCTGGCGTGATCGACCGGGCCAAGGCCGGGGTCTTCGCCGCCGAGCTTGCTGGCCTGCCGGATCGGCATGCCCAGGTGATCGCTGCTGCTCTGTGGCGGCCGGCCGCGAAGATGACCACAGGGCAGCTTCGCGCCGAGCTCAAGGCACTGGCATTGATGGTCGACCCGGAGGCGGCGAGGCGGCGGCGGGAACGAGCACGCGACGAAGCAAGGGTCGAGGCCTGGCAAGAGGGGTCAGGCAACAGCGGTCTGGCCGGGCGCGAGCTGCCGACCTCGGAAGCGATCATCGCGGACAAGCGGATCACCGCGATCGCCCGGGAGCTCAAGTCCGCGGGTGCGGCGGGCACGATCGATCAGCTACGGGCCGCTGTGTTCACCGCGCTGCTGACAGGTCGTGACCCGGCGACCCTCCTCCCCGGCCCGGCCCCGGATACGGGCAGCGACACAGGCAGCGGCAGCGGGGCCAGCGCCCGCGCACGCGCCGGCGGCTGGCCGGCCAGCATCACGGGCGCGGTCAACCTGACCATGCCCCTGCGGACGTGGAACGGCTGGTCCCAGGCCCCAGGCGAGATCGCCGGGCTCGGTCCCATCGATGCCGATGCCTGCCGAGACCTCGCTGACCGCCTTGCAGCCAGCCCGCGCGCTAGGTGGTGCCTGACGCTGATCGACGATGACGGCAACGCCGCGGGTCACGCCTGCGCGAGGTCGGGCCCAGGATCAGCCCCGGGCAAAGACCCGCCGAAACCAAGATCATCTGGGCCGTTGCCGCCGAGCCTGGCCACGTGGCTGAGATCACTGTCCGTCGAGTGGCTCGAACGGGGCACCTGCACCCACCGGCGCCAGGTCGATGGCTACCGGCCCAGCGCCGCACTCGGGCACCTGATCAAGATCCGGCAGCGGACGTGCACCTCGCCCGGGTGCCGACAGCCGGCCGCGGGGTGTGATCTCGATCACACCGTCCCATATGAGCAGGGCGGCGTCACCTGCGAGTGCAACCTGGGGCCGCTGTGCAGGAAGCATCATCAGTGCAAGCAGGCTCCCGGTTGGCACCTGACCCAGACCAGCCCCGGCAGCTTCACCTGGACCGCACCGCACGGGCGTGCCTACGAGGTCCGGCCCCGGAGCTACTCGAGTTGACCCTCACCGGCTCGTTCGATCAATAATCCGCGCCGCCACATGCGCACCGGGAAACCTGGCCCGGATCAGCTCGATCGCTGGCTCCGGCTCAGCCTCGCCGCACACGAAGATGTCGAAGGCGATGAACCTGTGCTCAGGCCACTCATGCAAGCTGATATGCGACTCAGCCAGCACAGCGATCGCCGTGAGGCCATGACCGGCGCCGAAATGATGCGTCTCGATCCGCAGCAAGGTCGCGCCGCATGCGATAGCCATGTCGGCGAGGAGCTCGGCAGCGATGGCTTCGTCGAGCGACTGGTCCGCATCGCTGACGTCTACCAGGGCATGTCGCCCAAGCCGGCTCATGTAACCACGCTACCGGCATCGCATCACCCGCCAGGAAGCCGCAGCGCCACAATGCGCCGCCAGGAAGTCACAGCGCCGCCCGGAAGTCACAGCGCCGCCAGGACCAGAGCATGGAAGCCGGCCCGCAACTCGGTGATCTCCGCAGGCCGGCGCCGCGCGGGATGCACGGCGTTGGTGAGCAGAACGGCCCCGACTCCGAGCGAGGGCGCGACGAGCAATGACGTACCGGTGAACCCGGTATGCCAGATCGTCCCGTCCGGCCACTCACCCCAGCCCGACGTCGAGCCAAGCCGCCAGCCCAGGCCTCGCACGTCAGCTCCGGACACCGCCTGCCCGCTAGTCATCAACTCGATGCTCGGCGCGCTGAGCACCGGATGTGATCCGGGCCGCAGCAGGGCGATAGCGAACCGGCCGAGATCAGCCGCCGTGCTGAACACCCCCGCATGCCCGCTCACGCCCCCAAGCGCATAAGCGTTGCCGTCATGCACTTCGCCCCAGATCAAGCCGCCTCGCCCCTGCGCTGACTGCTCGGTAGCGGCGACCCAGGTCCGCCTCACACTCGGCCTGAACGACGTCGACAGCATGCCAAGGGGACCGAAGATCTCGCGGCCGGCGACCGCGTCCAGTGAGTCGCCGGCGCAGTTCTCGATCGCCCAGCCGAGCAGCATGTACCCGAGGTCGCTGTAATTGACGGGCCCGCCCGCGGCACCAGCGAGCTCGGCGACCACCGCCTCCCTGATTCCGGCCACGGTCCCGCGGACTTCGTAAAACGGCCGATGCGGCACGAGCCCAGCGGTATGCGTCAGGCACTGCCTGATCGTCACCGGCGAAGAGGGCGCCCCGGGAAGCCAGCGGGCGATCTGGTCATCGATGCTCCACGCGCCCCGCTGGTGCAGCAGCAGCACGATCGGCACCGTGGCGACGACTTTGGTCAAAGACGCCAGGTCGAACGCAGTGCTGCCGGTGGCCTCGACCGGATCAGCTGACTCTGCGGGCAGGCGGGCCCAGCCTCCGGCTCCGGTGTAGCGCACCTCGGCCATCGAGGTAACCACGGCCGCGGAGACGGCCGGCGGAGCGCCGGCCGCCAGCGCCCGCATCAGCAGCGCGGACACAGCGGCGAACCCGTCGGCCGGACGCCCTGCCGGCGCCTGATAGCGGGCGATGAACCTCGGCGGCGGGATCACCTGCGAACTACAGGAAGTTGTTCGGCCAGATCATCGTCCGCCACATGTGCGCGACCGGTGATCCGTCGAAGCCAAGTCCCTCCTCAGGCTGGCGGAAGTGCCTGCCGACCACGTCATCGAACTCATCGAAGGTGACGACGACATTCGGGTCGAACGAGTAGATGTCGTTGATCGTCACCAGCCGCGAGGTCATGTACCAGCGGTGCCCGCGGGCGGCTTCGTGCTCGGCCTTGATGTAATCGGGCGGGTTATAGTCCGCGCCGAAATAGCTGATGTACGCCTCGGGATAGGAGTACCCGACCGATTCATCGGGGAAATACCGCAACGGCTCGTGCTTCTGCACTGCCCAGGCGATCTCCTCGTCGACATACGGGCCGATCATCTGGGCCGCCCAGTAGCCATGATTGGCGGACAGCAACCCAGCGATCGCGATGTCGTGCAGCAGGCACGCCATGACCACTTTCTCGTCGAGCCCGTTCAGCACGGCGAGCTTGGCGCTCTGCAGCATGTGCGACCGGCCCACCTTGCTGAACCGCAGCTCGAAGAAATCTCGCAGGGTGGGCTGGGCTGGCATCGGCGGCAGTGCCGGATTTTGACCCATCATGAAAATTGTGTCGGGGTGCCTCGCCTCAGCCATCAGCGCCGCATGGTGCTGGCTCAGCGGCGTGCCCATAATCGCGGCGGCAGGCGGCATGATGATGCGGCGCCTGCGGTCGACCGCGTCGTCGAGTGGCTCCCTGATCCAGTTGTCGAGGCCGGCGTCCCGCAATGAGGCGGGCAGTTCATGCGGCTGTACCTGGACCGCAGGGGGGGTCGTCTCAGCCATCAAGCCAGGGCAGCTTGCTCGTATTGCGCCAGCGGCCCGGCCGGCTCGGGGAAGATGTCGTGCGCGGCCGTCCAGTCCTGAGTAGCGGTGAACAGCTCAGGTGTGTACGGCAGGAACACGATGCGCTCGCCCACCCCGAAGGCCCGGACGTCGACCTGGTCGCGGTACTTCTCCGGCACGGCGTGCAGGTGATGATGCTTGTACAGCTCAGGCCTGGCATCGATGTCCAGCTGCGCGCGCCGCAGGGCGGCGAGGTACTTGTCCACGTCAGCGGCGTCCGCATCATCGCCTGTGACCAGGAAGCCGACCATGAACGTCGCGTCGACGACCTTGCGGAAGCCGAAGGCCTCGGCGATGTACAGGGGCACGCCGAACATGGTGGCCGCCTGCACCTTCCGCTCGAGCAGCGCCTCTAGCCGCTCGTTGGGCGGGCCCTGGAAGGTGAGCCTGATGTCGTCGGCCGGCATCACCCCTTCGAGCGCCTGGACGGTGGCGAAGTGGCTGCCTGAGTGGTAGCCCACGCCGACATCCACGCCGGCGAGGTCCTCTGGCTTACGGACGGGCGACTCAGGGGGCACGAGGATCGCGCAGGGCGCGACCGAGTATGCGCTGGTCACTAGCCGTCCTGACCGCTCGCTCGCGGC
The DNA here is from genome assembly GCA_035716545.1 of Streptosporangiaceae bacterium. Lineage (GTDB taxonomy): Bacteria > Actinomycetota > Actinomycetes > Streptosporangiales > Streptosporangiaceae > Chersky-822. Next base: position 85,121 of record DASTJM010000141.1, read on the forward strand.
CGCGTTAGTGGCCCAGTGGCAGGCGCAGCTGACGTTGGCCCCGCCCCGTCCGGCGCTGAAGGTCTCGAACGCCCCGTTCCTGACCTGCCCGGCGGCGTCCCGGCCGAGCGGGGTCACGCCGTAGTCCCCTTCCGGGATAAAGGTGTACTCCAGTCCCTCGGCCTCGTAGTAACCCTTCTCCTGCGCGACCCACTCCTGCAGTCGTCCGTGCGGCATGATCTTCAGGGCCATCTCAACCTCCTGTGCAGCGACCCTTCCACTCTAACTACCGCGCAACCCGTGCATACAGTGGCTTAGCGGGTGGCGCTAGCCTTCCTAGCGCAGGGGCGGCGACTGCCCTTTCTCTGGCTCGGGGCGGGCACCGAAGATGCGCCGCTCCGACTCGTCGATCGGCACATCGTCGATGCTGGCCTCGCGCCGGCGCATGTAACCGTCGTCGTCGAACTCCCATAGTTCGTTGCCGTAGCTGCGGTACCACTGGCCGCTGGCGTCATGGGACTCGTACTGGAACCGGACGGCGATCCGGTTGCCGGAAAATGCCCAGAGGTCCTTGCGCAGCGCGTAGTCGAGCTCCCTTGCCCACTTGCGGCGCAGGAACTCGACGATCTCGGCACGGCCAGTGACGAACTCGCTTCGGTTGCGCCAGGCCGAGTCTTCCGAGTAGGCGCCCGCGACCCGGTCCGGGTCGCGGCTGTTCCAGGCATCCTCGGCGGACTGAACTTTCTGCCGGGCGGTTTCCTCGGTAAATGGCGGCAACGGCGGACGCTGAGTCATGAGCGACAGTCTAAGCGTGGGGGCCGATCCTGACCGGGCCGAGGGTCAGCTGGGGTTCGGCCCCGAGTACCTGGCCAACGCGTTCGGCCTGGGAGGACAGTGCGCTGCGCTGCGAGCGGGTCAGCCTCGTGAAAGCCTCGACGGTGATCCGGACCTGGGTGCCTGACCTGCGGTGGTGCCACAGTCCGGCCACGCAGCCGTCGAGCGCCAGGACCGGGAAGTTGCCTGCTTGCCCGCGGGCAAGCGCTCGCCGCCCTGCCAGGCCGGGGAAAAGCAGCTCGCGCGGGTAGCTGCCGACCACGTAGGCGTCGAAGTAGGGCAGCAGCCGCACGCCCTCGTCAACTGGGGGCGGATAGGCGGGCGCAGGCCAGGTCTCCTCAGCCAGTTGCCAGAGCACTTCACCGTCAAGCAGGACCGGCTCAAGCGCGCCTGCCATCGACTCGAAGCGGTCGGCCGCCCACCGGGGTGGCGCGCCAAGCCAGCGGGCGAAATGCGCGGGCGAGGCCGGGCCGTAGGTGCGCAGGTACCTGGTGATGAGCTCGTGCACCGAGGTCGCCTCGTCGAACTCGCGGTAGGCGGGCAGCCAGCGCCGCGGGTTGACATAGGTCACCCGCCGCCCGCGAGCCTGGCCGAAGCACAGCAACCCGCGATGAGCTGCGTAGCCGATCGCCTTGCGCCAGCGAGGCCACATCCCGCCGAAGGCCGGCATCACGGGGTCCGCCGCCCACAACCCCGTCGCGGCGATCACCTGATCGCCAAGCTCGTCGACCGTCAGCTCGGCGGTCGCCAACGCCGTGCCGATGGCCTCGGCTACGGCCATCGCCTGGTCAGCGGTGAGCAAGCGGTCGAAATCCGGCACCGGGACCGCCGAAAGCGCGGCATGCCAGATCGGCAGGTCGACGGCTGGCAACAGGTGCACGGTGCCGCGCGGCCCGTACGTCTTGACCAGGCTGCGGTCAGTCCACAGCGCGTCACTGACAGCGGCGCGGGTGCCATCGGCTAGCCGCAAGCCGACCGACAATTCGGCGGCGGGCATTACCTGAGCGTGGGCCCCGCACATCGCCGTCACCACGTCGGCTGGCGTGGCGCCGACTAAGGGAACCGACAGCCCTTGCCTGGTCAGCCGGCGTTCGCATACTTCAGGCCAGGAGATACTGGCAGCGTCGGGGGCGGGATCGGCCATCGGTCGAGCTACCTAGAAGAGCGATGACAGGCGGTAAGCAATTAGTTCCCCCGTGTTGATGAACACATCTGTTTGCTCAATGCTTACCCTGAGCGCACCGATAACCTACCCGCACCTGCCCGAATCTCAGCCGGCCTTGCGCAATATGGCTGACATCGCCTCGGAGTCGAACGCGCGCAGCGTGCGGGTGCGGATCTGGCCCTTGGCGCCGACCTGCAGCAGGGTCGCCACCGCGGTCTCGTCATCGGGGAAGTCGGTGATCGCGAGACTATCGTATTCGCCGATGGTCCAGAGGATCTCCCGTACCTGGCCGCCTCCGTTCTCGACAAGCTTGGTGAACTCCTCGGAGCGGTGCACCGACTCCTTATAGTTCTGAAGACCGTCTTCGGTCCAGTTGCACAGCGTCACGTACGTTGTCATGCGGTGCCCCCTTTCGCTTCGCCTAACACCGGTTGTCATGCCCGCCGGCAGGTGGGCTAAGCCGTGATCCGCCCCCAGGTCAAGGTCACGACAAGCGGCGTCCCTGGCCCCCGAGCGTGATCCAGAACCGGTCCTCGCCGTCAATCCTGAGGTCAGGGACGCCTCCGTTGGCGAGGATCACGCGGCGGGAGCCTTCATTGGCGGCGTCGCAGGTCAGCAGAACCCTGGTCAAGCCCAGGCGGCGGCACTCGACGAGCGCACCCGCCAGCATCGCGGTCGCGTGGCCCTGCCGCCGCCACGCCGGCGCCACCTCGTAGCCGATATGCCCGCCGCTGCGCTCCAACTGGGGCGTCAGCTGGTGCCGAATTATAATCTCTCCGACATAGATCTCATCAGAGACATACCACCAGATCGTGCTCGGCACACCCCACATGATGCGGATCCCCCGCCGCGCGGCGACGAACCGGTTGAAGTCCGCTTCGGCCTGCTCAAGCACGTCAGTCGGCCCGCCATCGAGCGCCCGGCTGTCCCGTTCCGAGGCCAGCCAGGACTCGCGGACGGCGCCTGACGGCTCCATCAGGCGCGGCGCGGGAATGAGTCGCTGGCGCATGCTCCATTTTGTGCCCAGCCCGCGGGCCAAGGCCAGCGGTTTCTTCGGACCGGTCCTGAGCGGGAGAAATCTACCGATAAGGTTCGTGCGCGTGACAATTCCAGGCCGGTCTGCAGGCGCCCCAGCAGTGGCGCATCGTAAGGCGCGACCTGCGGCGAGCCGAGTCGCCAGCGGGCCGGCTGATGATCGGCCCGGCTGACGCAAGCGTGGTGAGGCAAGGTCGTACCGGCGTTCAGCCGGTACACGCGGGTCGCGAGCGGATAAACCCGGTCTCAGCTCGGCTCGCCGTCGGTGAAGACCCGGCGGGAGATGAGCCCGTGGCCCGCGCAGGCACCCCACGTCGTGAACGCCTGGCCAGGAGCCAGGTACACGAGCGCGTCATCGTCAGCGACCGCCAAGGTCACCACCCTCCGCTCCCCCTGCAGCACTGGCTGCGCGACGTCGCACGAGATCGTGGCGGGCAGGCACTTGTCGCATGGCAAGTCGCCGACGTGCTGCACGTGAATCATCAGGGAATGCGTACCGCTCGGATACTGCCGCGCATCTTCACCAGGTGCGGGCGGATCGAGAGTGAGCAGAGCCCGGAACTTGAACACTCTCATCTCAGCCTCCCCTGCCTCTGCCTGCGTGCCTCGCCGTAACGCGGGAAACCCGACAATAGTTGCTCAAGACAATATTTGCTATCTACAATAATTGCTCATGGCAAGCTTGGCAACGAATAGCACTGCGTCAGAACCTGGCGCCGAACTGATCGAAGCGCTCGGGGCGGTGACTAGGGTCCTCGTGGGGATAGCGCTGAGAAGCCTGGACGTTCCCGGCGGATCGGTGTCGCTGCCCCAGTTCCGGGTGCTGGCGATCATCTTCGACCTCGGGCCCACCCGTCCAGGACGGATCGCACGGGCGCTCGGCATCGAGCCATCCACGGTGACCCGGCTAGCCGATCGGCTCGTGGCATCGGGCCATATCGTGCGGAGCAGCGACCCCGAGCACCGCGGCGCTGTCTCGCTGACGCTGACCGAACATGGCCGCGAAGTCGTGACGCAAGTGGCTCAGTGGCGGCGGCGTGAGCTGGCCAGGATCGCTGCCCAGCTGACGCCCTCCGACCGCGCGGCCGCCACGCGGGCCCTCCGGCGGGTCGTCGATGCTGCCGGGCCCGGCTACGGTGCCGTTATCGTCGGGCTGATGCCCTTGTGAGCCGACAATAACCTGGCGGGCCGACAACCAAAGTGGCTTGTCATTCCCCGGTCGTGCCGTCTATCCGCTCGCGCAGGAGGTCGGCGTGGCCCAGATGGCGCGCGTACTCCTTGACCAGGCACAGGTAAACCCAGCGGAGCGGGTAGGGCGTGCCGGTGCCGAACGTATCGTTCTTCGCCGGTCCGTTCAGGTTCCGCGGTCCACGTCATCGACGATCACGTCGTCCTGCACCCTGACTTGTCCCACGCGCTATCGTGCCAGGGATGACCGATCGTCTGGCCGGGTACCTGGCGGTTCTCGGCTTAAGCGAGAACCCCGGCGCCCGGCTGGCAGCCGGCCAGTTCCACGACGTAGTGCTGGCCGCCGAAGTGGCTTACCGGTTCCCCAGGAACGAGGATTCGCGGCGCAAGCTGCCCGCAGCCTGCGAGTTGCTCGCCACGCTTGGCGACTGCGGCTTGCCGGCGGCTATCCCCCGCCTGCTGGATACCAGTCACCTGGATCGTCCGCTCGTGCGCAGCCACGCTGCGGTGAGCTTGCTCCCTGGCGCACCGCTCGCGGCCGGTCTCAGCCAGCACGCGCAGGAGGCGGCCGCGAACCAGCTAGCCGGGCTTCTGGACCAGCTGGCCGCGGCAGCCTCAGATGAACGGCTGCTCCGGCTCGTGCCCGGCGCTCCGCGCTGGGTCGATTTCGCCGCCAGCGTCCGCCAGGTGCTGTTCCCGCTGATGTCGGCGGAGGGCCGGCGCCGGGCCGAGGCCGAACTGGCCGCGGCGTGCGAACTCGCCCCTGGCGGCCATGCCCTTGTGCACACCGACCTCGGCGGAAACAACTTGCTCTGGTCGAGTGACGGCGATGGCCTGCCAAGGCTCACCGGCGTCCTGGACTGGGATGGCGCTGTCATCGGAAACCAGGCCAGCGATCTGGCATCGATCGCCGTGACTGTCGGCTGGCCGCTGGCCGAGCGGATCGACGACCTTCGCCGCGCCGGACCGCCGCTCATGGCCGAGGCGAGAGTCGTCGCCGCCACGTTCGCCCTACAGCAGGCGCTGCCTGCGGCCCTCGGCAAGGACAAGCCCAACCTCGACGACGGCCTGACCGGGTACCGGTAACGACGGGTCGGTCCGTGGTCGCGCAATGCTGTTTAGGGAAACTGGCTCTGGTCGAAATAGCGTGATGGTAACGGCCCTGGAGCCCGCCCTGAAGTCTCCGATCATGAGTCTCGGCCCCTCGGTCCGGTGCAGGTGGGGCACCCTGCTGCTGCCTGAGCGACAGCAGGGTGCCCCACCGAATGGGCGCAGCCTGGCCCCGGGTGAACTGCCCCGGGTGAACTGCCCCGGGTGAACTGCCGCAGGCGCGCCCGCCAGGACCGCCGCCCACCCGCCACTTCTCCCCGCCGCGGAGGATTCTTTACGCCTCCTGCGAAATGGCTTCCGTTGATCATCGCCTGCTCAGTACCGTGCCAGAGCTGGCTCGCAGCCAGGGACCGCAGCCAGGGACCGCAGCCAGGACCGCAGCCAGGACCGCAGCCAGGACCGCAGCCCAAGGAGGTCGGCAATGCGCGACTTGCGCCTCGTCGGTTCGCCAGAGCCCAGCCGGCGCGAGGCGGCGCGGCAACCGCCGATGCCGCTCCTGCGGACGACAGTCGGCGATGTGCTGCGGCGCATCCGGCTTGAGCAAGGCAGGACACTCGCCGACGTCGCCCGCTCCGCCAAGGTCTCGATGCCTTACCTGTCCGAGCTTGAGCGCGGCCGCAAGGAGGCCTCGTCGGAAATCCTCGCTGCCATCTGCACCGCCCTAGGCATCGGCCTGACCGACCTGATCGAACTGGTGAGCCGCGACCTCGCTGCCGAGCGTGATCGCCGATCCCCCGTCTTCCGGCTCGAAAGGGCCACCCGCGACGGCTCGCGGCGTCAGCCGGACATCCGCCGCGGCTCAGGCGACATCAAGTGCCTGCTCGCCGCCTAGCCCGCCGACGCCAGGCCCGTCAATGTCCCACGCGCCAAGGCTAGGCGCTCGCCAGCTGGGAGGCCGCCACTGCCACCGATGCCAGGCCCTTGCGGCTGGCGATCACCTCGTCAGCCAGGCCGTAAGCGACTGCCTCACCGGCGCTGAACATCCTGTTCCTGTCGGTGTCCGCCCTGATCTTGGCCTCCGGGTGGCCGGTGTGCCGGCTGAGAATCTCGTCGATCTCGGCTCTGACCCGCCCGACTTCCTTGGCCTGCACCGCGAGGTCCGGCAGCGCCCCGCGCGCCTGGCTCGACGGCTGGTGCAGCAGCACCTTCGCATGCGGCAGCACCGCGCGCCGGCCCGGCGTGCCCGCGGCCAGCAGCACGGCCGCCGCGGACGACGCCTGGCCCATGCAAATGGTGGCCACGTCCGGCCTGATGAACTGCATCGTGTCGTAGATCGCGGTCAGTGCGCTGAACGAGCCGCCTGGTGAATTGATATACAGGCTGATCTCGGTCTCCGGGCTCGCGTATTCCAAGTGGATCAACTGAGCCATTACCACGTTGGCGACGCCGTCATCGATCTCCGTGCCGATGAAGACAATCCGCTCGGATAGCAGCCGCGAGTAAATGTCGTACGCCCGCTCGCCAAGCGGCGTCCGCTCGACGACGGTCGGGATCGTGTACTGACTCATCGTTACAGTCCTGCCCGTCCTGTCCGTCCTTGGCGGCCCGCAGCCGCCGGCCTGATGTCGTCGAGACGCTCGACGATGTGGTCGACCATCCCGTAGTCGCGCGCTTCCTCAGCGCTGAACCACCGGTCCCGCATGCTGTCCTTCCTGATCACCTCGACCGGCTGGCCGGTGTGCGCGGCGGTCAGCCTGATCATCATGTCGCCGGTGCGCTCGAGCTGCTCGGCGTAGATCTCGACATCGGCCGCGGTGCCGCCGAACCCGGCCGAGCCCTGGTGCATCAGCACCTGAGCGTGCGGCAGGCTGAACCGCTTGCCCTTGGTGCCGGCGCACAGCAGGAACTGCGCCATGCTGCCTGCCAGCCCCATCGCCAGCGTGCTGACATCGTTAGGGATCAGCCGCATGGTGTCGTACATCGCCAGCCCGGCGCTGACCGAGCCGCCGGGCGAGTTGATGTAGAGGCTGATGTCGCCGCGCGGGTCCTCGGCCGCGAGCAGCAGCAACTGCGCGCAGATCCGGTTGGCAACCCGGTCATCGACCTCCGCGCCAAGTACGACGATGCGGTGGTAGAGCAAGCGGGAGACTAGCTGGTCATCGAGGTTGCCTAGTCCAGGCTCGGCTGTGGCGTTCTGCATGGTGCCACTGTCACCTGGGCGGTGGTCGCGAGCCAAGACAATCTGCTTTCAGCAGAGGAACGCGGTGCCGTCGCGCCACTCGACCGGATCAGGCCTACGTCATCCAGGGTTCACCCGCGGCGGTAGAGGTCGTTGAGCGAGATCAAGGCGAGGCCGCGATCGCGGCTTGATCTCAAGTCCCCGGCGAAGCCAGCCGCCGAGTAGCAGGCGAGCCGCAGTCCGCGGTTTCATAGTGCGGTGACCGCAGTTCGCGAGCACGGGTCAGACATGCGAGGTGCCCGGGGGTCATTACCTCGCCCCACTTAACCCCGCCCAGCGACAGGATGCGCCGCGGTCGTCCCGCTTCGGGCGGCGCGAGCACGGCTACGTCGATCTCGACCTGAGTGCGGCTCGCATCGGCCATGGCCCGCGTAAAGCTCCGTGATCAGAGCCTGGAACACGGTCACGGTACAACGGCTGGCCCACGGACCCGCTTCCTGCCGCAACCGGCACCGCAGATTGGCGATCTGGCCTCTCGAAATGTGATGGCGCCCCGGCGAACTGTCTAATGGCTGGCCCGCCGATGGCCCAAAGGTGGCGCCAGAGCGCCACGGATGTCCCAAAGGTGGGCCTCAGTACGAGGCAAACCCGCGTGTTACCAGTCTGCAGGCCCTAGGCGGCATTGTTTCCGTGGGGAAGTTTCCCGCGTGCCGGGCGCGCGGCGGTGGTGGACGGCAGGCGACGACAATTACCAGGCGATGTGAGATACCGCCAGGTTTCCCCCGGGCACGCTGGTCAGGAAGCGCAGGCGGCCGTCGCTGTAACTCCACAGCTTGGTGACCGGACCTGGTCGGCCGGGCGGGTTGCAGAACATGTAGGCGCTGACGAGGACGCTGCGGCCGGTCCGGGCAGTGCCGAGATCGTTGCCGTCGGTGCAGCGACCGAGCGGTATCTGCCTGAGCAGGCGCAAGTCAGCGCCGAACACGAGCAGCCAGGCCGGGCCGTTGGTGTGGTCTTTCGCGCCGCACGCCTGGATGGCAAGCAGACCGCCGCCCGCGGCCGGTGCCGCCGAGGTGATGCCACAGCCTTTGGCCGGGGCGGCGCTGCGGCCGGACAAGCCCGGCTGGGCTGCGGGTGAAAGTTCGACGAGCCGTCCCGGGGCGAATCCGCCGCATGTGCCCTGAGGCCCGGTGTAGGCAGGCCCTGTGTGCGCTGAATAGCTGACGGCCAGCGCGCGACTGTCGAGGGTCCAGGCCGGATTGGTCAGGAAATGGCAGCGCTGCAGAGCGCGGCCGATGGTCCAGGACTGCTTGGTCGCGACCCGGGTGATCCGCAGGTAATTGTTGAGGTATCCAGTAGCGCAGCCGGATTCGTCGTAGGCGAGCGTCCTGCCATCAGGACTGATGGCGGCACCGCTGATCGCGATGTCGTTGCCAGTGCGCAGGAACACGGAGGCAAGTCCGGTGGCGTGGTGCAGGACGACGATTTCATTGGCGCAGCTGTGCGGCTTCGGATCCCCTCCCGCCAGGTCATTTTGATAGACCGGTCCTTCGGAGTACGTGATCCATAGGTCCCCCGACCTGTCGACGGAGAGGCCGTTCACGGTCATGCCGTCATCAGTGGCTGACAGCAACCGCCTGACCACCGCTCCGGTCCTGGCGCTCGACACTGCCACCTCGACGGCATTTCGCCGGCCCTTCGGCACGAAACGAACGGAGATGAACTGGCCCGCCTTTACCCTCGCAGGCAGCGCCAGCCTGGAATCGCGCGTGATGGTGCGCTGCGAAGGGCCGGCCGTTTGCGGCGCGCACGATGCGGTGAGCGCGGCGAACGTGACCGACGCGATGATCCATCGAGCCCTGCGATACTTCAGCGTCATGCTCCTTAGACGCGGTACCGGCCTCATTAGACGCACCGCCGGTGCTGTTTCTCTGCCTGATGTTGTTCAGATGGGCCTCCATAACCCGGGCCACCCGGCGGGACTAGACCCGGCTGGCGGCTGCCTGTAGCCGGGCCGGGGCGGCGAGGGTCTGGTAGACGACGCAGTACCGCTCGGTCAGTCGCAGCAACGTGCCGAGCTGCTCCTGGCTGGCGTCGGTATCGAGCCGGAAGCTGAGCCGGATGCTCGTGAACCCGACAGGCACGTCCTTCGCCACGGCCAGCGTGCCACGGAAATCGAGGTCACCCTCGGCCGTGACGGTGCCGCCGGCGATCGGCAGGTCCAGCGACGTGGCGACCGCTCTGAGCGTCACTCCGGCGCAGGCCACCAGGGCTTGCAGCAGCATGTCGCCGGAGCAGGCAAGCGAGCCGTCGCCGCCGGTGGCCGGGTGCAGTCCGGCGACCGCGAGCGCCTTGCCCGTGGCGACCGAGCAGCTGATGGCCTCCGCGCCGAGCTCGCCGTGCGCGCTCAGCGTGATAACCGCCTGGCTCGGATCCTCCCGATAAACGTCCTTGAGCGGCTGCTGCAGCGCACGCAGGGCAGCCTGGTGAGTCCCCCCGGTCATCTTGGCAGCATAGGCGCGCCGATCCGGTGACGCTAGTGCCTCCATCCCGGCTGCACGCCGATCAGACAGCACGTGAACATCGCCCCTGTGTACTGCCTTGCTAACCCGAATCGGCGCGACTCGCGCGACCCGACGAAAGGAAGGGCGTTGCACCTCATCGGTACCCACGATCCTCAGTACGACGAGGCCAGGGCGGTCCACAACGCGATGATCGACCGGCGGCCAGCGGTGATCGCGCAGTGCGCCACCGCGCAGGATGTGGCCCACGCGCTCGAACTCGCCGAGCGTGAAGGCTACTCCGTCGCGGTACGGGCGGGCGGGCACTCGGTGGCCGGCATGTCCGTGAACGACGGCGGCCTTGTCATCGATGTCCGTCCGATGAAAACGATCAAGGCCGACCCTGATGCCCGTTCGGTGAAGGTCGGCGCCGGCGTGACGTGGGGCGAGTTCGACGCCGCGACTCAGGTACACGGCCTCGCCACCACCGGCGGCCGGATCTCCACCACGGGCGTCGCCGGCTTCACGCTCGGCGGCGGCTCTGGCTGGGCCGAGCGGAAGTACGGGCTCGCCTGCGACAACCTCATCTCGGTGGACCTGGTGACCGCCGACGGCCGCGAGATCACGGCGAACCGGACCGAGCACCCCGAGCTTTTCTGGGCGCTGCACGGCGGGGGCGGGAACTTCGGCGTGGCCACCGCCTTCGAGTTCCGGCTGCACCCGCTCGGCCCCACCGTGCTGGCGGGGATCCTCGGCTGGCCGGCCGGCGTGGCCAGGGACGTGACGCACACCTACCGCGATCTTGCCTATGACGCCCCGGACGAACTGGGCTCGGGCCTGGTGTTCCTGAACGGGCCTCCCGAGGAGTTCGTGCCAGAGCACCTGCGCGGCCAGCCCATCGTGGGCATGGCGGTGCTATGGACAGGAGATCCTGGCGAGGGGCGGGACGCGATCAAGCCATACATCGATCTGCGGCCGGACGCCAACCTGGTGGCGCCCATGCCGTACACCAATTTCCAGCAGCTCATCGATGACCCGCCCGGCATGCGCAACTACTGGACGGCGGATTACCACGACGAGTTCAGCGACGACGCGATCGACGTGTTCGTGAAGTACGGCGCCGAGCGCAAGTCGCCGCTGACTCAGCAGATCTTGTTTCCCTGGGGAGGCGCGATCGCCCAGGCTGACGACGGCTCGACTCCGATGGCGAACCGCTCGGCGCGCTGGCTCACCCATCCGTTCGCGGTCTGGGAAGATCCGGCCGACGACGACGCCAACCGGGAGTGGGCGCGCGGCTTCCATCGCGATATCGGCAGGTACGCCAACGGCGGCACCTACCTGAACTTCCTCGGCGATGAGGGCCAGGACCGGGTGCGGGCCGCTTACGGTGCCGGCAATTACGCCCGCCTTGCCGCGGTGAAGGCAATCTACGATCCGCGTAACGTCTTCCGCGGCAACCAGAACATCAAGCCGGCCGCCTAGATCGGCCGGCGCGCTCCTTTCAGGCTCTATCCCGGGTTCCGGACCGCGCCATTACGCTGTGACGACGGCGAGCGCCGTGATACCCGGTCCGGCCCTCGTCGTGCTCGTCGGGCCGCCAGCTCAGCCAAGAGCACCTGGGCCGCCGCACGGTTCCGGCCAGCCGAAATCGCCTCGTCGGACCAGCTGCGCGGGATCGCGGGCAGCGGCGAGAACGACCTCGACCCAGGTTCAGGGTGGGTCGTCAGCGCCCGGGCCAGGTTCAGGGTGGGTCGTCAGCGCCCGGGCCAGGTTCGGGGAGGGTTGTCCGCTCCCGCGGGGGGAGTTTTCGTGTTCGGGAACATTTTTCGTCCTGGGAGCGGTGAACTTTCCCCGTTGTGAAAAGGTTCCCCGTAAGCGCGGTGAAGTCTCCGCGATCATGAAACCCGGGGCACGGCACGGCATGGCAACCGCGACAGGCTGACGTCGGCCTCCCTTATTCAGCGCCATGGGAGGACGACAGCAGGTAAGGCCAGGTTGCTGTTGACCCCGAACCGTTAACAGCAGCAGGTAGGGCCGCCTTGCTGCTGGTGCCAGCAGCTGGTTCGCGTCTGATGTTCCCTGGTCGCGCACTGGAACGGGAAGTCCTATAGCTGACGCCGACCTGCCGTTAGCCCTTGCGGACCTGCCCCGTGCCTTGTGCCCGGCCCTGCCCCCTGCCTTGTCCCCGGCCCTGCCCCCTGCCCTGCCCTCTGCCCTGCCCCCGGCCCTGGGCCTGCCCCCCTACGGTGACCAGGTTGCTCACCGACTGCCCGTGCAACGGCGTAGCGCTCAGCACCACCTGGTACGTCAGGGTCGTCTTCCCGATCGCCACGGTGAAGGCCGTGCTCCCGCCATTGCCCAGCCTGTGCGCCCCTACATCACTCCAGGCACCGCCAGAGGACACCTCGAGCTCGACAACGTCCTGGCGCTGGGCCAAAGGCGAGCTGACCAGCAGCAGGTCGCTGTGGCCATGGCCGTGCGCGACGGTGACGGACACCGGTGGCACCACCACGACGCTCAGCTGATCACTGCGTGCGCCTTGCGGCCCGGTGACACGGAATGAGGCGTTCGTCTTCAGGGCGGGCATCATGAGGGTCAGCTGGCCACCGGGCCCGGTCGTTCCCTGTGTTACCTGCCGCCAGGATGCCTGGCCAGCCACGAGTTCCATCAGGCTGAGTGTCACGCCCTGCTGAGGCCGACCATGCGAGGTGAGCGAGGCGGTGATCCGCACGCTGTCGCCGGCGACGATCTGGGTCTGCGCCGCCCCGATCGTGATCCGCCCTGGCGCTGACGGTGAGGGAGTGCCCGGCCTCGTCGGCGACGGAGTGCCTGGTCGCGGCGAAAGCTTGTTGCGGTACGGCGACCTTGTGCTCAATCCGGGCGTCGGAGTCATCGAGCCGACCGTGGCCGGGCGCGACCTGGCGCGGCCGCGCGGCCTCTGCGACGCCAGATGGGAACCCGCACGGCCGGGAGTATCGCGAACCCCGGCGAAGCCCAGGATCTGGTGCGCCACTCGCTGCAACGGCGCGGGCAAGACCTCGGCGTAGCCGGCGGCGGCGAATCCGAAAGCCAGTGCCAGGAAACTCGCGGCGGCGACCAGGCGGCTGCCGGCGCGCGCCCGGCGGCTACGCGGCCTGCCTGGCGGTCGCCGACGCGATCGCCCGCAGTGGCCACGGGTGGCGGTCGGCCTTTGCCGGCGATGCGGCGCGAACGACTGCGTTATGCCAGTAGCCTGGGTGGCCTGGGTTTGCGCTCTTAGGTGGTTGGCGGCCGCGAACATCGCCCTCGCGGCATTGATGCCAGCCAGCTCGTCCGGGAGTCCCGGGCTGGTGAGATCGCGCAGTAGCGCACCCAGGGCAGTCTCGCCCGCCTCGCCTCCCAGTACGGCCTGCCTGAGGTCATCGAGTGGATCCCCGGTCACAGGTCCACCTCCTTGCCGGAACACCGGCCAGTGCCTGCACCGCGGGGTTGCGCGCGAGAGTTTTCAGGCCCCGATGCAGAGCGACCCGCACCGCGCCCGGCGACTTGTCCAGGATGCCGGCCACCGCGGCGGTATCCAGGCCGGCCAGGACCCGCAATGCCACAGCCTCAGCCTGATCCGCCGGCAGCGCGGCGAGCAGCGCGATCGCCCGCCTAACCGACATCGCGTGCAGCACTTGATCCTCGACCAGTTCATCATCGGCTACATCAGCCACGATCTCTGCGATAGGAACGGTGGGCCTGCGCTTGCGTGACCTGGCATCGTCGATCGCCCGGTGCCTGCCGATAGTAAACAGCCAGCGCCTGAACTCTTTGTCACCGCCGGTAAACCTGGGCAGGTCACGTACAACCTGCAGCCAGGTCTCGCTGGCGACATCGTCCGCGCTATCACAGGCAAGGACTCGCAGATAGCGCAGCAGACGTGGCTGCAGCTCATGCCACAGCTCAAGGAAACCCGATTCGTCGCCTGACCGGGCGCGGGCTAGTGCGCCGCCCAAGTCATCCGTTGTCACCATCGCGCCTGTAGGGTCGCACGCCGGCGGGCAGTCCCGTGCCGAGTTGCGGGATTCGGGCAGGCCAGGGGTGCCCGCCAGCGTGCGAAGCTGCCAGGGGCTAGGACTTCGGCGCCCTCAGGACTATGACGGCGCTATGGGTGCCGCGGAATTTCGGGCCACCCTTGAAGGTCAGCATGTAGAACGTCCTCGTGGTCGGCGTGACCGTGAAGCGAACGATGCCGTGCTTGCCCGTCTTCGCCGAGCTGACCAGCGCGAATTTGTGGTGCGCGGTCCTGCTCATCAAGCTGACCGTGCGGCCGGCGAGTGCGTGGCCGTGCGACCTGAGCAGCCCGACGACCACATCGGACTTGTGGCCGGTTTTAGGGACCGCGTGAGCCCTGATGAACAGGTGCGACGCGAGCCTGTGATGGCGGTGCACCGTGGCGGCGCTGGCCGCGCTCACCGGCGCCAGCGCGCCAGCCAGGGCAAGACCAGCCACCGCGGCGGCAGAGCCAAATCTGGCCAGCATGGACACTCGTGAAGAGCGCATGAGTCTCCTTCGGTTGAGGGCCCCAGCACGCTGAGGCGATCAGTCGAACACTGAATAAGCGCTGCGTCACCGCCAGTTGTTACAGTGCCCGCCGTTACGAGCGCGCGCCCGGCCGTTACGCCCGGTCGTTACGCGGCCATTACCCCCCGGCCATTACGCCCCTGGCGCGGTGCCGATGATCACCGTGGCGGCGTACTCTTCCGAGGCCGCCAGCACCGGGCGCAGTCCGTGCCTTTCGAAGATCGCCATGGCCGCCGGTGCTTGCCGCTCGCTGGTCTCGATGAGTAGCTGACCGCCGGGCGCGAGCCACTGGGGTGCCCCGGCGACAACCCGCCTGAGCACGTCGAGCCCGTCGTCGCCGCCGTCGAGCGCGAGGCGCGCCTCGTGCAGCCTGGCCTCGGCGGGCAGCAGCGCGACCTCGCCGGACGGCACATAGGGAACGTTGGCGATCAGGGTGCCGATCCGGCCCCTTATCCGCTCGGGCAGCGCCCCGAACAGGTCTCCCGCACTCACCTTGCCTCCGATGGCGTCAAGGTTGCGGCGGGCGCACCGCACGGCGGCCTCGTCGAGATCGGCGGCGTACAGTTCACCCACGTCGGCCGCGACCGCCAGCGCCAGGCCCATCGCCCCCGAGCCGCAGCACAGGTCCACGACGACCGCGCCGGCGGGAGTGAGCGCGGCGGCCTGGCTGATCAGGAACTCGGTACGGCGACGCGGCACGAACACGCCCGGATCTGTGGCGACGCGCAGCCCGCAGAACTCAGCCCAGCCCACGATGTGTTCCAGCGGCAGGCCAGCCGCGCGCTTGCCCACCATGTCGTCGAGTTCATCCTGGTCGCGGGCGGCTTCGCTGAGCAAGCGAGCCTCGTCCTCGGCGAATACGCACCCTGCTGCCCTGAGCCTGGCGACGACACTGGCCGGCGGCCCGGCGGCCGGCGACGAGCTAACTTCCATAGTCGGAACGTAATCCCCGCGGGCTTGATCGCCCTCGGCAGGTGGCCGCCTGCGGTCCGCTTGGGACCAGGACGGGCGGCCGGTCCAGCGCGGCGAGCCTGGCGCTGACCTGGCTGGCGAGAATCGCCGCGGTCGCCAGGCATCGATCAGGCGCACTAGCCGGCCGTCCGGCCATTAATGCGATACCTCACGGCGGCGATCGTGCTGTCGGCCATCGCCGCCGCCCCGACGTGCCGGTCGAGTTCGGTGCGCAGCAGCAGGTGCCTGGTCTCGTCCTGAATCGCCGCGAGGTTGATCTCGACGCTGACGACGGCGGAGTCGAGCGCGGCCCGCGCCGAGGCGGCCGCGACCGCGACGTCGGACAGCACGCTGACGTCAGCGCCCGCCTGGATGCGATAGGCCAGGTGAATGACCTCGGCGGCGACCTGCGCCGTGCGGATGGGCACCTCGGCCGCCCCGATCAGTGCGGCCTGGATCGCCCCGGCCCTGGCGATCTTGCCGGCCTCGGTGTCCCTGGGCAGTTCGCGGGCCCGGCTGACAGCACCGAACGCGGCCGAGTCGGCCTCGGAAAGTTCGACGGCGCGGCCCCTGAGGCCGGCCGCCAAGATAACCGCGGAACGCATTAGCCCCTCATAATCTTGTTTCGCGGGCATCAGGAGATTAGTTTCCCCTGGCTGGCTCTTCCCGGCGAAACGCGGCTTGCCGATCGTCAGGTTGCACACCTTCTCGACCAGCGCGGCGCCGGCGGCGGCGAGCAGCGCCGCTGCCGAGCCTCCGCCCGGGGCTGGCGCTGATGAGGCCAGGTCATCGAGCCACGAGCCGATCTGCTGATTCCGCATGATGTTTTGTTTTAGCACGTCCGCGTGCCGGATGGCGTCGTGGCCCGCCTTAATGCCCAACCGCGATCCGCGCATCCATCCAACTCATCGCGTACCATTCAGAATGCCGGGTATCGCATTTACTGGGGGAAGTCGTGCCGAAAGCGAGCGCATTTACCGGTGCCGTCCTGATGATTGTGACGCTAGGAACTTTGCCGCGGCCACAGCGCAGGCGAGCATGCGGGGCCCGGCCGCTGACCTGGGTTCGGCGAGCCCTGGTCCTGACATCGGGATGGCGGGCGGGGAAGGTTTCAGTGCTGGCCTGGTGATCGGGGAGGGTTCTCGTTGTCTCCGGGGAGTGCTGCCGGTCTTGGGAGTTCTTTCCGTTCTATTTGCGGGCAACTCTCCCCGCAACGAGCACCCTCCCAGAAAAGCGCGGCAAACTCTCCCCGCAAGCCAGGCGTTCGGCCGGTGAGGTTACAGGCCCAGGAGGCGGGCGGGGTTGGCGTAGCAGACGGCCCTCAGCCAGTCGTCGCCCAGGCCGGTTCTGGCGAGGGCGCGGAGCTGGTGCGCGTACGGGTACGGGATGCTCGGGAAATCGGTGCCGAGCACTATTCGGTCTCCCGCGTCCTCAAGCCGGGGCAGCAGCTCATCGGGAAACGGCGCGATGTCGTTCATGAAGTCGGTGAACGCCATCGTCGTGTCCAGGTGCACGCCCGGATAGCGGTCGGCCAGGTCGAGAAAGGCGCCATACTCAGGACCGCCCAGGTGCGCCACGATCATGAGCAACCGAGGATGCCGTGCCAGCACTTCGCCTATCGGACCCGGGCCGGTGCAGGAGGCTGGGTAAGGGGCCGACCCGCAGTGGACCACGACCGGGACACCGGCCTGCGCGAGCAGTCCCCAGACTGGATCGAGCAGCTCGTGCCTGGGATCGTAGCCACCAACCTGCAGATGCGATTTGAACAGCCGCGCCCCGGACTCGATCGCCTTCGTCACGTAGCAGAGCACGCCGGGCTCGGGGAAAAACGTCGCGCTGTGCACCGCGTCGGGCGTCCGGGCGGCGAAACCGGCCGACCAGTCGTTGAGCCACGCGGCCATGTCGGGCTTGTGCGGGTAGGGCAGTGCCCCGAACCGCAGCACCCCGAATGCCCGCAGCAGCTCGACCAGCTCGTCCTCGGGCTGCTTGTAGACCATCGGCCACGGCCGGCCCGCGTGCCCGCGCTCGAAGAACGCCCACACTTTGGCCAGCACGTTCGGCGGCATGAAGTGCACGTGCACGTCGATCAGGCCCGGCAGCCCGAGCCCTTGCCAGAACGCCCTGACCTGAGCGGTCTGCGACTCGGCGGTCTGTCCGATCCGTTCCGGCGTCACGCGCCCAGTTTGCCAGCATCATGAACCTGCCATTGACCGGGTGCTGACGGCTGGATAACGTCCGCTAGAACACGTTCTCACTTGCTGGAGGCGGGCGTGACCGACCATGCCCCGGGCGAGAAGGTCAAGATGACCGTGAGCGAGCGCACGGCGCAGTCGCTGGCCCCCGCGCTGCGCGACTGGCTGGCGAGCCGGCTCGGCACCAGCGAACCGCCGGTGATCAGCGATGTGCGGGTGCCCGAGTTCGGCGGCTTGTCGAGCACTTCGGTGCTGTTCAAAGCGGAATGGACCATAAGCGGGAAAAATTGCTCAGGCGCTTACGTCGCACGGATGGCACCCGAGCCCAGCGCGATTCCCGTGTTTCCCCGCTACGACCTGCCCGGTCAGTACGAGCTGATCACCCAGGTAGCGCGGCGCTGCCAGATCCCCCTGCCTGCCCTCCGCTGGAACGAGCCGGAAGGCGGGCCGCTCGGCACTCCGTTCTTCGTGATGGATCAGGTCGAAGGCCGGGTGCCGCTCGACAACCCGCCCTACGTGTTCGGGGGCTGGGTGCTCGACGCGAGCGCTGACGAGCGGACCGCGTTGCAGCGCGACAGCATCGCGGTGCTCGCCAGGCTGCACGCGATCGATGACCCGCGGCAGGCGTTCCCCTGGCTGGCGCCGCCGGCCCGGCGGGACTCGCTGCGGGCACACGTCGATGGCCAGCGGGAGTACTACCGGTGGGCGCTCACCGACGACGGCATCCGCGTCCCGATCATCGAGCGGAGCTTTGACTGGCTGGAGGAACACTGGCCATCCCGGCCAGGCGCCGACGTGCTGAGCTGGGGAGATTCCCGGATCGGCAATATCATCTACGACGGCTTCACCCCGGCGGCAATACTCGACTGGGAAATGGCGTCGATCGGCCCGCGGGAAATCGATGTCGCCTGGTTTATTTTCCTCCATCGGTTTTTCCAGGACCTCGCGGAATTCTTCGAGGTCGCCGGGCTGCCCGATTTCCTGCGCCGCTCCGATGTCGAGAGCTGCTACACCGAGCTGACCGGGCACGAGCTGGCCGACATGGACTTTTACCTGACCTACGCGGCGCTGCGGCACGCGATCGTGATGTCCCGCATCAAGCGGCGGATGATTCACTTCGGCGAGGATGAAGTCCCTGCCGACATCGATGACTACGTCATGCACCGGGCGAGCCTGGACAAGATGCTCGACGGCACTTACCGATGGGACTGAATGCGCCGTGCCTGATACGCCTATCGCGCTGGACGAATTCCCGATTCATCAGTCACCGCTGCCGATGCGCAGGGTCGCGACCAGCGACCGCAATTTCTACGACCGCTGCTACCTGAACGCGCACGATTCGACCGGCGACATTTTCCTGGTGACCGGCCTCGGCGTGTACCCGAACCTCGGGATAACCGACGCGTACGCGGCGGCGCGCACGGGCGATCAGATCCGCAGCGTGCGCTTCTCCGACGCGCTGGCCGAGCGGAGCCTGGAGCAGAAGGTCGGCGGCTACCAGATTGACGTGATCGAGCCGCTGCGCGAGCTGCGGGTGCGATGCCAGTCGCCCGACGGCAGCCTGGACTTCGACCTGAACTGGCGCGGCTCGTTCGACCCGATGGCTGAGGCACCGCACCTGCTGCTCGGCCGGAGCCGGCCGGTCCTGGACGCGTCGAGATTCTGCCAGCTGGGCAGCTGGAGCGGGCAGCTCAGGGTCGGCGGACGGGAGTTCATTGTCACCGGTGACCGGTGGAGCGGGGCGCGTGACCGGTCCTGGGGGATCAGGCCGGTGGGCGAGTCCGAGCCGCCCGGGCGGCCGGCCGACGACCCCGGGTCCGGGTTCTGGTGGGTTTACATGCCGCTGCGGTTCTCCTCGTGCGCGGTCATTCTCATCATTCAGGAGAACCCCGACGGCTACCGTACGCTGTCCGACGCCAAGCGGGTCTTCGCCGACGGACGCGTCGAGCAGCTGGGCTGGCCGCACCTGGCGATCAGGTACGCACCCGGTACCCGGCATCCGCTTGGCGCCACGATCGCGCTGACCGACCCGTCGGGCAAGGCGGTCAGGCTTGAGGTCGAGACAGTCACCTCGCTTCCGCTGCACGTCGGCGCCGGCTACAGCGGCGACCCCGACTGGGGTCACGGCCGGTGGATGGGCCGCGGCTGGGCGTCGACCGCGGTCTACGATCTGACGGACCCGGCGGTCGCCGGACGGATACCATTCGGCGTGACCGACCATCTCGCCCGCGCGACGCTCGACGGCGAGGAGGGCTGGGGCATGTTCGAGCACGCCAGCATGGGCCGCCACGATCCGTCCGGCTTCGCCGACTGGTCTTCGGTCGGCTGAGTCCGCGATTCCGGTCGCCATGGCCCTACGAGGAGTGGCCATGGAGATCCGGGTCGGGCCGCCGACGGTGACGATTCACGCCGACGACCAGTTCTGCGTGTGCGCGGCTAACGCCGAGATTTCGAGCACCGACGAGCAGGGGTATTTCGCCGCCGATACCCGGCTGGTCTCTGGTTACCGGCTCAAGCTGGGCAGGGCCAGGCTGGTGCTGATCAACTCGGCCGCTGTCGCGCACCATTGCGCCCGGTTCGAGTTCACCAATCCGGTGACCACCGGCGCCGACGGCCTCCGGCTCGGCGAGCACTGCCTGCACCTGCGGCTCGACCGCAGCATCGGCACCGGCGTCCACGAGGATTATGACCTCACGAACTACTCGCGCGTGCCCGTCGTGGTCGACCTGGAGGTCAGCATCGAGTCGGACTTCGCCGACCTCTTCGACGTCAAGGATCACCGCCCCCTGCTGCGCGGCACGCTGCACAGCTCCTGGGACGGCCAGCGGCTGTCCGTCGGATACCAGAACGACCAGTTCGAGCGCGGCCTCGTCATCGAGCCGGCGGCGGCAGATTCACCTGCGAGTTACGCCAACGGGGGGCTGCTGTTCCGCGTCGAGCTCGCGCCACGCCAGCGATGGCACACCTGCCTGCTGTGGCGGCCCGTGCTCGAATCGGGCATCGGCTCGCCGCCGGAAAACTGCCATGACCTGACCGGGAGCAGCGGCTATCACCAGGCCGAGCGTGAGTGGGTCAGCCGGGCGACGATCTTCGGCACCAGCTCACCCGTGGTGACCCAGACCCTCAGCCAGGCCGTGGATGACCTGGCCGGGCTCCGGATGCACCGGCACGACCCGCAGGCGGCTCCCGGCGGTTCGCCGGCCGCCGATTCCTGGGTGCCCGCGGCCGGGGTGCCGTGGTTCGTGAGCCTGTTCGGCCGGGACTCGCTGATCGTGTCGCTGCAGACGCTGGCCTTGTCGCCCCGGTTCGCGGTCGGCAGCCTGAACGCGCTCGGCAGGCTGCAGGCCGACGACTACGACGACGACCGGGACATGCAGCCAGGCAAGATCTCGCACGAGATCAGGCACGGCGAGCTGGCCGCGCTCAAGCTGATCCCGCACACTCCGTACTACGGCACGCACGAGGCCACCACCTTGTACGTGCTAGTCGCCGCCGAGGCCTGGCGGTGGCACGGCGACCGCGCCGCACTCGACCAGGTGCGCCCGCACGTGGAGCGTGCGCTCGCGTGGATCGACTCCGGCGGCGACCCCGACGGCGACGGCCTGCAGGAATACCGGACGAGGGCGCCGCACGGTTACTACAACCAGGGCTGGAAGGATGCCGGCGACGCGATCGCGCACCCCGACGGGCGGCTGGCCAGCCTGCCGATCGCGCTGTGCGAGATCCAGGGCATGGTCGTGGCCGCGAAGCGGGCCTGGGCCGACGTGCTCGATCAGGTGTACGGAGAGTACTTCGTCGCCGCGCGGCTGCGCGAGCAGGCACAGCGGCTGGCGGACGCGATCGAGACCAGGTTCTGGTGGGACGATGAGGGCACCTACTACCTCGGGCTCGACGGCGACAAGCAGCCCATCAGGTCGGTGGCGTCCAACGCCGGGCAGCTCTTGTGGACCGGCGCGGTACCGCGCGAGCGTGCCCTTCGCGTGGCCGGCCGCCTGATGGCACCCGACATGTGGAGCGGCTGGGGTGTGCGCACGCTGTCAGACCGGCATGTCGCGTACAACCCGTTCTCCTATCAGCTCGGGTCGGTGTGGCCGCACGACAACGCGCTGATGGCGGCCGGCTTCCGCCGCTACGGGCTCGACGAGGAGGCGGCGCAGATCGCGCGCGGGCTGTTCGACGCGGCCGAGCGGTTCTCGTCCAGGCGGCTGCCCGAGCTGTTTGCCGGGCTGCCACGCGACGACGGCGCGTTCCCCGTGCAGTACCTGGGCGCGAACGTACCGCAGGCCTGGGCGTCTGGCGCGGTCATTCAGCTACTGACCGTCCTGCTCGGCCTGGAGGCCGACGCCGCCGCCGGCGAGCTGCGGGTGCGGCCCGCCCTGCCTTCGTGGCTGACCGACGTGCGCCTGGAACAGCTGACCGTCGGAGGGGCCAGCGTGGACCTGCGGGTGTCGCGTGGTACCGACGGGACGCACATCATCGACGTCACCCGGCGCGAGGGCCAGCTCGCCGTGGTCACCGAGTAGGTTCCCGGGCGAGGCGGTGTCACCCGGGCTGATCGCCTTGAGCCGCGGGCAGCGCGGGCCGTTCCGGTGGCGGATCCAGTAATCCGGGCTGGTCAGCGGCGCGGCGGCGGGCAGGTTCCCGGCCGCGTGGCTGGCGCGGGCGCGGGCGCGGCGAGATCGCGGGGATCGGAGGGTCCCGCGGCTGGCCGGCCACGAGGTGCACCTCGTCGCCATGATGGGTGATCGTCAGCGGATCGCCGTCAGTGAGCAGGTATCTCGCTGACTGGCTGGTCACTTCCACGTGCAGGTGGCGGCCCCTGATCAGCACCGTGAACGCCAGCTTGGTCAGCCCCTGCGGCAAGCGCGGCTCGAAGGTGATCTGGCCCTCGACGCGCCGCATGCCGCCGAATCCGTAGACCAGGGCGAGCCAGGCACCGGCCAGCGAGGCCATGTGCACGCCGTCGCGGGTGTTGCTCTCCAGATCACGCAGGTCCATCATGGCCGCCTCGCCCAGGTAGTCGTAGGCCAGGTCCAGGTGACCCACTTCGGCGGCGATGATCGCCTGAGTGGAAGCCGACAGCGACGAGTCGCGTACCGTGATCGACTCGTAGTAGTCGAAGTTCCGCGCCTTCTGCTCGGCGGTGAACGAGTTATTGCACATGAACATGGCCAGCACCAGGTCGGCCTGCTTGACTACCTGCTTGCGGTACAGGTCGAAGTAGGTGAAGTGCAGCAGCAGAGGGTACTGGTCGGGCGAGGTCCTGTCGAAGTCCCAGGCCTGGTACCTGGTGAACTTGTCGGCTTGCGGATGCACTCCGAGGGTGTGGTCGAACGGGATGTGCATGTCCCTGGCGGCATCGCGCCAGCCGGCCATCTCCTCGACGTTGACGCCTAGATCGCGCGCCCGGTCCGGATGACGGTCGCATGCGTCGGCGGCGGCGCGCATGTTCCGCTTCGCCATGAGGTTCGTGTAGACGTTGTCGTCGGCGATCGCGCTGTACTCGTCGGGTCCGGTGATGCCGTCGATGTGAAACTCGCCCAGCGGGTCGTGGTGGCCGAGCGAGCGCCACAGCCGTGCCGTCTCCACCAGCAAGTCGATCCCTGGGCCGCCCTCGAACGCCTGGTCGCCGGTCGCGTCCACGTACCGGACGACGGCGTCGGCGATGTCGGCATTGACATGAAAGGCGGCCGTGCCCGCTGGCCAGTAACCCGAGCACTCCTGCCCTGAGATGGTACGCCACGGGAACGCGGCTCCCTCGAGCCCGAGCTGGCTGGCGCGCTCCCTGGCCAGCGGCAACGTGCTGTGCCGCCAGCGAAGCGCGCTGGCGGCAGCCTCGGGCGCGGTCACGTTGAGCAGCGGGAGCACGAAAGTCTCTGTGTCCCAGAACGCGTGGCCGTCGTAGCCGGGCCCGGTGAGGCCCTTGGCGGGGATGGGCCTGTTCTCGCCACGAGCGCCGGCTTGCAGCACATGGAACAGCGCGAACCGCACGGCCTGCTGTACCTCGGTGTCGCCGTCGACCTCCACGTCCGATCGGCACCAGAAATCGTCGAGGAAGGACCGCTGCTCGGCGAGCAGGCCTTCCCATTTGCTCTGCCTGGCGCCGCTGAGGGCGGCCCACACCTGATCGCGGACGGCTGGCAAGGAGCGCGCGCCGGACCAGCCGTGGGCAACGAACTTCGTCACCCGCAGCCGCTCCCCCGGCTTGAGCGGCGTGGCCGCCGTGACGATGCCGACGTCGGCGAACGACTTGGCCTCGATCAGCACCTCTGGCGGGCCGTCGATGATGTGGTCCATGGCGACGGCGATGCGCAGCTTGCTCCGTTTGGTGCAGTGCACGAGCACGACAGCGTTGCCGTCGGTGCCGTGAAACTCCGAGTCGAGCGGCTGGTCGAGCACCGCTGCGACACGCGGATCACCTGACGTTGTCGGCAGCGGCTCGTTGGCGAGCAACTCGGACTGCAGCGCGATGCGCACGGGCGCGTCCAGCGGCGTTACCTCGTAGCTGATCGCGGCCACCGCTCGCTGGGTAAAGGACACCAGGCGGGTCGTCTTGATCTGGACAGCGCGGCCCGCGGGAGACACCCATTCAGCGGTGCGGTGCAGGGTACCGTTTCGCAAGTCGAGTGCCCGTTCATGCGAGCGAAGCTCGCCGTACCGGACGTCGAAAGGCTCGTCGTCGACGAACAGCCTTATCAGCTTGCCGTTCGTGACATTGATGACGGTCTGGCCGGACTCGGGCTGCCCGTACGACACTTCGGCGTACGGCAGTGGCCGCAGCTCGTAGAAGCCGTTGAGGTAACTGCCTGGCAGCCCGTGCGGCTCACCTTCCTCCAGGTTGGCACGCCAGCCGAGGTGGCCGTTGGACAGCGCGAACACTGACTCGGTCTGGGCGAGGATGTCCAGGTCAAGCGAGGTTTCCCGGAGGCACCACGGCTCGATGGTAAAGGCGCTCTGCTTAATCATGTTGGTCCGGAGGGTCGGCGTGGGCGGGCGGGCCGGCGAGGTCGGCGTGGGTGGACGGGCCGGCGAGGTCGGCGTGGGTGGACGGGTCGGCGAGGTCGGCGTGGGTGGACGGGCCGGCGAGGTCGGCGAAGTCGGCGAGGTCCTGCACTACGATGCTGGCGCCGTGTTCGCGCAGCGCTTGCGCCTGGCCGTGGCCGACCCGGTCGATGCCGACGACGTAGCCGAAGCCGCCCGCGCGTCCTGCCGCAACCCCGGCCAGCGCGTCCTCGAAAACCGCGGCCGCGTCCGGCGTCAGGCCAAGCGCCTTGGCACCGGCCAGGTACGTATCCGGCGCTGGCTTGCCTCTGAGGCGCTCCCGCTCGGCGACGATGCCGTCGATCCGCGTTTCGAACAGGTCAGCGATCCCGGCGGCTTCCAGGACCTGGGCACAATTCGCGCTCGATGAGACGACCGCGCGACGCAGGCCAGCCTGCTTGATCGCCCGGACATACCGTACGGAGCCCTCGTAGGTTTGCACCCCATGGTCACGCATCAGCGCAAGCACGACCTCGTTCTTGCGGTTGCCGATTCCGGCCACAGTGCCGGCGCCCGGCGGATCGTCGGCATGACCCTCGGGCAGGCGGATGCCGCGCGAGGCGAGAAATGACCTGACGCCGTCGGCCCGGGGCATGCCGTCCACGAAGTCGTCATAGTCGGTGACCTTGTCGAAGGGCACGAACGGCTCGCCTTCCTGCGCGGCACGGGCGCGCAGGAAGTCGTCGAACACCTGTTTCCACGCGGCATCATGGATCTGGGCGGTCTTGGTCAGGACGCCATCAAGATCAAACAGGCATCCGCGAACGTTACCTGGTAGACCAAACATGTGACCCTGCCTACCCAGCATGCGGGTGGCTATGACGACTGGCAGTCGTGCGGGCGGGCCACGCTCGCGGCACGATACTCCGCGAGCGGGTCAGGAAGCCCGGATCGAGACAGCGGGCCAGGCGGAACCACACGAACCTTGTCATCACCTCACCTTAAGTGAATCGAGACCGTGCGAAGCCGGGCACGCACGGCCGGCCGCCGCGCGGCAGCACCGCCGGCCGCAACGCGGCAGCACCGCCGGCCGCAACGCGGCAGCACCGCGGCGGCCCGCGCGGCAGCACGGCGGCGACCCGCGCGGCAGCACGGCGGCGGCCCGCGCGGCGGGACTTTACCCCGGCGGCAGCGTCCTCGCTGGTTGGGTGGATAGCTGCCGGGTACGGCGATGATCATGCGGGCGATACGAGTCGATGAGCCAGACAGCCAGGTGCGGATGGACGACGTGCCTATCCCGGTACCGGGTCCCGGCGAGGCGCTCGTCGAAGTGCATGCCGCGGCGCTGACCGCCGGGGAACGCAGCTGGCCCAGGCACTGGCCCGCGACGCTGAGTCACGAGATGTCCGGGACGGTTGTCCAGCTAGGCGAGGGCGCGAGCGGCCCGCCCGTCGGCGAGCACGTGCTCGGGCTGATCAACTTCGACCTCGACGGCGCCGCGGCGGACTATGCGCTGGCACCCGCCGCCGACCTGGCGGTCAAGCCGGCCGCCATCGATCATGTCAGCGCCGCGAGCATGACGCTGGCGCCGCTGACCGCCTGGCAGGCTCTAGTGGATCACGGGCATATCCAGCCAGGCCAGCATGTACTGGTCAACGGCGCCGCTGGCGGGGTCGGCAGCTACACGGTCCAGCTCGCCTCAGCGCTTGGCGCCAGGGTAACGGCAACGGCGTCAGCCAGGGACGCCGACTTCGTCGTCGGGCTTGGTGCCGAGCGGGTACTCGACTATGCCAAGCTGCCAGCCGGCCTGCCGCAGCGAGAAGTCGACATCGCGATCGACCTGGTCGGCACCGGCGCCATGAAAGCCATCTGGCCGTGCTTGCGGGCGGGCGGCGCGATGATCGGGATCGCCGCCGAGCCGTCCGCCATGGAAGCGGAGAAGCACCATGCTCGCGGTGACTTTTTCATCGTGGCGCCGAACGGCTCGGAACTTGCCGCTCTGGCCAGGTTCGCGAACGGCGGCCTGCTGCGCACGATGGCCAGCAAGGTCTTTCCGCTCGATGCGGCAGCCGATGCGTTCGACGCGGTGGATCATCAGCACATTCGCGGCAAGGTCGTCCTCGCCGTCAGGCCGGAGGCGGCTTAGTCTCCTGCTACAGCTGGCGGGGGATAGCCAGCGCCGCCCAGACCGCCTTGCTCGTCGCGCCGAGCATCATCCAGCCCCAGGTGGCGGCCAGCGCCTGAACGACCTGCAATCCCCGCCCGGACTCGGCATCCTTGCCAGCTGACCCCAGTACCGGCGGCAGCGGGCTCCGGTCGGTCACCATGCAGATGACCTTGGTCGCCTGCCGCTGCCACGCAAGCTCGACCCTGGACCCCTTCAAGCCTTCACTGCCGTGCCTGATCGCGTTGGTGACCAGCTCGGAGGCGATCAGCACAGCTTCTTGCGCCAGCGAGTCGAGCTGCCAGTCGCTCAGCGTAGACGTGGTAAAGTCCCTGGCCACCCTGGCCGACTCAGGACCGATCGCCAGCAAGACCTTTCGCAGGCCACCTGGAGTGGCCGCGGCCAGTTCGGGCGGGCACTGCGGCAGCGCCGGCCCCAAGCAGGCGGCGCTGGCCGGCGAGGCTAGCGGCGCGGGATCGGCAGACGCTCCATCGTCGGTGCCACAGCTCACATCCCACGTCTGCGCGAATGTCACCTGATGTCCCTAGTACCTATGTATCGGTGCCTGTGTGCCATTAGCCACGCCGTTACGGTCCTTGGGCTGATGCCGGTACACCGACGAACCCAACAGACCGGTTCGTCCGTTACGATGCCATTAATGGCGTGCACATGCAAGTGCTGCTGCACACCAGTGCTGTAGACACCAGCACTGTCAGAAAGCCAGTGCTGTCCAGACAAGGGCTTCGGCCCGTGGTCTTCAGCCGTGAGCAGGGCTAGGCACTTTTGCCAGGACTGATCACCACGGCGGAGGGATTGACGGTGGACGTGGTTTACAACGGCGTACGGGCATCGCTGCTGCACCGCGCGACCTGGCGCAAGAGCCGCTACAGCAACCCGAGCGGCAACTGCGTCGAGGCAGCTAAACTGCCTGCGGGAGACATAGCGGTGCGCAACTCCCGTGACCCGGACGGACCTGCGCTGATCTTCACCCCAGCCGAGTGGGATGCCTTTCTGCTCGGCGCCCGGGACGGCGAGTTCGACGCGGCTGATCTGGCTGACCGCTAGCAAGTTAACTGGCGAGTAATACCTGCGTGACAGGGAGTTTTCAGCATTCCCGTGCCGCTTAGGATTTGCTGGTAGCCCGCTGGAGGGTGTCCGTGGGACACTCCATTGATTGAACCATTCCACGGGCGTTCGCCGGAGGGACGCATGAGCGCAACAGCCGAGGCAGATGGCAGCCCAGTGCGTAGCTTGGTCACGGCACCGGGTAGCGGCGGGCCGACCGTCCTCCGTATCCTGCTGGGGGCCCAGCTCAGGCGATTGCGCGAGGCCAAGCGCATCTCGCTGGAAGAAGCAGGCAACGTCATCAGGGCGTCGCACTCGAAGATCAGCAGGCTCGAGACCGGCCGGGTTGGCTTCAAGGACCGCGACATCACCGACCTGCTGACCCACTATGGCGTCACCGACGAGCAGGAACGTCAGGCGCTGCGCGATCTGGCCAGCCGGGCCAACGCCCAGGGCTGGTGGCACGACTATTCGGACATCCTGCCGAGCTGGTTCGAGGCCTACGTGGGACTCGAGGAAGCGGCGACCCAGATCCGCGCTTACGAAGTCCAGTTCATCCCCGGCTTGCTCCAGACCGGTGAATACGCCCGCGCCGTCACCATGCTCGGCCACCCGAACGCGCCCATGCGCGACGTCGACCGGCGCGTCGGCCTGCGCCTGGCCAGGCAGGTCGTCTTCACCAGGCCCAACCCGCCGAATGTCTGGGCCGTGCTCGACGAGGCGATCCTGCGCCGGCCGATCGGCGGCACCGAGGTCATGCGGGCGCAGATCAGGCACCTGATCGAACTGGCTCAGCGGCCTAACGTCACCATCCAGATCATCCCGTTCCATGCCGGCGGTCACGCGGCGGCCGGCGGCCCGTTCAGCATCCTCCGCTTCGCCGAGTACGACCTGCCGGACGTGGTCTACCTTGAGCAGCTCACGAGCGCGCTGTACCTGGACAAGCAGGAGGTCGTGGACAGCTACCTGATGGTGATGGACCGCCTCTGCGTCGAGGCGACCACCCCCTCAGGCAGCGTCAAGATGATGCGCAATCTGCTGAAAGACCTCTAACCCAAAGCCCAATGCCGCTAAGCCCTGAGCCCTGGGCAACATCGGTGCGCGGACCGGTACTTGATTTCCGGCAACGACTCCCGCATCCAGGCGCCCATGCTCCGGTCCCGGCAATCACATCAGCCACTTCTGCTTTTTCAGCAACTCGGGCGCCAGCGCGGACGACTCACCAGGCCTGATCCGGCACCCGCGACCGGCACCGCGCCTTCTTCCAAGATCAGCTCAGGCTTCCAAGATCAGCTCAGGCTTCCAAGATCAGTTCAGGCTTCCAAGATCAGTTCAGGCTGGACGGCGTTGCTTCTGGGTGCAGAGTTTTCGTTTACGGGAGCACTTTCGTCATGATTGTGGAGTTGTCTCGGGTTCCTAAGGGAGCCTTATCATGTTGCGGAGATTTTTCGTCGGATAACAGGGCAAGGCTCCATAACATGACAACCCTCCACAGACCCAATGCCACCTAGCCTAAGTTGATCTTGTGGGTCGTCCCCGGCTCCCGCACATCGTCCGCCTTAGCGTGCCCGGCGCGACAGGCCCATCGGTGTGCCGCGCAACAACTCGCAGATTGGGATCTGGCTGCCCGTGGCCGCTGGATTATTCTCGGCTCGAACACTTCCGGACGCACGTACCGTGGCTTCGTCACCTCTCCCCACCTGCGTATAGATCAACAGGCTAGATCGCGTCTCCCGCCTAGTCGCCCACATGGGCCTGACCTGACCACATGACTACGCGGATTGACGTCTAAAATTTGGTTGTCATGCCGCACATTGGTTAGTCAAAAACCTCAGGCCATCGGGCTGGCCCGCAACGAACAACAGCAGGAAGGCACGCGATGCTGTAACTGTCAACGACGGTTGAATCTTGGCTCTGGCCCAAATAACGTGACGGTAACGGACCCGGAGCCCGCCCTGAAAAGTCCCCGCGATCATGAATTTCGGCCCCTGGCCCGGTGCAGGTGGGGCACCCTGCTGCTGCCTGAGCGACAGCAGGGTGCCCCACCGGCACAGCCTGGCCCGGGCGAAATGCCGCAGGCCCCGCCCGG
>DASTJM010000142.1:0-4998 GCA_035716545.1 Streptosporangiaceae bacterium
TCAGCCACCCAGCAAGCATCCCCTCCGCGCCGCCGGGCCGCGCCCTCGCAAGGTTCACGGCAAGTCAGCCCGGCGGCGAGCCGCTCCGGAAAATACCTGAAACTGTAACCGCGACCTAGCTAGCTACGCCTGGTGAATAGCTACGCAGCCGCCACGCCCCGTACAAGTCAAGGCGGCAGATCGCCGACAGCTCCGCACCGGTCAGCCGGACGCCCGCAGCCGCGCAGCCACGGCGCCGGATGTCATCGACAGCTAACAGCAGCGACGCGCGCGGCTTGCCCCGCAGATCCGCGATCTGGCGGTCAGCCAGCTTGTCGGCACTACGGCAACCGTCAACTCCCGTGCCCTTCCTCGCCAGCCAGCTCCCGACGCGCCCACGCCAGATCCCCCGCCGAAGGCGTGATCTCCTCGCCCACTTCACCCGCCCGCAACTCCGCCAGCGCCTCGCCCAGCCTGCCATCGGCGTAATCAGCGCTGTCCTGAGCCGACCACCACACGTAATCCCGCAGATCACGAAGCCGGTCCAGCCAGCGCAGTTCCCCCACCAGGGACCGCAGCCGCACCACGCTGTCGATCGTCACCTCATGCCTGCGCCGCCGCGACAAAGCCGGATCCAGCACCCCTTCAGCCCGCCACGCCTCGACCGTCGTCCGCGACACACCAAGCAGCCGCGCCGCCACAGCCACCGACACCCCCGGCAGCTCACTGCGCCGGCACTCCAGCAACACACCCGCCGCTTCCCTCACACCCTGCGAATCCAGCCGGCCCACCGCGATCTCCCCCAGCAACACCACATCAGCAACAACCTGCTCAGCATGCTCAAACTCACTCGCCACAGACACCCCAGCACCTCCCGCCTAGCTGAACAAAAACTTCTGTCCAGCATTGCGCCCGGACCATCAACAGCCGCGACACTACGCTTCGCGGAACATGTTGGCGTCGTTCGGCAGGGCTTCCCGATGAGAGTGCATCGAGCGATTCCGAGCCGCGCGGCGAGAGCGGCGGCGTTCAGCTAGCCGTCGTGAGCGACGAACTGTCTCCGTCTATTGAGGCAACGCCAGGAACGGACTCGGCTCACCGCTCCAAGGCAGCGCGAGTTCATCTCGCGCCCGTGTCGCGGCGTATGGTCAAGCGCCGCTGAACACATACCTCGGGATCGGGAGAGCCGCGGTGCTAGCGGCCGCTGCGCCTTGTCCTGCAGTACTGAGCATCGTTGACGCAAGTCCTCGCATTGCTTCGGCAGCTATGTGAGCACCCGGATGACGCATTTCGGGCCATGGGCATTGGCCAGCCGGCGATCCCCGGTCCACAGTTCGCATTCGAGGGTCTCGGCGAGCGCCACGTATGCGGCGTCGTAGGCGGTCACGTTCGCCCGCAGCTCATAGGCGCGGCGCATGAACGGCAGCACCGGGTACCGGTCAATCTCCAGATCCGCCAGGTCTGCCACTGCAGCCGCGAACCGGTGATCCGAGAGCGTACGGGCAAGCCACCGCTTGCGCAGCACCGCCACCGTCTCCACATCCACCAGATCCAGTGCTGCCAAGTCGCTAGCATCCCCGAGTTCGCGGCGGATCCGCCGCCCGTCCGGGCCGTCGTCTCCCACGACATTGGCCAGCACGGACGCGTCGATCACGATCACCGGCCGGATCGTTCCTCGGCCAGATCCTGCGCAGCCCGCCCCAGGCCAACCCGGCCGCCCCGGTGCCGACCGATCCGGTCCAGCACCTCCTGCATGCTCGGCCGCTCCGCCAGCCGCCGCAACTCCGCAGCCAGATACTGCTGCAACGACTGACCCCGCAATTCAGCCCGCCGTGCCAGCGCAGCATGGACCTCTTCCGAGACATCCCTCACTAGCACATTCGGCATGCTTACATTATGCAAGCTTGCAGGCGTCGGACGTAACACGCCCGGCCCAGCCGCCCCAGCTCGTAACACGCCCGGCCCAGCCGCCCCAGCCCGCGCCCCCCGGCCGGACTCCGCCGACACCAGCACCCGCACCCTGTCCAGCGTGTCCCCCGGCAACTTCGCCGGCACCTACCTCTGGGCATGCTGACGTACTCGCCCTTCGATCGACGCCTGCGCCAGGAATTACTTCGTCAACATCATCTCTCCTGTGACCCCGCACCGGTAGATGACATGGTGGGGATTTCCGCCAGCGTGTGGTCGGCCACCATGAGAACCACGCACCGGCTCGCGGTCTCGAACACCAGATCCTCGATCTGGCGTTCTGAGCCAGCTTGCTAAATCGGCTGCGCGCGACTGGATCGACTGCACCAGCTAACAGGCCCGCGCCGCCGAGGGCGCCAGTGTGCATCCTGGAGAGCCGCGACGACCTCGAAGTGGTCGGTGAGAGCGCGCATCAAGACGTGCTGTGGCACCTGGCACATGCGAATATCGGGGAGAAGGTCCGCCGCGAGATCGTCGCCGTGCTGGTACCCGAGCCGGATAACCGCTATGACCCGAACGCAATCGCCGTCCACATCGACGGCCAGGTCGTCGGGCACCTGCCCCGGACAACCGCGCGCGAGTACCTGGCGGGCCTGCGGACGCTCATGGCTGCGAGGAGCGGACACGTGGCCCTGCGAGGGGTGATCGCCGGCGGCGGCTACTACGCGGACGGCTTCGGTCGGCTCGGGGTGTGGCTGGAGCACAATCCGGCCGACTTCGGGATTCTTCCGTCCCCCCGCGCCCGCCAGGCTCCGCCGGGACATGCGCCTGCGGGCAGCGCCATTCGCCGAACTGGAAAGGCGACTGTACCGGTCACGTGACCTGTACGACTCAGCGCTAGCCGAGTACGACCAAGCCTGCATCAGTCATGACACGGAGATGGACAGCAGCTGCGCGGCCTTCATTGGCGAAATGGGGAAAGATCCCGCTCCTTGACACCTACCGCCAGATGGCCATCCGCCAGCAGAAGAAACAAGACTGGCACGCCTGCAAATGGTGGGCTGAACGCGGCGTGGCCCTGTACGGCCAGCGAGCAGCCCGCGAAGACGCCGTCGAGGACCTGATCAAACGACGCAACCGCGCCGCAGCCAAACTCGGCTCCGCCGCTAGCCGAAGCGGCGTGTCCGCCGGGATACCTGATCAGGTGCCTCCGAATTCCCTCAGGTAGCCAGCAGCGGCCTCCGGTTCAAGACCGACCTGGGCAGCGAGCTTTCCTGCCACCGCATGCACTTCGCCATCGCGGACCTCCCGCAGGCAGCGACACGTACAGCTCGCGCAGCCGCTCCTTCTTCCGCATATCGGCGAGCCGACCCGATAGCACCGTCGCCGCAGCCTGATCAGCAGGCCGCACGAACTGAGCATAGAACCGCAGCGTCGTCGACCCCTCAGAATGTCCCAGCCGCCCGGCCACAGTCCGCAGGTCCACCCCACTCGACAACAGCTGCGTAGCCGAGTAATGCCGCAGCTCCTTCAGTGCACTCTTAATCCCTACGACCGGCGCGTACCGCTCATACCGATGGGTCATCGTGTCCGGATTCCACGGCTGAGCCCCCAGCGGATCAGGCGAGAACACGAACGCGTCCTCCGGCACCTCCAGCCCCACCTCCGCAGCCGCCGCCCGCAGCCGCGCAAAGGACTCAGCGAAGAGTCCCCGTCAGCGAATCCAACGCCACCGTCCGCCCCGCACCGGCCTTCGGCGCCTTCTCGAACCGCTGACCGTCCCTGACCAGGAAATTCCGGCTGAACCGGACCTCCAGCAACTCAAAGTCGAACCGCGACTCCCGCAACCCCATCAGCTCACCCCGCCGCGCCCCGGTCACCATCGCCAGCCACAAGAACAGCCCGAACTCCTCATCAAAATGCCAGACGTGGTTCAGCAGCCACGCCGCAGCTTTCGGGCTCGGCGGCTCAGGCTCCCGCTTCCCCGGCGAAGGCGGCGTCGCCCGCTCGGCCGGGTTCCGGTCGATCCAGTCGTAGCGGACCGCCAGGCTCATCGCCGCCGAGATGATCGCGTGCACCTTCACGATCGAGGCCTTCGCCAGCGGCCTGCATTCATGCGGCCGGCAGCGCTTATCGCACACGTGCGGCTGCGGCGTCCGGTGATCCCGGAACGGCCCGCACCGCTCATCACACTCGTGCACGCCCTCGGCGTGATGCTCGACCTTCGGCAGCCGCCCGCACTTCTTCAGATGCGAATGCAACGCATCCAGGCTGTCCGGCCCGATCTTCCGCACCCGCACATCACCAAGCACCGGCCGGATAATCCGCCGGATATAACTCTCATGATTGACCCGCGCCGACACCTCAAGATCGGCGACCTCCAGGTAACGGTCCAGCACCACCCCGAACGTCGCCGAATCATCAGGCAACCGCTCAGCCTCCGCATCACGCAGAAGGTTCGCCGGCTCCTGCGCGGCCTTCGCCTCGGTCGCGCACGTCCGCCGGACCCGGCGCGGCTTACCCGTAGCGGGGTCCCTCCCGGCATACACGTGCACCCGGTAATGACCACTGGGAAGTAACTCTATGTGACCAGAAAGGGCAGCAGGAATGACTCTAGGATACCGAAATTTAACCTGCTCGTTCCACGACCCGTTCCACGGACCGGGCGTCAAACCTGGTGATCATGCCTCTGACATGGACAGGTCCTCACATTTGGCGGTGACCTGCGAGGACTGACACTGGTGGCCGGGCTGTCCGCAGGTTAAGCAGCGCCTGGCCACAGCTTTATGTGTGTTTACGGGGTGGTTTGCGCTGGCCCGGGCGAGTGTCGGCGATGGCGAGGGTGAGGGTTTCCAGTTCGGCGACGAGTTCGCGGAGCCGGCGGTCGTTGTCGAGCCACTGCCGGTAGTCGTCGAGCTGCTCGTCGGGCACGATCCGGGTGATGGTCTTGCCGGCTATCTTCCGGGTCCACTGCCAGTAGGGGCCGTGCAGGACGGGCGGGCTGGCGTGGCAGGCGCAGCGGGGCTTGCCGCAACGGACCTGCCGCCGGATGAGGGTGCCGGGCAGGGCGAGCCCGATCGCTGACAGCTCGGCGGCGATGGCCGCGGCGCG
>DASTJM010000143.1:0-4760 GCA_035716545.1 Streptosporangiaceae bacterium
GGCACCCTGCTGTCGCCTGCGCGACAGCAGGGTGCCCCACCTGCCGACCAGGGCCGGGTAATCGCACATAGGTCCGCTGCCCGCCGGGTGTTCCTACCTGCTGCTGTTGATGCTGGGTCGGCTACGGGCTGCAGCAACGGTCACGGGCAGCGCGGGCGGGTGCAGTCGGGGCAAGTACGGACACGCGCTAATCTGTGAGCCGCCCTCGGGGCGACGGCGGTGGCGGGAGATAAGGCGAGGTCGTGACAGCGGCGAAGGACTGGATGGCCGGGACGCGGCCTCGGACGCTGCCTGCGGCTGTCGTTCCCGTGGCGGTGGGATCAGGGGTCGCGACCGGCTGCGGCGCCTTCATTGGCTGGCGGGCGGTGCTCGCGCTCGTCGTCGCGCTCGCGTTGCAGGTGGGCGTCAACTACGCGAACGACTACAGCGACGGCGTCCGCGGCACCGACAAGCAGCGGGTGGGACCGGTCCGGCTAGTCGGTTCTGGCCTCGCCGCCCCGAAGCACGTGCTAATCGCAGCGTTCACCTGTTTCCTGATCGCCGGCTTCGCCGGGCTGGCGCTCGCCGTCGTCGTCTCGTGGTGGCTCATCGCGCTCGGGGCGGCGGCGATAGCGGCTGCGTGGTTTTACACCGGGGGCAGTCGCCCGTACGGCTACCGCGCGCTCGGCGAGTTGTCGGTCTTCGTGTTCTTCGGGCTCGCCGCGGTGATCGGCACCGCGTACGTGCAGATGGACAGGCTCAGCTGGATCGCCCTCGGCGCGGCGGTTCCGATCGGGCTGCTCGCCTGCGCGCTGCTGGTGATCAACAACCTGCGCGACATCCCGACCGACCAGACTTCGGGCAAGCGAACGCTGGCCGTGGTGATCGGTGACCGCCGGACCCGGGTGCTTTACGCCGGGTGCGTGCTGCTGCCATTCCTGGCCGCCATCGCGATGGCACCGGCGGCACCTTTCGCATTGCTCGCCCTGGCCGCGGTGCCGCTCGCGGTGGTTCCGGCCAGGCAGGTCCTGGCCGGAACCACCGGCCGCGGGCTGATCACCGTGCTCGGCCAGACCGGCCGGCTGCAACTCGCGTTCGGCGTCCTGCTAACCGCCGGACTGGCCATCCGTATCTGACGTCAGTGCCGCACCAAGCCCGCCTGGCCTGGGCATCGTTCGCGGCTCATTCAGGTCGACGGCGACGCGCGGGAGCAACTGCTGCGGCACCGCATCCTTTTTGGGCGCCTGACGCGGGACGGGAACAGGCTCGGGTTCCGCCGCCGGATCGCCGCCGGCGAACGCTGAACTGAGCATCTTCAGCGCTCCGGTCAGCTCGCTCGGGATCATCCAGACAGTGTTCCCTTGACCCTGCGCGAGCTGGGGCAGCGTCTGCAGGTACTGGTACGCGAGCAGCTTGGGATCGGGATCGCCGTCATGGATCGACCGGAACACGGTCGCGATAGCCTGTGCCTGCCCCTCAGCGCGCAGGATCGCCGACTGCTTCTCGCCTTCGGCGCGCAGGATCGCGCCGCGCTTGTCGCCCTCGGCAGTCAGGATCTGGGCCTGCTGCAGGCCCTCGGCGTGCAGGATGGCGGCCCGTTTCTCCCGCTCAGCCTTGAGCTGCTTCTCCATCGCATCCTTGATCGTCTGAGGCGGATCGATGGAACGGATCTCGACGCGGGTCACGCGGATGCCCCACTTGCCCGAGGCGTCATCGAGCACCCCGCGCAGCAGCGTGTTGATCTGGTCCCGTGAGGTCAGCGTCTGCTCGAGGTCCATGCTGCCGATGACGCTGCGGAGCATGGTCGCGGAGAGTTGCTCGATCGCGCCGATGTAGTTGACGATCTCGTAGTCCGCCGCTCGCGGGTCGGTGACCTGGAAAAACAGGACCGTGTCGATGCTGACGACGACGTTGTCCTCGGTGATCACGCGCTGGCCGGTAAATGACGCCACCTGTTCGCGCAGGTCGATGAGGTCCTTGACCCTGTCGATCATGGGCAGGACGAAGTTCAGCCCGGGCTGCATGGTCTTGTGGAACTGGCCAAGCCGCTCGACGTTGCGCGCCCTCGCGGGCGGTACCAGCCAGATGGACCGGTTGATGAACAAGGCGATCAGCACGATCGCCAAGACCGCCACCAGGAGGATGGCTATGGCCGCTCCCGACATCTTGTCACTCCCTCGGGTGCACTAGGGCGGTTGCGCCCTTAATCTGCAGGATGTCGACCGTCGAACCAGCCGGAATGACCGATACGTCGTCATAGGGCCTGGCGGACCATTCCTCGCCGCCGATTCTGATGCGGCCTTCGTGCGGTGTGACGTCGGCGAGCACGTACCCCGTCCGGCCGACGAGCGCCGCGGTCCCCGTTCGCAGCTGCGGCTGGCGGCGCAGCCGTCGGAGGCCAAGCGGCCTGAGCACGACGATTCCGGCCAGTGACACGACCACGAAGGCCGCCAGCTGAACGCCAATCCCTCCGCCGAGCGCACTGGCAAGCGCGGCGGCCAGGGCGCCAACGGCGATAAGGACAAGAGCGAACGCAGTAGTAAGCAACTCCGCGACGCCGAGAACGGCGGCGGCAATAATCCAGACCACCCAGAGGTGCACTGGTCGCTCCGGTTAAGACGGATCGAATCCTGCGATCACCACCCTATTGCACTTCAGGAGGAAATAATTCCCCGAAGTTGGTCAGCGCGGCCTGAGCGGCTCGGGCTTCACGCTCCTGCCAGCTTCACACGGGACGTCAAACCGGGCACGATGGGTTTCATGTCATCGCAAGTCACCACCGCGCTACTGTCCTACAGCCACGGAGCATCGAGCACCGAGCTTCTGGGCGAGACTATCGGCGCCAACCTGCGCCGTGTCGCCGCCGCTCATCCGGACTCCGAGGTGCTCGTTGACGCGCCTGCGGGCAAGCGGTGGACGTATGCGCAATTCGACGCCGAGACCGATACGCTCGCGCGCGGGCTGATCGCCGCTGGCATCGAGGCCGGGGACCGGGTCGGCATCTGGGCGCCGAACTGCGCCGAGTGGGTGCTGCTTCAGTACGCCACCGCCAAGGCCGGGATCATCCTGGTCAACATCAACCCCGCCTACCGCGGCCACGAGCTCGCGTACGCGCTGCGCCAGTCGGAGGTGCGGCTGCTGGTCAGCGCGGAGAGCTTCAAGACCAGTGACTACCGGGGCATGATCGACGAGGTCAGGCCCGGGGTGCCGGACCTGGCCGACGTGATCTACCTTGGCACGCCTGCGTGGGACGCTCTCTTCAGTACTCCGGGCGGCGCTGGTGATTCCGGAACGGACCAGCTAGCGGAGCGCGAAACCAGCTTGTCCTTCGATGACCCGATCAACATTCAGTACACAAGCGGCACGACCGGTTTCCCGAAGGGCGCGACGCTCTCGCACCACAACATCCTGAACAACGCCCTCTTCATTGGCCAGGGATGCGGATACACCCAGCAGGACAGAGTTTGCATACCAGTACCTTTCTATCACTGTTTTGGAATGGTTCTTGGTACTTTGGCGTGTACTACGCACGGTGCCTGCATTGTGATCCCGGCCCCGGGATTCGACGCCGCCCAGACCTTGCGCACGGTGCAGGCCGAGCGGTGCACGTCGCTGTACGGAGTGCCGACGATGTTCATCGCCGAGCTGGCGTTGCCTGACTTCGCGAGTTACGACCTGTCGACGCTTCGGACCGGCATCATGGCCGGGTCGCCGTGCCCGGTCGAGGTCATGAAGCGGGTCGTCAGCGAGATGCACATGACCGAGGTCACGATCTGCTACGGGATGACAGAGACGTCGCCTGTGTCCACCCAGACGACAGCCGATGATGACATGGAGCGGCGGGTCTCCACGGTCGGCCGGGTGCACCCGCATGTCGAGGTCAAGGTCATCGACCCTGATACCGGGCGGGTGCTGCCGCGGGGTGAGCCCGGCGAGCTGTGCACGCGCGGCTACTCGGTCATGCTCGGCTACTGGAACGAGCCGGACAAGACCGCCGACGCCATCGACGCCGCCAGGTGGATGCACACCGGCGACATCGCCGTCATGGACGAGGACGGGTTCGTGCAGATCACCGGTCGGATCAAGGACATGGTCATCCGCGGCGGCGAGAACGTGTACCCGCGCGAGGTCGAGGAGTTCCTCTACACGCACCCCGACGTCGTCGACGCCCAGGTGATCGGCGTGCCCGACGAGCGCTTCGGCGAGGAACTCATGGCCTGGGTGCGGCTGCGCCCGGGCGCCGAGCCGCTCACCGCCGAGGCGCTGCGCGAGTTCTGCGCCGGCCGGCTCGCCCACTACAAGGTGCCGCGCTACGTCAAGATCGTCGACGAGTTCCCGATGACCGTGACCGGCAAGATCCGCAAGGTCGAGATGCGCCAGGTCTCCGTCGACGAGCTCGGCCTGCATTCGGCCGACGCGATCAAGAACGCCTGAAGCGGAGTCCCACGGGCGCGTTTTCCGCGCCCTGGCACTCCACTCAGGCCTTCTTGAGGGATGGTGCGAAGCGCAGGATCAGCTTCGACACGATGTTGCCCACGACGACGTAGATGATCGCCGCGATCGCGGCGTTGATCGCCTCGCCGTACTTCGGCGTCGACGTCGAGAACAGGTGCTCGGTGAACCAGCCGAACGAGCTGCGCACCCCCTCGCAGAACGTGACCATCGGGTTGCTCGGGTTCGCCTCGAACAGCACGAAGATTGCGTAGAGCAGGATGATCCCGCCGATCACCCCGGTGAACAGCCGGACCAGCGTCGCCAGAAGCGAGCAGGCCCGGGCCACC
>DASTJM010000144.1:0-61671 GCA_035716545.1 Streptosporangiaceae bacterium
CCTGGGCCGGGTTGTAGACGCCGCACGGGAGGTCACAGTGGGCGAATGCGGTGACCTTCGGCGTGAGGGCACGTGCGAGTAGCCTCATGATGTCCTTCTCTCGTGTCGGATCATTTGGATCACGAAAACCGACAGTACAACTTCGAGCCACAGGCGGTCCGGGAGGGACCATGCACTGCCCGATCTGGCGAGTCGCCGTCGCTGAGCGGTCGATGGAGCCCGCCTTGAGGCCAGGTGACTGGCTGCTCATCTGGCGCGGCTTCGTCCCTGGCCGTCCGCCGAGGGTCAGGGACGGGCAGATCGTGGTGGCCGCTCATCCGGAACGTCAGAGCGTGCTGCTGGTCAAGCGCGCTGTGAGGCGCGAACTAGGTGGCTGGTACCTGACCTCCGATAACCCTGGCGCTGGTGCGGTTGACAGCGCCAGGTTCGGCGTCGTGGCGCCTGAGCTGATCAAGGGCACGCTGCTGCTCCGCTACCATCGCGGCCGGCCGTGAAACGGGGGGAGCGGCCGGCGAGATGCGGCGAGGCGCCGACCCGCTAGGGTCGGCGCCTCGCGTGCTCGCGGTCGTCGTAAAGCCAGGGTTAGGTGGCCGGGGTCTCTGCGGCGCCGGCGGCCTCTGCGACCTGCGCTTCCCAGTCATCCGTGCCGCCAGCCTGCTCGATGATGGCCTGCTCCATCTCGGCGCGGGACTGAGCGGAGTAGATCGCCCAGAAGTAGATCACCAGGCTGAAGACGGCCACCAGGCCCATGTCCCACCAGAACGGGATGCGGGAGGTGTTCAGCGTGCCGAACTGACCTTGCCAGGAGATGATGCCCATGCCGATCAGGTAGACCGCGAGCCACGCCGACTTCTTCCAGTGCACCTTCGGGGCATGCGGGTTGTCGGCGAAGTACATCAGGATGAACAGGTAGCCGAGGATGATGCAGACCCCGAGCTTCCAGATGGTGTCGAAGCCCGACCAGTAGATGATCAGGCTGGAGACGATGAAGGCGATCGGGCCTATCACCGCCGCGCCCGGCATCTTGTACGGACGGTTGGCGTCAGGCAGCACCTTGCGGAACGCGCCGAGTGACAGCGGTGCCCCTGCGTACATCAGCACGCTAGCCGAGGTCACGAGCCCGACAAGCGAATGCCAGCTCGGGAAGGGCAGCAGGAAGACCAGTCCGAACAGGAACGAGATGATCAGGCTGAACCAGGGCACCCCATTCTTGTCGGTCCTGGTGAACATGGACGGGTAGTACCTGTTCCTCGCCAGGCCATAGCCGACCCGTGACGTCGAGGTGACATAGATCTGGCCGGTGCCGTAGGGGGAGATGAAAGCGTCCAGGCGCAGGATGATCGCCAGCCAGCCAATGCCGACCACGCTCGCAAGGCCAGCGAACGGTCCGATCGCGATCGGGTTCTTCGCGCTGATGCCGCCGAAGCCCAGGTGGTTCTTGATCAGGTCCTCCGGCGCGGCGCCGATGAACGCGACCTGCAGCAGCACGTAGATGATCGTGCCGATCACGATCGCGCTGATGAGCGCCAGCGGCAGGTTGCGCTGCGGATTCTTGACCTCTCCGGCGAGCTGGTCGGCCTGCTCGAAGCCCAGGTAAGCGAAGACGATCGAGGCGCCGGGGATTGCGTAGAAGAACGCGTGCCAGCCAACTCCGCCAGGGCCGGGAAGGCCGAAGGAATTGCCCGGGTTGAGGCCGCCCTGGACGCTGAAGTTGTGCGGGTGGAACTTGAACAGCAAGATGATGATCGCGAGGATCGGGATCGCGACCTTCCAGTAGGTGATCACGTTGTTGATGCGGGCGAAGACCCGCATCGCGAGGAAGTTGATCGCTGTCATGATCGCCATCAGCACGATCACCACGACGAATCCCAGGTGCGTCGCGTTGCCAGTGACCGGGTCAAGCACGTTGATCTTGGCGGAATCAAGCCAGAACTGGCCGTATCTGATCACGGCGTAGCACTCGATGGGAGCTACGGTAACCGCCTGAAGCCAGGAGAAGAAGCCGAACGAGATGCCGGCGCCGCTGCCGAAGGCCAGGTGCGGGAAGCGGGCGGTGCCGCCCGCCACAGGGAACATACCTCCCAGTTCGGCATGGACGAGTGCGAGGATGATGATGGCGATACCGGCGACCATCCAAGCCCAGATCGCCGACGGCCCGATTGCCTGGGCGGCGAAAAACGAGCCGAAGAGCCAGCCGGAGCCTATGAGCGAGGTTTCGGACGACCACGTCGCACCGATGAACCCTATCTCGCGCTTAAGGCCCACATCGACCGGTCTAGTAGACACAGCTGCGGTGTCAGTTGCCATGAATCGAACCTTCTTTCGGTTCATTTAACAGTACGGTAACGCCCGCGAGTAGGCCTCATGGTAATGATCATTCGGGTATGTGAGAAGAAGCGAGTAGGTGTCGGTTCGGTAACGCAAGTGGCATCAAGGCAGCTAAGAGGCGCCTCGTGAGCTAGCTAGCCGCTGATCGCACCGATCTTGCCCCGCCGGCGCCGGCGTGAGCCGCCCGCAGCGTGGTGACATTGCCGCGCGCCGCCGAATGGTGCGCGCAGTAGCGGCGAGATTTGTTGCGGCTTCCGTCAAGGAACACGCGGTCACAAGACGCGATCGCGCAGATACCGAGGCGATCGACTCCGAGCTGGCTGAGCAGCAGCGCGAGGCTCACGACCGCCGCTGCCGCATAGCGATCCGTCACGGACCCGGCCTCGCTCAGGTGCACATGCCAGGGCTCGCCGTCGTGCGCCGTCAGCACCGGATGGACCGGGTGGATCATCATCAGGGCATTGAGGCGGTCAGCGGCCGCGCGGTCGGCGCCTTCGACAGCGTGCGCGAAG
The DNA here is from genome assembly GCA_035716545.1 of Streptosporangiaceae bacterium. Lineage (GTDB taxonomy): Bacteria > Actinomycetota > Actinomycetes > Streptosporangiales > Streptosporangiaceae > Chersky-822. The sequence continues at coordinate 2,841 of DASTJM010000144.1, forward strand.
ACGGTCGCGAGTTCAGCGCGAAGCAGCTTGAGCTGGTCTAGGTCGTGCTGCGTTACCGGGACAGTAAGAAAGGGACGATCCGCTATGAACTCGCGGAACGCCTCCCGGGTGCGCAATGGGTCAGCTTCGGCATCACAAGCGGCCGAGTTGACCAGGCGCACAGCTAGATCAGCAAAGGCAGCCAGATTCACGCCGGTCCTTACAGACGATTGGGATCGGAACCAGCCTTTGCGGAGTATGTCACAGCCCGTGCCGCGCGGGAGCGCCTTCTGCGAACCTGGAAGTACCGCAGGGTATGGTCGGCCCATGTTCGCAGTCACCGCAGCCCGCCTCAGTCCGGAAGACCCGATCTCAGCTCTCGAACTCGGCGAGCACGCCGACCCGGCCGCGCCCGACGGCTGGGCGACGGTCAGGGTCAAGGCGGCCTCACTCAACCACCATGATGTCTGGACGCTCCGCGGCGTCGGCATCAGCTCCGATCAGCTGCCGATGGTGCTCGGCTGCGATGCGGCCGGGTTCGACGAGAACGGCAGCGAGGTAGTCGTGCACAGCGTGATCAGCGACCCCGGCGCAGGAGCCGACGAGACCCTCGACCCGGCCCGGTCCCTGCTGTCCGAGCGACACGACGGGACGTTCGCCGAGCTCGTCACTGTCCCGAGGCGGAACCTGATACCGAAGCCGGCCAGCATCTCGTTCGAGGCGGCAGCCTGCCTGCCTACTGCTTACCTCACCGCCTACCGGATGCTCTTTGACAAGTCCGGGCTTCAGCCAGGCAGCACTGTCCTGGTCCAGGGCGCGGGCGGCGGCGTGGCCACCGCGCTGATCTTGCTCGGCCGGGCGGCAGGCTACCGGATCTGGGTGACGAGCAGAAGCGAAGACAAGCGCCAGCGGGCCATCGGGCTCGGTGCCGACCAGGCGTTCCCGGTCGGCGCCAGGCTACCGGAGCGAGTCGACGCGGTCATGGAGACTGTCGGAGCGGCCACGTGGTCTCACTCGGTTAAGTCGCTGCGCCCGGGCGGCAGGATAGTGATCTCGGGCGCCACGAGCGGCCCGATGCCTCCTGCCGAGCTCACCAGGATCTTTTTCCTCCAGCTCTCCGTTGTCGGATCGACCATGGGCAACCGCGATCAACTCCAGCGCCTGCTCAGGTTCTGCGACCAGACGGGCCTGCGGCCGGTCATCGACCGAACCATGCCGCTCCGCGAGGCCAGGGCCGGGTTCGCGGCGATGATCGACGGCGAGCTGTTCGGAAAAGTGGTCTTCACCGTCTGACCCGCCCCGTCCGGCGTCCGGCCTTTCGCCGAAGCCGGGCGAAAGGCGCAAGGTGTGACTGGCGGGACTCGCGCTTACGCGGGGAAATTACTATTCGCTGGCCCCGGGCGGTTCTGGGTGATCCGCGTCTTGGCCGGGCTCGCGGAAGACCTCTGACCTGATCCGGTTCAGTGTGTCGGACAGGATCCTGCCAAGGTTGCCGAGCGCGTCGTCGCTGACGTTCTCGGCCTGCCTGGCGGCGCCTCGGATCTCCCGGGCGAACGCCGCTGCCAGGTTCTCCAGGTTCGCCATCAGGTCAGGTCCGGCATCGCGCCGGTCGCGGGGCCTGCCGCCCGTCAGCCAGTCGGAGCGGCCCGGACCAGCCCAGTCAGCACGACCAGCGGTCCTGGCCCGTTCCTTCCATTCCTGCCAGTCGTGCTTGCCTACCCACTCGCCCCAGTCCTGGCGCTTCGCCCATTCGGCGAACTCGCGCCAGTCCGCGCGCTCGGTCCATTCCGTCCGCTCTCTCCGGTCACCAGGGCCGCCCCGGCTCTGGCGGTTGCCGCCCGGTCCAGGCCCCGCCCCGGCCCCTTCCCCGGCGGCATCGGCCGGCGTCGCATCGGAGGCGGGTGCTTCGGCTCCCGGCCCATCGTCAGCATCGGCGGTTGCCTGTTGCCAGGCGCTCGCGCGCGGATCGGCGTCGGCCTGGGCGCCCTCCGCCGCCCGTGAGTCGCCGCCCGGCTGCCTGTCCTCCGCCGGCGGGCGATCCTGTGCTGGCGGCCGGTCCTCCGCCGGCGGTGCACCATCAGGCGCGCGCGCGGCGGCATCAGGCGCCCCCGGCCGCGGAGCAGGCCACGACTCCGACTCCGGCCCCGGCGCATGCCCCCCGGGGCGGCCGGTCCGGCCTGCCTCACGTACGGCCCAGGTCAGCTCGTCGCGCAGATTCCTGACTGTCTCCCTGACGTCCCTGCTGATCTCCCTGGCGATGTCCCGAACTGAGGCGGCGAGCTCGTCCTCGAGGTCAGCGAGGTCGTCCATCCTGCGGTTCAGCTCCGCCCGGCCAGCGTCGGTAATGCGATAGACCTTCTTGCCTTCGACGGTCTCGTGGGTGACCAGGCCCTCTTCCTCGAGCCTGGCCAGGCGCGGGTAAATGGTGCCGGGAGATGGCGAGTACACGCCGAGGAACTTGTCCTGCAGCAGCCGTATGACGTCATAGCCGTGCCGAGGCGCTTCATCGAGCAGTTTCAGCAGGTAAAGCCGCAGCCCTCCGTGCCTGAACACCGGGCTCATCGCTCCATCCCCTCACCGCACCGCCGTGAAACGCTGTGCACACCTGTGCCGCGGACACCCTAATGCTATATGAGATATATCTCGTCTGCTAGTCACCCGCAGTCGCGACAGGGCCGATCTCGCGGGCGAGCCGGTCTCGGCCGGCCCGCTCGCGCAGGCGATTGGCCAGGCAAGACTCCCCGGCGTTAGTCCTCAGCGTCGTCACTGCGCGCAAGCCAGACAGCCAGCTGGTCGATCGCCGACTCGTGCTCGGGGTGAGCGTCAACGAACCCGGTCAGCTTCTCAGCCAGCCAGGCGAGCGTGACTTCGTCATCGCCCCGGCGCTCGGCCAGCTCCTCGATGCCGCGATCGGTGAAGTACATGGCGCTGCCGCCAGCCCGCTAGCTCAGCGCCGACGCGACCAGTGCGGCGTGGTCGGCCGTATGCGACTTCGCCGATCCGGATGCCGGCGCGGAACTCTCGGGAAGTCCCACGACGCTGAACCCGCGGCCCAGTTCCTGTGGCAGGTGCATGGCCAGGTACGGCCAGGCGCCCATGTTGACCGGCTCCTCCTGCACCCAGACCAGCTCGCTCGCGTTCGGGTAGCGCGCCAGCCGGGCGGCGATGTCGCCAGCTGGCATCGGGTAGAGCCGCTCCAGCCTGATGATCGCGACATCGTCGCGATGCGCGGCCCGCCGCTGCGCCGCCAGGTCGTAGTAGATCTTGCCAGAGCACATCAGGACACGCCGCACCTGCGCGGCAGCCGCCGAAGGATCACCAAGTACCGGCAGGAACGAGCCCGAGGTGAAGTCGGCAACTGCCGATACTGCCGTCTTGAGCCTCAGCATTGATTTGGGCGTGAAAATAATCAGCGGCTTGATCCGGCTCGAAAGCACCTGCCAGCGGAGCAGATGGAAATAGCTGGCCGGGGTGCTCGGCATCGCCACTGTCATGTTGTCCTGCGCGCAGAGCGACATGAACCGCTCGATCCTGGCCGAGGAGTGATCGGGTCCCTGACCCTCGTAGCCGTGCGGGAGCAGCAGCACGACACCTGAACGCTGACCCCACTTCTGCTCGCCCGAGGAAATGAACTCGTCTACGACAGTCTGCGCGCCGTTGACGAAATCGCCGAACTGGGCCTCCCAGCAGACAAGCGCGCCCGGCCTGGCGACCGAGTAGCCATACTCGAACGCGACCGCGGCGAATTCGGACAACAGCGAGTCGTACGCGTGGAACTTGGCGCTGTCGCTGTTGAGTACCCGCAGCGGGGTATATTCCTCCCCGCTGTTGCGGTCGACGAGACTGGCGTGGCGCTGGCCGAACGTGCCGCGCCTGGTGTCCTGGCCGACAAGCCGCACGCCGTGCCCGTCGATCAGCGTGGCACCGAAGGCGAGCAACTCTCCGGTTGCCCAGTCGATCTCGTCGCGGCTCACCATGGCGGCGCGGCGGGCAAGCTGCGGAGCGAGCCTGGGGTGCGGCGTGAATCCCGGTGGCAGGTTCAGCTGGGTGTCGATGATGCGCTTGATCGTCTCGGTGCTGATCGCGGTCGGCGCCGACGCGTGGTCGATGGGGGCTGCCTGAACGGGCGGGCGCGGCAAGACGGTCCCTGGCTCGGGCGGCCTGCTCGACGCCTCGCGGGTCTCGGTGAATGCCCGCTCAAGCTCGGCCTGGTAGGCGCGCAGGAGCTGCTCGGCCTCACCGAGCGTGATGTCGCCGCGGCCGATCAGCGACTCGGTGTACAGCTTGCGGGTCGACCGCTTGGCGTCGATGAGGTCGTACATCAGCGGCTGGGTGAACGAGGGGTTGTCCGCCTCGTTGTGACCGCGCCGGCGATAGCAGACCATATCGATCACGACGTCCTTGGCGAACGCCTCGCGGTAGGCGAAGGCCAGCTTGCCCACCCGCACGACCGCCTCCGGGTCGTCGCCGTTCACGTGGAAGATCGGTGCCTGGATCGTACGGGCCACGTCGGTGCTGTAGACGCTGGAGCGCGAGGACGTCGGGTCAGTGGTGAAGCCGACCTGGTTGTTTACCACGATGTGCACGGTGCCGCCGGTGCGGTAGCCGCGCAACTGGGACAGCTCAAGCGTCTCGGCGACGACGCCCTGGCCCGCGAACGCCGCATCGCCGTGGATCAGCACGGGCAGCACCGTGTACTCCGGCCCCATGTCGATCATGTCTTGCTTGGCCCTGACCACGCCTTCGAGCACCGGGTTCACGGCTTCGAGATGGCTCGGGTTCGCGACCAGGCTGACCGGGATCGTGGTGCCGTTGGCCGCCTTGAACTTGCCGTCGGCGCCCAGGTGGTACTTGACGTCGCCGGACCCGTGGGTGCTGCCGGGATCGACGTAGCCCTCGAACTCGTTGAAGATCTGCCCGTAGGACTTGCCCACGATGTTGGCCAGCACGTTCAGCCGGCCGCGGTGCGCCATCCCGATGACCACTTCGTGCAGCTCGCGCGTCGCCGCTTCGCCCAGGACGGCATCAAGGAGCGGAATGAGCGACTCGGCTCCCTCAAGCGAGAACCGGCGCTGCCCGACGAACTTGGTCTGCAGGAACATCTCGAACGCTTCGGCGTCGTTCAGCCTGGACAAGATGCGCAGTTGCTCGTCATGGTCCGCGGCCTGATGCGGCCGCTCGACCCTGGCCTGCAGCCAGGCCCGTTCCTCCGGGTTCTGGATATGCATGTATTCCAGGCCGACAGTGCGGCAGTAAGCGTCGCGGAGCACGCCGAGGATCTCGCGCAGCAGTATCCGCGGCTTGCCGCCGAATCCTCCGGTCGCGAACTCGCGCTCAAGATCCCACAGCGTCAGCCCGTGCTGGTTGATGTCCAGGTCCGGGTGCTTGCGCTGGGTGTACTGGAGCGGGTCGGTGTCGGCGAGCAGATGACCGCGGACCCGGTAGGCGTGGATCAGCTCGTGGACCCTGGCGGCCTTGCTGATGTCGTCGTCGTGGACGGCCGGGATGTCGCGCACCCACCTGACCGGCTCGTACGGAATCCGCAGGGAGGTGAAGACGTCGTCGTAGAATCCGGATTCGCCCAGGAGCAGGCCGCCCATGATACGCAGCAGTTCTCCCGATTGCGCGCCCTGGATGATCCGGTGGTCATAGGTCGACGTCAGCGTGACGGTCTGGCTGATGCCCTGCCTGGCCAGTGTCTCGGCGGATGCCCCTTGATAGGCGGCCGGGTACTCCATCGCCCCGACGCCGATGATGCAGCCTTGCCCTGGCATCAGCCTGGGGACCGAGTGCACGGTTCCGATCGTGCCCGGGTTGGTGAGGCTGACCGTGGTGCCGGCGAAGTCGTCGACGGCCAGCTTGCCGCTCCTGGCCTTGCGCACGATGTCCTCGTAGGCGAGCCAGAACTGGCGGAAGTCCATTTGCTCGGCGGCCTTGATGTTCGGCACGAGCAACTGCCGGCTGCCGTCGTCCTTGCGGACGTCGATCGCGAGGCCGAGGTTGACGTGCGGCGGAGTGACCAGCGCGGGCTTACCGTCGACCTCGGTGTAAGCGTTGTTGAGCTCAGGGGCTACGGCAAGCGCCTTGACCAGCGCAAATCCGATCAGGTGGGTGAACGACGCCTTACCGCCCCTGCCGCGCGCGAGGTGGTTGTTGATCACGATCCTGTTGTCGACCAGCAGCTTGGCCGGCACGGCGCGCACGGATGTCGCCGTAGGCATGGCCAGGCTGGCTTCCATGTTGACTGCGGTGCGAGCCGCCGCGCCCCTGAGCCTGACCACGGCCGGGTCGTGCGATGCGGCTGCCGGAGCCTGCGCTGCCCGCGCTGCCTGGCCGTTGACGCCTCCGGGCGCGGCTGGCTGAGCCGGCTGGGCCGGCTGAGTCTTCGCGATGCGGCCGGCCGGGGATGGCTGCCCGGCGGCGGGCGTCGTGGCCGTGCTTCCCGGCGCGGTCCCGGGCGCGGCTGGTTGCCTCGCCGTGCTGGCGAGGCTGGCCGCGTTGCCCGGGATCGCCGCACTGGCCGGGCTGGCCTGGTCAGATGGCTGAGGGCGGTAGTCAGCGAAGAAGTTCCACCAGGCCCGGTCGACCGAGCCCGGGTCGTTCTGGTATCGCTGGTACAGCTCGTCTACTAGCCACTCATTAGGCCCGAAGTCAGTGCCTGGCGCGCGGGTGGCGCCACCGCGCCGCTGACCTTCTGTGTCATCACCGGCGTGGTCACCCGCGCCATCCGACAGACTCGATCGCGGCCCGGCCTGTGCGGGCGCATGCGAAAACTCGGCAGACACGGCCGACATCGCCTCTTCCGGAGCTTGATTTCCCTGTACGACCCCTGCCGCTAAGGCTACCCTTCTTGCCCGAGCACACGATGCCACAGTAGATAGCACCCGCCCAAGCCCGAGGTCAGCCTGGCATCCTAGTCCGGCCGTGCGGCTCCGCCCAGTTAAGCTGAGGGCCGATAGGGATTATGCCGTATTTGTTGCAGTCACTCCATTCGCTGGACTGGTAGTAGTGGCGTTTGATCTGGCCGATGTCCGTCGTCTCGCCGAACCCGGGATGCGTATACAGATCCCTGGTGTAAGCCCACAGGTACGGATAGTCAGTGAGCCGGCGCAGGTTGCAGCTGAACTTCTGGTAGTACACGGCGTCGAACCTCGCCAGCGTCGGGTAGAGCCTGATGTCCGCTTCGGTGATCAGGTCCCCCAGCAAGAACCGCCGCCGCCCGAGGCGCTCCTCGAGCGCGTCGAGGGTCGTAAAGAGGGCCTCGACGGCCTGCTCGTAGCTGGCCTGGCTGGTAGCCAGGCCAGCCTTGTAGACGCCAGTGTTCACCGTGTGAAAGATGAGCGTCGCCAGCGACTCGATGTCGCGCCGCCTTGCGGCCGGATACAGATCCGGCGCTCCCGGCCGGTGGAAGGGCCTGAACTCGGTTTCCAGCATCACGGTGATCTGAGCCACGTCGTTGCTCACGATCCGGCGGCTCTTCATGTCCCAGATCAGCGGCACGCTGTACGGGCCCTCATAGCCGGGATCGGTCGCCCGGTACAGGTCCGAGAGCAGTTTCGCGCCGGTCAGCGGGTCACCGCCGGACTCCTCGCTGAACTTCCACCCCCGATCGTCGGCAACCGGATCGGTCAGCGTGAGCCCGATGACGCGGTCGAGGCCGAGCAGGCGGCAGGCGATCAGCGCCCGCTGCGACCAAGGGCAGGCCAGCGACGCGTAGAGCTGGTACCTGGCCGGCTCGGCCGCGAAACCGCTCGACCCGTCCCTGGTAATCCGGCCGGTGAACGATCCCTGGCGGCGAAGAAGACCACCTGTGATCGCCGGCAAGCCGGCGGTGTTGAGCGCCGAGTCTGCCGGGTAGGCAGCCGGACTGACCGGCTGAGTGGCTGCCCCTGGCGTGGGCCGGGCAGGCTCGGAGCCCCTGCCGCCGGCCGGCTCGTCTGGGGGTCTTTGTGCGGGGTGTCCCGGCCCGAGGCGACCGGGCGCTGGGTGTCCCGGCGCAGGGTAGCCAGGTGCTGGGTGGCCAGGTGCTGGGTGGCCAGGTGCTGGGTGGCCAGGCGGGGGATAGCCAGGCGCTGGGTGGCCCGGTGCTGGCTGGCCGGGGGGTGGCTGGCCGGGGGGTGGCTCGCTTGGCGGCCACGGCGGCACGTTCCTGGCGGCCGGTTCGTTGATCTCCCATGGTGGCGCGCCTCTGCCAGGCGGGTTGCTCACCTCCCACGGCGGTCCCGCCTTGCCGGACGGGTCGCTGAGTACCCATGGCGGCGCTCCAGCGACCGGCGCCCTGCTGGGCGACGAGGACGGCTGTGACATGGCTGGCATCGGCGTCTCCTCCCCGGAAGCCGGGTGCTAGGACGCATTATGGCCAACTAGGTCACGAGCGGGGGAGCGTATCGGACAGCGAGATTCAGATGCGGCAGCATGACGTGAGAGAAGGCGGATAGATCGTGGCCAGTATCGTCGGCAGCATCTCCGCCGCGCTCGACCAGATGAACAGCGGGCTGGCCATCGGCCTCATCGCGGCGCTCGTGTTCGGCGAGACCGCGGTCTTCCTGGGATTCGTGCTGCCCGGCGAAGCCGCGGTGGTCGTGGGCGGCGTGCTGGCCAGTCGTGGTCACCTAGAGCTTCCCGTTCTGGTCACGGTTGTCGTGATCGCGGCTATCACCGGACCGCTCGTCGGCTACGAGGTCGGCCGCCGGCTCGGCGGGAGACTATTCGGCGTCCGTGCCCTCGCCCGCGTCCCTGGCGCGGTGGCCCGCGCCCGGGACGCGCTTCGCGACCGGGGCGGCGTAGCCGTGATCGGCGGCCGGTTCGTCGCTGTGGCCAGAGCACTCATGCCAGCCGCAGCGGGCGCGGTCGGCATGCCTTACCGGATTTTCCTGGTGAGCAACGTGGTGGGCGGCGTGGCCTGGGGTGTCGGTTACTGCCTGCTCGGCTACCTGGCTGGTTCGGCGTACATGGCGGTGGAGCGCACCGTAGGCACCGGCATAGCGATCGTCTTCGCCGTCGTAGTGCTCGCCGCAGTCGCCGCCCTTGCCTGGCGCCGGCACCGCTCGGCGGCTCACCGCCCGGCCGACCCCGCCGAAGACCCCGAGTTCTCGTAGTTACCCGCCGATCCCGCTGATCCCCCGAAGACGCCGATTGCGCTCGCGGGTGCTTCCGGCAGCGGCGTCAGCCGCCAGCCATGATCACGGGCGGTTCCGAGCGCCCGCAGCCACCGGGAGAGTTGTCAGGTGACACGGGGAGAGTAATCGCAGCCGGGAGCATTTCCCGCCCGTACGGGCAGAAAACTGTCCCCGCTCCGGAAACCCTCCACCGAAGCAAGGCGTACCTCCATGCTGTCCGGCCAGTTGCCCTGCTGATGTTTGGAGCTGGTGCCTGGCTCGGCTGCCCTGCTCGATCGGCGCGCAGATCCGCGACAATGACCCGCGCCAGCGTGCGACCAGGCGGCATGGTGGTTGTTGCGGGATTTTGGGGGCGAGCGGGAAGCTCAGGTGTCGATCCGCGTAGTGACGTGGCGGATGCCTGCCGCTGACACGGGCTGACGCGATGATGGAGCTAGGCGCCGACCGCGGCGAAAAGGTCGGGGCGGCGGTGCTCCAGGCACGGCAAGACAGACCTGACCTGCGCTGTCATCTCGGTGTCGACGATGCCGACGCTGACGCCGGCTGACGAGCCTAGATCGAGCCTGGCGGTACCCATGGGATCGACCAGCAGGCTGCGTCCGACGCCAGTGGGTGCCCGGGTAGGGGGCTCTTGCTGGTCGGGAACCTGGCCGGCGGCTGCGACCCAGATCGTGTTCTCGATGGCACGGGCCCGCACAAGGGTGACCCAGTGCTCTTCCTTAAAGAGGCCCGCCGCCCACGCCGACGGAATTGCGATGAGGTCGGCGCCGCGCAGGGTCAGAGCACGGGCGAGCTCAGGGAACCTGACGTCATAACAGGTGAGGATGCCGACCTTGAGCCCGGCAAGGTCGGCGACCACCAGTTCGGAGCCGGGTGCGATGGTCTGCGACTCCCGCTGTCCGAGTGCGTCGAAGAGGTGGATCTTGCGGTAGGCAGCCACGAGGTGGCCTGTGGCGTCTATCGCGACTGTCGTGTTGTAGACGAGATCGCCAGGGGCAGTCTCGAACATTCCGGCTACCAGCGCTACTCCCGCGTTGCGAGCAGCCTTCGAAAGTCCCGTGCAGAACGGGCCGTCGAGTGGCTCTGCCGCCGACCGGAGGTCGGCGGAGAAGCGCACCTGGCTACCTTCGGGAAAGACTGCGAGTTCAGACGCTTGCTCGCTGGCGGAAGTCAGTGCGGATTCGATCCGCCGGAGGTTCACGTCGGGCTGAGAGCTTACCGGGATCTGACAGATGGCCACGCGCATGAGGGAAGCGTACTTCCGTATCGCTCCGTCTTGGTCGTGCGGTCTTCTTGGTTGGGGTGAAAGTACCGACATGTGCGGTGTGGAACCCGAGCACGCGACGTGCCAGGCGCTCGCACGCACCGGGGGCCTCTTTGGCCAGGCTGTGGGCGGCTTCTTCATGCAGGCTGGCGAGGCTCACCACGACGATGGCCACGACCGGGATGGCAACGGCGGCGAGAGCGACTGCTGCGCCGATCACGATCCATACGTAAGGCACTAGTACTCCGTTTCCCTATCTGTAGTTCCAGTTGTCGCGGGTCAGGGGAGTCGCCGGGGCTCGCCGTCGGTGGTTGACGGCTGGGCTGGGCGGTAGTCACTCCTCTGTTTACAATCGGTCCGATGTTCCTGCTCATCTAACTCATACCAAACAGTTGGGTGTATCAAACGGTCTGTAAGGGTAGGATCTGTGTAACCACCTGGTGACAGTTGGCGGATCACGACGAAGGGGGCCGAGCATGGCTCAGGCTAAGTACCAGGAGATCGCTGACAAGCTCCGCGATCAGATAGAAGCCGGAATCCTGAAGGCAGGCGAGCGGCTCCCCAGCGAGCCCGACCTCGTCAAGATGTTTGATGCCTCGCGCAACACCGTCCGTCTTGCGATCGCCTTGCTGATGAACCAGGGCCTGGTAGTGACCAGGCAGGGGCTCGGCACCTTCGTCAGCGAGCCGGCCGTGCCCTTCACCGCGCTGTTGTCGCGCATCCAGGCCCAGCCGGCCGGCCAGAGCCAGTCGACGTTGCTGCCCGAGGTGAGCAATATCGATACCGAGCCGGAGACATCAAGGCAAGTAGTCGAGAAGTCACCGGCCTCCGCGAGCGTCGCGGAGAAACTGGAGATCCAGTCTGGCGACATGGTCGTGATCCGGCGTCGCCACGGCAGTATCGGCGGCATCCCCTGGATGATGATGGCCTCGTACTTCCCGCTCGACATCGCTGCTGGCACTCCGCTGGAGCAGGCGGGTGATATTGCGATTGGCAGCATCAGGCTGCTCGCCGATCTCGGGTACAAGCAACTGGGATTTGTTGACGAAATCGGCGCCCGGATGCCCAACGCGCGCGAGTTCGCCTTCTTCGGGGTCTCCACGGGGACGCCGGTGCTCGTCGTCAACCGAACCGCGTATGCAAAGGATCGTCCGATCCGGCTTACCAGGTATACCTATCGCGGTGACCGGGTGCGGCTGACGCACGAGGTTGGCGATGTCCCGTCGCGCTAGTGGCGGGCATCCTTCGCTATCGCGACTAGTTCGGGCACGAACCACTTCGCGTTGATGGTGCCGAGGCCAGAGCTAAGGTCATAGCCGGCGACGGCGTTCCAGCCCTGAACGGTGATTTGCTTGCCGCCCTTGTCGACCCGCACCGTGTTATTGCCGCGAGTGACATCAACCAGGCCGCGCTCGTGCCTTGCTGCCATCTGGTACAGGTAACCGTTGATCGGGCCGAGCGGATGGCCGGCCTTCTGATCGGCCAGCGCGATGATCCCGGCGAAAAGAGGCGTTGCCTCGCTCGTGCCGCAGATCAGGCTCCAGCCCGCACCGCCAAAGCTTTCGTAAATCTCGACCGGATGGCCGCACGATGCGCTGAGCGACACATCGGGAACCGCCCTATGGCGGCCGGCGACTGTGGCGACGCCATCTTGGAAGGATGGCCGGCTGAACATGATCGACCGGCCGCCTCCGCCCGCGCTTGGCGGCGGACCCGGATCGTTCCACACCCGATCTGGCGCTAGTCGCCCGCCGCGGGAACTGAGTGCCAGGTCAAGCCCGCCGACTCCGGTAACGAGTGGGTCGCTGGCCGGCCATGAGGTCACCGGCCGGGGATAGAACGAAGACATATTCGTCTGCAAGTCAGTGGCGCCACCATCGCCTGACGCGCTGAGGATTGTCACGTTGTAGCTCGGCTGCGCGGCCTTCAGGTAGGCGCCGCGCAGCGGTCGCAGTGTCCCCTTCGGGAAGGTTTCCTCGGTCGCGCCGAAACTCTGGCTGATCACGTCGCCCAGATGATGGGCCATGACGTACTTCTCAGACTTGACGATCTGCGGGAAGCCACTGGTGCCCTCGTTTTCTGATACCGGCGTTTCCACGAGGACGATTTTCGCGGCTGGAGCCATGACATGCGTCCACTCGACGTCCAGCGTGGTTTCATCGGCCCAGGTCAGCCTTGTCTCGGTAGCGCGAAATCTGGGTATGCGGCCCGCTGGACGGATGATCGTCAACTTGGCGGTCTTGAGCTTGAACTCCCGATCGAAGGTGGCGAGATCGTGCCTGATCGTCGGTGAGCCGAAGCTGTCGACGATGACGATGGACGTTCCCTTGCCATTGATCCCGCTGCGCAACAGCGGATTTTCGAAGTATGCCGCGCGGATCTGAGCAGGCGTATAACCGTCCCAGGGCCCGGTAGCCGGCCGCATGCGGGGGATCTGGATTTGCGGGGTGATTACGATGTGCGCGGACGCCGCTATCGGGGACGGCGCAGAAGGCATTGCCGTTCCCGCAGTCGCCGCGCCGCTGACCACGAGCATTGCCGCGGCGCAAGCGCGCGCCGGCCCGAACTGACGAATCAGCCGCATCGAAGCCTCCCGAACGACAACTAACCGCCGCCACCATAGCGGCTGACCAGTCACGCCACATCGATATCGGCACCAGGCGAACCGGGCAGACGCGGTGCGCGGGGTCGGCTACCTGGGAGTTTCGATAACGTTTGGTCATGCTTGCGTTGACCCTGGTCGCATTCTCCGTCGGGTTCGGGAACTTGGCGGCTTCGATCGGGATCGGCGTGGGAGGCGTCGACGCCGCGACGAGAGTGAGGGTCCTGCTGACCTTCGGCCTCTTTGAAGCGGGCATGCCGATCGTCGGCTTGATCATCGGACATGACCTGGCTTCCGACATCGGCAGGGATGCCAGGTGGATTGGCTCATTGCTGCTGGTGGGAGTGGGCATCTATGGCATCGCCGGGTTCGTCAGGAACCACGGCCCTGGCAGCATCGGCCTCAGGCGGCGGGGGCGCGAGGATGTGGCGCGCCAGCCCGACGCGCAGGCCCTCGACGTGCCCGCCGCTGACGGCGACCTCGCGACTGAACCGGCTGTCATCTCGGTGGGCACGCGGGAGCAGGCGAAGGGACGGCAAGGGAACCCAGCGGCGCGGCGCCAGGAACTGATCAAGATCGGGATCAGCGGGTTCGCGCTGAGCCTGGACAATCTCATCGCTGGCTTCGCGCTCGGCGGTTACCAAGTCAACCTTGTCACCGGGGCATTGGTTTTCGGCCTGGTCAGCATTGGCATGTCCCTGGCCGGACTGGAGTTCGGCTCAAGGCTCACCGGCTGGGCCGGCGACAGCGGCGAGCTGCTCGGCGGGATCGTGCTGATCGGAGTAGGCGCCGCGATAGGACTCGGCGTGCTCGGTTGATGCGAGCCGGGGGTGGCCTCGCGCCGGCTACTCCTCCAGGCTGAGCGCGGCCTTCGGGCATGACTTGACCGCGTGCCTGACCGAATCGACAAGGCCAGCCGGGACCACATCGAGCTTGAGGTGCAGCACGTCCTCGTCATCAACCTCGAAGACCTCGGGGACGAGTCCGGCGCAGACGGCGTTCGCCTCGCAGGCGTCACGATCGACGATGACCTTCACTGCGCTCCTCCGTTCACCCACGGGTCCGTTCACCACCGCTCCGTTCACCCACCGCAGGTTGTGTCCACTTTAGTGCTGGCCAGCTGACCGCGGCGACGGAGTGCCCGCCCCAGGCGGGCACACTTGAGGTCATGAACTTCGTCCTGTCCGATGAGCATCGCAGGTCAGCCGAGGCGGCGAAAGGCTTCATGCCGCCCGCAGAAGGCGAGGCGCTGTGCGCGGCCGCCGCCGCTTACGCCAAGGCCGGCCCGATCGTGGAGATCGGCACGTACTGCGGCAAGTCGACTATCTATCTCGCCGCTGCCGCTGCCCATGCCGGGCAGCTGGTCGTCACCGTCGATCATCATCGTGGCTCGGAGGAGAACCAGCCCGGCTGGGAATACCACGACCCGAGCCTTGTCGATCCCGCTATCGGATTGCTTGACACGCTGCCGGCATTCCGTTCAAGCCTGGCGGCTTCAGGACTTGAGCGGCACGTGATCGCGGTAGTCGGCCGGTCGGCTGACGTGGCGAGGCTCTGGCGGCAGCCGGTCGGCATGCTGTTCATTGACGGCGGTCACACCGATGCGGCGGCCACGGCCGACTACGAAGGCTGGGCGCCGCGCATCGTGACCGGCGGCGGACTCGCCATCCACGATGTGTTTCCCGATCCCGCTGACGGCGGGCAGCCGCCCTACCGTGTCTACCTGCGGGCGCTGGCGTCAGGTGCCTTCAAGGAGGTCAGCGCCACTGGCTCGCTCCGGGTACTGGAACGGGCCGGTGACGGAATCGGCTGACGGAATCGGCTTATCGGAGGGCGGGCTGTTGCAGTCTGCGGGCAGCAGGTCGCAGCCGCAGGTGGCGTCGCCGCTGGAAAGCACGGCAGCCTGGTTGGCCGCCGCGGAACGGAACAAAGAGGCAGCGGCGGTAGCGCCGCACATCGTGTCGGCGGCCAGGACGATGGCGGCGCCGGTGTAACTGCTCTGCTCGTTCGGGAAGTGCCGCTTGTTGACGTACTGCCAGCCAGTCCAGAAAGCACCAGAAGGCGCGCGCAGGAACTGTATCTGGTCGAGCAGGTCGAGTCCTCGCTCCGCGTCCCCGATCGCTTCCAGGGTGATCGCCAGCTCGGCGGTCTCCGCCGCGGTGACCCACGGCTCGTCGCGTACGCACCGGACGCCGAGCCCGGCGACGACGTAGGTGTCCCAGCCTTGCGCGAGCCGCTCGGCCGCGGCCGTCCCGCGCACGGGGCCGCCGAGCACGGGGTAATACCAGTCCATCGAGAACCGGCTCTTGTCGGTGAACGCCTCCGGGTGGCTGGCCACGACGTGGGCGAGCTGGCCCGCGGCCAGTTCCCAGTCGGGCTGCGGGTCGGCCAGGTACTCGGCGAGCATGATCGCGCACCGCAGGCTCGTGTACATGCTGGCGTTGCCGGTCAGCAGTGCGTATTCGCCAGGGGTTCCGTCCTCTTCGCGGCGCCAGATGATCTCGCCGCGCGAGGTTTGCAGGCTGAGCGCGAAGTCGATCGCGGCCCGCACCGCGGGCCACATCCTGGCCGCGAACCCCTCATCCCTGCTGACCAGCAGTTCATGCCACACGCCTACGGCGCAGTAGGCGGCATGATTGGCCTCCGTGGTCAGGTCCTCCTGGCCAGGGGGCATCTGCTTGTGCCAGGAGCCGTCGGGACGCTGCGCGGCTCGCAGCCATTCGTACGCGCGGCGGCTCGCGTCCCTGAGCCCGCAGACGCTGAGTGCCATCGCGCATTCGACATGGTTCCAGGCATCGACATGGCCGTCTGGCCAGCCGATCGATCCGTCCCGCTGCTGTACAGCGGCGATCGCATGCCCGGTGTCAATGATCTGGTCAGCGGTGAGAATCCCGGCGACTTCGGGCACCCACGCCGCCTGCGGCCTGGGCGTGCTATCCGACTGGCGCATGCTTGTCCGCATAGATGACGATGCTCTTGCCGAGCACGGGGTTGAGTGCGGAGTCAGCGAGGCGGGTCAACGCCGGCTTGCGCATGATGTCCCAGACCAGCACCTTGTGGTAGGCGGCGGCGAGCGGGTGATCATCGTTCTTGACGCCGACCGCGCACTTGACCCACCAGTACGGCGAGTGCAGCGCGTGCGCGCGATGCTGATCCATCAGGGACAGGCCTGACCGGCTCAGCTTGGTGATGAGCTCCCGCCTGGTGAAGATCCTGATGTGACCGCCCGGCGTGTTGTGGTAGTCGTCAGACAGCCGCCAGCAGAGCCGCTCGGGTAGCCACGCGGGCACGGTGACCGCGGCGACTCCGCCGGGACGTAGGACCCTGGCGATCTCGTTGATCGCGGCCTGGTCGGCTGGGATGTGCTCAAGTACTTCGGCGGCGATCACCTTGTCGAAGCAGCCGTCAGGAAAGGGCAGGCAGGTCGCGTCGCCGCTGACCGCCATTCCGCTGCCGCCATCAGGGATCTCGCCGGCCTGCGCCATAGCCGCGAAGACGGCGGTCACCTGTCGGAGCTCGGCCCGGTCGGCGTCAAGCGCCACCACCCGCGCACCCCGCCGCGCTGCCTCGAACGCATGCCTGCCAGCCCCGCAACCGAGATCAAGGAGCCGTTCGCCAGTCACGATCGGCAACCGGCTGAAATCAACCGTCAGCACGAGCTGCTCCCGGGGACTGAGCCGTTCCGGTCGCCCGGGCAACGGGTGGCCTGGCCGTCGCCTCGCCGAACTCGGCGATCGCGCGCCGGTACTCGGCGACGGTCGCCCTGGCCACCGCCGGCCAGGTGAACCGTTCCTGCACCCGGGCCAGGGCGGCGGATGAGAGCCGTTCCCGCTCGGAAGGCGAGTCCTGCAGGAGGCCAAGAGCGGCCGCGAGCTCCTCCGGGTCGCCCGGGCTGACCAGCATCGCCGCGTCGCCGGTGACTTCGGGCAGCGCCCCAGTCCTGCTCGCGATCAGGGGCGTGCCCGACGCCATGTGCTCGACGGCCGGCAGCGAGAAGCCTTCGTACAGCGACGGCACGACCGCGACTTCCGAAGTGGCCACTAGCTGGGCGAGCTCGGAATCGCTGATCCCGGTGACGAACCTGACGCTGTCGCCCAGCGACAACTCGCCGATCAGCTTTGCCGTCGGGCCGCCGGGCGCCGGCTTTCCGATGACAGTCAGCACCGCGTCTTTTTCAGTCCTGAGCTTGGCAAACGCCCGCAGGAGCGTGGGTACGCCCTTGACGGGTGAGTCCGCACTGGCGACGGCGATAATGCTGCCGGGAATTCGCTTGAGCTGCCTTGGATGGAACAGTCTCGTGTCGACGCCGAGCGGAATTACCCGGACATTGGCTGGCGGCACCCTGAAGTCGCGCACAATATCCTGGCGCGAGGATTCCGAGCCGGTCATCACCGTGCCGACCCGCCGCGCGACCTTCGCCTGCATACGGACAAAGGAGTACCAGCGCCGTTTGGTGATCTTGGAGAAACCCCTGGCCTGCGCCAACTCGATCCGGCGGTCCACGCTGATCGGATGATGAATGCTCGTGACCAGGGGCAGCCCCAGGCGGCTGATGCCGAGCATGCCGTAAGCGAGCACCTGATTGTCGTGCACGATATCGAAATCGTCGCGGCGGGCACGGAGCGCGCGCAGCGCCCTGATGCTGAACGTCAGCGGCTCAGGGAACGCCGAGGTCCACATCATCGCGACTTCGAGCGCGTCGATCCAGTCACGGTACTCAGAAAGCCCGGGGGTCCGGAACGGATCGTCGTCGCGGTAAAGGTCAAGGCTGGGCAGCGTGCGCAGTTGCGGACCAGGCTCGAGTTCTGGATAGGGCTGGCCCGAGAACACCTCGACGTGGTGCCCGAGCTCGGCGAGTTCGCGTGACACATGGCGCAGGTAGATTCCCTGGCCACCGCAATGAGGCTTGCTCCGGTACGACAGCAGCGCAACCCGGAGCGGCCGGTCACCGGGCGGCGGCATCGGCATTGTCGTCACGCAGGTCTGCCTCCTCCGATGCGAGCCGGCCGCGTGGTGGCTGTGCCGGGCCGAACTGCTGTCCTTCCTGGCGCGAAGATTATCACTGGCCACGTGAGCCCCTGGATGCCCCAGCTGGGACTTGAATTTCCGATGACCTGGAGTTGTTATCGGTCAGTGCGCCGGGGATGTCACGGGCGGCACCGCCAGGTGCCGGTATGCTGCCGCGACGAGGACCTGGCCGCGGAAGATGCCACGGAGGATGCAGCCGCGTACGACAGCGGAGGATAGTGGAGGCAGTTCTGAGCAGGCGAGCGCTGATAACCGGGATCACCGGCCAGGACGGTTCCTATCTTGCCGAGTACCTGACCTCGCGTGGGTACGAGGTCTGGGGACTAGTCCGCGGTCAGCAGAACCCGCGGGTACGCCAGCTGCGCCAGCTGCTCCCCGACGTCAGGCTGGTGCGTGGTGACCTGCTCGACCAGGGGAGCCTGATCTCGGCTGTGGAGCGGGTGCAGCCCGACGAGGTCTATAACCTGGCGGCCATCTCCTACGTGCCGATGTCCTGGCAGCAGGCCGAGCTCACCGGCGAGGTGACGGGGCTCGGCGTGCTGCGCGTGCTTGAGGCGATCCGCGTCTGCAGCGGGATCAGCGCGTCCCGCAGCCCGGGTCGTGGCCAGATCAGGTTCTACCAGGCGTCTTCGTCGGAGATGTTTGGCATGGTGCGGGAGTCGCCGCAAACCGAGCAGACCCCGTTCCACCCGCGCAGCCCCTATGGGGTAGCCAAGTCCTATGGTCATTTCCTGACCCAGAATTACCGCGAGTCGTATGGCATGTTCGCGGCCTCTGGCATCCTGTTTAACCACGAGTCGCCGCGACGGGGAGCCGAGTTCGTGACGCGCAAGGTTTCCTTGGGCGTGGCCAGGATAATGCTCGGGTATGAAAGGCAGCTCAGGCTGGGCAACCTGTCGGCACGCAGGGACTGGGGTTTCGCCGGTGACTACGTCCGTGCCATGCACCTGATGCTCGGCCAGGATGAGCCGGCGGACTTCGTGATCGGGACTGGCGTGACCCACTCGGTCGCCGATCTGCTTGAGGAAGCGTTTAAGGTCGCCGGGCTCGACTGGCGGGACCACGTGGTGACCGACGCCGCTTTCATCAGGCCGGCCGAGGTCGACAAGCTCTGCGCTGACCCGGCAGCGGCGCGGGAGCGCCTCGGCTGGGAACCCAAGATCGGCTTTGAGGAACTCGTCGGCCTGATGGTTCAGGCCGACATCGCGCTGCTGTCATCCGGCGGTCACGCCGAGGACAGTTTCGGCATCGACACCTGGTAGGGCGCGGCCGGCGCAGGTAAGGGTGATGGCCAGGGCGGGCGTCCCGGCCCGGGCGGGAGTGCCAGCCCGGGCGGTGCCATCAGTGGATGGCCGCGCCTACGGCGGAGCCGATGCCGTAGGTCAGTCCGGCGGCGGCTCCGGCTAGCAGCAGCTGGCGAACGGCGCCGAACAGGAACGACCGGTTGGTAATCCGCGACACGACCTGAGTTGGCTCGTTTAGTGCGTGTCTCGGTTTCGGTAGCTCCGGGCACGGGTGAGCGCCGGGGTGTCAGGCGGGCGGGTTTGCGGCAACGTCGCGCCTGTGCTGCTGTTGGCGGCGGGGTGCTGACGGCAACGTCGCGCCGATCTTGCCGCAGGGGCGGCAAGGTCGCGCCGTTGTTGCTGTTGTGGCGGGCCCGGGAACGGCAGCGTCGCGTCTTTGCTGCTGTTCGCCGGGCTGCGGGGGCGGGGGGTGGCTGCGGGCGGCGGGGTGCGGGTGACGTGCCGGTGCGGCTGGCCGGGGACGGGGAGGGGCTGGATGTCGCGGCGGTCTGGCTGTGCTCGCCATGGCCTTGAGCGGGGTCCGCGGCCTCGGCCAGGGCACGATTCCAGCCGCGGCGGGCAGGAAACACGCAGGTCACAACCTCAAGCTAAGCCACAATCCAAAATCGTGAGCCAACTCAGGGCCCGGGCGGAGTGCCGGCCCGGGCGGTGCCATCAGTGGATGGCCGCGCCTACGGCGGAGCCGATGCCGTAGGTCAGTCCGGCGGCGACCCCGGCTAGCAGGAGCTGGCGAACCGCGCCGAACAGGAACGACCGGTTGGTAATCCGCGAGACGAGACCGCCGCCGCAGAACGCGGCGACCGCGGAGAGCACGAGCGCGGCCGCAAGCGACTCGAAGCCGAGCAGGAACGGCAGCAGCGGAATCAGCGCCCCGACGGCGAACGTCAGCAGCGAGGCACCTGCCGCGACGTAGGGCGAGGGCAGGTCGTGGTGGTCGACGCCGAGTTCCTCCCTGACATGCATCCGCAGCGCCTCTTCGGGGCAGTCGGACACCTGCCTGGCGATCCGGTCGGCCAGGTCCGCGTCGACGCCCCGGTGCCTGAAGACGGCGGCGAGTTCGCGGCGCTCGGCTTCCGGGTGGTGCTCAAGTTCGTGTCTTTCCTTGCTGACCTCGGCTTCGACGAGCTCGTTCTGCGAGGTCACGGACACGTACTCGCCGGCGGCCATGGACAGCGCGCCTGCGGCTAGCCCGGCGAGTCCGGTCACGATGATGGCCTGCGCATGCACGCCAGCTCCGCCGACGCCCGCGATCAGCGAGACGTTCGTGACGAGGCCATCCATGGCGCCGAACACGGCCGGCCGCAGCCAGCCTCCGGATACGTCCCTGTGATGGCTGTGGGCCTCGCCGTGATGCAAGCGCCTGGCCTGGCCGGATGTCATTGATCACCTTCCGCGCGGAAGGTTCCAGGATATTCGGCCCAGCGTGACCTCGCCCTCCGTGTCCCGCGCCGGTGCGCGCATCAGGGATCTTGTTGGTCTAGTGGAGATGCTGGGCAGCGTCGTTAGGTGGGGCACCCCGCTGCTGGTTAGACGACAGCGGGGTGCCCCACCTGCGGTCGGGTTATGCGGTCGGGTTATGCGGTCGGGTTATGCGGCTGACGCGCTAGGCGCGGTCAGGCCTTGGTCGCGTTGTAGAGGAACAAATGGCCGATGGCGGTCGGGTAGACGCCAGCGACGTTCTTTGCCCAGGCCGACAGGTAGTTGTAGAAGTACGCGTAGATGATCGGGGTATCGCTGAGCAGCAACGTCTGGATCTGACCCGCGAGCTGGCGCTGGGTAGACAGGTCGTGAGCCGCGATGTACTGCGCGGCGAGCTTGTCATACTGGCTGCTGTTGAAGTGCGCGGCATTCCATGCGCCGGTGCCGGTCTTGGCGTTGATCGTCTGCAGCGGATTGGTCAGGAAAGCGTTCGGAACGCCCCTGTGACCATAGTCGACCAGGCTCATCGTGGCGTCGAGCCAGTTAGAGTTACCGAACGTGGCCTTGCCGTAATAGGTGGCCGCCGGCTGGGCGTGTACCGTGATGTCGACCCCGATGGCCTTGGCCGACTGCTGCACGATCTGCGCGTAGTTCGGGATCTCCTGGGTCGCATTAGCGTACAGCTGGGTCGAGAAGCCAGACGGGTGGCCAGCGGCCCTGAGCAGGGCCTTGGCCTTGGCGATGTTCTGTGCCCGCTGCGCCAGGCTGGTGTCAGTAGAGGGGAAGACCGGGGCGAACGGGCTGTCGTTGCCCACGTCGGCGTAGCCGTTGAACAGCGACTTGACGATCGTTGGACGGTCGAGCGTCAAGGCGATCGCCTGCCGCACCCGCGGGTCGTTGAACGGTGCCACGTCGGTGCGCATGGACAACTCGCGATGCGCGCTCGACCGCAGTTTGCTGATGTTGAACTGACCGTTCAGCAGTTGCGGCCCGCCAGAGACGGAGAACTGCCCGAGCACATCGATCGTGCCGCCGCTCAGCGCGAGCACGCCGGGGGTCTCGGTGCCGTAGAAGGTGAACTCCGTCGCTGCGGGCAGCGCCTTCTTGCCCCAGTACTTCTCGTTGCGGATGAAGGAAGCGCCGACGTTCGGCGTGTAACTCTTGAGCACGAATGGCCCGGTGCCGATGAATGTCTTCTGCCAGGCCTTCGGGTCCTGGCCGTTCGGCAAGATGATCATGTTGTAGTTATCTGACGAGGTCAGATAGGGGAAGTTGCCGTTGGGCGCCTCAAGGTGGAACGCGACGGTGAAGTCGTCGACCTTCTGCACGCCGTCAGGAACGAGCACGCCGGCCAAGGTCGCGTTCGGCGACTTCGGGTCGGTCAGCAGCTTGTACGTATACACCACGTCGTCGGCGGTGAGCGGCTGGCCGTTGTGGAATTTGACGCCCTGACGGATCTTGAACGTCCACACCGTAGATGCCGGATTCGGTGTCCAGCCGGTGGCCAGCACTGGCTTGAGCGTGAGCGTCTGGTCGGACAGGCACAGGTACTCGCCGGTCTGCGCCAGCATGTCGAGACCGCCCTGGTCGGCGACCGTGACCGGATTGATGTCTCCGGTAGGGGTGATGATCCCGGCCTTGATCGTGGCATTGGCTCTTCGCGCTGTGCCGCCGCCTGACGGGGCACTTGAGGCCGAGCTGCCACCGCAGGCGGCGAGGATGGCGCCGAGCACGGGCAGTGAGATCCCGGCGACCGCGCCGCGCCTGAGCAGGTCGCGACGGCTGAGCCGGCCAGCGGCGAACTCGTCGATGACGTGGTTGGCGATCTCGCCTTGGCTCTCGCGCAAGGGACCAAGGCTGGAATGATCAATGTTCACGGGTAGCCTCCGTGTTTGTTCTGTAACACAGTGTTGTTTTGGTGCACCATGTTGTTTGCAACACCGCACAATGCCAGGCGGTCATCTGCCGGACACCAGATTTCCTACTTAATCGGAGATCAAACGGCTGGGCAAATTTCCTTTCAGTTCGGCGTGGCGGTTGCCTGAAGTCTTTTGAGCTGGTCGACCGGAATATGACAGCTGATGAGATGGCCTGGTTCAGCCTGCGAGAGCGGCGGCTCGACGGTCTCGCATACGCCAGTGGACAGGCGCCGCGGGCAACGGGTGTGGAAGACGCATCCGGCCGGCGGATTCGCCGCTGACGGGATCTCGCCGGTCAGCTTGATCCGCTCGGCGCGCTGGCCGTCCAGCTTCGGCACGGCCGACAGCAGTGCCTCGGTGTAGGGATGATGCGGCCCGGAGAAGACCTGCTCGGCGGGACCGACCTCGAGCAGGCGGCCGAGGTAGAGCACGGCGATCCGGTCGGACAGGTACCGCACGACGCCCAGGTCATGCGAGATGAACAGGTACGTCACCCGCTCCTTGGCCTGCAAGTCGGCGAGCAGGTTGAGTATCGCAGCCTGAACCGAGACGTCAAGCGCCGACGTCGGCTCGTCGCAGACGACGAGCCGGGGGCCGCCGCCGAAGGCCCTGGCGATCGCCACTCGCTGCCTGAGGCCACCTGACAACTGCCCTGGCCGCAAGCTCAGGTGGCGCTCTTCCATCCTGACCGACCTGATCAGGTCGGTCAGGCGTTCGGTCAGCCGGCTGCCGGTCAGTCCGGCCAGCCTGCGCAGCGGCTGGCTGATGAGCCAGCGAACCGAGCGCCGCCGGTTCAGCGCCGAATCGGGATTCTGGAAGACGATCTGCAGCTCCCTGAGCTGGCCGAGCGGCCGCTCAGCCAGGCTGGCCGGCAGCGGCAGGCCATCGAACGCCACGACCGATCCGGGATCTGGCTCGGTCAGCCCGAGCAGTACCCTGGCGAGCGTTGTCTTGCCGCTGCCCGACTCGCCTACCAGCCCGAGCGTCTCACCCCGCATGATCTCCAGGCTGACGTCGTGCAAGGCGCGGACCCCGCCGGCACCGAAGGTCTTGCTCACCGACTTCAGCGTCACGATCGGATCGGCCGGGCGCGCGGCGCCGGCCGCCGGACCTGGCGGGACCCCGGCGGGGGTGGCCCTGGGCAGTCCGGCGGCGTCTGAGTGCCGGTAGCAGCGCACGGTGTGCCGCGCGCCGGCTTCGAACGGAGGCGGCGGTGCCTCGTGGCATCTATCGATGGCAAGCGAGCAGCGCTCGGCGAAGATGCAGCCCGGCAGGACGCGCCCTGGCTGGGGCAGGAATCCCGGAATGGCGTCGAGCCTGCCGGTGTCCTTGCGCTGGCCCCTCCTTGGGATGCAGCGCAGCAGGCCGATCGTATACGGGTGCCGCGAGGATCCGAACACCTCGCGGGCGGGCCCTTCTTCGACGAGCTCGCCCGCGTAGAGCACGCCGACCCGGTCGCACATCTTGGCCACGACCGCCAGGTTGTGGCTGATGAACAGCACCGACGTGGCCATTTCCTCGCGCAGCCCGGCGACGAGGTCGAGGATCTCGGCCTCGACGGTAGCGTCGAGCGCGGTCGTCGGCTCATCGAGGATCAGCAGCGAAGGCCCGGCGGCCAGCGCCATCGCGATTACCACGCGCTGCGCCATGCCGCCGGACAACTCGTGCGGGTAGGCGTCCATGACCCGGGCCGGATCGGCGATCTGCACCCGGCGCAGCATGTCCCCGGCCCGATCGAGCGCCGCGATCCGGTCGAGCCCCGCGAGCTCGAAGACCTCCGCTATCTGCCTGCCTGCCCGGATCGACGGGTTCAGCGCCCGTCCTGGCTCCTGGTAGACCATCGAGACGGTCCCGGCCCGCAGCTCGCGCAGGCCGGCCGCCGGCAGGGCGAGCGGATCGATGCCGTTGATGCGAATCGAGCCGGAGCTCACCCGGCCGTTGCGCGCCAGGTACCTGGTCAGCGCGAGGGCAACGGTGGACTTGCCTGAGCCGGACTCGCCGACCAGCCCGTACGATTCACGCCTGCCGATGGTGAACGAGACGTCCCTGACAACCCGCCGGTCCTGGCCGCGCACGCGGTAGGTGACCTCCAGGTGGCCGACGGCCAGCGTAGGTCCTGGCTCCGGCTCCTGCTCGGTCACGAGGAGATCACCTGCTCGGTCGCGTCGGTCACCAGATTGAGCGCCATGACAAGCGAAGCGATCGCCAGCGCCGGGAACAGCGTCTCCCACCAGTAGCCCGCCCCGAGCAGGCCGTAGGTGGCGGCGATGTCACCACCCCAGTCCGGGGTCGGTTGCTGCACCCCGAAGCCGAGGAACGATAGCGTCGCGACCGTGAAGATCGCGTATCCGAGGCGCACGGTGAACTCGACCACGATCACCGGAAGCACGTTCGGGAGGATCTCGGCCGCCATGATGAAGGCGGGTCGCTCGCCGAGCAGCCTGGCCGAGGCCAGGTAATCCTGCTGGCGCTCCACGAGCACGGCCGTGCGGACGGTCCTGGCGATGAGCGGCGTGAAGATGAACCCGACCACGAGGATCAGCGTCACCGATGACGGCCCGACCGCGACGATGAAAAGGAACGCCACGATCACCACGGGCAGCGCCAGCACCGCTTCCACGATCCGCCCGAGCACGGTGTCAATGACGCCGCCGAAGTATCCCATTACCAGCCCGATCGCCGTACCGCACACCGCGCCGAGCAGGGTCGCGAGCGGAGCGATGGTCAAGATGTCGCGCGCGCCGGCGATGACGCGCGATAGTACGTCGCGACCCAGGTCGTCGGTGCCGAAGAGGTGCGCGCCTGACGGCGCCGCGTTCTTGGCGAGCAGTTGCTGCGCCAGCGGGTCGAAGGGGGCGATGAGATGGCCGAAGATCGCGCAGACCAGCCAGAACAGCAGCACGCCAGCGCCGATCAGGAATGTCGGCTTGCGCAATAGCAGCCACCACTGGGCGGGCGGCGCGGCAAAGGCATGGGCGACCGCGGTCTCACCCGGCGCGGCGGTCGTCAGCTGTGTCATCCGGCCGCTCCCGCCCGCAGCCTCGGGTTCAGCACGGTGTAGAGCACGTCGGCGATGAGCGTGGCGACCATGTACACGACGCCGATGACAAGAACTCCTGCCTCCAGCATCGGGAAGTCCTTGCCATTCGCGGCGTTCAGGATCAGCCGGCCGATGCCCTGGTAGTTGAACAGCGTCTCCACCACGACAAGCCCGCCGATCAGGTACCCGGTCTGGGTGGCGATCACGGTGATCGTCGGCAGCAGCGCGTTGCGCAGCACGTGCCGCCTGATCACGACGGCGCGCGTGAGTCCCTTGAGCGTGGCGGTGCGCACGTAGTCGGAGTCCAGCGCCTCGACCGTGCCTGCCCTGGCCATCCTGGCGATGTAGCCGAACAGCACGAGCACCAGAGGTATCACCGGCAGGATCAGATGGTCGAGCTGATCGGGGGCAGACGCTCCCGGACTGGTCGCGGCCGTGATCGGCAGCGCCTTGAGCGCGATGCCGAAGACGATGATCGCCGCGATGCCAGAGACGAATTCCGGCACGGTAGAGGCGGCGAGCCCGGACAGCGAGATGATCCGGTCCACCGCACGGCCAGAGTAGACAGCCGCGAGCACTCCGCCTGCGATGCCGAGCGGGATGATGATCACCAGGGCCAGCGCAGCGAGCTTCGCCGAATTACCAAGAGCCGAGATGATGAAAGGCTCGACCGGGGACCTGAACGCGTACGACATGCCCATGTTGCCGTGCAGCAACCCCCCGGCCCAGCTCAGGTACTGGGCGATCAAAGGCCGGTCAACGCCGAGCTGATGGTCGTAGGCCTTGACTGCGGCAGCGGAGGCGAATGGCCCGAGCACGGTGCGGCCTGGGTCGCCGGGCAGTACCTGGCCGGCCAGGAACACGATCAGGCTCAGGATCCACAGCGTGATCACGGCGAGGCCGAGTCGCCTGAGCAGGTAGCGCGTCACGCCGCCTCCTGAGCGCCGACGTGTTGGGGGTGGCCGGCTCATGGGGTTAGGCCGGCGGCGGGACAGACCGGTGGATGACCTTCGATCGGCGCGAACATGATCAGCTTACCTGGCGGCTGACCGCAGCTCCCGGTCTCAGGGCGCTGGCGGTAAGTTCAGTGCGTGGCAGCGAATCGCCGGGTGAGAAGTATCGTGCTCGTAGTTGTCGGCGCCGTGGTGCTATCCACGCTTACCGTACTCGGCCTGCACTGGGCCGTAAGCCCGCATGAGAAGCAGGCGGCGAGCCAGGGGCATACGCTCGGCTTCACCAAGCTGGACCAGAGTGCCCCGGCCGTGCTGCTGCCCAGCCTGACGGGCGACGGCACGGTCAGCCTGGCCAAGCTGGCCGGCAAGCCCATCGTGGTCAATTTCTGGTCGTCGACCTGCGGGCCCTGCAAGGCCGAGACTCCGGCCCTGGCCAGCGTCGACCGCTCGATGGGCGGCAAGGTGCGGTTCGTCGGCATCGACTCGGCCGACCGCCGCACGCCCGCGCTCGCGTTCGCCGGCAAGTACAAGGTCCCTTACCCGATCGCTTTCGATCCGCGGGGCACGGCCGCCATCCGCTACGGCGTGGTAGGGCTGCCGGTCACCTTCTTCCTCTCGCCTTCTGGCAAGACCATCCTGGGTGAGAACATCGGTGCACTGACCCAGGGCAAGCTCAAGGACATCCTGCACGAGCTCTACGGCAGCGTTTAAAGCGCTTGACCGGCACTGACAGGGGACCGGCGATGACAACTGCACAGACCGCTGGCCAGACGCCAGCCGGACCGCGCCCGGTGCGCAGCCCCCGCGGCACCGATCTCAGCTGCAAGGACTGGCCGCAAGAGGCCGCCATGCGGATGCTGATGAACAACCTTGACCCGGAAGTCGCCGAGCACCCTGACCAGCTGATTGTCTACGGCGGCTCAGGACGGGCGGCCAGAAGCTGGGATGCTTTCGACGCGATCGTCGCCTCCTTGCGTGAACTCGAAGGCGACGAGACGCTGCTTGTCCAGTCGGGCAAGCCGGTCGGGATGTTCCGCACCCACGAGTGGGCTCCGAGAGTGCTGATCGCGAACTCGAACCTGGTGCCCCAGTGGGCGAGCTGGGATGAGTTCCGCCGCCTTGAAGCTCTTGGCCTGACGATGTACGGGCAGATGACCGCCGGCTCGTGGATCTACATCGGCACCCAGGGCATCTTGCAGGGCACCTACGAGACGTTCGCCGCCGTGGCGGCCAAGCGGTTCGGCGGCTCGCTCGCGGGCACGATCACGCTCACTGCGGGCCTCGGCGGGATGGGCGGCGCCCAGCCGCTCGCCGTCACGATGAACGGCGGCGTCGTGATCTGCATCGACTGCGATCCGGCCAGCATCGCCCGGCGGATCAAGTTCGGCTACCTCGACGTCGCCGCCGACGACACCGGCGACGCGATCAGGCGCGCGACCGCCGCCGCCCGGGCTGGGCAGCCACTGTCGATCGGGCTGCTCGGCAACGCCGCCGACCTGCTGCCGCAACTGCTCAAGATGGGCGCGCCGGTCAACATCGTGACCGACCAGACCTCGGCCCACGACCCGCTCGCCTACCTGCCGAGCGGCGTCGCGTTCGAGGACATGGCGGCGCTGCGGGCCGAAGATCCGGCTGGATTTACCCGGCGGGCCAGGGACTCCATGGCCACGCACGTCGAGGCCATGGTCGGTTTCCTTGACGCGGGCGCCGAGGTCTTCGACTACGGCAACTCGATCAGGGGCGAGGCCGAGCTCGCCGGCTATGACCGGGCGTTCGCCTTCCCCGGCTTCGTGCCCGCCTATATCAGGCCGCTGTTCTGCGAGGGCAAGGGCCCGTTCCGCTGGGCGGCCCTGTCCGGCGACCCGGCGGACATCGCCGCGACCGACAGCGCGATCCTCGACCTCTTCCCCGAAAATGAGCCGCTGGCTCGCTGGATCACCATGGCCGGCCAGAAGGTACGCTTCCAGGGCCTGCCGGCCCGGATCTGCTGGCTCGGCTACGGCGAGCGCGACAAGGCCGGCCTGCGCTTCAATGACCTGGTCCGCCGGTCAGAAGTCAGGGCCCCGATCGTGCTCGGCCGTGACCACCTGGACTGCGGCTCGGTCGCTTCACCGTACCGGGAGACCGAGGGCATGGCCGACGGCTCGGACGCCATCGCCGACTGGCCGCTGCTCAACGCCATGCTCAACACCGCGTCGGGCGCGTCCTGGGTCTCTATCCACCATGGTGGCGGCGTCGGCATCGGCCGCTCGATCCACGCGGGACAGGTCTGCGTCGCCGATGGCACGGCGCTCGCGGCGCGAAAACTTGAGCGGGTGCTGACCAACGACCCGGGCACGGGCGTGATCCGGCACGTCGACGCCGGCTATGACCGGGCGAGCGAGATCGCCGCCGAGCGCGGCGTCCGCGTCCCGATGCACGAGACTCGCCGATGACGCGGGTGAGTGCCCCTCAGTGGGGCAACCCGCTCTGGCAGTCGCTGCTGCCGCTCGGCCGCGACCCGCGGACCGGCGGTTACCGGCGTTACTCGTTCACCGAGGCGGACTCAGCCTGCCGCGACTGGTTTTTCAGGGCAGCGGATGAAAGAAAGCTCCCGGCTCACTGTGACCGTAACGGCAACCTGTGGGCATGGTGGGGCGCGGAGCCGACCGGCGCGATCGTCGCCGGCAGCCACCTCGACTCGGTGCCGGACGGCGGCGCGTTCGACGGGCCACTCGGCGTCGTGTCCGCTTTCGCCGCCATCGACCTGCTCCGCGAGCGCGGTGTCAAGCCGGGCCGGCCGATCGCCGTGGCCGCGTTCATGGAGGAGGAGGGAGCCAGGTTCGGGCTGGCGTGCCTGGGCAGCAAGCTGCTGACTGGGGTTGTAGCTCCTGACGTGGCCCGTAACCTGACCGACGCGGCCGGCGTGACGTTCGCCGAGGCGATGGCCGGAGCCGGCCTGGACCCGGGCGGGCTCGGGCGGGACGACTCGCTGCTGGCCGGGATCAGCGCCGTCATCGAGTTGCATGTCGAGCAGGGCAGCGCGCTTGATGGCATGGGGGCGGCAGTCGGGGTTGCCGAGTCGATCTGGCCGCACGAGCGGAGGCGGATCGATTTCACCGGGCGGGCCGACCACGCCGGGACGACCAAGCTCAAGGATCGCCGCGACCCGATGCTGCCGTTCGCTTCGACGGTGCTCGCCGCCCGGGAGGCGGCGAGCGAGTGCGGCGCTGTGGCCACGATGAGCAAAGTCGTGCCAGTCCCCGGCGGGGCGAACGGTATCTGCTCTGCTGCCCACGCCTGGCTCGACGCCCGCGCGCCTGACGAAGAGACGCTTCGCCGGCTGGTCGCCCGTGTCCTGGAATCGGCGCAGGCCGCCGCTCAGAGCCACGGCGTCCAGGTGACCAGCCGGCGCGAATCTTTCACCTCGGTTGTGGAATTTGATCTTGAGCTTCGTGACCGGGTGGCCGGAGCGCTGGCGTCGCGCGGTATGCCTGCGCCCGTGCTGCCGACCGGTGCCGGGCATGACGCAGGCGTCATCGCGGCCGAGCGGCCGGCCGCGATGCTGTTCGTGCGCAACAGGACCGGCGTATCCCATTCGCCTTTCGAGCATGCCTCGCCTGAGGATTGCGAGGCTGGCGTGGCCGCGCTTGCCGCCGTGCTGACCGACCTTGCCTGCCGGTGAGTTAACGCCGGCGGTCCCGCGCGCTTCCTGGCCGGAGCCGAGATGACTGCCGCGGGCCGGCGGGGCCCGGGCCCGTCCGCAGGTCGCGCGACCTGGATCGAGTCACTGTCGCGAGGCGACCGGGCTGCCTGGCTCTGGCTCGAGCATCTTCTTGCCCAGGTACGGTACGAGGGCGCCAGGCAGTTCCACCAGGCCGTCCTCGCGCTGGCCGTGCTCGAGGATCGCAGCCCACACCCTGGGCGTCGCCAGAGCCGAGCCATTGAGGTAATACGGCGGCCTGGTCTGGCCGGTGCGGGTGCGGTACCGGATGTTGCCGCGCCGCGGCTGGAAGTCCGTGAAGTTTCCGACCGACGATACTTCCAGCCAGCGGTCGACCCCAGGTGCGTAGACCTCCAGGTCGAAGATCCGAGATGACGAGAAGGTCAGATCACCCGCGGCCAGGTCGACGACCCGGTAAGGGAACCCGAGCAGGCGCAGCGGGCGCTCTGCGTCGGCAAGCAACGCGTCGAACTCATCCTGAACCGTCTCCGGAGTACACACCCGCACGAGCTCGACCTTGTGAAACTCATGCAGCCGCTGCAATCCGCGGGTGTCCTTGCCCGCCGAGCCCGCCTCCCGGCGGAAGCAAGCTGAGTAAGTCATGTAGCGCTTGGGCAATTCGGCTGATTCGAACAGCTCACCTTGATGCATCCCGGTCAGCGGCACTTCTCCGGTGGGAATCAGCCACAGACCGTCCAGGGTGGTGCTGTAGGCGTCGTCCGCGAACTTCGGCAAGTGCCCGGTGCCCTCGAAGACCTGGCTCCTGACCATGTGCGGCACGAAGACCTCGCGGTAGGTTTCGCGATTGAGGTCCAGGCCGAACTGGATCAAAGCACGCATCAGCCGGGCGCCATCCCCGTACAACAGCGAGAAACCGGACCCGCTCAGCTTGGCTGCGCGCTCTTGGTCCATAATGCCGAGTCCCTGAGCGATCTCCCAATGCGGCTTGTAATCGGCCGGGTTGTAACCGTCAGCCGGGGGTCCCTCGTATCGCAGCACCACGTTGCCGGTCTCATCCAGGCCCTCTGGCGCGTCAGGCGATGGCAGATTTGGCACGACCAGCATCAGCGCCCGCGATTGCTTCTCAGCGTCGCGGAGCACCGCCTCCTGCTCGGCCAACTGTGACTTAAGACTCGTAAGCGACTGCCTCGCCGCTTCAGCTTCCGGCCCGCCAGCCGCAATCAGCCGCCCAGCCTCGCGAGAGCGACGATTCATCTCGGCTCGCAACTGCTCTACCTCTGACAAAACCGTCTTCCGCCGCAGGAGCGCGGCCTTCGCGTCGAGCACTGTCTCCGCAGGTACGCCTTTGCGTGCCAGCGCGGCTATCACTTCATCCGTCCGATCGAGCAGCAGGCTTGAGTCAATCATCGGTATCTCCTCCAGAAAAGCCGGCATTGGAAGCCGGCACGGGAAGCCAGCACCGTGTGATGTCGGTAGCGGATTCTCGCGTCCGCCCGAGACCATCCGCAGCTGAGGATACGCCCGTCCCAGCATCCACTGCCCGGGCGTCAAGGTTCCCCAGCCCGGGCGTCAAGGTTCCCCAGCCTCGGCGTCAAGATCGGTTCGCGGGTGGGGCACCACGCTGTTGTTCCCGCGACAACCGGGCGCGGCTTCTGGGATCATGAGGCCATGCGCCAGGACTGGTCGGCTCCAGGCTTGCCGTCGCGGGCCTGGCATGCGGAGCTTGCCTGGCTGCCTGGCGTGGGCGTGCTGCCCGATGTGCTGATCGAGGCTGAAGGTGACCGGTTCACGGCGATCGCCCCGGGGATTTCTGGCGAGTCGGTACCTGCCGGGACGATCGGGCTGCGCGGGCTGACGCTGCCGTCGCTGGCGAACGCGCACTCGCACGCGTTCCACCGCGCGCTGCGCGGCGTATCGCAGCGTCCGCCCGATGCTTCCGCTGGCTCGTTCTGGACGTGGCGGGAGCGGATGTATGCGGTGGCTGAGCGGCTCGATCCGGATAGCTACCTGGCTCTTGCGCGAGCCGTGTACGCGGAGATGACGCTAGCCGGGATCGGATGCGTGGGAGAGTTCCACTACGTGCATCACGCTCCGGGCGGAACGCCGTACGCCGACCCGAACGCCATGGGCAAGGCGCTGGTGCAGGCTGCCGCCGAAGCTGGCCTGCGGATCACCCTGCTCGACACCTGCTATCTGTGCGGGGGGCTCGACGCTTCGGGTGCGTCGATGCCGCTCGCTGGCGCGCAACTGCGCTTCGGGGACGGGTCGGCCGCGGCGTGGGCGGAGCGGATGGGCCTGCTCGGCGCCGACGGTCACGGCGCGCTGTCGGCCGGCGCGCGGCTTGGCGCGGCGATTCATTCCGTGCGGGCGGTGCCTCCGGATGAGATGCAGGCGGTGGCCGCCTGGTCCGGCCGGACGGGGGCGCCGCTGCATGTCCATCTGTCCGAGCAGGTGGCGGAGAACGAGGCTTGCCTGGCCGCGTATCGTTCCACGCCCGCGGCAGTGCTCTATGACGCGGGAGTACTCGGGCCGCGCACGACCGTGGTCCATGCCACGCACCTGACCAGTGCCGATATGCGGCTGCTAGGCGGGACCGAGACGTTTGCCTGCGTGTGTCCGACAACTGAGGCTGACCTGGCTGACGGTCTCGGACCGTTCGGCGGCCTGGCGGCTTCCGGGTGCCGCCTGACGGTGGGCAGCGACAGCCAGGCGGTCATCGACCTGTTCGAGGAAACCAGGCGGATCGAGTTGTACGAGCGGCTGGCTCGCGGCACACGGGGGGTATTCGGGCCTGAGGCACTCGGCACCGCGATGACCTGGGACGGTCACGCGAGCCTTGGCTGGCCTGACGCGGGCGAGATCGCGCCTGGCTCGCTGGCCGATCTGGTCACGGTGTCCCTGGACTCGACGCGGCTTGCCGGCATTGCCGAAGCCGCCGGCGGTGCGGGGGTTTCCGGCGGTGCGAGGGCTGCTGGCGGTACGGGGGCGGCTGGCGGTGCCTGGGCTGGTCGGGCCGGTGCCCCCGATCTGGGAATCCTGGAGGCCGTCATCTTCGCCGCGAGCTCCGCCGACGTGCGGAACGTCGTCATCGGCGGGAGGGACGTCGTGGTAGACGGCCGGCACATGCTCGTCGATGACGTCCCCGGGGCACTCGCGTCGGCGATCGGCGCGCTCAGCGAGTAAGCGGGCAGTCGCGGCTGGGCGCTCACCAAGCCGGGGCAGGCCGGGGCGGGCCGGGGGCTGG
This sequence comes from Streptosporangiaceae bacterium, assembly GCA_035716545.1. Taxonomy (GTDB): domain Bacteria; phylum Actinomycetota; class Actinomycetes; order Streptosporangiales; family Streptosporangiaceae; genus Chersky-822. The sequence continues at coordinate 36,376 of DASTJM010000144.1, forward strand.
CTGGTTCGCGGCGGGCGGCATGGCAGGATGCGGCACGTGAGGGACACATGAGCACGCTGATCACCAACATCGGCGAGTTGATCACGAACGCGCCTGACGACGGAGGCGCCCAGTGGTCAGGCCCGCGCGGTGACGCCGCGCTCGTGATGGACGGCGGGCACGTCGCGTGGACCGGGCCGGCGGGCCGGGCGCCAGAGGCGGACCGGATGGTGGACGCGGGCGGACGCGCGGTGCTGCCCGGGTTCGTCGACAGCCACGCGCATCTCGTGTTCGCGGGAGAACGCGGCGCCGAGTTCGCGGCGCGCATGGCCGGCCTGCCGTACAGCGCCGGCGGCATCCGCGGCACGGTAGCGGCGACGCGGGCGGCGAGCGACGAGCAACTCGCCGGGAACCTGCGGGTCCTGGCCGCCGAGATGCTGGCACAGGGGACTACCACGTTTGAGTGCAAGTCCGGGTACGGGCTGACCGTCACCGACGAAGCGAGGGCTCTCGCGCTCGCGGCACAGGTGACACCGGAAGTAACCTACCTCGGCGCGCATGTCGTGCCGCCCGAGTACGCGGCCGATCAGGCCGGTTACGTCGACTTGGTCTGCGGCGCGATGCTGACCGCGTGCGCGCCTCACGCGAAGTGGGTCGACGTCTTCTGCGAGGAAGGGGCCTTCAGCGCCGCCGAGGCCCGAGCGGTCCTGGCGGCTGGCCGGGAAGCCGGGCTGCAGCCGCGGATCCACGCCAATCAGCTTGGCTACGGCCCGGGCGTGACCGTCGCCGTCGAGGCTGGCGCCGCGTCCGCCGACCACTGCACGTATCTCACGGACTCTGACATCGACTCGCTCGCCTCATCGCAGACGGTGGCCACGCTCCTGCCTGGCGTGGAGTTTTCCACCCGGCAGCCGTACCCTGATGCCAGGAGACTGCTCGACGCCGGCGCCACGGTCGCGATCGCCACCGACTGCAACCCCGGGTCGTGCTTCACCTCCAGCATGCCCTTCTGCATCGCCCTCGCGGTCAGGGACATGCGGATGACCACGCAGGAAGCGGTGCGGGCGGCGACAACAGGTGGTGCCCGGGCGTTGCGCAGGGACGATATCGGTCATCTGAGCCCCGGCGCGCGCGCCGACATCATCATGCTCAGCGCTCCGTCTCACGCCTACCTCGCCTACCGGCCCGGCGTGCCGCAGATCGCGGCCGTCTGGCGGGCGGGCGAGTTCGCCTCGGGCTTCGGCGAGTTCAGCTGAGGGCAACGGATGCAGCCCATGTCGGCCGCACCGGCACCGCGGGCCGTGACCTGCCTGGCTGGACAAGGAGGCGGTCCAGCGTAGGGTCACGGACATGACGGTAATGCTGCCGCTCTTCCCGCTCGGCACCGTGCTGTATCCGGGGCTGGTGCTGCCGCTGAACATATTCGAGGAGCGCTACCGGCAACTGGTTCGTGATCTGCTCGGCGGGCCCGAGCCGCGCCGGTTCGGCGTCATCGCGATCAAAGAGGGCCGTGAGACCGGCGTCACCGGAGTGAGCGCGCTGCATGAGATCGGGTGCGTGGCGACGGTGCGCGAGGTAACCGAGCTGCCCGATGGCCGGTACGAACTTCACACCGTCGGCGCGGAAAGGTTCCGGCTGGGCTCGACCAGCGACTCGCGGCCGTACCTGTGCGGTGAGGTCGAACTGCTCGACGAGGCGGTCGGTGACGAGCAGGAAGCGAAGCTGGCGGTCGCGGCGGTGCGGCGGGGGTTCGGCGCGTACCTGGACACGCTAGCCGCCAGGGGACCGGCCACAATCACGGTGCCCGAGCTTCCCGACGAGCCGATCCTGCTTTCCTACCTCGTTGCCGCCACAGTCATCGTCGACCTGCCGGAGCGGCAGCGGCTGCTCGCTGAGCCTGACGCGGTGCGCAGGCTGGCCGCCGAGCGCTCATTGCTCGCGAAGGAGGTCGCGATGCTGCGCTCGCTTGGCTCGACACCAGCACCCGACCTGCGTTCATCTCCCTACAACCCCAACTGATCGATCCCGGCGGCCTGTCCCAAGGGAGCAGTCCGCGCTGACTAGTCGTATTTGAGTACTCGTGTTTTACTGGGTGACATGAATCCGACGAGGCTGTTCGTGCTCGGCGCGCTGAGCAGGCGCGGGCCGATGTACGGGCACCAGCTGCGCAGGAACGCACGGGTAGACCGGGCCGATCTGTGGTCCGACGTCCGTCCCGGCTCGCTGTACGGGGCGCTCCACCGCCTTGCCGCCGAGGGGCTGATCGAGCCGGTTCGCACCGAGCAAGCGGGCAACCTCCCGGCCCGGACCGTCTACGCGATCACCGCAGAGGGCGAGCGCGAGCTTCGCGCCCTCCGCGCGGAGGCGCTCACGGAGGTCGGCCTGCGGCCCGATCCGGTGGACCTCGCGCTGACAATGAGCCGGGACCTGGACGAGGACACGCTGCGCGGCTACATCGAGGACCGGATCAAGGTGCTGACCACGCTGGCAGCGCAGTTCGGCCACCACAGGTACCGGGCCTGGCCGGACCAGACGGCCGCCGACGACCTGGTCGCCGAGCACGCGCGGCTGCGCATCGAGGCCGAGTTGTGCTGGCATCAGCTCGTGCTGGACCAGCTCGGCAAGCTGACCAGCGAAACCGGCGCGGAAGCCGGGACGGTGCCGTGAGCGTCAGGCCGCTCAGGCTCATCGGCGACCCCGTGCTGCGGACACCCGCAGACCGGGTTGTGCGCTTTGACGACGCCCTGGCGAGGCTGGTGACGGATTTGCTTGACACGGTGCGGGAGCCCGGCCGCGCGGGGCTGGCGGCTAATCAGATCGGATCAAGCCTCGCGGTGTTCAGCTACGACGTCGACGGCGCTCAGGGCTACGTGATCAACCCGGTGCTCGCGCAGGCAAGCGGCGAGCAGGATGGCCAGGAAGGGTGCCTGTCGGTTCCCGGCGTCAGCGCCGAACGGCACCGGGCCGCTTACGCGGTCGTGACCGGCGTGGACCTCGACCAGCGGCCGGTGACTGTGGCCGGCGATGGCGAGCTGGCCAGATGCCTGCAGCATGAGTTCGATCACCTGGCCGGCGAGCTTTATATCGACAAGCTGAGCGGCCCCGAGCGCGCGGCCGTCATGCGGGCACTCCGCCAGCCACCACCGCGCCGTCGGCCAGCATCGCGCCGTCAGGACAGCAGCCGGGCGCGGCCCGGCACCTAGTCAATCCAGTAGCGGCGCATCCTCGACGGCGACGAGTACGGCTCATCAGGATCAAGCACCCCGCCGCACGCCTCGATCGCCCGTGCGGAGCCAACATTGTCGTCGGTGCAGGTGACGAGCACCCGGTCGACGCCGAGGGACCTGATGATGACCAGGCTCTGCCGCAGGATCTCGCGAGCGTAGCCGTGCCGCCGGTGCTCGGGCAGCACCGCGTAGCCGATGAGCCCGCCCTCATTGCGCAGGAACTCATTGAACTCGTGCCTGATCGACGTCCGCCCTACTATCTCACCACCGGAGTCGGCCACCAGGAACGTGCTCGGCACCAGATGAGCCGCGAGGTTACGCCCGGCCCGGTGATCGGCGAGCAGGTCGAGGTAGTCGTCCCAGCGCATGTCGTCGGTGAGCCCGAGGCCGAAGGTAAAGGCATCGGTCTTGGCCACCAGCTCATGCCCGGCGCGGAACGCGGCTTCGTCGCCGGGTCGCAAAGGTCGTAGTCGCAGCATCCGTGCAGGCTAGCCACGGCCCCGGGCCCGCTCCACTGAATTATGCGCCGGCGAGCGGCCGGTACCTGCTCTGGAACCTGATCAGCGGATCGCCGGTCTCAGCTACAGAGGGGACAACAAGCACGCGGGCGATCACCAGCAGGTGATCGCCGGCCGTGACCCGGCTGACGACTTCGCACTCCATCGCGGCGAGTCCTTCGTCGGGGATCAGCGCACCCGACGCGGAACCCCGGTGATGCGGGACGTCATCGAGCAGGAGCCTGGCCCCGGGCCGCCCCGAGGCCGCGAAGCGCCCGGCGATCACCCGCTGGCCTGCTGAGAGCACGGTGACGGCGAACCGGTCGAGCCTGCCGAGCAACTCGGCCGGGTATGAATCGCCGATCAGGGCGATCAAGATCAGCGGCGGCCGCAGCGATACCGGGCAGAACGCGCTGACCGTCACCCCGACGTCCTCCCGGCCGTCGGCGATCGTCACCAGGGTGACGCCGCTGGCGACGGCGCCGAGCGCCGCCTCGAAACCGGCGGCGGCTTGCGAGGGAGGGTCGGCGGGGCGAATTTGTTCAATCAATGAAATGTCCAGCTGCCAGGAAGCAGCAGCGGGCCGGCGGCCGGCAGCCCGCACGCCGCCGCGGCCTGCCACACGGGTCCCCAGCTTTCGGCGAGCATGCTGGCCCCGAGCGCGGTCGCGGCCAGCGCCTGGTCGGCGCGGAGCAGGCCGGTGGTCAGTGCTGTCGTCAGGAGCGGGCCGGCCAGCGCGCCGGCGAGGCCGTCTCCGGTGGCGAGGCTGACTTCGGCCGCGGCGCGGCGGTCCTCGCTGTTGCTCGCCGGCCTGATCCGGTCGAGCGGACCGAGCCTCGGGTAGTGGACGAGCGGCGCGGTGGCGGGGAGGCCGGCCCGCCGCCGGGCGATGACGGTGGCCTCTTCGATCCCGCCGAGTTCGTCGACCAGCCCGCTGTCCCTGGCGTCCGCGCCGGTCCAGACCCGGCCCCGCGCGAGTTCGTGCACCCGCTCGGCCGACATGGTGCGGCCGGCCGCGACCTTGCCGGTGAAGTCGGCGTAGATCCGGTCGAGCCAGATGTCGACTAGCTGCCATTCCTCGCTGGTGAATGGGTGCGCGGTGGAAAACATCCCGGCGTGCTTGCCGAGCACGACCGAGTCGGTCGAGAGCCCGGCCTTGCCGTAGGCCTCGCTGAGCACCGGCTTGGCGGTGATCACGCCGATCGAGCCGGTGATCGTGCCAGGCTGGGCGATAATGGCGTCGGCGGCCATCGAGATGAAGTAACCGCCTGAGGCGGCGACGTCGCCCATCGACACGACAACCGGCTTGCCCGCGTTGCGGGTCCTGACAACCTCGCGCCAGATCGAGTCTGAGGCGACGTAGGAGCCGCCGGGACTGTTGACCCGCAGGACGATGGCCTTGATGTGCGGGTCGCGGGTAGCGGCACGCAAGGTCGCGGTGATGCTGTCAGAGCCCATGGCCGCCTCGCCTCGGCTGAGCGGGCTGCCCCGGCCGCTGCGACCGCGCCTGATCAGGCCGGTCGCGTGGACGAGCGCGACGGCCGGCTGACCGCGCGACTGGAGCCCGTGCTGTGACAGCTGCTTGACCCGGTTGGTCATCTCCTTGTAGCGCTGGTACCTGGCCAGGTAGAGCAGGCCGGTCTCCTCGGTCGCCTTGACCTTCGCGCGCACGGCGGCGTAGACCTCGTCCCGGTAGCCGAGGGCGTCGACGAGACCGGCTTCGAGCGCCTGGCCGGCCACGTACGGGCCGCCGTTGATCAGCCTGGTCGCGTCGTCGCGGCCGAGGTTCTTGCGTTCAGTGATCGCCTCGGTCAGCTGGTCGGTCACCGACTCGGCCATCCGCTTGGTGGCCTCGCGGGCCGGCTCGGAGAATCCGCGCTCGGTGAGCTGCTCGGCCGCGCTCTTGAACTCGTGCCGCGCGCCGACTTCCATCGTGACGCCGAGCTTGTCAAGGGCACCGCGCAGGAACACCCGTTCGACCGCTAGCCCGGTCAGCCCTACATCGCCCGAGGGCTGGAGGAAGATCGTGTCGAAGGCGGTCGCGAGGTAGTACGGCAGGTTGCCCGCAGCGAACTCGCCGAAGGTCTCCGCCCTGGCAAACGTCGGTTTGCCGGACTCGCCGAATCGCTTGATCGCCTGCCGCAGCTCTTGCACGACGCCGAGCCCGATGGCCCGGCCCCCCACCTTGACGACGAGTGCCTTCACTCGCTGGTCGTCCCTGGCCATCCGCAGGCCGCTGAGGATGTCGGTGATCGTCGGCTGATGCCTGCTCATGATTGCAGAGAGCGGGTCAGGAGGCCTGGACTCGAGCAGGCCCTCGGTCAGGTCGAGCTCGAGGATGAGCGGCGCGGTGCGCTGCTTGGCTAGCTTCATGATCGAATCGGGAATGCCGGTAGGCGCCATGGTTCCAACCTAATCATGGCGCAGTGCCCGCGGTGCCGCCCGGTCGCATTGCCGGGACCCAGCACGAGCCCTAGCGGTGTCTGCCTAGCGCTGTCTGCGTAGCAGTGTTCGCGTAGCGGTGTTCGCGTAGCGGTGTCTGCAACGCAGTAATGTCGGTTCCGATGACGGTGCACGATGGGAACGGCTGGAGCCGGTGCGGCCGCGGCCATCGGCACTGGGGCAGGCATGGCGCGGCCGGCTTGCTCGTCACCGCACCCGACGCGGCCGGCCAGCCCACGGTGCTCTTGCAGCAGCGGAGCTGGTGGGGCAGTCACGGCGGAGCGTGGGGACCGCCCGGCGGTGCGCGGGACAGCCACGAATCCGAGTTGCATGCCGCGCTCCGTGAGGCAACGGAGGAGTGCGCGCTTGACCCGGCCAGCGTCACGGTACATGGGGTGCTCAAGGATGATCATGGAGGCTGGAGTTATCAGACCGTGCTCGCCAACGCTCCGCGCCTGGTCTGCGCGGTCGCTGTCAGCGAGGAGACCAGGGAGGTCGCCTGGGTGCCCGTGGAGGCTGTCGCCTCGCTGCGGCTGCATCCGGGGTTCGCTGAGCAGTGGAACGCGCTACGGGCGGCGCTCGTGCCGCTGACGATCATCGTTGACGTCGCGAACGTCATGGGATCGCGCCCGGACGGCTGGTGGCGGGACCGGGCAGGTGCTGCTGAGCGACTCGTCGGCGAGGTAGCCGGACTGGCGGCGCGAGGCGTGACGAGCTTGCCGGACTCGTTGGGCGTGGCGGTGCTTGAGCGCTGGTATCCGAGGTTCATCGTGGTGCTTGAGGGAGCTGCCGGCCGTGCCCGAGGCCTGGCTGGTGCTGAGGGGCCGGCTGGTGCTGAGGGGCCGGCTGGCGCTGAGGGGCCGGCTGGTGCTGAGCGGCCGGCGATCGAGGTCGTGAAGGCGCCCGGCTCGGGTGACGACGAGATCGCCAGCCTGGCTGCCTCAGTGCCTGGTGACAGGCTCGTCGTGACCGCCGACCGTGAACTCCGAGCCAGGTGCGAGGCATCCGGCGCCTCGGTCATCGGCCCCCGCTGGCTACTCGACCTGCTGTAGCGCTCTAACGCCATCGATTGCCCCGGCTGGGGGCCTAGCTAGCGTCAGGTATGCCTAGCCGGACAACATGATGGTGCTGGCTGCCGCTGTCGGCGGCCGGTTCGGGTGAGCAACGGGGTACTGGTTGCTGCTGTGGGGAAAGGGTGCTGAATCAGGGAGGCCGGGCGTCAGCCCGTCGCTGTTGCCGTGCCCGGGGCGCGGTTTTCATGATCGTGGAGACTTCACCGCGCTTTGCGGGGATCCTTGTCACAGCGGGGAGAGTTCACCGCTCATAGGAGAGAAAATGCTCCCGGACACGAAAACTCCCCCCGCAGGAGCGGACAACTCTCCCCGATCCTGGCCGCGAGCACTGAAACCCACCCCGAACCCGGCCCGGAGCACTCTGGACCGCCCGCGATCATGGCCGCGAGGACTCTGGACCGCCCGCGATCATGGCCGCCCGCCCGCATGGACCTTGTCAGCAGTTTCTCGGAACGACATCAGGCAGGGCCGCGTTGCTGACGGGCCCGAGCTAGTTACAGCATCGCGGGCCTGCCTGCTGTTGTCCCCATCGGCAGCCCACCCGCGCTCGGTCAGCCCCGCGCTCGGTCAGCCCCGCGCTCGGTTAGCCCCCCGCTCGGTCAGCCCCCGCGCTCGGTCAGCCGCCGCGCTCGGGCGGAGCCTCGTCGTGGACCAGCCACAACGTTGCCAGTGGCGGAATGTTCAGAACCGCGGACGCCGGGCGTCCATGGCGGGGTTTTTCCACCGCCGACACCGACCCGTAGTTGCCGACGCCGCTTCCCCCGTACACGGCGGCATCAGTGTTGAGCACTTCGCGCCAGCGACCTGCCTGCGGCAGCCCGAGCCGGTAGTCGTAATGCGGATCACCGGAGAAGTTGACCACGCAGGCCAGCGCCGGCGACGGCGTGCCCACCGGGCAGCCTGGATCTAGCCGCAAAAACGAGATCACGTTCCCGAACGCGTCGTTGGCGTCGATCCAGCTGAAGCCCGAAGGCTCGAAGTCGTCCCGCCACAGCGCGGCGCAGCCCCGGTACGTGGTGTTCAGGTCATCCACAAGGTGCCGCAGTCCCGCATGCAAAGGTCCGGAAAGCGCCGCCCAGTCGAGCCCGCGCTCCTGCGACCACTCGCCCCGCTGGCCGAACTCAGACCCCATGAACAGCAGTTGCTTCCCCGGATGCGCCCACATGTACCCATACAGTGCCCGCAGCGTCGCGAACTTCTTCCAGTCATCGCCAGGCATCTTGCCCAGCATCGAGGCCTTGCCATGGACCACCTCGTCGTGTGACAAGGGCAGCGCGAAGTTCTCGCTGTAGGCGTACATCATCGAGAACGTCAGCTCGTTGTGGTGGTAACGCCGGTACACAGGATCATGGGCGAGGTACGCGAGCGTGTCGTGCATCCAGCCCATGTTCCATTTGAGCCCGAAACCCAGCCCGCCCAGGTGAACGGGCCTGGTCACGCCGGGCCACGCGGTTGACTCCTCGGCGATCATGACAATGCCGCCAGCCCGCTTGTACGCGGTCGCGTTGACCTCCTGCAGGAACGAGACGGCGTCCAGGTTCTCCCGCCCGCCGAGCACGTTCGGTGTCCACTGGCCCGGCTGGCGCGAGTAGTCCAGGTACAGCATCGAGGCCACGGCGTCGACCCGCAGTCCGTCGATGTGGAACTCCTCGAGCCAGTAGACGGCGTTGGCGACGAGGAAGTTGCGCACCTCGCGGCGTCCGTAGTCGAAGATCAGCGTGCCCCAGTCAGGGTGCTCGCCGCGGCGAGGGTCGGCGTGCTCGTAGAGCGCGGTGCCGTCGAAACTGGCCAGCGCCCAGCCGTCCCTGGGGAAGTGCGCTGGCACCCAGTCGACGAACACCCCGATCCCGGCCTGATGCAGCCGGTCGATGAGGTACCGGAAGTCATCAGGAGTGCCAAACCGCGCGGATGGCGCATAGTAGGACGTGACCTGGTACCCCCAGGAACCCCCATACGGGTGCTCGGCCACCGGCATGAACTCGACATGGGTGAACCCCCGATCCGCCACATAGTGAACAAGTTCCTCCGCGAGCTGCCGGTACGAAAGGCCAGGGCGCCAGGAGCCGATGTGGACCTCGTACACGCTGATCGGCTCGCGCAGCGGATCGCGCTCCCGCCGCGCCGTCATCCAGGCGCCGTCGCCCCATTCATAGCGTGACTCGAATACCACGGAAGCCGTAGCAGGCGGTGTTTCGGCGTAGGCGGCCATCGGGTCGGCCTTGCGCTGCCAGGTGCCGTCCGGCCCGCAGAGCTCGTACTTGTACTTAGCGCCCCCAGCCACCCCCGGCAGGAATAGCTCCCAGACGCCCGAAGAGCCCAGTGACCGCATCGGGTGCCCGCGGCCGTCCCAGTGGTTGAAGTCACCGAGAAGCCGGACACCGCGGGCGTTCGGCGCCCAGACGGCGAACGAGGTGCCGCCAAGCTCGGGCCGGACCCTGGCGCCGAGCGCGTGCCACAGTTGCTCGTGCCGTCCCTCGGCGATGAGGTGCAGGTCGACCTCGCCGAGCGTGGGCAAGTGCCGGTACGGGTCGTCGGCGACGAGCTCAGGCTCGCCGGCCCCGTAGCGCACGGCGATGCGGTATCCCGGGCCCAGGCCGCTGCTGGCCGCCTCAGAGGGCAGCGTCACGGAAAACACGCCCTCGTGCACATGCCCCATCCGGTACCTCGCGCCATCGGCCAGCACGAGGCTGACCGACCAGGCCAGCGGCCGCAGAACCCGCACGATGGTCCCGCTTCGCCCCTGATGCACGCCGAGCACGGCGTGCGGGTCATGGTGGCGGCCTGCCAGGATCGCAGTGATTTCGTCGTGGCTGACCGGATCGTCCGCCGCGATCCCGGCCAGTTCCTCAGCCTTCACCTGCCGCCTCCATCTGCCGCCTCCGCGATCGCATGCAGCGGGATCGGCAGCCAGCCCGGCCGGTGCCTGGCCTCGTAAACCGCCTCATAAACCGCTTTCTGCAAGGTCAGCGCCCGCAGCAGCGCGCCGTGCTGCCGCGGGTCACTTCCTGACGCTGCCCCGTATCCGGCGCAGAACGCATCCTGGCATCGATCTACCCAGTCCGAGGCGACCGCCTTGAGCAGCTGATCGCCGGGGTCGGCCAGGGACTGGTGCCGGCCCGCATAGTCGAACGAGCGCAGCATGCCGGCCACATCACGCAACGCCGGCGCGTACGCGCGCCGCCTGGCCAGCGGCACCGACGGCTCACCTTCGAAATCGAGCACGACCCAGCCGTCGCCGGTGCCGATCACTTGCGCAAGGTGGTAGTCGCCGTGGATCCGCTGGATCGTGACCTGGCCGGTCAGCTCGGTCACCCGCGCGTAGCAATCCGCGATCGCCCGCTCGTATCCGGCCAGGGCGGGCACGACTTCCCTGGCTGCGGTGAATTCCGCGACCAGGTCCCGCCGGAGGTCAGCCAGCGCTGGCCGGGGGAGGGCAGCGGTTCCGAACGCTTCCGCCAGCTCGTCGTGCAACTCGGCGGTCGCCTCGCCCAGCAGCCTCGCCTGACCGGTAAAGCTGGAGGCTCCGTCGTGCACGCTGGCCGTGGCGATCGACCAGGCGTCGGTCGAGTTCGGGAAGAACTCCGACAAGATCGCGAGCGTGGCCGGCTCACCGCCCGCGCCGTCGAGCTCGTCGAGCTCGATCCAGCCGAGCGGCGCGGCGACGAGCCGCGATCCCGCCCGCGCCAGCGTGGCCGGGATCTCCACGTCAGGATGGTGACCGGTGAATGGCCGCCGCAGCAGCTTCAAGATGGCCTTGTCGCCGAACACCACCCCGGTGTTGCTGTGCAGCGCCGGCAAGGTCCGGCCCGGGGATGTGGTGTCGATCACCGCCCCAGCCTCGGCGACGAACCGAAGCCGCCCGGCTCTGCGCTGCTCAGCGATCCAGGTCAGCAGCAAGGACGTCAGGCCGGGGTCGACCGCGCCGTCGTAGGCAATCCTCCCGTCGGGAAGCGTCCCGATCACGGCGGGGCCGAGCTCGGGCCTCAGATCAGTCGCGAGGCCTACCAGGACCTGGTAGCTGACCGTCTCGGCGCCGACGGTCGCTGCTATGATCAGGTGTCGCGATTCCGGGTCACCGGCCGAGAGCTGGACGTCGGAGGTAATGGTGATCTCGCGGACGATCGCGCCGCTGCCGGCGAACCAGCGCTGAGCGGGCAGCCAGGAGGACAGCAATTCAGCGAGCGCGCCATTGCTCATCGCACGAGTCAAGCATCCTTGCCGCGCGAGTCCGACTGCCGGGGTCGCCATGGCGTATTCCCCGTGCAGGTGTGACCAGCGTGACAAGAACGCCCAATGTGACTAGCGTGGCTGCCGCTGCGACCTCGCGTGGTCAGGTCGGACGGTCAAGCAACGTTACCCGCTAGTAGTATTATTTCAACGCTACGCAGAAATTCGGACAAACCCCATAGGGCGGAGCATAATGCGACCGCTGACCTGCTTATCGCGATACCGGCGCGTGATTACCGCGACCACAAGCGCGTTTGCCCTTGCTGCCGCCCTGCCTGGCGTGGCCAGCATGCCCGGTTCGCCCGCGACCGCGACCGCGGCCACGCGTGCGGTCGCGGGCTTGCCGGCGCCAATGGCAAAAGCGACCATCGGCAAAGTGATCAAGCCCGGCGGCGGCAGCGTGCGCGCCATCGCCGTCGACCAGAAGACCCACACCGTCTGGGCCGGCGTCGCCACCACGGGCAAATCCGATTTCATTGCCAAGATCAGCGAGACGCCGACGCGAGTGCTCGCCAGGGTCGCTGTCCCGAAGGGTCTCAGCGCGATCGCGGTCGACCCGACCTTGGGGGCTGTCTGGGTGATTTCGGGCACCTCTCTCATAGTGACCGAGATCTCCGAGGGCAGTCTGGCAACCCACTCAGTAAGCCTGGCGAAGGCCGATACCGGTATCGCGGCAATCACGGTCGATCCGGCAACCGGCCTGGTCTTCGTGTTTACCGTGAACGGGCTGATCATCAAGATCACCGAGGCGACCAGGGCAGTTCAGGTAATCGCGCTCGGGGCGAACTTCGAAGGCAATAACGGGGCTATCGGGGTCGATCCGGCTCGTGGCGAGGTGTGGACCGCCGGATTCACGCCGACGACGCAGTCGACGCAGCTGATCGGCTTCACCGAGGACGGCACTCAGATCGCCGGGCCGGTCACCTTGGGCAGCAGTCCGGTGGCATCGATGGTCGTCGATCCGGTCGCCGGCCGGGTCTGGGTATCTGACCGGGGCGGTAACGGCAACCTTGAGATCACCGAGGTCGGCGAGCAGTCGGCCAGCATCCTCGCCGGCCCGTTCCTGAACTTTCAGCAGCCGGTCGCGCTCGCCGTCGACCCGGCCGCCGGCGCGATCTGGGTGGCGGACCTGGTGGCACGCACCGTCACGCGCATCACCGAGAGCAAGGGCCGAGCCGGGATAGGCGGGCCGGTGGCGACCGGCAACTTCGCCTTCTGCGTGGCCGCCGACCCGGGCAACGGCAAGGTCTTTGCCGGCGGCTACCAGATTGGCGACGGGCGCAACGTGGGCACGGTGACCGCTTTCACCCCGGCAGCGCCCGCGTTTACCTCGTCATCGTCGGCGTGGTTCGCGGCCGGCGCCAGGCACGCCGTGACCTTTCTGGTAACCACGTCCGGGTTCCCCGCTCCGCAATTCGCGATCTCAGGCCCCGCTCCCGGCTGGCTGACGATCAGTGGCCGGACCGGCCTCCTGAAGGTTACTCCGGGCACGGGCGTACGTCCGGGAAAGACCGTCAAGATCAAAATTACGGCGCGGAACGGTATTGCCGCCCCCGCTAGCCAGTCCCTTACGGTTCATCTCGGCACAGCGCCAGTCTTCACCTCGGCTGCCAGGGTGAGCCTGCGAGCCGGCCAGCGAGCCAAGTTCACGATCAAGGCGACCGGGGTCCCGGCACCAGCGCTCAAGGCGGGCAAGCGCCTGCCTGGCGGCTTGCGATTCAAGGCCGTCGGCTCAGGCGAGGCGGTCCTGGGCGGCACGCCGTTCCGGTCCGATGCCGGGCATACGTTCAAGGTCACGATCACCGCGACGAACCCGGTCGGGCGGCCAGTGACCCAGACCCTCACGATCAAGGTCACCTGATGCGATCGAACGGATTAAACCAGTCCAGATCCTGCTCGTGGCGCGGGCAATGCTCCCGGATCCTGGCTGTCGCCGCGCTGCTGGCTGTGCCGGCGGCGATGTCTGGCCCGGGCGCGCGCGGCGAGGCGGCCGTACCTGCGGCCGCCGGGCTTGCCCCTTTTGTCCTGCCGGTCGGCGGAGCGGTGACCTCGGTCGGGATCGACCAGGCCGAAGGCCTGGTCTGGGCCGCCGTCACTACTGGCGGCAGTTCGGACTCGGTCACCGAATTCAGCGAGGCCAGCCAGTCGGTGACGGCAACTTTCACCGTGCCGGCCGTCGTCAGCGCCCTGGCGGTCGACCAGCGGGGCGGTACCGTCTGGGTCAGCTCAGCCGGCACCGGCAAGAACGCCCGCCAGGTCCTCACGGAGATCACCGAAAGTCCGGGCACCACGACGTCGGTGGACCTGACACAGGCGGCAGGCGGCGGCAGGCTGATCGGCGTGGCGGCGGACCCGAGTTCAGCTGAGGTCTTCGCGCTGATCTCGAACGGCCGGCTGATCGCGGTGCCAGAGGCGCACCCAGCGCAGTTCAGTCTGGTGGCCACAGCCACAGTCGCCCAGCCAGGCGCGTTCGCCATCGATCCGGCCGACGGCCGGATCTGGATCACCAGCCTGGCCAGCACCACGGTGTCGGCGTTCACCGAGTCGGGCGCGAAGGCCAAAAATCTTCCGGCAGCCATCAGCGTCGGCGCTGGCCCGGGCTCGATCGCCATCGATCCGGACGCCGGCCTCGTCTGGGTCGGCAATCTCAAGGCCGGAACGCTGACCGAGATCCGCGAGTCGGATGGCAAGCTGCCGGCACCCGCGATCAACGTGGGCAAGGGCCTGGCGGTTGTCGCGGTCGCTCCCGACCAGGCGCAGCCGGGCAAGGGCATCGTATGGACCGCCGGGAATTTCCTGCCGTTCACGTTCGACGAGTTCAGCGAGGCCAGCACCACGGTCCGGCTGACCGCCAGCGGTCCAGCCGATCCCGGCGGACTGCCGAAGGCCATGGCGATCGACTCGGCGAACGGGCAGCTCTACGAGGGCACGAGTGAGGGACTGAGCCCATTCCTGCCCAGCTCGCCAGTTCTTGACGACTCGCAGCTTTTCTGGTGGACCAACGTCTCCAGTGCGGACAGCGGCCTTGCCCCCGCCGCGATCACGTTCCCGCCGCCGACGTTCTCGTTGTCGGGCGCGCCTAGCTGGCTGCGGCTCGACAAGATCACCGGCAACTTGCACGGCGTGCCGGCGAAGACAGGGACGTTCAGCTTTACCGTCACCGGGCGGAACACCCTGGGCCAGACGAGCAGCGCGCGGTTCACCATTACGGCCGGCACCGCGCCGGTATTCAAGTCGCCGACGTCCGCGACTTTTGTCGCCGGAATCAAGTCCCGCTTCCGCATGACCGCTACCGGGGTTCCGGAACCGGTGCTGCAGCTGGGCGGGCCGAGCACGCTGCCATCGGGCCTTACCTTCAGCGGTTCGGGATTGATCTCGGGAATTCCGGCGGCGGGGACCGAAGGCAAGTACCTATTTTTTGCCAGCGCGACCAACGACCCCACCAACGGGATCATTGTGATCCAGCAGTTCACGCTCACAGTCGCCCGCGGTCATGTTCCGAGGTTTACCGCACCGGCAAGGAAACGGATCAGGCTGAGGGCCGGTCACCATGCGGTCGTGACCATCAAGGCGAGCGGGTTTCCTGTCGCCAAGGTCATGCTCAAAGGGAAACTGCCGCATGGCCTTTCGATCAGGAAATCCCGTGCGGGCACCGCGGTCATCGCCGGAGTCCCCGCTCGAACCGCCGCCGGGCATGCCTTCCGTATCAGGGCAACCGCGGCCAACGGCGTCGGCCACGCGACCGAGACGCTAGTGCTCATGATCAGGTAGCGGTGATCGCCTGGCAGCCGAAGATAAGACGCTCGAGAGGAGGCGCAATGCTTGACCGCGTTCCGCCGTCCAAGCCGTCCTGGCCTTCGCGCCGATGGCACTGGCCAGCGGTGCTGCCGGTCGCTGGCCTGGCCGCCTTGACCGTCATGCCGTTTTTGCCGACAGCGGACACGCATGCCGCGTACGCGAGGCGAGCGCCGGGAGCGGTGCTTTCGCTGACGTCGGCGAGTGCCGGCCAGACCGCGGAGCGACTGCCTGGCTGGAAACAGCGGTTCCTGGCAAGTCTCCCGGCACGGCAACGTGGCCGCGCCGTCAAGGTGTTCACCGGGCGACCTGGCTCGTCAGCGTGCATCACCATCGCTGGCGCAGCCGAAAAGGGGCAAGCGTGGGTCACGGGCTTCGCGAATGTTAATAAGCTGCGCGGCGCCGCGCTCGTCGGTCCTGCCTTTGCCGAGCTCGTCGCGCTCACCAAAGAGATAATCTGCCCGAAGTCCGTGATCGAGGTCAGTACTGAGGTCCCTGACTTCCGCGGCAAGCGTGAGTTCCCGCCCATGCGGGCAACCTTCCTGGCATTCGGTTTCGTCCCCGTCAGCGCCACCATTCAGATTTCGCAAGTCGGCGTAGGAGTTATCAAGGTAACGGTGGTCGGAGGCGTCGCAGCGGTAGCGCCATATGTAGTCCGCGCGAAGGTGCGGCTGAACGTCAAGGTGCTGAAGGTTAAGGTCGACGGTGTCGCGCTGCCGCCTGGCCCGAAATGCGGGACAGCGAGTCCAGGTACCGCGGTCCTTTCTAACGTGAATCCGACCGGGCAGCCAGGACCGAATTTCTGGGACCTTCCAACAGGAGGCCCGCTGGCTGGCCCGATCAACCTTCCGCATTTTTCGCGATGCGGTGTTAACGGCGATAACCTCGACGCGATCCTGGACGCTTCCATCTCGGGCCCGGGTAATTTCGCCAAGCTTATCCAGGGCGTACCGTGCCTCTTTACCAACCCGCTCAGCTCGGCCTGCCCTCCGCAGGTGCCCAAGCCGCGCCGGTAGGATTCGCGGCCCGACACCCCTGCTCCGGGGCCGGAGCCTGTTCTCGCCCGCATCGATGATCATGCCGCGCCCGGTACCTCGTGAATAAGCCGCCGGCTTGGGCTAGCCGATGTCGGCGGGGCATGTGGCACGGACTCACGCTCGCGAGGCGAGGGTTATTTCCTGCGCGCATAAGGGACATGGATTCACGCTTGAGAGGCCTAGGCACTCTTGCCGGATCGTGCGCATCACATCTCATCCGGCGTATCCTCAGTAGCCCCGATGATGTATGTCAGCTCGGCAGGCCCTTGCCGCGAGACCGCACATTTTTCTCATGTCTGGATAACTTCTGTCACCGAAAATGTACTGTAGCTACAAGAAAATGTGCGACGAACACAAAAGGCTGCGTAACTGTAGTTATAGCCTTGCATGGGTCAAAGCCTAACATTAGGCTCCGCGTTTAGGCGCCCTGACGGCGCGACGTGAAGGTTCTTCGGAATGGAGAGGAGGCGGCGCCACGGAGCCTCCACGGGCTTGGTTACTCGGGCAACTGACTAGCCGCTGCTCAGCGGAGCGCAAATCGACGTAGTGCGACATAGCTAGAAGCGAAAGTAAGTTCAGTCAGGAAGGATCACAATGCGCAAGCAACTCATCAGGACGCTCTTAGCCGCGGGCACAACCGCGGCGGCGCTCACCCTGGCGGTCCCAGCGGCGATGGCTGCCGGAACCTGGACCGTCACCGGCGGCCCGAGCTTCACGTCGGCCGCGGCGACCGGGACCACATTCACGCTGTCTGACACCACGAGCGGCCTGAGCTTTACCTGCACCGTCGGTGCCTCCGTCGGTACCGTCACCGTTCAGAACGGGAGCACGAACACTGCCATCGGCCACGTCACCAGCTCCTCATTCGGCAGTTCCGCTCACAAGTGCAATGGCCCGCTCGGAAGCACGGGTACCTCGACCCAGACGTCCGGTACCACCGCGACGCTCAACGCCGTGTCCTTTGCCAGCGGAGTGACGACTGGCACGATCACCGGCGTTGACCACACCCTGACTATCAGCAGCTTCCTCGGAACCTGCACCGCAAGGGTCAAGGGGACTGCTGGCACGAAGTACAACAACAGCAGCCATCTCCTGCAGTTCACCACTACGAACGACAATCTCAAGGTCGTGAGTACCAGTGGTTCCTGCAGTGGCATCATCAAGACGAACGACGTCGTGACCTTCAGCAGCGGCAGCGGTGGCGAGACCGTTACCGGCAGCCCGACCCCGTCGATTCAGGTTTCCCAGCCGTAATCGCCGCGGGCTTAGTCAGTCCCTATCCGCGTGCTCCCCGGCCGGACCGCTCCGCGCCGGGGAGCATTCCCGTAGACGAAATATCAGGAGGGATCTCACCATGCGCAGGCAATCTGCCAGGGCGCTCTTAGCCGCGGGAACTATCGCGGCGGCACTCAGCTTGTCGGTCCCCGCGGCCACGGCGGCGGGGACGTGGACAGTCACGGGCGGCCCGAGTTTCACTGCGGCGCCAGCGCCTGAGACCACATTCACGCTTACCGACACCACCAGCAACTTGACCTTTACGTGCACCCTGGGGGTCGGAGCCGGTTCGGTCATCGATCAGAGCGGGGGCACCAACACCGCTGTCGGCCAACTCACCGGCTCCTCATTCGGCAGTTCCACTCACAAGTGCAATGGCCCGCTGGGAAGCACGGGAACGATTACTCAGAAGGCTGGTACCAGAGCCACGATTATTGTGGTGAGCTACAATCTTTCGGCAGGTATCGTCACCTTAACGATCACGGGTGTCGATTTCGTGCTCACGATCAACAGCCTACTCGGAACCTGTATGGCAGAGATCAAGGGAACCCTCGGCGCTATCTACAACAACGCCACCCACCTGCTGCAGTTCACCGCGGCAGGCACGAACCTAAAGGTCGTAAGCACCTCAGGTGCGTGCGCGGGCATCCTCAAGGTGAACGATGCCCTCACCTTCACAACTGGCAGCGGTGGCTGGATAATCACCGGCAGTCCGGACGCCTGGATTGAGTTTGCGCAGCCGTAACCAAGGGGGTCAGTCAGAGACAGGACCTGACGCGGACGGTCACCGGCGCCGTGAGGAGGTCACCCGCACCGTGACACGGTCACCGGCACGGCGAGGCGGTCACCGGCACGGCGAGGCGGTCACCCGGCACGGCGAGGCAGTCACCCGGCACGGCGAGGCAGTCACCGGCACGGCAGCGAGGCAGTCACCGGCACGTACGGTGGGGAATTTAGCGGCCCTAAATCGGTGCCGCAGCCGGGGCAGACTCGGTGCCGGTGAGCTTCATCCGGCGTACCCGGAGCAGGTGGGGCACCCTGCTGTCGCCTGCGCGACAGCAGGGTGCCCCACCTGGGCGTCAGCTGACCGAAGTCGCGGTCAGGTGACCTTGATAGTGAGGGTCTGGACGGCGTGCTTGCCTACGCCGTTCGTGGCCGTGATCTTGACCTTGGTGGTGTGGCCCTTGTCGGAGGCGGCCGGGGTTCCGGAGATCGTGGCGGTGCCGTTCTTGCCTGCCCTGAACTTCAGGCCCTTGGGCAGCTTGCCCTTCTCGGTCAAGGTCGGCGTCGGGAAGCCGGTCGACCTGATCGTGAAGCTGCCGTGCCTGCGGTGCCGGAAGGTCACCTTGCTAGCCGACCTGATCCTGGCGGCCCTACCTGGCGCCAGCTTGAGCGCGAAGACGGACTCAATCGACTGGCCCTGGAAGGCCGCGGTCACCTTGTTGCTGGTGATGAGGCCGAACTGGACAGGCGACTTCGTGCCCTTGTGCAGGGTCCCTGACAGCAGACCGGTCTTGCTCAAGGTGAGGCCCTTGGGAAGGCCGAGCGCCTGGAAGGTCGCCGCTGGCGTGGCCTTGGCCTTGATCTGGAAGGTGTTCTTGACGCCAATCGCGAAGGTCGCGGTGGACGAGATTCTGGTGGGTGCGGTGCCCAGGTTCAAAGTGAACGCCTGGCTGGCGGTCTTGCCGATGCCGTTGGACGCCTTGATCGTGAACTTGAAGGCGCCGAGCTTGGACTTCGTCGTCAGCTTGCCGGACAGGATCCCGGTTAGCTTGCCGATGCTCACGAATTTCGGAGCTCCGCTGAGCGAGAACTGAGCCGGCGGGAAGCCGCCGGTCACGACCGGGAACTTCGCGAGCGCCGGGTTGTTCGTCGCGAACCAGGTCGAGGCCCGCGAGGTAATCGTCGAGGCCGATGGCACGAACGGGAAGATATTGTCGAAGGTGCCCTGGCTCGGCAGCTCTTCGGCCGCCCACAGTTGCCCGGTCGTCGGGTCGGCGGCCAGCGCGTCGACCACGTTCGTCAGCGTCAGGCTCCCGATCGCGGACGGGGGTGAGGTCTTCTCGGTGATCCCGACCACGGACGCGGACTCGGTTCCGACCCAGACGACGCCCTTCGATGAGTCGACGGTAATTGAGTCTGGAATGTTGGCGAGCGTGATCGTGTGGACGGTCCCCGGACTGGCCTCAGCGAACTCCGACACGGTGCTGTCTGGATTGATGACCCAGACGGTCTTCCTGGTGGTGTCGACGGCGATGCTGCCAGGGTTGTTGCCGACAGTAGCGGGAGAGCCGATCGTGGATCCGGTGGACTCGTTGAACGCGAAGACAGCGTTGCCGGCCGAGTTGACGACCCAGAGAGTCCCGGTGCCATGATCGACGGCTATGCCGGTCGTGGAGATGCCGTTTGCTCCGGTCACCAGCTTGACCGGCGTGTTCGTCGGGTGCGCCTCATCGATCGTGAAGACGTCACCGATCTGATCGAGCACGAAGACCGTCCCGGTCGTCGAGTCGATGGCCAGGCCGGTGAGATCTGAGCCCGCGGCTACCGTGACCGAGTTAACGGCGTTAGTGGATTCATTGATGAAGGTCACGGTGTGGGTGTTGTTGTCGCTGCTGTTGCCCGTGGTCCAGACCAGCCCGGCCGCGGGGTCAGCGGTGATGGCGTTGACGCCCGAGGTCACGTCGAACGTGGTTATCTTGTGACCCGTCTCAGCGATCCGGTCGACGAAGTCATTCGACCCGTTGGAATTGAATTCGGCGACCCAGAAGGTGTGCGTGGTCGGATCGGCGGCCATGCCGACTGGCTGGCCGGCGACCTTGAGGTCCGGGCTGGCCGGTGACGCGTGCTGGCCAGGCGTGGCGAGGGCAGGAGTGGCGAGGGCAGGAGCGGCCAGGGCTGTGGCGGTCAGCCCGCTGACCAAGCATCCCGCCACAGCGAGCACTGCCATCGCTCGCGGGCGAATGGTTTGTTGCTTCTCGCGCATTTTCAGCTCCCGAAGCTGGATCGAAACGGCCGATTGCGACCTCTGGACATCGAACGGTCATCGAATCCGGGAACGGAATTTATCACTGGGCGACAAATAGCCGATCCCCAAGTCGATGATCTATAAGCGTGATTTGAACAGTACACGCCTATAACCGTCGATAGTGTCTAGCTACTGGCCAGTAACTGTCAAGCCCGAGTGCCCGGCAAAGGCAACGGCAACATCGATATGTCATTCGGTGCCCAATTTCCCGCGGCCCATTGTGCCGGCTAGCCGTTTGCCGGGACAAAAGGGGTATCAGCGTCGCCGGGCTTGCGCGCCGCTCGGGGCGCGGGCTGATTCGCGGGCGGGACCAGCCTGCTCCGGATGGCATGACGGTCCTCGTTGCCGCTGCCGGCCTGCCCGCCGGTCGTCGGCTGTTACACGTGGTCGCCGGGTATGACCGGAGCGGAATCGGCCAGCACGTGATGCGATGGGGGCTCGAGCACGAACCAGTAGAAGCCGTGACCGGGGAGCGTGAGCAGGTAGCTCCATTCGCCGATCGGGGGAAAGGCCACCCCGCCCATGCATTCGACCGGTGAGTAGCCGTTGTACTGGCGCAGGTCAAGCTCGACCGGCTGCGGGAACTTGGACAGGTTGTTGACGCACAGGATCGACCTGCTGCCTGGCTCCTCAGCCTGGTCGCTGTCGTAAGCCCGGACGAACGCGAGCACGCTCGGATTGGAACTGCTGAGCTCGACGCAGCGGCCGAGGCCGAAGACCGGGTGACGTTTGCGGATCTCGATCATGCGCCTGGTCCAGTGCAGCAGCGAGCCGGTGTTGCGTTCCTGAGCCTCGACGTTCAGTGCCTGATAGCCGTAGATGGGGTCAGTGTTCGGCTGCAAGTACAGTCGCTGCGGGTCGCACATTGAGAAGCCGCCGTTGCGGTCAGGTGTCCACTGCATCGGCGTTCGGACGCCGTCACGGTCGCCGAGCCAGATGTTGTCGCCCATGCCGATCTCGTCGCCGTAGTACATGACAGGTGAGCCCGGCAGCGACAGCAGCAGCGCGGTGAAGAGCTCGAGCTGGTTCCTGTCATTGTCGAGCAAGGGCGCTAGCCGGCGCCTGATCCCGATATTCGCCTTCATCCTCGGGTCCTTGGCGTACTCGGCGTACATGTAGTCGCGTTCGTCGTCGGTGACCATTTCCAGCGTCAGCTCGTCATGGTTGCGCAGGAAAATGCCCCACTGGCAGCCCGAGGGCATCTGCGGCGTCTGCGCCAGGATCTCCGAGATCGGGTAGCGCTGCTCGCGCCGCACTGCCATGAAGATCCGCGGCATCAGCGGGAAATGGAACGCCATATGACACTCGTCGCCGCCCACGCTCGGATCGCCGAAGTACTCCACGACGTCAGCCGGCCACTGGTTGGCCTCGGCAAGCAGGACCCGGTCCGGATACAGCCGGTCGATCTCGGCCCTGACCCGCTTCAGGTACTCGTGCGTCTCCTTGAGGTTCTCGCAGTTGGTGCCCTCGCGCTCGTAGAGGTAAGGCACCGCGTCCAGGCGGAAGCCGTCGATGCCGAGGTCGAGCCAGAACCTCAGCACTTCGATCATGGCGTCCTGGACTTTCGGGTTTTCGTAGTTCAGGTCAGGCTGGTGCGAGAAGAACCTGTGCCAGAAGTACTGGCCGCGCACTGGGTCGTAGGTCCAGTTGGACTGCTCGGTATCCACGAAGATGATGCGCGCTTCCGGGTACCGGCCATCGTCATCTGACCACACGTAGAAGTCGCCGAAGGGGCCGTCGGGGTCGGTGCGGGATGCCTGGAACCAGGGGTGCTGGTCGCTGGTGTGGTTCATCACCAGGTCGGCGATGACGCGAATGCCCCGGGCGTGCGCGGCCTCGACGAGTTCCACGAAGTCGCCGATGGTGCCGAACTCCGGCAGGATCGCCATGAAGTCGGCGATGTCGTAGCCGCCGTCGCGCAGCGGCGAGGCGTAGATCGGCAGGAGCCAGACACAGTCGATGCCGAGCCACTCCAGGTAGTCAAGCCTGGAGATCAGGCCGCGGAGATCGCCGGTGCCGTCTCCGTTGGAGTCATGGAAGCCGCGGACCAGCACCTCGTAGAACACCGCATGCTTGAACCACCGCGGATCTCGGGGCTTGTCGAAGGAGAACGAGTTGGGAACGGGCTCATTGGGTGCGGCCGAACTCGCCCTGAAGGTGCTCGCTTGGGCTCCTGGGGTGACGGGAACCCCTTGGAACACTGGCTCTTGCGGTGTCGCCACTGCACTTTCTCCTGAACTCCGACGTGCCAAGCCGACCGGGGGTACTGGGTGGGTTACGTCGCAGCGCGGGCCTGCCGGACCGGCTAAGTTCGCGCTCGCCCGGCCTGAGAAGTCCATCCGCTGCATAGTTATCGCCGTATTGTGCCTAATGCTCCGTTGCCTGCGCCCAGTAGATGGGCACTTTTCTGCGCCCACCCCCTGCCACTTGCGGCACCCACCCGCTTGCCGCCGCTAGCTTCGCTGGTCAGCAGTGACCTTGAAGATGTGCGCCGGCGCGCTCGCTGGGTCCAGGCGAACGTAGTTGGCCTCGCTCCAACGGTAAGACATACCGGTCAGTTCATCGGTTACGGTGAACCCCGCGCTGACGTCGATGCCAAGCGCGGCGCCGTCGAGCCAGATGGTGGTCTCACGCGGGGTATGCGGGTCAAGGTTGACTACGACGAGAACCGTATCGCCGTCGGCGCCATCGCCGGCCGACTCTCCCGCAGGCGCCGACGCTCCCGCAGACTTAGAAAAGCACAGGAACTCGGGGCGGTCCGGGAAATGAAAGCGCAGGTTGCGTAGCTGCCACAGGGCTGGATGCGAGCGCCTGATCGCGTTGAGCCTGCTGATAAAAGGCGTGATGTCCGCGGGGCGGCGCGCTGCCGCCGCCCAGTCCCGCGGCTTGTACTGGTACTTCTCCGACTCGAAGTACTCCTCGCTGCCCGGCCGCAGCGGCGTGTTCTCGCAGAGTTCGAATCCCGCGTAGACGCCCCACGACGGGCACAGCATCGCCGCGAGGACAGCCCGCGCCCTGAAAGCCGCCGGCGGGGCGTGCTGCAGGTAGCGGCACAGTATGTCGGGAGTATTGACGAAGAAGTTGGGCCGCATGTAGGCGGCGGCAGGGCCGGCCAGCTCGGTCAGGTACTCGGTCAGCTCGGCCGCTGTGTCGCGCCAGGTGAAATACGTGTACGACTGGTGGAAGCCGATTTCTGCGAGCGCCCGCATCATAGGCGGCCTGGTGAATGCCTCGGAGAGGAAGAGAACGTGCGGGTCGGTAGCCGCGATCTCGGCGAGCAGCCGTTCCCAGAAGGGCAGGGGCTTCGTGTGCGGATTGTCGACCCGGAAGATGGTCACGCCGTGACTGATCCAGTACCGCACGATCCGCGCGATCTCCGCGTAGATGCCGTCAGGATCGTTGTCGAAGTTCAGCGGGTAGATGTCCTGGTACTTCTTCGGCGGATTCTCCGCGTAGGCGATCGTGCCGTCGGCCCTCGTGGTGAACCATTCAGGATGCTTGCTTGCCCACGGATGATCGGGTGAGGCCTGCAAGGCCAGGTCGATCGCTACCTCGAGGCCGAGCTCGCCGGCCCGGGAAACGAACGCGTCGAAGTCCGAGATCGTGCCCAGATCGGGATGGATCGCGTCGTGGCCGCCTGCTGGCGAGCCGATTGCCCACGGTGAGCCGGGATCGAACGGCCCGGCGGCCAGCGAATTGTTCTTGCCTTTACGTGCCGTGGTGCCGATCGGGTGGATTGGCGGCAGGTACACGACGTCGAAGCCCATCGCCGCGATCGCGTCGAGGCGCCGCGCGGCCGTCCGGAGCGTGCCGGAGACCGGCGCGCGCTTGCCGAGCGGGTCGACCTTCGCGCCCTCCGATCGCGGAAAGAACTCATACCAGGAGCTGTAAAGCGCGCGCTGCCTGTGCACGATTAGCGGGCACCATGCGGAGTGGGTGAGCAATTCCCTGACCGGGAACTGGCCGAGTGCCTCGGTCACCTCCTGGGTGAAGGCGGCTCCGAGGCGGTCGATCGGTGCTTCAGTGGCCTCGCGGAGCGTATCGGCAACCGAAGTGAAGAGCTTGCGCGCCGCCTTGGCTCGCTTTCCGGCGGCTGGTTCGGCTGGTGAGCTGCGGGCGGCCTCGGCCTTGCGGGCAAGCCGCGCCGCGCGGTCGAAAAGCCGCGCGCCCTCGGCCAGCATGAGGTCGACGTCCTGGCCGATTGGCACCTTGATCGCGCAGTCGTGCCGCCAGTGCGCGATCGGATCGCCCCAGGCATCGACGCGGAAGTGCCAGAGTCCCTCACCGCGCGGCGTGACCTCAGCGCCGTACCGGTCCGAGCCTTCAGTGAGCTCGCGCATGATGACCAGCTCTGACGCCACGCCTTGGGGGTCCCGGAGCACGACGCCGGCGCCGAGCATCTCGTGCCCCTCACGGAAGACGAGCGCCGTGATCTGAAGAGTCTCACCCGCCGTCGCTTTCGCCGGGCGGCGGCCACATTCGACCTGGGGCTGAACGTCGAGTATGGGAATCCTGCCAATCACCACTGAAAAGTACCCGGACCTGCTGGCGCCATGCACTCCGGTGGCGATTGCCGGGTAGCTATTCAGCAGGGGTGAGCGGCAGGCCGTTGAGCGCTGGGCTGGTGCGGATGGCGGAGGCGTGCCGGCTGATCGCGGAGTTGACCGCGCGGGCCGGGCTGCCGGGCGTCCGGGCGGAGCGGCTTTTCTGGCAGGG
>DASTJM010000145.1:0-16442 GCA_035716545.1 Streptosporangiaceae bacterium
GTTTGATGTCGCTTCACATGGTGCTCGCCCGGTCGTCGCGAACAGGCATTTGTGTTCGATTCTTCACCTGATCTTCCGGCCGATCGCGGCGTGTGGTATTTACACTCGCTGTGAGAAAGAGGTGGTACAGATCGGGGCACACAGCAAGCCTCCCGGCCCGGGTGCCGAGGACGCGACACAGGGTGGAGAGACTGAGTCTCTCGGCGTAAGTAGTAGTGGTCAGGCAGGCCACGGTGGCGCGCCGGAGTCCCGTGCGCCGCTGAGCCCGTCGGGCGCTTTCGTGCCCGACGCGATCACCGATCTGCCGCGGCCGGCGGCTGCGGCCCGCACGGCCGCGCCAGCTTCCATGGCAAGCTCTAAGTCCAAATCGACGCCGCCCGCGGAGTCCAGATGGGGCGCCGATCCGCTGAGTACCACCGAGTCGGTCTTTGCCAGGCGCAAAGCCGAGCGAAAGCTGGGCAGCGCGTCCGTGACCGCCGCGTGGGCCGGAAGGACGATTCCGAAAGGCGCGGCGCCCGATGAGGCCGGGCCCAGGTCGGGTGAGGCCGGGCCCAGGTCGGGTGAGGCGGCGGAGCCGGGTGAACCGGCGGGCAAGCCAGCCGGGAATGCCTCAGAGCCAGCTGGGAATGCCCCAGAGCCAGCCGAGAAGGCCTCAGAGGTCGCGTGGAAAGCTGATCCGCTGAGCCCGTCCGGTTCGGTCTTCAAGCTCAGCCTGCCCTCCTTCGACGAGCCCGCCCTGGCAGACCTGGCGGCGGCAAAGCTGGACATGGCAGGGCCGGCGGCGGGAAAGCTGGACGTGGCGGGACCGCACGTGGCACAGACCGCTGCCGTGGCGGAGGCCGTTGCCGGGTTTGCTGCCGCCGCCGGGCTTGAGGCCGCTGCCGTGGCGGAGGCCGTTGCCGGGTTTGATGTCGCCGCCGGGCTTGAGGCCGCTGCCGTGGCGGAGGCCGTTGCCGGGTTTGATGCCGCTGCCGGGCCGGAAACTGCTGCCGGGCCGGAAACGGCAGCGCCAGGCGAGACCGCGCCCGCCGTCTTCGCACCCGACGATCTTGACTCGACCCGGCCGCTGGTTGCCGTCGCTGCCGACACCTCCGACGCATCCCTCACCGAAGCCGGCGAGCCTGACCCTGCTGACAAAATCGCCTCAAGCCCCATGCCATCGGTCTTCGAGCCAGCCGCCCGCAAGCCGTCCGTCTTCGAGCCGACCATTCGCAAATCCGCGACGTATAAGCCGGCCGCCTACGAACCCGGCAAGTTCGAGCCGGCCGCCTACGAACCCGGCAAGTTCGAGCCCGCCGCGTACGAGC
Source organism: Streptosporangiaceae bacterium (assembly GCA_035716545.1). Lineage (GTDB taxonomy): Bacteria > Actinomycetota > Actinomycetes > Streptosporangiales > Streptosporangiaceae > Chersky-822. The sequence goes on from DASTJM010000145.1 coordinate 1,308, forward strand.
CACGCGAATCCAGCGCAGCCCTCGGCTTCGCAGCCGGGATCCCGGCCCTTGACACTCAGACCCTGGGCGTCCCGGCCGCCCGCACTCCGGTCGGCAACGTTCCGGCCGGTGATGTTCAGGCCGGCAATGCTCCGGTAGCCGACGTTCCGGTAGCCGACGTTCCGGTAGCCGAGTGGGTGCCATCGTCGTTCGGCGTGCCAGCTGAGGCCAGATCGGCGGCAGCCACGGGAGGCTCCGGCGGCGGAGCGGGCGGATCGGACGCCTCCGGCCCGTGGCTGGGCACAGTCAGCCAGCGCCGCTGGCCGATGATCGCCGTGGCCGCCGCCGCCCTGGTCGTGCTCATCGGCGGTGGCGGGTTCTACGTCTTGCACGGCTCGGGCAAGGCGAGCACCTCAACCACAGCAGGCAAGGCGAATCACGTGCCAGCGAAGGTTGCGTCGGCCAAGGTTCCCGAGCAAGTGACCTCGGTCACTCCGGCGGACGGCGCGGTAGACGTCAACGGCGGCGCACCTATTGAAGTGGTCTTCTCCGAGCCGCTGAACCCGAACTCCCCGATGCCCACGCTGAAGCCCGCGATCCCCGGCACCTGGAGCGTGTCAGATAACAAGGCCACGTTCATTCCCGACAAGGGCATCTGGCAGCGAACCAGGGTCAAGATCACGATTCCGGCTGGCGCCGCGGGAGTGGAGTCGAAAAGCGGCGGCAGGCTCGCGACCACGGTCACGGCGAAGTTCACTACCGGCAGATTTAGCCTAGTGCGGCTGGAGCAAGACCTCGCCCAGCTCGGCTATCTGCCGCTGACCTGGGCCCCGTCGTCAGGTACCACAGCAGCGCTGACCGACGCGAACGCCCAGTACAGTGCGGCTTACGCGCCGCCTGCCGGTACGTATACCTGGGAGTCAGGGTATCCGGCCATGCTGACTAGCCTCTGGAAGCCGGATGCGCCGAGCGAGATCCTGCGCGGCGCGGTGGCCGCGTTCCAGGCCGATCACGGGCTCGCGGAAGACATGATCGCCGAGAATCAGGAAGGCCTGGTGGTCACCGGGTCGATCGGGCACCGGCTGTGGAAGACGATGTTCAGCTCACTGGCGCGGGACGCCATGAACGACCACGGTTACACCTACGCTGTCGCGAGCCAGCACCTGCCGGAGACGCTGACGGTCTGGCACAACGGCAAGGTGATCTTCCACCACCTGGCGAATACCGGCATCCCCGCGGCACCGACCGCGCCCGGGACTAACCCGGTGTACATCAGGTACCAGAACCAGATCATGCGCGGCACCAACCCCGACGGCACCAAGTACGCAGACCCCGTCGCCTGGGTTGCCTACTTCCACCAGGGCGAGGCTGTGCACTACTTCCCGAGGTACAGCTACGGCTCACAGCAGAGCCTGGGCTGCGTCGAGCTCCCGTACAACGAGGCCAAGGCCATCTGGCCGTACCTCACCTACGGAACCCTGGTCACAGTCACGCAGGTCTAGCCCAGCTAGGTTCGAGGGGGTGTGCCATGCTCTCCGGCCAGGCGCCCCGCCCCGAACGGACCGCACGCTTAGCGACATTGACACCGCGGGTCAGCGTTGACGAACGACGCGGAAGGTCGATGGTGGAAGTTGGGCGTACCTGGCGAGGGACCGGCGGGCGCTTTCCTCCGTCACGAGAGGCTGGTGCGGTCCCCGAAATAGGCCTCAGCAGGCAAATGGGCGGAACTGGTCAGCGCTGCAGGGGGCGAGCCCTTCCGCCAGGCCACGGACAACCTTCTGACGCGAAAACCTTCAGCCCCGAGCCCCCTGGACACCCTCCCGTCCGCAGCACACGGTTATGGGCCGGCTCGAGTCGGCTGGGGGTGCGGTGACGCGCGGGCCGAGGCGTGGTGCCGCGCCAGCCGCGGTGTGGTGACAGGCGAGCCGGGGGTGGGGTGACGGGCGGGCCAGGGTGTGGTGCTGCGCGAGCCGGGGGTGCGGTGACGGCGGGCCGGGGTGGGGTGTGGGCTGGAATGACTAGACGCGCCCCGGGGGCAGGCCAGACGGCGTAGTGACGAGGTTGGCGGGCACGGGCTTCGGGGGGCGTCCCTCCAGGCTAATAGAGTGCGAGTGTTGTCGCGCGCCCGATAGCATCGAGATTCGCGGTCAATCAGCCAATCACGAATTAGGGAGACTCCAGTGCCTGCCGACAAGCTTCACATCACTCTCGCCGGACGCGAGCATGTGGTGGAAGCCGGCACGACGGCAGGCGATGCGCTCCAGGCGCTGATCGGCAAGAGCGCTGACGGCGACGGCGACATCGTTGCCGCCCGGGTCGGCGACAGCCTGCGCGATCTGGCTTTCAAGCTGAGCGACGGCGACATCGTCGAGCCGGTCGGCATCAAGTCGGCTGACGGCCTGGCGATCCTGCGGCACTCTACCGCGCATGTGCTCGCGCAGGCTGTGCAGGAGTTGCATCCAGAGGCGAAACTCGGCATCGGCCCGCCGGTCGAGAATGGCTTTTACTACGACTTCGAGGTCGACAACCCTTTCAGCCCTGAAGATCTTAAAGCTCTTGAACAGAAGATGCGGCAGATCATCAAGCAGGGCCAGCGATTCAGCCGCCGGGTGGTCTCAGCGGACGAGGCGCGGGCGGAACTCGCGGCCGAGCCTTACAAGCTTGAGCTCATCGGGCTCAAGGGCGGTGCGTCGCCAGGCGAGGGCAGTGGCGCCGAAGTCAGCACCGAGGAGTCGGTCGAGGTCGGCGGCAGCGAGCTAACCATCTACGACAACCTGGACAGCCAGAGCGGCGCGACCTGCTGGAAAGACCTGTGCCGGGGCCCGCACCTGCCGGCTACCCGCCAGATCCAGGCGTTCAAGCTGATGCGGACCGGCGGGGCGTACTGGCGGGGGAGCGAGAAGAACCCGCAGCTCCAGCGGATCTACGGCACCGCCTGGCCATCGCGTGAGGCGCAAGACGACTACCTCAAGATGCTCGCCGAGGCCGAGCGACGCGATCACCGCAAGCTCGGCGCCGAGCTCGACCTGTTCTCGTTCCCGCCTGAGATCGGGAGCGGGCTGCCGGTGTTCCACCCCAAGGGCGGGACCATCAGGCGGGTGCTCGAGGACTACTCGCGGCGCCGGCATGAGGAAGCCGGGTACGAGTTCGTCACGACCCCGCACATCACCAAGTCCGCGCTGTTCGAGACCTCGGGACACCTGGACTGGTACGCGGACGGCATGTACCCGCCCATGGAGATGGAGGGCGCGAAGTACTACCCGAAGCCGATGAACTGCCCGATGCACATCCTCATCTACGCATCGCGCGGGCGGTCGTACCGGGAACTGCCGCTGCGGCTGTTCGAGTTCGGGACCGTGTACCGGTTCGAGAAGTCCGGCGTGGTGCACGGGCTGACCAGGGCGCGCGGGTTTACCCAGGACGACTCGCACATCTTCTGCCGGCCCGACCAGCTGGCCGACGAACTGGCGAGCCTGCTGGACTTCGTGGTCGGGCTGCTGCGGGATTACGGGCTGACCGAGTTCGAGGCCGAGCTGTCGACCCGGCCGGAGAAGTTCGTCGGGGAGATCGCCGAGTGGGAGGTCGCTGAGGCCGCGCTCAAGCATGCGCTTGACCGGTCAGGGCTCACTTACGTCATCGCCGAAGGCGAGGGTGCCTTCTACGCCCCGAAGATCGACGTGCACGTGCGGGATGCGATCGGACGGCGGTGGCAGCTGTCCACGCTGCAGGTGGACTTCCAGGAGCCAGGCCGGTTCGGGATCGAGTACACCGCCGCCGACGGGACCAGGCAGCGACCGCAGATGATCCACCGGGCGCTGTTCGGCTCGATCGAGCGGTTCTTCGGGATCCTCGTCGAGCACTACGCGGGGGCTTTCCCGCCCTGGCTCGCGCCGGTTCAGGTGGTGGGGATCCCGATCGCGGACCACCATGTCGCGTATCTGGATACTGTCGCTGCCCGGTTGCGTGAGCGCGGCGTGCGGGTTCAGGTCGACTCGGGTGCGGACCGGATGCAGAAGAAGATCAGGACCGCCCAACAGCAGAAGGTGCCCTACATGCTGCTGGCCGGGGACGACGATGTCGCCGCCGGGGCGGTCTCGTTCAGGTACCGCAGCGGCGAGCAGCGCAACGGCGTGCCGATCGACGAGGCGATCGAGGAGATCGTGTCAGCGATCTCGCGGCGCATCCAGGTCTAGGTCCAAGATGGGTGGGTGGCACCTGAGGCGATCATCCTTTCTGATGGCAGGCGGTTGAGCTGGCACGAGTTCGGTGACCGGGATGGGTCACCGGTTTACTACACGGCGGATCCGGGCCGTCGCTGACGCAGGCCGCGCCGGTCCTGCTAAGGCCCACCTGTGGGACATCCATGGCGCTCCCGCGCCACCTTTGGGTCATCGATGGGCCAGCGGCGAGCGGGTGCGCCACAGGCGGGCCTGCGGGCGGTGCGGCACAGGCGGGCCTGCTGCTTGCGGGGTCAGGCCGGGCTGGGGGAGGGGGCGTGGTCAAGGATACCTAGCTTGGTCAGGGGGGCGGCGGTCTCGATGATGGCGTCGGTGGAGATCCCCAGGCTTGCGGCTATCTGCCCGTAGGTGCGGACTCCGTCGCAGAGGCGGAAGAACCGCATGGTCAGTTCGGGCGGGCCCGCGACGTTGTACGTGGCGGGCGTGTCGTTGAAGCTGATGAGCAGCTTGCCCTCGGACTGCCCGAGCTCGCTGGCGGTCGCGTGCTCAAGTGCGTGGGTCAGGGACACGCTGGCAACTCGCATGCCCATGAGCGGGATGTGCCGCGGCGAAGGTCTTTCGATCAGGCCGCGAATGCGCTCCGGACTCACCGGCCGGACCGCAGACTTCAGTATCAGCATGTCGTCGAGTACGAGGGCGTCAAGCGCGCAGTCCAGGAAGAAGGACAGAGCTTCTTCGGGCGTCTCGACGATCGGCATGCCGCGCTTGTTGAGTGAGGTATTAAGCAGGACAGGCAGGCCGGTCAGGGCCTTGAACTCGTGCAGCAGCCGGAAATACGCCGGCTCGCTCTCCTGCGTGACCGTGTGCAGCCGTGAGCTGTCGTCCCGGTGCACCACATTGGCGAGCAGCTCACGGTAGCGCGGGCGGACCTTGAACACGAGGATCATGTGCGGGCTGTCGTAGTCGCCGCAGTCGAAATAGCGCGATGCCTCATCGGCGATCACCGAGGGGGCGAACGGGCGGAAGTCCTCGCGGAACTTGATGTTCTTGTTGATGTGATCGCCGAGGCCGGGGATCCCCGGGTGGGCCAGGATGCTGCGATGGCCGAGCGCTCGCGGTCCGAACTCCGACCCGCCCCGATACCACGCCACGACCTTACCGTCGGCGAGCAGCCGGGCCACGTCCTTCTCAAGCTCGGGCGACGGCTCGACGGTGACGCGATCGCCGCACTCGGCGACGGCGCGCTTGACGCGGTCGGCCGGGTAGACGGGGCCGTAGTAGGTTGTGCCGTCGCCGCGGGCGATTTCTCGCCCGAGCACCTCTAGCCAGCCGTAGTACGCGCAGCCGATGGCGAGTCCGTTGTCACCGGCCGCCGGCTGGATGTACAGGCGCTCGAAGCCGCTCTCGCGCAGGATTCGCGTGTTCGCGACCGCGTTGAGTGCCACGCCGCCCGCGTAGGCGAGATTAGGCGCCGGGCTCCGCTCGAACCGGTCGTTCACGACATAAAGAAGAGCGCGCTCGATCTCCGACTGCACGTACTTCGCCACATTGGCGTAGTACTGAAAATCGGCCTTCAGCGAATTTCGTGACTTGGCTGGCTTCGGAAAATTATCAAGAGCTTCCCGGCGCAGGAATACCCGGCCGTCACGCAGGTCGAAAAGCGGGAAATCGTACTTGCCAAGCTCCCCGAAGGGAGCCAGCCCCATGAGCTTGCCGCTGTCCCCGAAATCACCGAAAACGTAGAGGCTGAAGGCCTGGTAAACGCCTCCGATCGAGTGCAAGGTAAAGGGGGGCGACAGCGGCCTGCCCTGCGCGCCCCAGGGTGAGAAGTCCTTGGCCACGGTCCTGAGCGTCCCATCGGCGCAGGCGTAGTAGCTGTCCTTCTCGTAATGGACGTGCCCCAGGCCGGCCGGCACGTCGCCGAGGAGCGCGCCAGGGACGATGTCCATGCAGTCCTCGAAAGAATTGCCGCAGCCGTCGATGACGAGCACGGACGCCTGATCGAATCCGCTCGCGCCGAAAGCGCTGTAGGCGTGCGCCAGGTGGTGCGAGATGGTCACGACGCGGGTGGCATCGGTCAGCAGCCTGGCTTCGTTATTGTAGGTGGCATTGCCGCCGCAGAACATGCCGAAATTTTCATTCTGGACGACGAGCGCGACATCGTCCAGCGTGATTCCTGCCCAGTCGAGGACGTATTGCATGGCCGCCCGGTCGTTTCCGCCGTCATGCTTGACGCGAGTTACGCGCTCCTTTTCTATCGCGAGAACGACCTTCCCGTCAGCAAGCAGGCACACCGAGCCATCATGCGAAAGGCCGCTACCTAGCACATAGATGGGCGAGTTGGTCATGTGTGATCCCCTAGTTATTAGCGTCAGGCAGCAAGGCGTTAGCGTCGGGCAGTACGGCGACGGGTTCGGCTGGCTCGGCGAGGGGCTCGGCGGCTGGCTCGGCGGCGTCGGGTTCGGAATCAGCGCCAGGCCGGGTGCCGCTCAGCCGGAGCAGGCTGACGACCACGCCGAGTCCGGCCAGCCCTAGCCCGGCGATGGCGTACACCCAGCCGACTCCGGCGACGGCGATGATGGCGGCTCCGACGACCGGCCCGGCCAGTTGCAGGCCGGTCGGCATGAAGTCGGCGAAGGCTGACACGCGCCCGATCATTTCGGCCGGGGTCTGCCTCATCAGCAGGTACGGGAAAGCGACCAGCAAGCCGGACGCGCAGAACCCGAGCACGACGACCAGGGCAAACAGGCCGATCACCGGGTTGTGCAGCCTGGCCAGGATCATGGCGCCCAGCCCGGCCACCAGGAGCCCGACGAGCGCCTGGGACACGCTCATGAGCCGGAGCGGCGGCACCCGTTCACCCCACTGGCCGACCAAGACGACGCCGATGCCGGTGCCCAGCCCCGAGAACGCGTAGGCGTAGCCGAGGAACGACGGGTGGAAGCTGAGCGCGCGGAGGGCGAGCGGCACGAACGTGTCGAACATGAAGACCAGGAAGATGGCCGCGCTGAAGCTGCCGATGCCCAGCAGCAGCACCGGCCTGGTCCAGATGAACCGCAGGCCGGCCAGCGCGTCCGCGCGCATGCTCGACCGCTCCCGTTCCGTGCGGTCGACAGCGGCGAAGCGCAGCGTCATCAAGATCGCGGCCGACGCGACGTACGAGACCGAGTCGCACACGAAGGTGGTGTAGACGCTGGTGAGCGCGACGAGCAGGCCGCCGACCGCCGGCCCGCCGATCTTGGTCGCCTGGGACACGAACTCGCTGAGCGAACTCGCCTGCAGCAGCTTGTCCTCCGGCACGATCTTGCGGATCTGAGCCATCTCGGCCGGGCCGAACAGGCTGCTGAAGCAAACCTTCACCACCATGATGGACAGCAGCACCGGAATGTTGGGGGCGATGAGGTAGCACAGCACGAGCCCGGCCCTGGCCAGGTCGGAGCCGACGAGGGAGATCCGGGGATGCAGCCGGTCGGCAAGCACGCCGGTGAAGGGTCCCACGATCAGGTACACCAGGCCCTGGCTTACGGCGACCGCCGCGAGTCCGGCCGGGCCGCCTTTCCAGACATAGGCGACCAGGGTCAGCAGGCCCACGAAGTCGAGCCAGTCGCCTAGCTGCGACACCAGCTGCCCGGCGAAGATCCGGCGATACTGGGGCGACTGAAGGGCGGACAGGATCTTCAGGTCTGGCATTGATGGCTCCGGTTGTGGATTAGCCGTCGGGTTAGCCGTCGGACGGTGCGGCGCCGGCTACCAGCGCCACTCGCGCTGGCCGAGCAGATGCCCGGCCGGGATGCCGCGATCCGCGCACCAGGTCAGGAATTCGTCCACCTGCTTGAGCTGGTAGGAGTCGGGGGTATAGCTCGTGGCCATGACATGGCCGAGCCAGCTCTCCTCGCCCATCGCGTACACGTAGGCTTCCTTGGCACCGAGTTCGGTCATGATCGCGCTGGCTTGCGCCGCGTTCGATCCTGACAACGTCCGCGAGTCACTCATCTTCTTGGTGACCGGCGCGGTCAGCAGCGCCTGGTACAGCCAGGTCAGCGGCGCGCCAGCGCACTCCATGCCCAAGAACGCGACATCGACCTCACCCACGTGCTCGCGTACGTACCGGTACAGGCCAGGGTCGATGCCCGAGGAGTCAGCCCCGACGTAGATGGTCCGCCCCGCCAGCCGGACGCAGTAGGTGGACTTGGCGCGGATGTCCAGGTCGGCGTGCTCGCCAAGGAATGGCGTCGCGGTGACCTTGCCGCCCGGGAACTCGATCTCGCCGAAGTCGTCTACTTCCACGACGGGCAGGCCGACGTGACGGAGGACCAGGGCCAGCGACGGGTCAGCCAGGTTGCCTCGCGATGACCGCGGCACCACGACAGTGTCGACGCGGCCGCGCAGTTGCAGCAGCGTCTCCAGCACCACGTGGTCCTGGTGCCCGTGGGTGATCAGGACAAGGTTGAGGTGGTCGGGCAGGTCCCTGAGGGTATACCGCCCGCTCGCCGAGGTGTCCGCGCTGATGAACGGGTCGGTGAGGATCGCGGCATCGGGAGTCTGCAGCAGCAGGCAGGCATGCCCGAAATAGCGGATCCGGCCGCCGCCGTCGACGTGCCGGTCGCCGGCGAGGTCAGGCTCGGTGGTCAGCAGCGCGGTGAGCTGTGCGGCCTGGTCGTCGTCGAGCTCAAGCGCTTCGCGCAGCCGACGATGGGTCGAGGGCCTGAGCCTGGTCGCGAACAGCTCGGCCAGGCCCGGATGCCGGAACGGGATCGCGAGGTCAAGCACGTCAGGCGAAGCCAGCCGGGGCGTGCTCAGGATGAACGGGCGCTCGGCGCCGGTCTCGAGCGACAGCTGGACCGACTGCCGGTCTTCTGTGTAGAAGTCGCTGAGGTAAAGCAGTGGCTCGATGAACCGGACAGTCGGCTGGTTGCTCGTGTCATAAGCCAGCTCAACCAGGCCGGAGAGCTCGGCCGGCAGCTTGGGATACAGCGGCGACAGATCGAAACCTGTGGCGGTGTCCCGCACCAGTTCCGCTGCCTCGGTGACCGCCGAGGCGAAACGCAGCATGCCGGCCCGGTCACGGCGGATGGACGTCAGGAGCTCCTGCACCTCGCCGCGCCTGTCAGCGCCGATGCCCACGTAGTACCCGCCGCGAAGCTGGCTGTTCCGGCTCGCCGCGATGTGGACCTGCGGCGACTGCAGATACGACTCAAGCAACGGTACCTGCAGGCGCGCGAGGTTCATGGCTGCCGCGGCTGGCGCCAGGGTGTGCGACCACGCGTAGAAGCCGTCAGCCAATGGCTCGATAATCGCATTCGAACGCAAGAATGCAGGACCATTATCCATGACGGCCCCCTGATATTAGAGTTACGGATGCAAAATTATAGCTGGGGAGCTGGCCCCGGATTAAATCCAGAGCGGCTTGCCTTAGGAATCCTGGTCCAGGGGAGCGGGCCAGTACGGTGCATGAGATCCTATTTTACTGTGGTAAGCGATCAGTCCCGCCTGGAGCCGAGAGTAGATATCCAGCCTGGTAAAGATCGTGCTGAGATGCTGTTTAACCGTGCGCTCGCTGCACGATAGCTCGCGCGCGATTTCCGAATTACCCAAACCCTGGCTAAGCAATTCCATCACGGCCAGCTGCCGCTGCGTCAGCGTCTCCAATCTGCTGGCCGCCTCAAGCAGCCACGGGGGCGGGAACGAAGAGGTCAGGTCTTGCGGAAAGCAGTTCACGCCTTCGGACATCCATCGCCGTTTCGGATCAAGTTCGCTTTGCCGTTGCTAGACGGCATCATAGGGCAACCCTGCGAGCACGCCTAGACCTGAGGCGCGGGGACGCTGGGGCACGGGGACCCTGGCGCACGGGCCTCCAGCCAAGGATCCAGTCCTCCGCCGGTCGCCGTGGCGGCTAGTACGCCCAAAAGTACTACGCCCGAAAGTCCGTCTTCCCGAGCCGTTGCCTGTGCTGCAACCTTAGATCTCGTACGCCAGCCGCTGGTCGGCTCCTAGCAGTCTTAGGCTGGGGTTGTCGCATGCTAACGGGAATAGTGGTTAGACGCAGTCTTAACGCCACTGGTGATTCTTTACGAGAATGCTTGACTGGGCGTATCCCGTCGTGATGCACGACATTCTTAATTTCTGCGGCCCGCAGCCTTGCCAGGCGCTGAACGCGAAATTATGGGCGCGATATCCTGGCCTTCCATTGCGGCAGCTCAAGCGATAGAACGGATGGCGTCCGCTCGCCCGCCGGGTGGCCCGCCCGCGGGGTGGCCCGCCGATGCGAAATGAGGGTCTTGCCGAAATGAGCGACAGCACCTCCGCGACATCTTCGCCGGTCACGGGCACGGGCCCGGGCGCCGGGCGCGTGGCCGGCGGTGACTTGCGTGCCAGGCCCGCCGAGCGCGGTGTGCTGTCCTTCGGCCAGCAACGGCTCTGGTTCCTGCACCGGTGGCTCGGCGGCAGCCCGGTTTACCATGCCCCGGCCGTGCTGGCTTTCCGCGGCCCGCTTGATCCTGGTCGCCTTGCCGCCGGCCTGGCAGCCGTCGCCGCCCGGCACGACGTGCTGTTCTCGGTGTTCGAGCAGGAGGGCGGCGAACCGCGCCAGCGCACGCTCGACTCATCAAAGTTGCGGTGCCCGGTCATCGACCTGACCGACCGGCCAGCCGGCCAGCGACGCGACGCGGCCGGCGAGCTGATCCTTGCCGAGAGCCGGCGGCCGTTCGACCTGGCCAGGGACCCGATGCTGCGCGCGAGCTTGTACAAGATCTCTGGCGATGAGCACTGGCTCGCGCTGACCTTCCACCACATCGCCTGCGACGGCTGGTCGCTTGACGTCTTCCAGTCGCAGTTGCTCGACGCCTATACCGGTGGCGCTCCGGCCGCCGGCCTGCCGGTGCAGTACGCCGACTACGCGCTCTGGCAGCGCGAGCAGCTCAGCGGTCAGCGGCTGGAATCAGGCCTGGAGACCTGGACCAGGGACCTGCTCGGCGCGCCGGCCCTGCTTGACCTCGGACCCGATCACCCTCGGCCGGCCGAGCTGACCTACCGGGGCGCGACAGCCAGGTTCCCGCTGCCCGACGTGCCCCTGGCCGAACTTGAGCAACTCGGCGCGGCAGAGAGCGCCACCTTGTACATGGTGCTGCTCGCGGCCTTCCAGGCACTGGTAGCCAGGCATTCGGGCAGCGAGGACATCGTGCTTGGCTCGCCAAGCGCAGCCCGGGGCTCGGCCCAGCTCGACGAGCTGATCGGCTTCTTCATCGACTCCCTGGTCATCCGGGTCAGCCTCGAAGGCGACCCCAGCTTCCGCGAGCTGATCTCGCGGTCACGCGCCGCCGTCATAGCGGCGCTCTCGCGCAGCAGGGTCCCTTTCGACCTGGCCGTCAGCCACCTGCGTCCCGAGCGGTCGCTGAGCTACAGCCCGGTTGTCCAGGTGGTGTTCGCCTTCCACGAGGATGACCGTCCGGTCACGCTGCCCGGCGGGGTCGAGGTCCGGCGCACCCTGGTGCCGACCGATACCGCCAAGTTCGACCTGACCTGGTCGGTGTACCGGGGGGCGGCAGGCCTGCGCCTGGAGGTCGAGTACTCGACCGACTTGTTCGAGCCGGCCACCATCGAGACGTTCGCCGGGCACTGGCGCACCCTGCTTGGCGAGGTGGCGGCCAGGCCGGACGCGCCCGTCAGCCAGCTCGGCCTGATGCCAGCCGCCGAGCGCCAGGCAATCGCTCAATGGTCGGGGGCCGGCGCCACCGGATACCGGCCGGCCGGCGAGCTGACCATACCCGGCCTGGTCGCCCAGATCGCCGCTGCCGCCCCCGGCGACGTCGCCGTGGCCTGCGGCGCTGACCGCCTCACGTACGGCGAGCTAGACGCGAAGGCGAGCGAGCTGGCGCGGCGCCTGCGGGCGCTCGGGGCCGGGCCCGAGTCCCGCGTCGGCGTGCTGCTCGAGCCGTCGCTGGAGACCGTCGTCGCCAGCCTGGCCGTGCTCAAGGCAGGTGGCGCTTACGTGCCGCTGGACACGGCGTTCCCGGCCGAGCGCATCGAGTTCATGCTGACCGATGCCGGCACTGACCTGGTGCTCGCGCACTCCGCCACCGCCGGGTCCGTCCCGGCCGGGCCCTGGCGGGTACTCGATCTCGACGCTGGCCAAGACGCCAGGCAGCCCGCGCCCTGGCAACCTTTCCCGCCTGTCCATCCGGACAATGCCTGTTACGTCATTTTCACCTCAGGCACCACCGGCCGCCCCAAAGGCACCCTGGTCACGCACGCCAACGTGACCCGGCTGGTCAGCTCGGCCCGCCAGTGCGCCGAGTTCGGGCGCGGTGACGTGTGGACCATGTTCCACAGCCTCGCTTTCGATTTCTCCGTGTGGGAGATCTGGGGGGCGCTGGTCACGGGCGGGTGCGTGGTCGTGGTGCCCGGCCTGGTCAGCCGCGACACCGAGGCGTTCTACCGGCTTGTCACCGATGCCGGCGTGACCATGCTCAGCCAGACCCCGTCCGCCTTCCGCCAGTTCGAGGCCGCGGACGCGAAGGCCGGGGCGAAGCTGAGCCTGCGCGCCGTGGTATTCGGCGGCGAGGCACTCGACCAGGCATCCGTGCGCCGCTGGGCAAAAAGGCACGGCTACGACAGCCCGCGCCTGATCAACATGTACGGGATCACGGAGACTACCGTCCACGTCACGTTCGGGGAACTAGACGACGGCAAGCTGGCGAGGGCGCTGACCCAGGTCGGCGCGCCGCTGCCCGGTGTCCGCGTCCACGTGCTCGACGAGCGGGGCGAGCCGTGCCCGGCCGGCGTTCCCGGCGAGATCTACGTTGGCGGCTCCGGCGTGACCCGCGGCTACCTGGGACGCCCGGCGCTGACCGCCGAGCGCTTCGTGCCCGACCACCTGGGCGGCGCGCCAGGCAGCCGCCTGTACCGCAGCGGCGACCTGGCCCGCTGGAACAGCGATGGTGGCCTTGAGTACCTCGGCCGGTCCGACGCCCAGGTCAAGGTGCGCGGTTACCGCATCGAACTCGGCGAGATCGAGATGGCGCTGGCCGCCTGCCCCGGGGTCCGCGACTGCGTGGTACTGGCCCGCGACGGCGGGGCCCAGGGCGGCGGCGGGCAGACCGACCTGGCCGCCTACGTGGTGCCGCGCGAGGCCGCGCCGTCCGCGAGCGAACTGCGGGCCTTTCTGGGCCAGCGCCTGCCTGGCTACATGATCCCCCGCGCCTTCGTCATCATCGATGCGCTGCCCCTCACTCCCCAGGGCAAGATCGACCGGCAGGCCCTGCGCCCGCCCGGGGAGACCCGGCCGGACCTGGACACCGAGTACGTCGCCCCTAGGCCGGGCGTGGAGGAGACCCTGGCCGCCATCTGGGGTCAGGTGCTGGCCGTGGACCGGGTTGGCCGGCACGACAACTTCTTCGACCTGGGCGGCGATTCCATCCGCAGCATCCAGGTACTCGGCCAGGCCCAGGCCGCCGGCGTTCAGGTCGTGCTCGCCGACCTCTTCCGCCATCCGACGCTGGCCGACCTGGCCCGGGCCACGTCCGCGCAGGACCGGCCGCGGGAGGCCAGGCCCGCGCTTGCGCCGTTCGCGCTGGTCGCGCCGGAAGACAGGGACAAGCTGCCTGACGGCCTGGTAGACGCCTACCCGATGGCCGAGCTCCAGGTCGGCATGGCGTTCGAGATGGAGCTTGACCGTGGCCGCAGCCCGTACCACAACGTCGACAGCCTGCGGATCGCCGGCCCGTTCGACGAGGTCAAGTTCCGCGAGGCCGTGGCCCTGGTGGTCGAGCGCCACCCGATCTTGCGTACCTCCTTCGACCTGAGCACGTACCGGGAGCCGATGCAGCTGGTGCACGCCACCGCTTCGATGCCGTACGTGATCGAGGACGTGCGCGAGCTTGACCGGCAGGCCCAGGAAAAGGTCATCGCCGCGTACGTGACGGCGCAGCGCAGCCACCTGTTCGACCATTCACGCCCGCCGCTGCTGCGCTTCGGCATCCACGTGATGGCGCAGGCGCTTTTCCAGTGGACGGTGACCGAGCATCACGCGATCTTCGACGGCTGGAGCCTGCACTCGACCTTCTCTGAGATCGCCGCGAACTACCAGCAGCTCCTGGCCGGCCAGTCCGTGGAGCGCACGCCCCCGCGTTCGGCCTACCGGGACTTCGTGGTTGCCGAGCGCGCCGCCATCGCCTCGGCGCAGAGCGAGGCCTTCTGGCTTGACAAGCTGGCTGACCGGCCGGATTGCCGGCTGCCGCGCTGGCAGCCCGACCGCGCGGGCGAGCTGACCACCCCGCCGATGGCCGACGAGTGGCGGCTGCGCAGCGAGACCGCTAACTACGCGTCCATCGAGACCTTGCTGCCACAGGAGGTCTGCGAGGGCCTGGCGGCACTGGCGCGGCGATGCGGGGTGCCGGTGAAGTCGGTCGTCCTCGCGGCGCACCTGCGGGTGATCAGCCTGGTCACCGGCAGCGCTGACCTGCTGGTCGGGCTCACCGCCAACGGCCGCCTCGAAGAAGAGGACGGCGCCGAGGCCCGCGGCATGTACCTCAACACCGTCCCCCTGCGCTTCCGCCTGCCCGAAGGCAGCTGGCAGGACCTGATCCGCGCGGTGTTCGACGCCGAGCGCGAGCTGCTGCCCCACCGCCGTTACCCGCTCGGCGCTCTCCAGCGCAAGCTCGGCACCGGCCAGCTCTTTGAAGTCAACTTCGTCTACAACCATTTCCACGTGATCGGCGCGGCCTTCGGGGCCGACCAGATCGAGATCCTCGACGACAAGATCCAGAGCTTCAGCACGATGCGGGTGGAGCCGACGAACTTCCCGCTGAACGTCGGCCTGATCCGCAGCCCGTACTCCGACCGGCTGCTGCTGGCCTTGGACTATCACGCCGATGTGCTTGCCGATGAGCAGGTGCTGTTGATGCGCGGGTATTACGTGAGGGTTTTCGAGGCGATGGCGGCTGATCCGCGGGCCCTGCATCACCTGGCGTGCCTGCTGAGC
>DASTJM010000146.1:0-4194 GCA_035716545.1 Streptosporangiaceae bacterium
GTTCTCCCGTTGCCGCGGCCGGCTTGGGCGGGTCAGGCGGCTTGGGCGGGTCAGGCGGCTTGGGCGGGTCAGGCGGCTTGGGCGGGTTAGCGGATCGCGTCCGGGGCGAGGATCGCGTGGACGCCCCAGGACTCGTTGGCCACCTGGGTGACCCGCAAGTCGAGCACCGGGCTGAGCAAGGCGAGCGTGCCTGCCTTGCCCAGCCCGTAACGTGGCTCGATCCAGGCCAGCATGGCGTCGAGCGCGTCGCCGGCGGCGACGTTCAGGTCTGGGTTGAATCCGAAGGTAATAATCCCGGCCGGCGTTTCGGCGTGCACGCCTGGCACCGGCCTGCTCGCTACGAGGTCGAGCCGCAGGCGCGTCGTCATGCCGCACTCGATCGCCGTGCCCGCCACCTCGCCGTCACCCTGGGCCGCGTGACCATCGCCGATACTGAGAAGTGCGCCCGGCAGCGTCACCGGCAGGTACAGCGTCGACCCGGCGACCAGCTCCTTGCAGTCGATGTTCCCGCCGCCGACCGGCCGCGGCGGGATCGTGGAGTGCTCGCCAGGCTCGTCCCAGGCGAGCCCGGCGACGCCATGGAACGGCGCGACCGGCACCTGGTTCCCGTGCTGGTTGGTGGCGATCCCGGTTTCCGTGTCAATGTCCCAGAGCAGCCAGGCCGGCGGTCCGGAATGCAAGCCGAGATGGCGGGTGAGTGGCGTGTCCCGCGCCGCTGCCACCGTCCAGCCCCAGTCGTCAGGACGCAGCTCCTCGAACCGCACGGCAAGCACGTCGCCTGGCTTGGCCCCGCGAACCTCGATCGGCCCGGTCAGGCAGTGCCCGCGCCGCTGATGAAACATCTTCGGCACGGTCTGGCCAGGTTCAGCCTGGCGTTCCAGGCTGCCGGACGCGTCCAGGGAGCGGAGCAGCACCGTGTCGCCCGGGTCGACGGCGAGTACTGGCGGCAGGTCGCGGCTGAACACGTCGGCGGTCGTGGCGGGGGTTGGCTCCAGCTGATAGCGAGTCATACTGCGATCTTCGCGGGCAGCGGGGTTCACGTCGAGTCACAGGTCGGGCAGCTCCTGACAGATCGCCGGGAAAATGGCCGAAGCTGAATTAGCGGCTCCCCGATCACACTGACAACGAAAGAGCCACGTAGGTATTGACCATGCCCAAACATCTTTCTTACGCTGACGGCAACTTGCGTTTCCTCAGGAAAGGTCAGCCCATGAAGGAAGTCGGGGGGCCGGCTGGCCGACTCACCCCCGGCATCGCTTTGGTGTCGCACCGCAGTTAGCTCAAGGCCACCGTCAGCAACGTCCGCAGGGTCGACGGTGCCTCGTCACCCCGCGCATTTCGCCCAGGAGAGTGCGATGGATCTCACTTCCGACAACCTGGTCGAAGCACTGACCGTGGTGTCGGGCCAGGCTGCCGCCAGCCCTATGGAGATCGCGGACCTGGTGCGTCAGGTGCAGCCTGGCTTCGCGCCGACGATCTTCTCGGCATGGAAAGCAGAGGGCAGGACGCTTAATCCCGCGATGGCCTACGAGGTCGATTACGCGCGCAAGAAGGTCGACTACTACAGATCGGTCGCGGCGACCGTCAAGTCAGCTGTGCCGGCTCTGTCCACAATCAAGGGCCTTGAGGTCGCCGCTCTATACCCGGATCACCTGATCAGGCTGCAAAGCGATCTGGATTTCATCGCCCCGTCGCAAGCCGACCTGTGGCAGGCCGTGAGCCTGCTGACCGACGACGGCTGGAAGATGTTCACTGCCACCTTCCTGCAGCTTGAGGGCGACCTGCACGTCATGGTCAGCTTGGAACGCGACCCCGGAGACGAGTACAGGCCGGCACTGCATCTCGAGCTCACCACGTATTTCACATCGGGCAATCAAGGTGGAATCCCCCACATTATGCGGCTACCCGATGAATGGCTTGCCCCGGGGATCAAGAATACAGTGATGTTGCTGCACGAGCGCTACGAGCAGCCATTCCGAGCGAGAGACCTGATCGACGCCGTATTGCTGACCGATAGCCTGAACGATGCACAGGTTGGCGAACTCCACAAGGCCGTCATCGCGCTCGGTCTCGTCGTCGCTTATGACGAGCTGGTCAAGCTCGTAGCCAAGACCAGCCTGCCTCCGCTGCGTCCCTTGCCGGGCGGCCTGCTGACCGTCGCGCGGGGGCGGGCGCGCCGCGTCACCCGCGGCGCGAGCTATTTCTCCAATCCGGTCGGCGGCACCGGTCGTACTCTGCAGCGCAGGTCGATGCAGGGAAAGCTGAGCCGAGCTGAGGGGCTGGCCTGGGAGGCGCTGCAGCGGCAGTTGTCCGTGACGGCGGGAGTTGGCCAGGGAATGCTCGCGTTCGGCCTGCCGATCAATGGGCCGCGACCAGATGTCACCGATGCCGTACTCCGCCGCAAAGGCAAGCTGGTCTGGGCCGATACTCCGGCTGGCCGGTTCTTGCTGACGCTTGGCGATTACGTCACGCAGGCAGGAATCGACGAGCTCTCCGGCAATGGCCAGTCGCGCGCGGGCGCCGAGGCGACGGGGGCGGGGAGAGCGGCAGAATCGGCGGAGACAAGCCGATGACGGTGGTCGACGCGCCGGCCGGGCCGGGCACGCTGGCCAACGGCATCCGCTACGTGACGCTTCACCGGCCCGGTGCGGAAGTGACTACCGTATCGGTGTGGGTGCTGGCCGGCTCGCGGCACGAAACCGTGCCTGGCGTGGCGCACCTGGTCGAGCATCTCGTCATGCAGTGCGTGCCGGCCGGCCGCAGCATGCGCGTGGTCGACGAAATCGAAGCGTGGGGCGGCGAGGCGAACGCGGTCACCACCCGCGATCACGTGGTGCTGCACGCCCGCGTCCCTACCGCGGAAGCGCTGACGGCACTGCGCGTGCTCGCTGCCGCGATCACGAACGCGCGTTTCGACGCCGAGCTAGTCAACGCCGAGCGCCGGGTCGTCCAGGAAGAGCTGAGGCTCGCGGCGTCCGATCCCACCGATGTCGTGCATGACGTGTTCTTCACGACGGCATACGGCGACGACCCCATCGGCAGGCCGGTAGGCGGCACAGCGGCGGGAGTGGAAAGGCTCGGGCCCGCCGACGTGACGACGTGGGCGCAGTGCCACGTGCGACCGGCGACGCTGGCCGTCGTTGTCTGCGGGGGCCTGACCGATCAGCAGGTTGCCGCCGGCCTGGCCGATAGCTCGCTTGCTCACCTGACCGGCGGCACCAGCCGCCCGGACGACCGGGCGGCACCAATGACCGCCGGCCGGCGTTTCCTGCCCGTCACCGCGGACACGGCAGCCGTCGTCGTCGGCGGTACCGGGTTCGCGCTCAGCGACCCCGGCATCGTCACGGCCGAGATCGTGGTTGAGTTGCTCGCCAACTCCAATGCCTCGGTGATCAATGAGGAGATCCGGTCCCGGCGCGGCCTGTCGTACGACGTCTGGGGCGCCGTGAGCGGCTACCGGGACACCGGCTCATGGCGGTTCGCGATCTCGACGGCGCCTGAGCAGCGCGAGCAGGTGGCGGATCTGGCTGTCAGCCTGCTGACCAGCGCGGTGCGGCGAGGCTGGACCGACGATCAGGCCCGTGCCGCCGGCCGTCGTTCGGCCGGGCTGCTGGTAGTGCAGGCCGAATCGTCGCTCGAAGAGGCGCTGCTGCACGGAGATCGCGCCTTCGTCGGCGATGCGCCCGGGTACTCCATGGCGGCTCATGTGGCGCGCCTCGCATCGATCACCGGCCGGCAGGTGAACGAGACAGCCGAGATCATGACGGACCGGCTGGTAGTCGCGACCGCCGGCGGTGACTGAGCATGCTGCTTTTCCCGACGAAGCCCGCGATTGTGAAAGGAGGGTCTATGGACAGGCGAATGGCTTCTCTCCGCAGGCCGCGGATCAAGAAGTAGGCGCGAGCGGCTTTCCCCGACGAAGCCCGCGATTGTGAAAGGAGGGTCTATGGACAGGCGAATTGCTGCTCTCCGTAAGCCGCGGATCAAGAAGTAGCCGCGGCGCCGCCACCTGACTTGCCGCCGCCCGGTTCCGGACAGCGGCTCGCAAGTGGCCGACATCAGATCGGCGGCTAGTTGCCAGCGGAGGGAGGTGTGCTGTGGAGCGTCGCCTTTACGCGAGCAGGCTGCCTCGCGTCAAGAAGTAGCCGACGTGAGGCACGGCCGGTGACCTAGCCGGCGTAGCCGGCTAGGTCA
>DASTJM010000147.1:0-167547 GCA_035716545.1 Streptosporangiaceae bacterium
AGGGAGGATTTAAGGTAAACGCCGGTTGACTGGACCGACAGGTGGCCGAGGATGTCGGCGATCTGCTCGACCGGCGTGCCGTCCTCCATCAGGCGTGTGGCCAGCGAATGCCTGAGCGAGTGCATGCCATGACGGCGTTTGTCGCTCACCGGGACGTGCGCTGCCCGGGCGTGCTTGACGAGGATTCCATGCAGATGCTCCTGGTCGGAGAACGGGCCGATAGGAGCGTGGTGCCGCACGAACACCTGCGGGACATCACAGGCCGGACGGCCATGGCGGATGTAGTCGATAACCGCCCAGCCGACGTCCTTCAGCAGCGGCAGCTGCAGTCGCTGCCCGGTCTTGGCCTGCGTCACTAGCAACTGGTTGCCCGGCCAGTCGAAGTCGGCGAACTCCAGCCGGCGGATGTCAACGCCGCGCAGGCCCAGCCTGGCGATCAGCAAGATGATCGCGTAGTCCCGTTTCCCGCATGGGTTGTCCCGGTCGATCGCCTCGATGATCCTGGCGACCTCACCCGGACCCCACACCGACGGGATCCTGGCCTGCCGGGCTGAGCGTGCCGCCGGCACCGCCTGCAGACAGCGGGCGTCGGCCAGGTGCTCAGCAGCGGCGAACCGCAGGAAGGACCGCACTGCGCACAGCTTCTGCTCGACGGTCTTGAACTGATAGCCGGCCAGCGTCGCAACGAACCCCGCGATCACGGCAGCGTCACAGCAGGCCAGCCCGCCTCTGGTGCCGCAGAACGCGACGAACTCACCGGCCAGCGTCCCGTAGGTCCGCACCGTCGAGGCCGACCGCCCGGCAGTGCGCAAGTACTCCTGGAACCGGGCGATCGCCTCGCCGCCGGGACCATCCAGCTTGCTCACCGAGCGGCTATAGCGCCGCAGCACCGCCCCGTGGACCGCGTAGTCCTCCAGCGTCTGGGCGACCCGGAACAAGTACACATCGGTTCGCTTCAGCGTGCCGGCCTGCTCTTTGGCGAAGAAACCGCACGCGTCATCGACCCACGCCATCGCCGAGCCCAGAGAGAACTCCTCGATACCGTGACCGGCGAAGTACTTCTGCATCCGCCGCCAGCATCCCCGGTACCACTTCATAGTCGAGTCTTTGTAACCAAGGCGCCGCAACTCCGCGTCCAGGTCCCGCACCAGCGCAGACAAAGTAGCCATGACCGCAGGCCTCCCGATCATCTGGGCCCAGCCCATGCCAGGCCTCATGATCGAGATGATCTGCTTGTTATGCGCAGTGTTCGAGTGCACGCAACGCGCTCATCAGCACCGCAAGGCCAGCGCTGCGCATAACCCCGCACTGTTCATAAGGCGGCTTATGTTCAGCTGAACATAACCCGCCTTGCGGAGTGCCGGCCGCGCTGCGCCGCAGCGTCCCGGCCTCCATTACCCCGGCCCGCAGCAGTGTGCGGACCAGCGCGAGGACAGCCCGGTCGCAGACGCGTTCCTCAACCGCCTGCATCAGCCTGTCATGCGGAATCGCCTCAAAACAGTTGGCGATGTCGGTCTCCACCACCCAGCGGCGGCCTTTCCAGGACTCATCGATGAGCACCTGCAGGGCATCGTGCGCCGACCGCTTCGGGCGGAACCCGAAGCTGCACGGCAGGAAGTCCGCCTCGAAGACCGGCTCGAGCACGATCTTCAGCGCGGCCTGCACGATCCGGTCACGGACAGCGGGAATCGACAGCGGCCTCTTTTCCTGCGAGCCAGGCTTCGGGATGAACACCCGCCGGGCCGGCAACGGCCGGTACCGCTTCTCCCGCAACTCCGCTTCCAGCTCGCCGAGCAGCCGGGCCACCCCGTGCTCCTCGACGTCCGCCAGGCTGACACGGTCAATGCCAGCAGCGCCGCGATTGCGGCGCACCTCCTCCCGCGCCCTGTCCAGCACGTCCCTGCGGTGGACCTTGCCGGACAGCGCACGGAACCGTCGATCAGAAGCGGCCTTGGCCGCCCGGTAAAGCGCATGCTGAAGTGCTCTGACTCTGTCCCCGCAGACAGCCGCCAGGGTGGACCTAGCCGTAACGGAACCGGCACTCACCAGCCAGAAGCCTCCCGCTCGCGCACGAACGAAGCAGCGGCCCTTCCCTCACCGCAGGTTGTGCTGTCCTGCGGATCGAGCGGTACTACGGCCGCCTCCGACTCCCTCCCGGCCGCCGCTCACTTCCCGGCTCCGCACCGGTTATAGGACGGCGTCTCCCGCGCCATTCCGCAGGACGCTCCGGCCGGGGAGGGCCTCTCCAGTTCCCGCCGCCACCATCTGAACGTTCCGCGCCCTCTTACGCCGGAGAATCCCTCGCGGCCGCATTCCAGGATCTTCGCCGCTTCCATGGCCTTCGCCGTGAACCGCCCGGCTCGGCCGCCAGACCCGGACACCAGCCCTCTCCAGCGCCGCCTGCACCTCGTCAGCCGCAGGCGAATCAACATCTGCGCAGCTAAGAACTGCATAGTTTACGAGACGGCCAGCATCACTCACAGGTACTAAGCGTAGAACTACCCGGGCCGACCAATGAGCTATGTGCTGATTTACGCCGTCCTGACGAAAAGATAAAAAGGGCGAAAAAGACATTCAGGACGCGTACGAGAACCGCAGCCCATATACCCCATGCAGTGAATATAACGGCTAATTCTGTTTTTCGGGGGATTGACTCAACGCCACCGTGAACAGCGCGAGATGGTGTCATGACGTAAGGCGGCGACTCGCACGCTCCAAGCAGTCCATGCTGTCGGCGATGGGTAGCTGAAAGGCATTTCCTTCAATAGTAACGGCGCCTACCTGGCATCGGCGGAAGGCAACGAAATAAGGATTCGCCTCTAGCTCTTCAGTGCACTGAATCCACAGGATTGCAGATTCAGATCAACGCAAATCAAGAAACGATTTGCTTTTTAACATCCGGTCCGATGTCGCGCGCGTTTGGCCATTTGGTGAACGACTGGTACATGGCGAGGTCCTCTCGGCTGTTCGAGGATGATTTCGGACCCATCAATGGGACATGCGACACTTTTCTCGAGATCGTCACCGAGCACATCGACGGCATCCGTCAACTACCGAGATCTGAACCCTCGCAGTCGTCCGACTTGACAGAAATTGGCGATTCGCGGGCTTGGGGTGATTATGGTTGTCGCATAGGATTAGGGTCTGTGGACGACGTTGCTGGACGGCCGGGAGTGCATGCCTTTTTGAGCTACGTCCGCGAGGATGCGCCCGCGGTGGACCAGCTCCAAGCCGCGCTGGAGGCAGCCGGGGTTCGGGTATGGCGGGACAGTGCGGACCTGTGGCCTGGGCAGGACTGGCGGGATCAGATCCGGCAGGCGATCACAGGCAGAGCGCTCGCGTTTATAGCGTGCTTTTCCCGAAATGGCTTGACCCGGGCCAGGTCGTACCAGTCTGAGGAACTCATTCTTGCTGTGGACGAGTTCCGGCAGCGTCCGGGCGATCCGTGGCTGATTCCGGTCCGGCTCGATGACTGCAAGATCCCAGATCTGCGGATTGGCGGTGGCCGGACACTCGCACAGCTGCGTAGCGCCGATCTGTTCGGCGAGCAAAGAGAACGTGAGACGTCTCGGCTCGTGGCCGCCGTTACGCGCATGCATCAGCCACCGAGCGCACCGGTCCAGGCCGGAACTTCCCATTCGCCGGATGTCCTAGAGATGGTGATCGCGCCGGCAGGCGACCGCGGCATATCTGAGGTGAATGTGGTGCGTTCTCCCTCAGGTGAGGCTTCTGCCACAGTTCGGATCGACGCGGCGGCGCTGCACGCCCGGCGAGCGGAGTTGCAGCATGCGGTGCTGACATCGGCGTCGAGTGCCTCAGGGAGCCGGGATGATCTGGGGCAGCCTTTGCGTGAGATTGGCCAGCTGCTATTCACCGCGCTTCTCGGCTCAGGCGACGTGGCCGGGGTGTATAGGGCGAGCACTTCCATGGCAGCGGCGCGGGGGCAGGATCTGCGGGTGCTACTGCGAATCGAGGATCCAGCGCTGAATGACCTGCCATGGGAGGCCATGTTTGACGCAGCCACAGGGACATACCTTGTCCGCCGTGAGCAGTTGATCAGGCACGTTCCAGCCGCCTTGCCAGTCGCGCCTCTTGTCGTTGAGCCTCCGCTCCGGGTCCTGGGTGTGATCTCCTCGCCCCGTGGGCTGCCGGCGCTGGACGCGAGCAAAGAGATGGAGCTGATCGCCAGGGCAGTGAATGAGTTGTGTCAACGCAACCTTGTGCAGCTCTACTGGGCACCCAAAGCAACCTGGGCCGACTTGCATGCGCTCTTGCTGGGAGATCAGTGGCATGTCCTGCATTTCATCGGACACGGTAGCTACGACGCAGAGCACGATGAGACATACCTCGCCCTAACGCGCGGCGATGGGCAGCCCCACCTTGTCCAAGCCGATCGGCTGGTCGGTCTGCTACGCACGACACGCCCGATGCCCCGCCTTGTGGTGCTCAATTCGTGCGCCGGCCCCGCTGCGGACGTCCTCACTGGCGTGGCTCATGGCCTGGTGCGCGGTGGCGTGAGTGCCGTAGCGGCCATGCAATACGCGATCTCTGACCACGCCGCGATGACCTTCGCCCGCGAGTTCTACGGGGTCATCGCCCGGGGGCGCGGCGTGGATGACGCCGTATCCAGCGGGCGAAAAGCCATTGCACATGCCAGCAATGAAACCATGGAATGGATCACCCCAGTTTTGTACCTGCGGGGAGAAGATAGCCACCTGTTCACTCTTCCAGAATCAGTTCTGCCCACCAGCGCCGCCACCGGATTCGGCTCTGGCCAGGAAACGGAGCAGGCTCAAGTTGCAATTCCTGCGCGTGCCCAGGGTATAGCGGTCGTGATGTGCGCGTTGAATGCTGAGTACGCGGCGATGCGCGCATTCCTTACGAACCTGCGGCAACTGGCACATCCGGCAGGAACTATCTTTGAGGTGGGGGATCTGGCGGGTTCCTCATGGCAAATCGCGCTTGCGCGCACTAGCCTCGGCAATTACAGCGCCGGGATCGTGGCGGACAGAGCAATCAGCGTGTTCGGGCCCGACGTTCTGCTGAGCGTGGGCACGGCTGCCGCATTGAAGAGCCATATCGCCCTTGGCGACGTCGCGGTAGCCATCAGGGTCGATGCCTACCAGTCGGGCCTGGCCGGTGACTTGCGGCTTCGTCCGCTCAGCTGGGATGCACCTCACTGGCTTGAACAGACGGCGCGGCGCCTTGCCAGGACAGGCGACTGGCAGCGGTGGCTCCCGAGCGACATCGCGGCGTCTCCGCCAGCCGTGCATTTCGTAACGATCGTGGCCGATGAGGCTGTGATGCAAGGCAATTCAGGGTTCGCGCCGGAATCACGGTATGCGGATGCTGCCGTAATCGAAATGGAAGGAGCAGGAATCGCCCACGCTGCCCGCGTCAATGCCATGCCCGCGCTCGTCATCCGCGGCATCAGCGAGCACGCCGACAACCGTAAAACAGATGAGTCTGAGCCGCGAGCTTGCGCGGTGGCGGCAGCCTTCGCAGCCGCCTTGCTCAACGGGACCGAGATTCGGCCCCGGCCAGCATCAACTGTGCCTAGCGCCTGGCGGCATGAACAGCCGCCGGACCGTGATCTCTCAGACGCCGCAGACGCCCAACGGACCGAGAGTATTGCCGAGATTGATTCAGAGACGATGGCTGACCTGCTCGACGTCCTGAACGAGACAAAGCACTGGGTGATAGCTCTCTCCCGCTGGCAGCATATTGGGCGAATTCTTGATGTACTTGAAGCAGCACTCCGGTCCGGCAACGACGAGGTAGTGCGCTCGTCGATCATGGACCTAGAACTTTTGGGTCCCGTACGTCTACGAATCGACGACGGTTCTGACCTGCCTGCGCCCGATGGCATGCGAATAAAGCTGGCCGAGATGATCAGATCGGTGCGGGCCCAGATGCCCAGGACTGGTGATGGCGCCAGGTAACGCCCGGCGGCCCGGATGACAGAATCTGTCCTGATCGACCAGGAACTCGTTGTTCACATCTTCGCTGAACTCAACGGCCCGCGAACGACCATAGCAAAGGCCCAACTCCATGCCATCTGGTCTCGATGCCGCGATCTGCTCTGCACCACAGAACCCATCACCTGGACCAAGCTGCCGCCCTCCTGGCCGTCAGATCTGCGCGCCGACAGTTCAGCCGATAAAGCCCTCGCTGGCCTGCAGGGCCGTACCCAAGACTGCCAGGTGGTCGTGCGCCAGCTAGGCGACGTACTGGGCCTATCAATTATCCTCGCCACCCCAGCCGACACTTCGCTGCGCGAGCGTCGTATCGGCTCAGCAGCTCCAGCAGGTTGGATCGAATTCGATCGGTGGTGGGGCGAACTTGCGGCCGAAGGGACAGACGAGCTGCTCGGGGTGGTGCGCGTCTATCAGGCCAAGCACAATAAAGAGGCCCCGCCGCTTAGTGTCCTGGCCGCAGCGGTGCGCGCCGAGGTTCCTCAAGCTGACACCGAACCAGGCTGGTGGGATTACGGCGAATTCCGCCCGGAAGGATTCACGATCTGGGAACTGTGCTCGCCGAAGGATACGCGGCCGGAGCGTCAGCTTGTAGTAATCGCGCCATTGGATCGTAACAAGCAGCTATGTGCCTGGACGTGGAGTCCCCGAGGGGTTGCCGTTCCGCCGCTGGCCCGATACCTCTCGCACGCTGCGAGGATCCGCAGTGAAGCCCGCACGTGGCACCCCAGGAGATCAAATGTAGACCAGCTACGACATGAGGCAGATGATCGCCTGAGGCAACTCCAAGCCGATCTCAACCAGCCGGTAATTCTTGACAAGCTGGCCCACGACGAAGCAAAGCTTGTCGTGGCAGGGACCACGCTTCAAGAAAGGCGACTGGCCACGACGATAGGCTCCGCGAACATGTCGGCGGCGCTCACCGAGCCACTGCCCGGTGACCGCGGCTTGGTCGACTGGCTTGTGCGGGAACTTGGCGACACAGCGACCTATCTCAATATCACACTGCAGCGAGTACGGGAGGTTCGGGACATCGCGCCAATGCCGCTTCGCTCGGCGCCTCCTTCACCAACAGTCGACGCCCTCAGGCTTCCAAATCACCAACAGCAACTTCCTTCCACCATCAAGCCGCAGGTCAACACGTCGCCCACGGCAGTTACGCCTGCGACGCGGATAGGATTCGCACTTGACATAGCTCGCTACCGCGAGCGATCCGCCTCCGAACGGGACTACGTCCAGCAACGTCTCGCTGTTCTGATCGACGACGTACTCGACGACCTCGGCGTCCGTCTTGCGGACACCGATCACCAAGGAAGGGGAGCAGGGCTCGATATCTTCTTGCCAACTCTCATGCAGTCGGCCGATACCTTGCCCATCCTTCTGCATTCCCTGCGTGTCCGGCTCGAGCGGAGCAACCGGCGATTCGCCGATCGGATGCGGTTGCGCCTCGCCGCAGGCTCCGGGACCACGGGCGTGGCCGCGCTCGGTCTAGCTGGCGCATCAGTCAACGATGTCAGGCGACTAGTCAACAGCACGGTCCTGAGACGGGCAATGGAGAATAACCGAGAAGCCGATCTCGTCGCACTGATATCTGATGACTTGTATTCGTGCTTGACTGGGCACGACGCCGTAAATAAAGATATCAAGCTACGCTGCGAGAAAGTACACATAAAGCTGCTTGCCTCTAACGCATGGCTATGGGTAGCGAGAGAATAATATCGTGCCCACGAAGCCGCAGGTTGCAGGATCACGCGCATGCGAGATCGTTCATGCCGCTGGCCGATACATGGGATCGAACGGGTCGGCTTGAAGCATTCCAATAAATCCGAGAGGTACAGGCTGCGGCTGCCAAAGCTCGGAATCGTCGTCATCGCGCTGAATGCCCGGGCAGGAAGGGAATCCTGGATCAAGGACGCTTCCGGTATTGGCCAGCGATTCCAGCGACAGGCACACAAAAACAGCATAGCGGTTCAAATCCCGGGAAACCGCGTGGCGAACCTTCTCCGCGTATCCGGCTTGCGCTGCGGTGTCGACGAGGTGAACTAGGGTGCGGTATTGGTCCGCCGCGCCCTGGTCAGCCAGAGCGAAGGCATCTGTGCTGATGCCCCTCCGAAGCCAGCGGACCGCCTCTACATAGCCGCCACTCAGTGGATCGGCGTTAACGGCGCTCGCTTGAGCGTTCCACCCTGGCGCCTCTGGGTCCATCGCTTTCCATTGAATCCCAGGAATCTGGCTAAGATATGGCCTAATACCAGATATCCGATCAAGAAGACCAGCTACAGCGATCACTTGACGCTCGCGCAGTCGAACCCGTTCGGCTTCCGCCCGCTCCTCCCTGACTTGACGCACCGATAGCTCACGTTGCTCGATCAGATCCCTCTCGTGCCGCTTTAGATCGTCAGCTCTGGCCATCTCGGCATCTTTGCGATCTCTTCGCGCCAGCCAGATAGTCACGGCGACCGCTATGATCGCTCCGATACCGGTCGCGATAGAACCCCATGCCCCAAGCCAATCGGCATCAGATGGCGGCGACGGACCTATCGAACCGTGATGGTGAATCAGCACTAGTGCCCACGACACCAGCCGAGCCTACGACAATCATCGAGGGCTGGGCCAGACGTGGGCGGAGTTCCGTGCAGTGTCAACGGCCCTTGGGAAATCCGGTTGGGCGGTCTAATCTTCTCCGGGCTGCGGCAGGCCTCCTCCACTCCGCGAAACTGCCGTCGGCCGGCAGCAGGTTCGCCTCCGACGGCAGCAGGTCAGCCTTGGCGATCTTCACCGTCACCTCGACCCCGCCCCTTGGACTCCGGGTCAAGGCACCACGTCAGGGCGCCGAGTTGCTGATCCAGACCGGGATCAGCACCCGAAACCGGGACCATGCCAGTCACCCCGCGAACAGCTGGGGTCCGCCGACCGCCGACCGCCGATCCGCGGCCCGTCGCCCCAGTCCCACTGCAACCACATCCCCCGGCTCGGGGATCCAGGCGGCAGCGCCTGCGCATTCTCGCCCGCCAGGCCTCCTACACCTCCGCGACCGCCCCCGGGTCGATCGTTCCGACCCCCAGTAACCCATCGCTGTCACCTTCCGGTGAGCGACGTCCGGAACGTTCCATGCTCCGGTCGAGCCGCACCGCATCCTCTAGGAGAGACTCGGCGCCTAGCGCTCAGCACGTCGACGCTGGAGTGCATACGAGCCGCAAGTCGCGCAGCGCGGTAGATGGCATGGCTATTCCATGATCAACTGGGAGGAATTTGGGAGATCACATCTTGCCTAGGCTGGCTCGAAGCGCTCTCAACCTCGCCGAATGGCGGCCCCATGAACTGGTGTCCCTACAGTCCCCGCTGGTAGCCACCTCCCTCAGACCTCGTTCGCATCGAGGGGGTCAGGGGTTCAAATCCCCTCAGCTCCACCCAAACCTGCAGGTCAAGATGCAGTATGGCATGGCTCCCAACTCTCGTCCAAGATCCTTTGACCGTGGCTTGACCGTCGTACCGGTCCCGGATCGTCGGCACTAGGTGACCCTGATTGGTTCCGTGCGGGAGGCAATCGGGACAACGGGCTGGGTGAAATTGAACAGCTCACCTCAACGCAGCCAGGCAGAGCGACGCTCGGTGAACCGGGAGATCGTTTGGATATCAAGTCGCTAGGCGAGCTTCGCGAGGCTGACGAGCGTACGCTCCGTTTCGGGCCGATGGGTCTGGAGACCGGCCGGATGCTGCAGCCAGAGTTTGCGGCGCTGTATCAGCAAGAAGTGGTCAGCCGGGCTGAGCTGATTCCCGCGGTTGCCGCGAGCACCCGGGGAACGTTCGAGCGCCTGCGATCGACGTACGCCTACGGCGTCCTGTCTTATGAGATTTTCACTGTCGTTGACGACCTCGCCCAGCTGCTGATCGAGCAGGCGCTGCGCGACCGCTTCATGGAGTTCCACGAAGGCACGGTTCATTTCCGGGATGCCCGAGGCGAGTTTCATGAAGTCCCCGCCCGGACATTCGATGAGCTGTACAAGGTGATCCACAGCGGGAATCCGCTACGCAAACCGAACAAGTGGCGGCTTGAGCTACGTCGAACTAGACAATTGATCTACTTCGACGGGATGCTGGACTCGCTGCTGCGGTGGGCTCGGGGCGAGGGTCTGCTTCGCGGTCAACGCAGCCGCAGGCTAGAGCCGCTGCTGAGGGAATTTAGGAACAGCGTGGCGCATGGCTCCGGCGATCACCTGGTGATGCCTGTCGACGCAGCCCGTGACATCAGCGGCCTTGATCGATACGACGCGCCGTATGAAACGACCGTTTACCATGTGACCTACTCTGGGGACCAGGTCTATGGCGGGACGCCTCGGCTTGGCTGAGTCAGCAAGACAATGAAATTGACCAGGTAGAGGTCCTCGATCGGCTGTTCGCACTCCAGCATCACGAAGGACGTTTGCACCTACCTCGGAATCTCGATGTCGCCGCAGGACTCGCCGATGAGGAGCGTTGTGGCAGGTGGCATCTGATCCGAGCAGACTTCCCAGACGACGCGCTCACCCACGCGCGCGGAGTCATCCTGGGGCAGTGCCAATCAACGGCAGAACCATGCGGACAATGCGCCGCCGAGAGCGTCGGCATCGGGTCCTGGCAAGAAATCATGGAACTTGCCGCCCTAACCGATATGCCGATTACGCCGCGCCGACCACCCGATTTTAAGATCCCCACGGTAATGAGCCTGCCGCGATACCTCGACGTTCAGATTGGCTAAGCGTTCAGCTATCTGATATTCGACGACCCGTTGCAATTGCCGAACGGGCGGGGCCGTGCGATTGTTACGTCGCGGAAGGGAGCTTGGTCGTGGATGGGGGGCAGTTTGGCGGTGCTGGCTGGTGGGACGCTGGTGACTGCGGCTGTCATCGACGCGTGGAAGGTGGCGCGTGGTGAGTTCGCTGGGTTGTTTGCGCGCGGTGATGCAGGGGCGAGGCAGGCTGGCCGAGCGGCGGCTGGATGCGACGTGGGGTGAACTCGCGAGAGCTGCGGGCTCGGACTTGGAGCGGGTGCGGGCTCGGCTGGCTGGGTACTCACAGTAACTGTCAAATGCCCTGGCCTGGGCAACAATATTTCAGAAGCCTGCAGTCCCCAGCCTTCCAAACTGGTTGTCCGCTACTCATCGGATGTCCGACTCCCGCGAAGACTCAGGATGATTTAGTTGGGTGGGGATCAAGTGTCGAATGTGGTCCGATTCTGGGAGCAGGCTGGGAGCGGCCAGCCTCTGGCAGGTATGGTCAGACACTGTCGCCCTAGGCCAGCCAAGGCCGCTGACCTGCGCATCAGCCCCAACCAGTGCCGATGATGGCAGCCGCGCTCTGTTCGCATCGAGGGGGTAGGGGTTCAAATTCCCTCAGCTCCACTAGGAATTGCAGGTCAGGGTGGACTTCTTGAGCAGTTACTTACTGTTCAAGCTCGTTTGACCCGTCATCTGGCTGTGGGCTGGGCGGCAACGGTGAGCTAGCTCCGGCATCATGCGACGCTCGATGACATGTCAACTGCGGGCGCTGCGGTCGTTCTGTGAACATCATCTTTGCCAGAAATCCAGCGGTCGGCCGGGCGCGTCGTGGTGGCTAACGAAGTTGTCCAGCGAGACTCCTCGGACTTCGGACAGAGGATCGTGTCATCCGCTGATCCCATTGCTCAAGGCTGGACGATCTGCAGAGCTACGCCCGTCTGCGCTTCCTCTGGTGTAACTACCTGCGTACCCCGGTGCGAGATCGTCACTGAGTAGGACAGCAGGCCGCGTGGCACATCCGGCACGGAGAACGCCATCACACACCAGTGGTCGTTCCCGCGGGCGAGCTTCCCGGCTTGCAGGGCGCCAACCGCGACCTGCCGTCCCTCCGGGTTCAGGCAGTCGTGCGGCGGTTCTCGTCGGCAGCTAGTCGGCGCCAGAACCTTCCGCTTACATGTTGCAGCGCATCACAGGTCTGCTCCTTTTTGACGGTTGCATTGCCCGCAAAGCAACTGGAGGTTGTCCACGGCGTTAGCGCCGCCAAGGGCCAGCGGGATCACGTGGTCATACTGAAGGTCGAATCGGCTGCCGCATTGCACGCACTGGCCCCCATCACGTTCGAACACGGCTCGGCGGGCCTCGCGCGGAATCGGCTCACGCCGCCGCTTGGCATCCGGCTCCGTCCGTCCTTCCTCGACGTTGAGCAGCATGTGGGCTCGGTCGAGACGCTGCCCCTGCTTGCGCTGGCGATCGCGGACAAGCGCCATCACGTCGCGCGAACTGTAGTTGCAGGACTCCCAGTAAAAAGCATTCTCGAACCACCACCACACCCGGCCGACCGATCGCGCGATCTGCACCGGCTGCCTGACCTGCTCCGCCGAGAGTTGCGACCAGTGGGCTACCGAGTACCGGATCGGGGGGCAGCAGGTCGCCGTAAACCAGCAACGGCGTCGGAAGAGGAATCCACGGTCGAAGAAGAAGGAAGCGTTGCTGTCCTGCCGAAACTGCGAACTACCTGAGGTCGGCGCGCGGCGGGCGAAGGCCGGTGTCTGCGGACGGCCGGAACTCAGCAGTGAAAGCCCTGCTACCAGCACGAACAGGACAATGACTACGATGACTATACTAATCAGGAAATCGGCTACCGACGCCAAGTTTCACCGTCCTCACGACGTTTAGCGCTCGCGTTAAGAGAGTTTCCGCGAGAAGCCGGCGCGCGCAGAAGAACTCATCGGACTTAATTATCAATTAAGCATAGCAACCCGGTCTATATCGATCCGACAGTGGCAATTCCTGGCTAAGAGCGTTGCCGAGGAGGTGTTGTCATTTAACCGAGCAAATGAGCGTTCCCATGCGCGTCGCTGGGCCTGGTCGCGGTTGGCATTGCACGAAGCAGGCGAGTCTTCGAGCGGCGCGGAGATGGTGTCGCCTGATTCCGATGATCCGTGCGGGCACACATCCAGCCCGGAGGGGTCGTCGCTGACGTGGCCGCCGCGCTGTCCCGGGGCAGGAACTGCCTGATCCTCACCAACTGGATCGGTCATCTGAACGCGCTGGCCGACAGGCTGCGCGCCATCGGTCACGACCCCGTCATCCTCCAAGGCGGCATGGGCGCCAAGGAACACGTCGCCGCGCTCGATCGGCTCCAGCCGCAACCTGGTGGCCCGCCTCTGCTGGCGATCGCGACCGGCCCGTACGCAGGGGAGGGATTCGACTGCCCTGCGCTGGACACGATCTTCCTCGCCGCGCCCATCGCCCAGAAAGGACGCCCCCAGCGCCGACACAGCCAAGACCCAAACGGAAACCGATGAGCTTCCCCCCTTAGCGCGGACACCTGACCTGTGGTGACCTGTGGTCACCGGGAAGGATGTTCGCATGCCCCTGCCGTTTCCCCCCGAGTTCCGCCAGCGCGCGGTTGAGCTGGCCCGCCAGGGAGAGATGCCGGTTTCCAAGATCGCGAAGGATCTGGGGATCAGCGACTCGTGCCTGCGCAACTGGATGCACCAGTCCGACGCCGATGACGGCAAGAACTCCGGCCAGCTGACCAGCGGCGAGAAGAAGGAACTCGCCGAGCTGCGGCGCCGGAATAAGCAGCTTGAGGTCGAAAATGACATCCTCAAGCGCGCCGCCGCGTATTTCGCGCGGGAGAACGTCCTCCCGAAATAATCTTCCCGCTGGTCCGTGAACTCGCCGGCGACGGTATTCCGGTCGCGGTGGCCTGCCGGGTGCTGAAAGCCTCCCGATCCGGATATTACGACTGGCTCGGCCGGCCTGAGCCGCCGCGCGAGCTGAGGAATAAGGAGCTGCTGAAATTGATTACCGGCATCCACGCGGAATCACGCGGCAGTTACGGGTCACCGCGCGTGCACGCCGAGCTGGTCCTGGGCGGGCAGGTGAACCGCAAGCGAGTCGAGCGGCTCATGCGCCAGGCCGGCATCCAGGGCATCTACCGCAGGCGCGGCCGCCGTAACCTGGTCAATGAGGCCACAGAGGAAGACCTGGTCAAACGCCAGTTCACCGCCGGCGCCCCGGACCTGTTGTGGCTGACCGGCATCACCGGGCACCCGACCGGCGAGGGAAAGCTGTACTGCGCCGCGGTCATGGACGCCTTCTCGCGGCGGATTACCGGATGGCCGGTTGATCATCAGCAGGATACTGAGCTTGTGGTCAGCGCCCTGGCGATGGCCGTTGCGCGGAGGAAACCGCTGGGCAATTCCACTGTCCTGCATTCTGACCACGGCACCCAGTATACCTCATGGGCATTCGGTAAAAGGCTCAGGGATGCCGGGTTGCTCGGCTCGATGGGCACGATCGGCGACTGCTACGACAATGCGATGATGGAATCTTTCCGGGGCACCATGCAACTTGAGCTCCTCGACACGAAATCCTGGAAAACCAGGGACGAGCTCGCTAATTCCATCTTCGAGTGGATCGAATGCTGGTATAATCCTTACAGACGCCATTCAGGAACCGGCATGCACAGCCCGGTCACGTTTGAGCGACTGCACCACCAGCCAGACCCCGAAGTCTGACCCCAAACCGCTGGTGTCCGTGCAACGGGGGGAACCTCACGACACCCGAACGGAATAAGCAGAGGCCCTTAGCCGCCAGACTGCCTTCTGGAGATGACGATGCCTGTGGTGGCCTGTGCGGTTGCGCCTGTGGCGAGCACGCATCAGCGCTCATGGCACGCGCGATAAGGCGCGCGTGCCGTGAGCCCGCAGGGCTGGAGCCAGCGCGCCATGTTCCGGCCACGGAGCAGGTGCGCTGGCAGGGCGTGCGCCCGATCGGCTCGGTGGACGAGCTTGCGTTCCCCGGCGTCTGGGAGTCCGATCAGGAACTGGATGAGTTCCTGGCTTGCTTGTACGCCTCGCGCCACGCGCGCCTAATGTGAGGCTC
The DNA here is from genome assembly GCA_035716545.1 of Streptosporangiaceae bacterium. Taxonomy (GTDB): domain Bacteria; phylum Actinomycetota; class Actinomycetes; order Streptosporangiales; family Streptosporangiaceae; genus Chersky-822. Next base: position 14,848 of record DASTJM010000147.1, read on the forward strand.
ACCGTCCTGGACACGGACGCAGTTCAGGCACGCTCTGCACCGGTATGGCTGACCGGCTGAAGGCCGCCCGGCAGGGCACACGACGTGCATCACCTTCGTCACCGTCGGGGAGCTGGCCAGCTGGCGCGCCCCCTCATCTTGATCTAACCCGCTTACCAGGGTGACAGTCACGCGTCGTTACTCCCGCTCTTGAGCATCGCGCAGCCCGCTGCATGCGGCGTGTCATGACCTTGTGCGATGCTCTGATCTAGGGAGTCCGGACAGCGCACGCCGGAAGCTGTCGGCTCTGATGGCTAGCGGAATCTGAGACGCGCTTCGGATCGTTGACCCGACTATCACTAGCAGAGGGGTGGTGGACACTGGAGTGCCAGACGATACGCAGTTCCACCTGACTGTCCATGCAGAAGGACCCGCGGTTGAGGGCGGCCAGATTCCCCTGGCCGAGTTGGCTCGGATCGTCAGTGGCCTGCAGGTAACGCTTGAGCGGCTAGCGCTGTCCCTGGAAACATGCACCGCACCTGGATTTCGCCGGCTTCCGCGCTGAGCGTGATCTCTGGCCGTTCCACCAGCGGACCACGGCCGCGTGATGATGGTGCGAGCGGACGAGCAGCGGGACGGCGACGCTCGTGTCGACCGCGACCGTCACTTGCCGCCCGCGTCGATCAGGGCAAAAATCATGTCGTCATCGACGGGGGGCTCGCCGGCCGCGACGAGCACGCCGTCCTCTTCGACCAGCTGCGCCGTCCGGCCGGCGGGAAGGATCTGCGCGCCGGCGCCGTAGGCGGAGATGTCGGCTTTCGTGCCCGGAAGCAGTCCCAGTGCGTCGCGGATGGGCAGGCTGCTAAAGCGCAGAACGCGTGCTACAGAATCTGGCGGCGCTCACGGACTCTCCGGCTTAACCCGCGCAGATCGAGCCGAGCGGTGCGCTCTGCGCCGGCAAGGCCTTTACTCCCAGGCCGGGGAATGCCTCCGCGAGGCCCTCTCATTGTTCCGTGAAACCAGCGGGCGGTACGGCGAGGCGCTGTGACGTTTAAGAATCGGAGAATGCTTTCTCACCGGATATTTAGGTTCCCCTAACCGAGTAACCTTCTATTACATGAGCGCAGGCAATCGCGGTGCTGACCACGGCGGGACCGGACGCGATCATTTGGCCGCGTTGTTCTTCTCGCCGTTCGCCGGCGGCAGCCACGGTATCTATATCCCCGGGGCGTTTGACCTGCACCTGGGCAGCGAGGACCTTATCGACCGGCTGGTCCACCATCATGAGGCCCAGCACGTGCTGCTGACCGAGACGACAGCGTGGGGCAGCGCGCTCTCGGTGATCTCGCAACTGCCTGACTGGGCCGGGCTGTTTACCGCCCTGCTCGACCGCTGCCGGATCACCCACGAGTCGTATGCGACGTATCTCAGCTGCAGCATCGTGTCAGCCGGGGGTGCCTCTCCGGCGGCCGTTCTGGCTGCCTACCCGCAGTACGCCGCGCTACACGAGCAAGCCGAGCGTTATCTGGCCCCGATCCGAGGTGACCAGCGGCGCGGCCTGGCGATGACGGCACTGGCCCGCGCGTGCATGCAAACGCCGATCCTGACGGAATTGATCGAGCCCTGGCCGGAAATGATCACAATGGCTTCGATCCGGGTAGCCGACATTCCCGACGAGCGTTTTCACCAGATGTTGCGGAATTCTGGGGGATTCCCTCTGCCGGTATTGACGGAAGCGGACGCAGCGGTGATGGCCGGGTTCGGGCCCGATCCGCTGACCGCCGATGCGGAATCCGACCCGGTGGCACTGGACGACCGGTTCGACGCGGCCTGGGCCTGCTGGGAGGACACGGTGTACGCCGGTCTTGCCCGGGCACTGACTGAGATCGGCGCGACCGTCGTCGGTGACAACGACCATGTCGCCAAGGGCGCCAACCTGATCGAGCTGGCCAGGCAGGTCAGGCCTGAGCTGAGCATCTCCGCGATTGCCGACCCGAAGGTCGCCGAACAGCGCATGGTGTCCTCGGTACTGCACCACGCCAGGCTCTGGCTGTCGCGGTCGCGACAGCCGGCCAGGGTGGTCACCGTGCCTGATGACGTCGAGGTAGCGGAAGCTGTCCGCGTCGCCGACGCGACAACTCGGGTGGGCGGGCGCCCGAACTTCGTACTGCACGCCAGGCTGCCCGCACGGTTGCTGGCCGGCTACCAGCTGCCGACGCCCGATCGCGCCGTTCTGGCCGGACTTGATCAGCCCGTGCTCATCAGCAGGACAATCGCTGACGACGGCACCGATACGCTGGCTGACGTGGTGTGGCTGACCAGGTGGCGCCGGCCGGCCGAGGTGACCGCGCTTGCGGCGCAATGGGCCAGCCGCGGCGAGCTGACGTGCTGTATAGCCGCCAGCTGCCTGGCCGATGCCAACTGGGGGCCAGCCTGGGTGCCGGTCTTGAGCGCTGTGGCACCGATTATCTGGCTACTCGACGTCCCGATCAGGGCGGTGGCGCCCGAACTCGGCGCGGCGCGGATCTTGCATGGCATCTATCTGGACCTCGATCTGACTTTGACGGGCGCCAAGCGCGCGGTGGCGTTCAAGGTGCCCGGCCAGCTCGGGGCCTGGCTGGCGCTCGCCGACGAGGTTGGCGTTCAGCTGATCACTCAGGAGGTGGCCGAGTTGCCTGGGGTCGACCTGCGCATGACCGGTGCCGACTGGACTGGCGCGACGGAGGCCTTGCGGCTAGTGCTGCTCGACCTGCAGCGCACCGAGTCCCACCTGGACCTGCGAGCGCTGTCGGATTACCGGGGCTGAGGCGAGCGCCATGCCGGGGATCTTCATCAACTACCGCAACATCGACCGGTCCTATGCGCCAGTGCTCATCGACCGGGAACTCGGCCTGCGGTTCGGTGCCCAAAACGTGTTCCTGGCCGGCCGGTCCACCCCGCCAGGCACCTCGTTTCCCGACAAGATCATGCGACGACTTGCCTCGTGCACATTGCTGATCGCGCTCATCGACCCGCCCTGGGCAGGTGCGGACCTCGAGTTGCTGCAGGACCCGGGCGACTGGGTCAGGAGGGAGATCAGTTACGCGGTGGAACACGGCAAGGAAATCCTGCCGGTACTGCTCGACGGGGCTGTCATGCCCAGCACCAACCAGGTGCCCGACGATGTCGCGCCAATGACCAAGCGGATCGCCCTGTCGATGCGGGCTCGCACCGCCGGGACGGACCTGATGCGACTAGTTCGTGAAGTCGAGCGGCTGGTCCCCGACCTGGTGCTAGCCACACTGACCGATCCGCCGCCTGGCCCGCCGCCGACGACAGTGGCGCTGTTGCGGGCCGAGTACGAGGTCTATCCGCCCAGGGAGCGGCCCGAACTCGATCAGCTCGCCGGCTGGGCCACCGGAGGCGCCAATCCTCGAGCACGGCTGGTCACCGGCGCCAGCGGCGCGGGCAAGACGCGGCTGGGCCTGCAGCTTTCCGCGCGGCTGCGCGAGCTTGGCTGGCAGGCCGGGCTGATCTCGCCGTCCGCGCCGGCAGCGGCGCTGGACCGGCTCGCCGACATCCGCGCACCGCTGCTGGTCGTTATCGACGATGCGGACAGGCGCCGGACGCAGGTCGAGGCGGCGTTACGGGCCCTGGCCCAGGCACCAGATTCGGCCGCGCGGCTGCTGTTGCTGTCCCGCTCTGGCGGTGACTGGCTCGACGTGCTCCGCAGAGACCGCGATGACCGCCTGTGGGCGCTGATCGATGGCATTTCCGAAGTGCGGCTCGCGCCGCTGGCCCCGGCCGAGGAGGACTTCGGCCTGGTGTACGCGCGATTCGCGAGGTGGTTCGCTGACCCGGTCCCACCGCCCGCCGATCCGCCGCAGGCGGCCACGATGCTTGAGTTGCAGGCCGAAGTGCTCGGCCGCCTAGACCCCCCGCGCGGTGCCGGGGCGGCCGGTCAGGCCGGGGCGACCTGGCGCCGGATGCTCGACGTCGAGCGCGGCTACTGGACCGATCGGGCGGCAACCCTCGGACTGACGCTCTCCCAGGCACAGCTTTCCGAGGTCATGGCGGCGGTGACGCTGTTCGGCGCTAGCGAGGAGCACGAGGCGGAAACGTTGATCCGTTCGCTCCGCACCTTCCAGGGCAGGCCAAGCGACGCCGACGCCTGCCTCGACCTGGTCCGTGCGGTGCTTCCCGGCCCCGCGCCGCTGAACTCGTTCCAGCCAGAACGACTTGGTGAGGACTTGGTCGCGGTATTTCTCCGCCAGTCGCGGGACTGGGCAGGTATCGTCGCCTCAGTCAGCGACCAGCAGGCAGAGCGAGCCATCGTCACGCTCGGCCGCTGCCTTGACCGCTACTGCGACCTGGTGAGGCCGGTCAGCCGGTTTCTCGGGTACGCGCCAGGGCGCCTGCTGGTGCTGGCGATCGGAGCGCTGCCCGTAGTAGCGCGGCCCGAGTTGCTGGCCCAGTCGATGAGCCAGGCGCTGCCGAGCGTGCCCGAATCCGGTCTTGACCGGATCGTGTCCGCGCTGTGGCAGCGCAGTGATGTTCTGGCCGAGTTCGCGGTCGCGGTCACCGAACGAGCCTGGCAAGCGGCCAGGCACAGCGCCCGGGACGAGGTAAAGACGGCCCGGCTGGCCAGGTTGTTCGCCACTCGCCTCGCCTACCTCGGCGAGCGTCAGACCGAGGCGGCGCAGGCCGCCCGGACGGCGGTAGACCGGCTGACCGTTCTGGCGGACAGGCACGCGGCCGACCGGCCGGACCTGGTCGCGGAACTAGCCGAGGCACACGCCGCGCTGGCTCTTGCACTCGATCTTGACCCGGGGTCGGCGGCGGAGGCTATCGCGGCGGGCGCGGCGGCGGTTGCCTCCTACCATGCGATCCTGGCCGAGATACCGGCCGACGAACGCGTAAGCGCCGCCCTCGCCACCGCGCTGAACAACCAGTCGATCCGGCTCAGGCGGGACAACCGGCTTGAGGCCGCGCTTGAAGCCGCGATCTCGGCCTACGAGCTGACCAGGAAGCTGCAGGGCGCGAAGCCGGCCAGCTTCAGGTCGCTGCACGCCGACATCGCCGACAATCTCTCGACGCTGCTCCAGCGCTGCGGCCGCCCGGCGGAGGCGGAGCGGATCAGCCGGAAGGCTCTGGCGCAACGCCGGACGCTCGCCGCGGCCCGGCCAGATGCTTACCGGCCGCAGTTGGCCGCAACGCTGTTCAACCTCGGCCTGATCCTGCAGAACGAGGGCCGGACAGCGGAAGTGCGCGAGCTGTGGACCGAGTCTGACTCGGTCTATGCGGCCCTCGCCGACGGCCGGCCTGACCGGTTCGGCGCGGTCCGCGCACGGGTGCGTGACCGGCTTGCGGCGCTTGGGCCAGGGCCTGGGCCGGGCAGTGATGACTGACCACCTGGCCAGGCTGTGCTTCGAAGGCTCTGGCGGCAGCAGCGGTGAGTACACTCCGCAGGCCTACCGGCTGCGGCTCGCCGGGGTCAGGCAGCCACTCGACCACGTGGTCTACCTGCACGAGGTGCATCACGCCGCGCTGAACGACGTGACCGCGTGGGGCAGCGCGTTGCATGTGTACGCCAGGCTTCCCGGCGGCGGCCAGCGGTTCGGCGTGCTGCTCGACGCCTGCCGGGTAGCCCACGAGTCACTGGCGACGTTCGCAAGCGTGGAAATCGCCGCCGCGCGGCACGGCCCGCTCGCCGACGTGCTCGCGGTCTACCCGGACTACGCGGGGATCTTTGACGAGACGGCACGCCTGCTGACCGCGATCACCGGACCTGGCCGCCGCCAGATCATGGCCAGCGCGCTGGCCAGGCTGTGCATGCAGACTCCGGTGCTGGACGAGATCATCGCGGCGGGCGTCGACGGCTTCCGGCTCGCCGCGATCCGCGAGATGGACCGGCCGGACACCCGCTGGCGCTGGTTCATCCGCCAGGGGCCGCAACTGCCGGCGCTCGCGGCCGCCGGGGCGGACCGGGCGTTAATCGAAGCATTCGGGTCAGCAGCCCTGGACACCGATGGCCAGGACGGTGACCTGGCTTTGTCCACCGACCGCAGCCATGATGAGGCGTGGGAGTACTGGGAAGAATCGGCCTACCAGCAGCTGCGCACGGCGCTCGCCTCGACGGCGGCTCGCACGCTGGACTTCAACGGCCATCAGGACGGTACGGCCGCGCTCCTTGAGCAGGTTGCCGGTAGATACGGCGATATCGGCGTGCGGCCGGCCATGCCAGCTGAGCGACGCCACGATGACGCGACCGTGGCCAGCTCAGTGCTGCAGCAGGTCAGGCACGACCTGAGCGGGCCCGATCCATATCGGGCCGTGCTGATCGAAGCTGCTGATACCGCCAGCCTGGTCCGGGTCCTGGCGACGCGGCCAGTGCTCGGTGACAGGCCGGCGATGATCATCGATGCCCGGCCCGCCCACCGGCTCGCCGTGTTGTACCGGTGGCCAGGAGATGGTTTGCCCGATCGGCTGCGCGCGGAAGCCGGGCCGGTCGTGGCGGTGCGGCTGATGATCGACGACGGAAAGCCCGGCAGCGCCGTCGGCCATGTGGTGCTCCCGTCGCCTGATGAGCTGAGCGACCTGGCGGGGCTCTGGCAGGACCGCGGTCCGCTGGTGGTGTGCGCTAGCGCGAGCTGCTTCGCCGATACGGCCTGGACGCAACGATGGCTGCCGGCGCTCAGGTCGACTGGCTCATTGTTCGTGCTGGTCGATGTCGAACCCGACCGGTTCGTACCAGCCTGGGCCCGTGACCGCAGGGAAGTCACCGCGATCGGCGTCGCGGTCGAGGACCTGAGCGGGCAGCGTACAGCGCTGGTGTTCACCCCCGGTGAGGGCGCGGCCTGGTGGCTGGTAGTCGCCGACGACGTCACGGTCAGGCTGGTAATCGAGTACCTGAAAGGCCAGCTGGGCGGGCTGATGCGGACCGATGCTGAGGCGTTCGGCCCAATCCGCGATGACACCATCGCCGTGGTCAGCCATCTGCTGGCCACCGAATCCTTTGTCAGCTTCGATGGCCTGGAAGGCGGTGCGCATGCCCGAGGATGAGCTTGGCCCGGTGCTTGACGCGGCCGGCGTCGGCGCGATCAACCTCCGGTATCAAGAACTCAGCGCGATCAGCTGCGCCGTCAGCAACTCATTGCCAGACGAGTTCATCCACGTCATCACGGCAGCACCGGCCTTGTCCTGGGAGAATGGCGAATCCAGGCCGCCTGGCCGGTTCGAGATCCACGACCGGCGCTGGTGGCTCGATGTGTCCATTGCCGCCAACCGCGATTACCTGCTGACTGCCGCGGTGGCGGCAGCCCTCGTCGACGCGATCCGGCCGGCGCTGCACTTCGGCATCGGCTGGGTCGCGAAGGTCCTGCCGAGCGTGGTCGCCGTGCGAGAAGTGCGCTGCGACGATACGGGCCTGCACATCGGCCTGGTGCGTAATGGCGGCGCGCAGGTGCCGGCCGAACTGGCCGATGTAATAAACGCCGACGACTACGCCGACTTCGTCGCAGCGGTCGACGCCATCAAAACCGAGCTGACAATCGGGCCAGGCGGCACGATCACGGTGGCGCCATGATCGTCATCTTAACGGCGCTCAATCTGGAGCACCTGGCTGTGCGGCGACTGCTTTCTTCCCTGACCAGGCTCGACCATCCGGCGGGCACCGTATTCGAGATAGGCCGGCCCCGGGGCGGAGGCGGGCTGATCGCACTCGCCGTCACCGGCCAGGGCAACACCGCAGCCGCGGTGCTGGCCGAACGGGCGATCGCCACGTTCCGGCCCAGGGCGCTGATCTTTGCCGGGGTCGCCGGTGCGCTGCGGGATGATGTGGCGCTCGGTGATGTGGTAGTCGCCACCAAGGTGTACGCCTACCACGGCGGCGAGGCGCTTCGGGATGGATTCAGGCCCAGGCCGCGCAGCTGGGACATCCCGCATGAGCTCGATCAGGTCGCCCGGCACGTGCAGCGGACGGGATCTTGGCTCGACCGGCTTGCACCCGGCCGGGCCATGCCCTTTCCCCGACCAGCTCCCGCAGTCCATTTCCGGCCCATTGCCGCAGGTGAGATCGTACTCAACTCGCGTGATGATCCGCTGTCCGGCCTGCTGCGCGGCACCTACAGCGACGCGGCGGCGATCGAGATGGAAGGCGCGGGAGTCGCCCAGGCCGCCCATCTCAACGAGAGGCTGCCGATGCTGACGGTGCGCGGGATCAGCGACCTGGCTGACGGCCGCAAGCACGACACCGATCGGCAGGGCTGGCAGCCGGTCGCCGCCGCGCACGCGGCCGCCTTTGCCGTGGCCGTCGCCACCGACCTAGGAGCCGCGGGGCGAGATAAGGAGGGCGAACGACGCATCGTGCGACTCCGGCCAGAAGCCAGCCAGGCGCGGTTGGCGGTTGCCGGGTCGCCGACCACGAAGCCGTCCCCGTCGGCTAGCGGGGTGCCGCCGCGCCAGCTTCCTGGGCAGCCGGGCCGGCTGGTCGGCCGGGAACCCCACCTGGCCTGGCTGGACGAGATCCTGCTGCGCGCCGACGACGACCACCCGAAGATCGCGATCCTGACCGGCATGGCCGGGGCGGGAAAGACCGCGCTCGCCGTGCGGTGGGCGCACGGGGCCTCCGATGCTTTTCCTGCCGGCCAGTTGTACGTCGACGCCCGGGGGTTCGGACCCGATCCGCCGCTGAACCCGCTGGAGATCCTCGCCACCTTTCTGCGTGGAATTGGCCAGTCAGAAGCCGCCGAACTCGGCACGGTCGAGGAACGCGCGGCCAGGTTCCGCACCGCGATGAGCGGACGCCGGGCACTGATCGTCCTGGACAACGTCGCCTCCGTGGGTCAGGTCCGCCCGCTTCTGCCCGGAGCTGGCGCGTCAGCCGTCCTCATTACCAGCCGGGAGCGACTGCGCGGTCTGGTCGTCCAGCACGCGGCTCAGGCGCTCGAAGTCGGCCGGCTATCCGCGCGCGATGCCGCCGCGTTGCTGCGCGAACCGGGAGCCGACCGGGTTGATGAAAGCGAGCGTTACCAACTGGCGACGCTCGCAGCGGAGCGCTGCGCGGGCCTGCCGCTAGCGCTGCGGATCGCCCAGGACCTGGTGACCACCCATCCTGCCGGCCACCTCTCCGCGCTGGCCGGAGGATTCGGCGGTGGTGACGCAGCGCTTGACCTGCTCGACACCGGCGATGATCCGTACTCCGCAGTCCGCACCGTCTTTTCCTGGTCGTACCGGGCGCTGCCTGATCCGATCGCGACGGCTTACCGGCTGCTTGGCTTGCATCCAGGCAACACCTTCGGGCTCCATGCCGTCATGGCCCTGCTGAACGTGCCCTCGGCCGAGGCGAAGGCCAGGCTGCGGGTCCTGGTCAACGCGAATCTAGTGACCGAGACCCGAGCCGGCCGTTTCGGGATGCACGACCTGATGCACGAGTACGCACTCGAAGTCGGGCGCCGCTTCGATCCAGCCACCGCACGGCTCGCGGCGATCCAGCGGATGTTCGACCAGTACCTGCACACCGCCGACCGGGCGGGACGGATGATCATGCCGCATCGGTATCGCCCGGCGCTCGACGGCGCGGCCACAGTGGAGTCGAACTTCGACGACCGGGCCGGCGCCGCACTGTGGTTTGAGACCGAACTGACCAATCTGGTCGAGATCTGCAGGCTCACCGAGCCTGGTCTCGATCGCCGCCGCTGGCAGCTTGCCTACGTGCTGCGGGATTTTTTCTACCTGAGCAAGCACCTGGACAGCTGGCTGGAAACCCACCGGTTGGCCGTGGCCGGGTGCAAACGACTTGGCGACCGCCGGGCCGAAGGGCTCACTCGCAACAACCTGGGCCGGGCGCTGCTGGAAGCTGGCCGGCTCGACGCCGCGGCCGCGCAATACCGCCAGGCGCACGAACTGCTCGAAGCCGCTGGTGACCGGAACGGGGTGACCGATGCGCGGGTCAATCTGGCCACGATCCTGCGGCGCCGGGGCCGCTATGACGAAGCGCTGCGCGATCTGGAGGCGGCGCTTGACTACTACCGCAGCGCCGAGCTCGGCCGGAAGATCGGCATCACGTTGCGCGGCATTGCCCGCACTGAGGTCTCGCTCGGCCGGCCTGACGAAGCGGCGCAGCACGCCACGGAGGCGTTGGGCGTCTTCGTTGATCTCGCGCTCGACCTCGACGCCGCCCAGTCTCTCAGCCTGCTGATCGACATCCACGGCCAGCGCGCCGATACCAGCAGCGCGGAAGCCGCCGGCCAGCGCGCCATTGAGTTCAGTCGGCTGGCGCACAGTGACTTCGAGGAAGCGCGCGCCCTGCACCGGCTCGGGAAGGTGGCCGCTCAGGCAAAACAACAGGACAAGGCCAGGCAGCTCTTGACCATGGCGCTGGAAATCTACGCCCGGCTTGGTGCCCAGGCGGCCGAGGCGGTGCGGTCGGAGTTGCGCGACATAGGCGGATGAACCCCGCCGGTGGCCACAGTTGGAGCGCGCGGGCTCGAGCCGCGGGTTTGCTGTTATCGGGCGGGCCGAGGTGTCATCAGAAAGCCGTTTGCGGCATCGTCGTGGCGGGGCATCAGGTCAGCTAAGGCGGGCATGATCCCGCTGGTAGCGGTCGGCAGGCATCTCGTGCCTGGCAACGGGGCGCCAGAGCGTAACAGGCGGGCTGGATCGAAGTCTGCTCGATAACGTCCGCGGCACGGCTAGCGCCGCCCATGGCGGCCAGGTTACTGCCGACCGTACCGGAGCGCTTACGCAATTCCCGGTCCTGCCAAAGCGCCAGCAGGCTTGCCTGGTGGCCATCGTCCTTTTCGGTTCCCATGTAGCGTGCTACACCCGCTCGTACGCAAGCCTCGGCCAGCATGGGCTGTTCCGACCCGCCCGGGGACACGCCGAGCGGAAGGCCGCGCACCAGTGCGGCCAGAACCGGCGCTGAGGTCGCGCTGGTTAACACCGCCCCGGACAGGTCGATCAGCGGACCCATCCACGGCTTGCGTACCAGCAGGATGTCGGAACCTGGGTCTGGCCGGGGATCCCTGGTACGCCCAAGCTCGACCACGGCCTGGAACGGGCCGGAAGTGAACATAGCGTTGAGCCGTGGCCACGGGTCATCGGCGTGGAAGACACGGCCTAGGTGAACATAGACGACCGGCTTGCCCGTTTGGTCCAAGCGCGACAGCACCTTGGCCAGTTCGGCCGGGTCAGCTTGCGGTTCCCAGGAGCACGGGCCGATGTGCTCCACCCGCTCGGGAAGCACAGCGCCCGGGTACTCAAGTGCCGAGTTGCCCCGCAGGAGAAGGGCCGAGCCAACCAGCGGGCTTACCGCCGACCTGTCCCTACGCCTCTGCAGGCCGATCTGCTCTCGCACTCTGCGGTAGGCCTTGAGCGTCTCGCGTGTCCGCCAGGCGCGCGCAGCACGTTGGGGTTCCGCGTAAGCACCGGCCCGATAGTCCCACAGGTAAGCGGTCAGCCCCAGCACCACCACGGGAAGGTCAAGCACCTCGGCCGCGAGCAGGACGCCATGGCATAGCACCGAGGTGACAAGCGCGTCGGCCCTGAAGTCCCGCGCTGCCCGGAGCGTAGCTTGGTATTGGCTGGTGCCTTCACTGATCCATAGCGCGACCGAGAATGCCCTCCGCCCGCCATACCCTTCAGCTGACAGCATCTGCAGGCCGGCTTCCTCTACCGTGACCTGGGCTGAAGGCCTTGTCAGCACGGTGACAGCATGACACCGTCGCTCTAGCTCAAGCCCGGTAGCGATCGCCGGATACAGATAGCCGGGATCGCTCATCGGGCACAGCATAATCCTCATGGGTTAATTCCCGGCGGTGAGTTTCAGGCGGTCGCCGAGGAAGGCCAGGCAGTCGGCGAACAGCGCCAGCTCGCTTGATCGTGCCCTGGTACCGTGCCCCACCCCACGCTCTTGACGGATTAACACCGGTCCCGAACCGGTCGAAGCGTATTGAAGCGCGGCGCACATCTTCCGAGCGTGCATGGGATCGACCCTGGTATCGCCGTCCGACGCGGTCAACAGGACGGAGGGATAGCCGGTGCCCGCGGTCACGTGATGGTAGGGCGAGTAGGAGAGCAAGGTAGCGAGCTGAGCCGGGTCATCTGCGCTGCCATATTCTGGCACCCAGCTCGGACCAAGCCCGAAATGCTCGTAACGAACCATGTCGAGCAACGGCGCCATGCAGACGGCGGCGGCGTATTTCTCGGGATGCCGGGTGATCGCCACCCCTACCAGCAGCCCGCCGTTGGAGCCGCCCATGATGGCAAGCTGGTCCCTGCTTGTCCAGCCCGCTTGCGACAGGTAGTCGGTCACCGCGTCGAAGTCAGCGAAGACGTTCGGTTTGTTATCGCCGCGGCCGGCCTGGTGCCACTCCCTGCCCTCCTCGCCCCCACCGCGCAGGCACGCTAGCGCGAAAACCCCGCCGGCCCGGACCCAGGCCAGCACCTCGGGTCTGAACGCTGGCACCATGGAGGCGGCGAAGCCACCGTAACCGGTGAGGATGGTCGGTCGGGGCCGCGTAGGCCGAGCCTCGGATGAGACCACGAATACCCGTACCTCGGTGCCGTCACGTGACAGTACCGAGACAACCTGCGTCTGAAGGCCGACTGGGTCACGCTGAGTCTGAACATGGGACTGGCCGCATAGCTGGCCCGCATCCGGCCATGGCCGCACTTCGCGGGTTGCCACGTCGTAGCAGAGCAGGACCGGCGGCGTGGTCCAGTCGGTGTAGAGGAACCACGCGCGCCGACCGCGCTCTGGGTGTACAGAGAAGTGTGCGATGGAACCGCGGCCTGGCAGCGGGATCCGGTGCAGTTCGCGGCCATCCGCAAGGTCGTGCAATGTGGCCTCGCTTACCGCGTGCCGCGTCCACTTCACCAGGCCGATGGGGTGGCCGCCGTCCGGCGTCGGCACGATGGTCAGGTTCTCCAGCACCGCGCCTGGGCGTTCGGGGATCACTTCACGCCAGTTGAGCACGTCGGGCCGATCCGGATGGCACGCGACCAGCCGGCCTCGCGGAGCGCCGTGGTCGGTCACGAGCCAGAGGCAGTCCTCGCCGTCGGCACCGCGCCCGATGTGAGCCAGAGTTCGGGTCGGCACTGCCTCCTGAATTGGCCGCAGGTCCGGTCGGTCAGGCGGGCTCGCGGACAAGTCGGCCAGGTAAAGGCTGGTGCCCCGGCTGGTGCCCGTGCTCGCGGTGACGATGAGCCAGCGCCCGTTGGCGGTCACGGTCACCCGGTAGAACTCTGTTTTGTCCCGCCCATCGCCGAAGACGCTGGCGTCCTGCGCCGGATCGGTACCTAATCGGTGCAAGAACACCTGCCGGTGATAGCGGTCGTCGCCAAGGTGGCGGACGTAGTAAAACATCCGCCCGTCCGGGAGCCAGGCGATCGGGGACCGGCGCACTCGGTCGATAGGTCCATCCACAGTGCGGCCGGTGGCCACATCGAGCACAGTCAGCAGCGAGTCCTCGGTCCCCTCCGATGAGACCTGGTAAGCGAGCAAGCCGCCATCGGCCGACGGCTCCCAGGCGTCGAGGACCGTGCGGCCTGACGGATCGAGGGTGAGCGGGTCGAACAACTCGCGTTCGGCCCGCTCGGTCAGTACGGCAAGCACAGGCTGATCCCGGCCAGCCCGTTGCCGCCGGAGGAAGATGCGATCACCGCGAAACTTGGGGGTAAGCACGCGATCGGTGCTGGTCAGGGCGACCAGTTCCTGCTCCCACCGGCGTGCGTCCTGCCACGTCGCCCGTTCGGCCTCGAATAGAATCCGTTGCTCGGCCTCCCATCGGGCGGTCTGCTGGCTTGAGGCATCCTCAAGCCAGCAGTAGGGATCGGGGACCGGTAGCCCATGGCAGTTCTGGAACTGGTCCGATCGAACCGCCGCCGGGTAGCCTGGGCCGTATCCCGTCACGGTACTCTGCCTTTCTCGCTTTCAGAGGGAAGGGGATCGGCCGCCACTCGGGCTGGCGAGCCGATGCTCCGCCGGTGTCTCGGCAATGCCGAGATCACCACGAACGTGGTGGCCAGAACACACAGACAGGTCAGGACCAGCCAAGTCGACACGACGCCGAAGGACTGCAGGCAAGCGCCCGCAAGCAGTGGGCCCGCCGTTCCGGGGGTGGTCGTCACGACTTGCTCTGCCGTGCTTACCCGTCCGAGCAGGTGGTGAGGAGCCTCACCCAGCGCGAGCGTACCCAGCATTACCCCGGCAACCGGCACGCAGAGGAAGAGCAGGACAAGAACCGGGCCGATTACCCAGCCGGACGGCGACGCCGCGATGGACGCGAAGCCCAGTGACCAAAGCGAGCCCATCGCCAGGCACAGCCGCGCTGGCCCTAGGCGCTCTTCGAGCCTGGCGGCGAATATCGCTCCGAGCACGGACCCGGCACCCGAGCACGCCATCACTACACCGATCGCGGTGGGCGGTGCGCCACGCTCATGCAGTCCCACGACGACGGTGACGGCGATAGCCGATCCCACCAGGTTGGTGGTGCCGATGAAAATCAGCACGCGCATCACGCCGGGCCGGTGCCATAGCCATCGCAGCCCGGCCAAGACCCCGGAGTCGGAGTTGGCATCCTGCTCGGGCAGCTTGCGCGCGACCGCCAGCCCCAGGAGAAGCACAGCCGACATACCGTAGGAGAACGCATCGAGGGTGAACGGGAGCATCCTGTTCAGTCCATACAGGACCCCTCCCAGGATGGGCCCGGCCAAGGTGATGACCGCGTTGAATGCCTGGGACTGCCCGAGGGCGGGTTTGAGCAAGTCGGCCGGCACCAGGTCACGGAGAATGCCCGTCGCCGACGGGCCGAAGATGGCGATGGCTACCCCTTCGAGCGTGGCCACCACTAGTAACTGCGGGTATGCGATCAGATGGAAGGCCGCAGCCAGCGGGATGGTCCCTACCGCGACGAAACTTACCGCGTCCGATCCGAGCATGAGCAACCGGCGATCGAACCGGTCGGCAATGTAGCCGCCAGGCAACCGGAACACCGCCCGCGTCACCAGGGCACACGAGGCTACCGCGCCTGCCCGGGATGGCGTACCGCCTAGGCTGAGTACCAGCAGCGGATATGTGACCCAGGAGAACTGGGAACCTAGCATGGATACCGCTCTGGCGGTCCGGTAACGCACGTACCTGCGATTGGATCTCAGATTCTGAGTAGTGGTCACGCCCGTTCCACCGATTACAAACGCCCCGTCTCGACGAGATGATCCAGCAAGGCAGCGTCCACGATGTCCAGGAACGACTGTTTATTTAGCTTGTCATCCTCGTACTGGTATGACGATTCGCACGATACCCACCGGGGCCCGGCAAGTTCCCGAGTTAGGTAGCCGCTTGTTACCGTGCCGACCTGCCAGTCCGGCTTTCCCGCGGTTTCCCAGCAACTCGACAGGGTGCCGTCGGCGCTCACCACCGCGCCGTAACGCCCATCGCCGTATCCGCATGTCTGGCAGGGGTAATTGGCGTGTGGCCTGGCGACGGAAAGGCCCAGCTCGAGGGACCGGCGATGCCATCGCTTGAAGCATTCACTCAGCTCAGTATGGCGAACTTTGTTTGCGTATCCAATTCCGGTGTCTCCGACCCGGGAAAAGTGAATGCGGCAGCGGCCGGCAGGCACTGCCTGGGGGAAGCGCTCAATCAGCGCATCGACATTCCGGTAATTGAGATGGGATACGTTCACCCGGAGATCCCAGCCTATGAGCGGGGCTGCGTCCGACGCCCGGGACAAGTTACGCATGATCGTGTCGAAGGTCCCCCCATTCGAGCGTCGCACCCGGATCCGGTCATGATCGTCACGATCACCGTCGAACGTCACCTGGATCGATCGCACGCCAAGGTCAGACAGCTGACTTGCCAGGCGCGGGGTGAGCAAAGTGAGATTGGATGTCATGGCTGCGGAGAACAGCCCATAGTCGGCTGCTCTGGCCAGCAACTCCTTGCAGCCGCGGACGTTCAGCAGGGGCTCCCCGCCGAACAGGAGCAGGTGCAGTTTCTCCAGACCCGCCTCCGCCATTTGCCGACGGGTGAATTCCAGCAACGAACCGATCCGCTCCGAGGTCAGCCGGGCGTGCGCGATACGCGGCGGGCGGTCCCCGCCTCCTGGATCCTGTCCGGTGTTCTGAAAACAGTAGGCACAGCCCAGGTTGCAGTCGGTGCTGGTCAGCACCGTCAACGAAAATGTGCGGTAAGGAGCCACCTCGAATAAGCCCTGTTTTCGCAGGTACCGCTCGGCGCCTGCGCTGAGTCCGCCGTCGGCGGTAACGTGATGGTCGTAAAGGCGAGCGACCCCGCCGGGTCCTACAAACCACCAGTTGTCCCTGCCCCTAAGAATCCGCACCTGCGCGGGCGCGAGGCGGTTGTGGTGCATGGCGACCTCCATGCCAACGTGCCGTGAGGTATCTGTATCTCCGGAGACCGCCGGTCTTCTGGCCTGAGCCCGGAAGACCGGACGGTCCCGCGCGGGCAGAGTTGCTACTCCGCGCCGAATACGGCCTGGAAGCAGCCGCACGGTTGCAATTCGTCATCGTCGGAGTGGGCGATGACCTCGGGGTCGGCGACTTCAGTTTCGGGGATTTCTTCCTCGGCCATGGGTTCTCCTCATTTGTGTTGGTGACCGCTTCCCATGAAGCAACACCACCGTAGGCACGAGCAGCGTGAAAACGGTATACGTCGGGTTTGTTATCGGTATGACCCGTATCCCTTGAGGCCGATGGCGTGCGCTACCTGCAGCCGGTCTGAGCGACTTCTCCGACCAGCAACTTTCCCGGAATAGATCTATAAGCTTAATAAGTTCATATTAGATGTTTTATTAGTTAATATCTGATGTTTTGTCACGAGCTGCCAGGCAAAAGCCGAGTTGACCATGCCCGTGCGAACGCCGGCAAGGAAACGACGACCCGCTGTGCGCGACTTCGCAAGCGGTAATTGACAGACCCCGCCGAGGCTAGTTAACTCAACGGTAATTCGAGCATAGACGGGACCGCTAGTCAGGAGTAGCAGGCCTCTGCTAAACGCTCATAGCACCTATGTGGATTCAAATTGTCCTCATCCGGCCTCGAAATCAGCATACTGGGGTCATTGCAAGCCCGCCGGGACGGTCGCGTGCTTGACCTTGGACCCTGGAAACAGCAACTCGTCCTTGCTGCCCTGCTGAGTCATGCGAATTCCCCAGTATCAGCTGCTTCACTACGGGACGTCCTGTGGGCGCAGTCACCTCCGCAAACTGCGCGCAAGAACGTCCAGGTATACATTTCAGCACTACGAAGAATACTCGGTCCCGCGCAATCAGGCCCGCGCATTACTCACCAGGTCAGCGGATACGTGATCCATGCGGACGTCACCGAGCTGGACGCGCTGAAGTTTTACCGAGAGGTTCAGATGAGTCAGAAACTTTGGCACGGCCAGGACGCGGCCACGGTCGCCAGCGATTTGGCCGGGGCTCTGGATCTGTGGCGTGGCCCGGCCTTGGCCGGAATGCGCGACGTTCCCTTGATCGGGGCGGCCTCCCAGCGCCTCGACCGGCAGTACCTCGCTGTGGCCGAAGACTGGGCGGAGGCCGAACTGGCGGCCGGCGGCGCAATAGGCGCGGTTGACCGCATCATAGATCTCGCCGTCCAGTATCCGTTCAGGGAACGCTTGCGCCTGTTACAAATGACCGCCCTGGCTCAGGCTGGCCGACGCTCTGAGGCTCTCGCGGTCTACGACGAACTACGGCAGTTATTGGCAAGAGAGCTCGGCTTGACCCCGGGAGAGCCGGTGGTCAGGCTTTATCAGTCATTACTGCGCGACGAGGAGGCTGCCTCGCTCCGGCCACTACCATGCCCTGCGGTCCGTTGCACGCTGCCCTGGGATCTTCCAGCGTTCGTCGGTCGTGTCGAATGCGTCCGACATCTGAAGAGCGCTCTCAACGGAGACATCTCTTCGCTCGCCGTGATAACTGGACCTGTGGGCGCCGGCAAGACCGCGCTCGCCGTACACACCGCGCACGCAGTAGGTGACGATTTCCCTGATGGTCGTTACTTCGTCCGTTTGCGCGGCAGTGACGGGGCGCCCCGGCGGACTGACGAGGTTTTAGCAGAACTGATTGGCGCTGTCGACCGCTCACGCTGCCATGCTCCGGGAACATATGCCAGCCAGTTCTGGCAGCACTGGCTAACAACGCACCGTGCTCTGGTGGTGCTTGACGACGCTCGCAGTGAAGCCGAGCTGCAACCGCTCATTCCCGGGGCCGGCCGCAGTGCGGTGATAATCACGGCTCGGCGCTCCATTGGCGGACTTTTGCCGGCTATCCGCGTTCGTGTGGCCTGCCTCAGCATGGCGGAGGCGCTGGACCTTCTCCGGCGGCTCATAGGTGCCCGACGTGTAGCTCTTGATTATCAAGCGGCCAGAAGGCTCGTTTCCGCCACTGGCTTGCTGCCACTCGGAGTGCGCTTGGTGGCTGAACGCCTCACCCAGCTCCGTCATGTCCCGCTAAGGGAGTATGCGGCCAGGATCGACGACGAGTCGGGGCTGCTCGAAGAGCTGACCGCCGCGGACTCATCTATACGGATTCGGCTGGCCGAGGCCATCGGCGATCTGCCCGAGGCGGCGAGGCGTGCTCTGCCGCGACTCAGCAGGTTACCTGAGCGGTGGTTCACGCTAGCCGAGGCCGCGGCCGCGCTGGAAGCCGACGACCGGGCGACCGTACGGATCCTCGAAGCCCTGCTGGAAGCAAACGTTGTCAGCACGCCAGACCTGGAGGCAGCCGCCGGAGCCGTGATGTATGAAATGGAGATCCTCTCGCGCGCATTCGCCCGCGAAGTCGAGTCCCCGGCATGACGCCGATCAGCCCGCCGACGCGCAGGCAGACCGCCAGCGGCGGTCCCCAGGGTTCTGGCACTATGGCCGATGACCTTGAACCGCGCCTCACCGGGACGGACACGTGCAGATCGCCACGCACTACACCAGGGATCTCAAGCGAACCTACCGCGTGAGCGCCCGCCTTCACCGCGGCGCCTTCCGCCTGTACGGCGCGCTGGGCGCGCTGGTCGTGCTGTACGCCGGCCTGGGGGCATGGTCCGCCGCGTTCTCGCTGGGTACCGCGGCGACCTACGCGGCCGCAGGCATAGTCCTTGGCCTGCTTCCCGGCGCTGGCACCTGGCTGAGCCTGCTGCGGAACCGGGAGGTCTTCGCCGTGGACGTGAACGTCGAGGTCACCGATACCGGTATCAGCAGCCGGACAGCGACCAGGTCCACCGACATCCAATGGGGCATGGTCAGGCGCGTACTCGAAACACCGGACTGCTGGATCTTCGTGGTCAACCGGCTCCAGGCCGTGACCTTGTACAAAGCCGCTCTGTCGCCACTTCAGCGCGCCCAGCTGACAGACTTCCTCAATACACGCTTATGAGGGACGACCGTGAAATCAGCCACCCCAGGCCGCTAATTAGCCAACCCCAGGCTGGCTACGCCGGTTGCTGGTCGCGGCGCTGTTCACACTCGGCAAGATGAAAATTGCACGTGGTAACCGCGAGCCCGGAACCACTCGGGTCGCCGGGCCGGTCATATTAGGTGCTCGTGGTGACGTTGTCCTCGGTGGCCAAATTCTCGGCTTCGCCGGGCACCTCGCGTAGCCAGCGCAGCGGCGAGAAATAGACCCATAGGAACGCCAGGCTTGATCCGATCGCGGAGACGAGTAACGCCGCGCGTATTCCGATTGCGGAGCCAAGTGCGCCGGCGAGCAGCGCGCCGATTGGCATCGGGCCCCAGACCAGGAACCGCATGCTGGCATTCATCCGGCCAAGCAGCCGCTTCGGGCAGACCCGCTGCCGGAAGCTGACCTGGGTGATGTTGTAGATCACGTTACCGGCAAACATCGCGAGCTGGGCCACTACGAAGAGGCCGAGCGTCCAGTCGCGGTGCAGGAACGGCCACAGCAGCGCCGGGGGCGACATGGCGGCGACGCTCATCCAGGTGAGCGGCCCTTCGCCGAGCCAGTCGGCGAGCCGACGGGCGCTTAAGGCGCCAAGGAGGCCGCCGATCGCGCCGACGGACATCAGCGCGCCGATCACTCCGGCCGATAGGTCTAGCGTTCGGGCGAGTAGCACGATCAACATTGCCTGGCCGCCGGAACTCCACAAGTTGGTGGTGCCAGTGCAGCCGGCAACTGCGCGGAGGATGGGATCGCGGAAGATGAATGCGACGCCCTCGCGGATCTCCCGGAGCAAATCCGCATCGGCCGTGCGCTGCGGTCTCGGCTCCCGCCGCCGGATCGCTCCAACCCACAGCGCGGACGCCAGGTAGCTCGCCGCGTCGGTCGCAATGGCGTACGGGGCTGTCAGCAACTGGACCAGCAACCCGCCGACGCTCGGTCCCGCGACCTGCGCGACCGACTGGGTGGCCTGCAGCTTCGCGTTACCCTCGACAAGGCGCTCGCGGCCGACCAGAAAGGGCAGGTAGCTCTGGTACGACACGTCGAAGAAGACCGTCAGGGCGCCGGTCAACAGCGCGACCGCGTATAGCTGCCAGATCGTCAGCACGCCGAGTAAGGCGGCGGTCGGAACCGAACCGAGAGTGACGACGCGCCCGAAATCCGCGATGATCATGACGTTACGCTTGCGCATCCTGTCGACCCAGGCACCGACGGGCAGTCCGATCACCAGGAAGGCGAGGAATTCGAACGCTGCGAGCAGGCCGACCTGGAAGGGCGTGGCGTGCAACGTCCTCACCGCGAGGAGCGGCATCGCGATCAACGTGATCATGGTGCCAACCTGGCTAATCGCATCACCCGACCAGAGCAGCCGGAAGTCACGGTGGAATAGGAGGCTCTCGCGGTTCACCAGATCAGCCTGCGCGAGAGATTGGGAAATGTCAATCACTATGTGGCTATGCTGATGACGTGACCGAGTCGGAGTCGGCTCCCAGCTCAGCGAACCCCATCGGGCCGGCGCGGCGGCGAGCGACCGATGCCGAGGCGCGCGCGCTCGGGTCCGTGCTGCGGCTCCGGATCCTGCGGCTCTGCCTCGGGGAGGCACTGACCAACAAGGAGATCGCTCAGCGGCTGGGACGCGACCCGGCGTCGGTGCTGCACCATGTTCGGCGATTGGTCGACGCGGGTTTCTTGCAGGCGATGCCCGTGCGCAGGGGCACGAGGGGTGCGCGCGAGTTGCCGTACCAGACGACCGGCAAGTCCTGGAGGCTTGAGGTCCACGACCCGCCCGAAGGATCGAGCCGTGGGAGCGCGATGTTGCGGGCGTTCCTTGAGGAACTCGACGAAGCGGGCGGCGAGCCCTTCCACATGTCGCGTCTCGGACTGCGGCTGCGCCCAGAGAGCCTGGAGGAGTTCAGCACCCGAATCCAGAATGTGCTGGACGAGTTCGCGGCCCGGGACCTTGACGCGGACGGCGAGTGGTGGTCTGTGTTCTATGTGATGCACCCGGATCGCCGGGGCGAGCAGCCGTAACCCGTGCTATCACTTGGCCTGCCAAGTATGCGAACCTCACGGCGCGGATGATCGCGCGACATGCGCGGTGCGGCGAAGATGCGCACGCGATGCAGCGAAGATGCGGTGGTCGCCGAGGATGCATCAAATGGATGCAGAGCATGTCCCCTATCCGCAGATTCGAGTAGCAATCGCGTCAGCTAGCGCCCTGGTGCGAGCGGGCTTAGGCGCCGTTCTGGCCGAACAGATCGTCGATGGCCCAGGATTGCTGGTGCATATACGAACCGCGTACGCCAGCAGCGCCGAGGCGAACTTCGATGTCGTGATCGTCCATTGTGAGACGCGCGGCGATATCCAGGGTATCGACCTAACGCATGGACCGATTCTTTTCGCGGCACATAGTAAGGAGCTCACAGCCGAAGATGTGATGCTGGCCGCGCGACAAGGCGTACGGGGGCTGTTATCGTTATCAGACGATCTTGAAAACGCACCAACGGCGTGCGTGACGATAGCGCGTAATGGCGCATATATCTCGCCTTCGCTTGGCCGTACATTGCTTGAACATCTCGCTGGCAGATCTCAATCACTTGAAAACGTCTACGGCCTTACTCCAATGGAGCTCCGAACGTTGCGGCTCCTTGCTCGCGGTTCGAATATACAAGATCTAGCGGCGCGACTGCAGCTCAAAGAGCGCACGGTAAAGCACCACTTGAGCCGGATCTATCAGAAGCTGGGTGTGCAATCAGCAACCGCGGCCGTTGCACTCGCGTACAGGTCCGGCATGGTCGTATGACCATAATCACACTGCCCGGCTGTCTCAGGAGTCAGATGTCCGGCGGGACGATTGCGGACAGCCGGCGATGGATAGAATCGCATCTAAGGGTCGCTAATCCCTTGCGAATGGGCGATCATCGCCAATCATGACATCTATATGCGAACTACGATCCCGGCGCTCATGCCGCAACGCACGCTTCGTGCCGTTGTCGCATTCTCCGCGATGCTCCAGGAGGAATAGATGACGCAAGCCGCCAGGCGGACGCTGCTTCACGGAGGGTTCGAGCACCACGCTGGTAATGCGCCTGACGAGATCGCTTTAGTTGTTGGAGACGAATGCGTTACCTACCGCGAGCTAGACGCGCGAGCCAACCAGCTCGCTCAGCGTCTTCGTCACCTTGGCGTCGAAGCAGGCGACCGTATCGCGCTGTGCGCCAGCCGGGACGCGAACCTGTACGCGGGTCTTCTTGGCATCCTCAAGTCAGGCGCTGCCTACGTGCCGCTCGACCCGGACATTCCGGTCGAACGGCAAAGGTTTATGATCCGGGACTCGGCATCTCGCGGCGTCGTCACCTCGGGCATCGACTCTCCCGGGGTGGCGGGCTACCGCGTCGACCTGATCGTTGACGCAGAGTCCATGGCATCCCTGCCCGCGTCTGCTCCGGATCCCCGACCGGATCCTGACTCAGAGGCGTACGTCATCTATACGTCTGGGACGACCGGCAATCCGAAGGGCGTACCGATTCGCCATCGGCAGGTAGCTGACCGTATCGCGACCATGAGCGCAATTTTCGGCGTTGAACCTGGCGATCGCGTCCTCCAGTTTGCCTCTGTCATGTTCGACGCCTCTGTTGAGCAGATATTCACCGCGCTGAACAACGGGGCGACGCTCATCGCCCGGACGGACGCCTGGAGCGTCGACTCCATGCTTAGGCTGCTGGAAGACGAACACATCACCGTCGCCCAATTCACGCCAACCGTCTGGGCCGCGCTGACTCGCCGACTCGTCGATACGGCCACCAGCCTGCCGGCAGCGCTAACTCGCGTTATACTCGCGGGCGAGCGCATCGACCCAGCCGATATGGCGTTGTGGTTCACGCACTGTGACATTCCGCTGATCAATGTGTACGGTCCTACAGAGACTACTATCTCCGCCACGGCACACCGTTTCGACCGTTTCGAAGAGCCCATCGTTATTGGTACTCCAGTCGCTGGTGTACGTGCCAATATCATGAACGCTCCAGGTACGCCAGCGGCTCCCGGAGCCAGCGGGGAACTCTGGCTTAGCGGTCCCGGTACGTCCGATGGCTACCTTGGCCGTCCTGACCTGACCGCAGAACGTTTCGTTACGGGTCCCGACGGGGAGCGCGCCTATCGCACAGGCGATCTTGTGCGCCTGACCGGCACCGGCACGCTCGAATACCTCGGCCGCCTCGACGATCAGGTAAAGATAGGCGGCGTACGTATCGAACCGGCCGAGGTGGCCGTTACGTTAGCCAAACACCCCGAGGTTGCCCAGGCGCACGTCGAGGTTCGGCGCCTCCAGAGCCAAGACTGTCTAGTTGCCCACATAATTCCTCAGGACCATCGCCAGATCCCCTCGGCCCGCCGGCTTCGCGCCTTTCTTTCCGAGAAGTTGCCCGCTGCCCTGATCCCCAGCCACTTCTCCGTCCTGGAAAGAATGCCTGTCCTTCCCAACGGCAAGCTCGATCGAGCCGCTCTGGCCGAAGTCGCGATCGCGCCCCGGGAATTCGAGGGAGATTATGTCGCGCCGGTGCCAGGCACGGAGGCACGCCTCGCCAGTTATTGGGCCGGCGAGCTGGGGATGGAACGGGTTGGAGCCGAGGACGACCTGGTGTCTCTCGGAGCGCATTCCTTACGCACCATGCGCATTGCCGGTCAAATAGCCGGCTCCGAAGGCGTTGATCTCACTATCGGCGAACTCCGCGCCGCCTCAACAGTACGCGCTCAAGCCGCACTCGTCGACCAGCGGCGAGGCCATCCGCGCCGCTTTCCGACGATCCGGTCAAGCCGACATGACCGTATGCCGATGTCTGAGCAGCAGAAGCAGCTCTGGTTCCTCGCCAGGCTTGATCCCTCTGACGCGTCCTACCGATTTCAGACGGTCATCCGGGTCTCAGGGATCCTGGATCTCGATGTCATCGATCGAGTGATCACCGAGTTGCATCGCCGCCACACCATATTGCGGACGACGTACTCAGAGGATATTGAGGGATTCTGGCAGCACATTCATGAGCCGCAGCTTGTTTCCGCTCGACGTGTCAACCTTCGCGAACTGCCCGATGCCGTACGCCGCGCCGCAGCGGATGATGCCGTCAGGAAGGCTATCGCAGCGCCTCTTGACTTGGCCAAGCTACCGTTGCAAGAGTGGACGATCGTCCAGACAGGCGACGAACAATTCGATGTGGTGCTGCTGGAAAGCCACATTGTGCACGACGGCTGGTCGTTCGCACTGCTCATTCGCGAGTTCACCGCCCTGTACAACGCCTATCACACCGGTCAGCCTTCGCCGCTACCAGAACCGGCAATTAGTTACGGTGACTATGCGGCATGGCAGCAGCGGGAACTCGGATCAGCCGGGATGCTCACCGCACAGCTGGATTCGTGGCGACAACGTCTCGCGGACCTGCCCGACCCCGTGTCGTTTCCTTCGGACTATTCACGTCCGCCGACAATACGGCACGAGGGCGGCGTGGTTCGGGTCGATCTGCCCGGGTCGTTGCCGGATCGCATCCGTGTTTTCTGTCGCGAACACGACGTTACATTGTTTGAAATGTTGCTTACGGCATTCTATGTCCTTATGTTCCGCCACACTCAGCAGAACAATCTCTGCATCGGGTCGGCATTCGCCAACCGGCGCCTGCCCGAGACCCAGCACACCCTCGGCATGTTCGTAAATACCGTGCTCCTGCAGGCTTCGATTGGCGCCAGAGATGCCTTCGAAGACGTTCTGAGTCGCGTCCGGAGAGAGGTACAGCGCGCCGACGACGCCCAGGAGGTGCCATTCCCGGCGATCGTGCACGCGCTCAACCCTGAACGCAGTGCGACCGCCAGCCCATTAACACAGGTCATGTTCAGCGCTCATGACAGTGCCTTTCCTGAACTAAACCTCGGGGATGCGTCAGGCACCATTTCATACCCGTCTAATGGCTCTGCCAAGCAAGAGCTCAACGTCATCGTGCTTCCGGCAGGGGAATCGTTCTCCGGTCGCCGCGATATGACCGACCAGCGTATTACCCTGGAATGGGAATATAACAGCATGCTTTTCACGCGATCCACGGTCGAAAGCATAGGCGGCAGATACGTCGAGCTGCTCGAAAACGTCCTCACCAGGCCGAGCCGGCCGGTATCGGACATCCCTATTATCGGGCGCCAGGAAAAGCGGAGACTCAGTGACTTTAGTCACTCGCCAGCATTCGGTAATAGAACCTCCGGCAACGCCGCGTTTCTCGTCCCACCACGGGTAGCGGACCATATCGAAGCATGGGCCAGCCGCTCACCCGCCACCGTGGCCGTCCGCGACGATGCCGGGGTGCTTACCTACCGAGAACTCGATCATATTTCCAGTGCCGTGGCGCGCGAGCTTCGTCGCCGTGGCATTGAGGCAGGTGCCGTGGTCGGCGCTGTTGTCGAACGCGGTCGTGACTTGCCGATCGCCGCTATCGCAGCCCACAAATCCGGCGCGGCCTACGCACCTGTCGATCCTGCCGGGTCACCGGAGCGCATCGCCGCGATGCTCGACGGCGCCAGCGTGGTCCTGTGCTCGGAGTCGACGGTCCGCCGCGTCAGGCAGGGAACGGCAGAGCCCCTGCTGATCGGCGACGCCTGCAGCTCCGGACGTGACCTTTCGACACTTTTGCCTACGAGGAGTGACCGGGGAGAGCTCGGCTGCGTAATCTATACGTCCGGATCGACCGGCACCCCCGAGGGGGTCATGATCGGGCAAGGCAACCTCTCGAACCTTGTCGAGTGGAGCACTGCTGAACTTCCGCTCCCGCACGGCGCTGTCGTGCCATGCGTGGCGAGTCAGTCCTCCGATGCCTCAGTCTGGGAGATGTGGCGTACCTTCGCCGCCGGCGCAACCTGCCTCATCAGCCCCGATCGAGTCCGTACCTCCCCTGACGAGCTGGTGCGCTGGCTCCGAGAACACCGCGTCAAGCACTGCTACCTTCCGGCGGCGCTCGGCAATCAGGTGTTGCGCCACCATCGCGAGGATCTGCCGGATCTCACGTGGCTCGGCGTGGGAGGCGGGCGCCTCCAGTTGCCAGCCGGAGCTCGTCTTCCGTTTGAGCTGTCGAATCTCTACGGATCTGCCGAGGTCGGCGTCATCGGCACCATGCGCTCGATTCCCCGGGGGACCGAGATCGGCGATGACCTCGCGACTCCTCCCATTGGCCGGCCTATCGCGGGGGCAGAAGCGCTCGTCGTTGACGGAACAGGCCGGCAGGTGCCCATCGGGGTAGCCGGTGAGCTGTTGATAGGCGGACGCGGCCTGGGACGGGGTTATTACCGCAGCCCTGAACGCACCGCTCAGCGCTTTGTCCTGCGTACCGGGCTCGACGGGCGCGAGACCCGCTATTTCCGCACCGGCGATCTCGTGCGCTGGGACGCCCGCGGTGAATTGGAGTTCATCGACCGGATCGACCATCAAGTCAAGATTCGCGGCTACCGGGTCGAACGAGGCGTGATCGAGGCGGCCTTGCGCGCAAAAACCGCTATCAGGGACTGCGCGGTCCTGGCGCGACCTATTGACCGGCAGAAGTCTGGCAATGGAACTAATATGGAGTTGGCAGCATATATCGTCCAGCCCATCGGCGAGCCGCTCGACGCGACCACTCTGTATTCGAGCCTGAAAGACCAGTTGCCGGATTATATGATCCCGACCGCATTCCTGGCCGTCGACGCGATCCCGGCAACCGTCAACGGAAAAGTCGACGTCGCCAGGCTATCCAACGGAGCGGGAAATCGGCTCACGAAGAGCGACCACCTGACACCAGGACATGACGAGTTCGAGCGCATTATCGCCGACATGTGGGCCGCTGCGCTTGGCATCGACTCGATCGGCGTGCATGATAACTTCTTCGACCTCGGCGGACACTCGCTGTTAGCAACCCTGGTCATCAATCGCCTCGAGCATCGTACAGGGATCCGGCTAAGCCTTCGAGAAATCTATGATTCACCCACCGTCGCCGCAATGAAGACTGCATTGCTGGACCGCATCGCTGTTCAATCGGTCCAGCCGCACGAAAGGATCTGAGGTGATCCGGACCCGGGCAGCGATAGGCCCTGCACAAGCTTCATACGGCCAGCAGCAGTTGTGGCTGATAGATCAGATTAATCCGCGCAGCCGCGAATATATGGTGCCGGTGGCGCTGCACCTCACCCGGCCACTGGATGCGGAGGCTATGCGCATGGCCTTCACGCGGCTAGCCGGACGCCACGAAATTCTGCGAACCCGCTTCCGCCTTGAGGACGATGGCAAGCTGGTACAGCTCGTGGACCCGGCTCCGAATGTTCAGTTCGAGTTCTGCAACGCGCGCGGGCGCGAGGTCGGGACGTGGGAGCCGGTGGCGGCTGAGCAGTTGCGCAAGCTAGCCCGTGAACCCTTCGACCTTGAGCGAGGACCGCTGCTCCGAGTGGGACTTACCCGCCTAGCTGACGACGAGCACATTCTCGCTTTCCTCATGCATCACATCATCTTCGACGCCTGGTCGCTCAGGATTATTATGGTCGAACTGTCTGAACTGTATGCCGCATTGAGCGACGGTCGCACTGAGAATCTTGAGCCCCTGCCCATTCAGTACGCCGACTTCAGCGTCTGGCAGCGGAGCACCGAACAGGAAAGGCGCTTCGAAAGCCAGATAATCTTCTGGCGTGAGCACCTTGAGAACCTCACTCCGCTTGAATTGCCAACGGATTTTCCGCGACCGGCTTTCCGAAGCGGGAACGGCAACGCACTGAATCTCGCCGTGGACCCTCATGCCTTTGCGCGAACGGTCAATCTAGCACGGGAACTCCGCGTCACTCCGTACATAGTCTGCCTGGCGGTGTACCAGACGCTCCTGGGAAAATATGCCGGCGCCGACGATATTGTGGTGGGAACACCAGTGTTAGGCCGGAACCGGACCGAGGCCGAGAACCTGATCGGATTCTTCGTAAATACTGTCGTTTTGCGAACTGATTTGTCCGGTGATCCTACATTCATCGAATGCGTCCGGCGGGTGCGCGAAGTTTGCCTCGACGCCTTCTCCTATCAGGACATACCATTTACCAAGCTTGTCGATGAGTTGCGCACGGGCGGAGACCCATCGTGTACTCCGCTGTTCCGGCACACATTCATCTACAACGCCCCGCCGTTATCTGAGTGGAAGTTCGCGGGTTCTGCCTGCGACATGCTCCCGAACCCGCTTGGAGTTGCCAAATGCGATCTGAGCCTAACCGTCTCAGAACACGGCGCGGGCGGCACGGTCCGCATTGAATACTCCACTGATCTCTTTAAAGAGTCGACCGCCAGGAAAATTGGCCGCGACTATCTGACCCTGCTGCAGTCCGTCCTGGAGATTCCGCAGGCGGTGCTCTCCGCGCATGAGATCACCGCTCTCGGCAAGCAGGGCGGACGACTTCATCAAGGAGTGATATGACGAACATAGGTGAGGTTTCGCACCAGATGGTTTCCGGCGGGCAGACAGTCGAGGAGAGGGTTGCATCGCTGTTCGGGGCGCTCTTACCCGAGCGCCCGCCGACAGGCAGCGCTGCCGGGCTTGCCTCGGATGATTTCTTCGAACGGGGCGGGAACTCCATGCTCGCTGCCCGTCTGGTGGCAAGTTTGCGGCGGGAGTTCGAGGTCGACGTGTCGATCAGAGACGTCTTCCGGGGCCGTACCGTGGCCGCTATCTCCCAAGCGGTGCGTAATCGCCTCGGAGTCAGGAGTTGAGCGATCCCGGCTGGTTTCGCATTGGCGATGGAACGGGAAGTGACATCGTCCTGGCGGTCGACGCCGATGGCACGGCCAGGAATGAGGCAACCTTCCACGATCTCGCGCCGATGCTGGCGGGAATCTGTGATGTCCGCCTGACCACGATGCCCGATGCGCCATGCGACGACACGGCGCAGGCGTCGGTTCTCGAGTACCTGGACGGCTGGTCGCGCACTGTGGCCGTGTCGGCACCGCAGGTGCGAGCAGTCTTCGGCTATTGCTCCGGAGGTCTCGTCGCCTTGTCGCTTGCGGATCGCCTGGAGGACGTACACGGAGCCAGGCCGGAAGTGATCCTGTTCGATCCCGAGCGACCGACGGCCTTGACGCTTTACCAGGAGTTCACGCATACGGTGCGGGCGATGTCCGCATTGGACCCTGAAGAAGCTGATATCTATGTGCGCCGGGCACGTCGCGTGACGCAGGAGCATCAGTCACGCCTGGAGCGCGTCATCAGGGGTATCACGGAGCTGTATCGCGAGGCTTGCGGCACGAACCTCGTCCGCCTGGGCCTGTCGCCGGACCTCGGCGCCGAACTCGCTATGGCCTTCCAGCGCTACGGGGCATACCTGCTCTGCGCTTCTCAGATCACCTGGGAAGGCCCGCGATGGAACGACGCCACAGCCCTGCTCTCCGCCGACACCGCGGCGGATGGCTTCGACTGCCTGCGAATCCGGATCGACACGGTACGCAAAAACCTATTGCGCAGCGAGGTCACCGCTGCGCAGGTTCGCCGGCTGATGAGGCGAGGCGCCGCATGACAGCCAGGCAGCACAAGGGCGGCGCCTTCGCCGGGCTGTTGGGCATGTTCAGGGAGCAGGCGGAGCGGAACGCCCTCGCGACGGCGGTCGTCGACGAGTCAGAGTCGCTGACGTACCAAGACCTGGACCGAAGGTCGGACCTGGTCGCCCGGTCACTGATCGCCTGCGGCATGGGGCCGGGCGAATTGGTCGCCGTGAGCATGCGCAACTCGGGGCACCTGATCGTGGCGCTGCTCGGCGTGCTCAAGGCAGGCGCCGGCTACGTACCTGTCTGCGGCGAGGACCCCGGCGAGCGCAGCGCGGAGATCGTCGCCAGCTCGAAGGCCGGCCTGATGATCACCGACGAGAGCGGGCCGTTCACGGCCGCGCCTGCGGCGTTGACGACGGTGCGGCTCACCGAGCTCCTGGAAAGAGGCGTAACGATCGGCCGGCTTGCTTCCCCTGGGGGCATCGATCGTCCGGGTGCTCCTGCTCCCGATGACACCGCCTACGTGATCTACACCTCGGGTTCGACGGGAAACCCGAAAGGGGTCGTCATCGACCATGCCGCTCTCGCGACGTACCTCGGTGTGGCAAGATCCGAATACCCGGCGCTGGCCGGCCGCACTTTGCTGCATTCGTCGATCTCGTTCGACATGTCGGTGACCTCGTTGTTCGGTCCCTTGGTGGGTGGCGGGACGATCGAGATCGGGAACCTGACGGAACTCGCGGCCGGCAGCGCTCCTCCCCATCTCAGCAAGCCGACGTTCCTCAAGATCACGCCATCACATCTCCCGTTACTCCAGGTGCTTCCGGCGTGGGTCTCGCCGAGCGAACTGCTGGTGATCGGCGGTGAGGCGCTCTACCGGGAGGCGCTGCAGAGCTGGTGGAGCAAACACCCCGGCGTGGCAGTGATCAATGAGTACGGGCCGACCGAGGCGACAGTCGGTTGCTGCATCCATCGGGTGGAGCCATCCGGCGCTCGCGGCGGATCAGTTCCCATCGGCGTGCCTGCCGACGGCACCCGGCTCTATGTGCTCGACGGTGAGGGTCGCGAAGTACCGGACGGAGCGGCCGGTGAGCTCTACATCGCCGGTGCGCAGGTGGCGCGCGGGTATCTGCACGAAGCTCGCTTGAGCTCGCAGCGGTTCTTGCCCGATCCATGCGGCACGGACGGCTCCAGGAGATACAGAACCGGTGACCTGGTCCGTCGAGATCACTCGGGAACGCTGGAGTTCCTGGGGCGTGAGGACGACCAGGTCAAGATCGACGGTCATCGTATCGAGCTGGGAGAGGTCGAAAGAGCAATCCTGAGGTCCGCGGCGATCGTGCAGGCGGCGGTGCTGGCTACCGACACCACGGCGGGGTCCAAGCGACTCTCAGCCTTCGTCCGGCTGGCTCCCCGGGCATCACTGGATGCCACCGCGATCCGCGGAGAGCTTGCGAAGATCCTCCCGGCCTTCATGATCCCGAGTCGGATCACTGCCGTCAGCGACTTCGTGCTGACGGCGAACGGGAAGATCGACCGAGCGCGACTGAGCAGCCAGGAGGCTGAGACTTTCGAGCACGATGACCGCGGGGTGGATGGCGCCCGGAATCTGTGCCGGCTAGTCGCCGAGGTGACGGGCGCGAACCCGGTCGGAGCCGACGACGACTTTCTGGAGCTCGGTGGCAGCAGCGTCGGCGCGGCCCGGCTCGTCGGCCTGGCGCGAGCGGCCGGGATTGAGATCAAGATCACAGACGTACTGCGTTACCGCACGGTGCGGGGAATGCTCAAGCACGCTCGCCCCCGCGGGCTAGCAAGCGAAGAGGGAACTTGATGAACGGGTTGGAGCTGGGAAACCAGTGGACGACGGCGCTTGAGTTCGCGCCCTCTGGCGGGGTCTCGCCGCAGTGGGTCAGGGAGAACGAAGCGCAGCTGAGGCACGAGCTCGGGGCCTATGGCGCGATCGTACTCCGCGGCCTGCCCGGAGGGGTCGTCGAGTTCAGCGAGGTCGTGTCGATCCTGGGCGGGCCGCCTCTCGCGTACACGGAGCGGTCGACGCCGCGCTCCTCGGTGAAGGGAAACGTGTACACCTCGACGGAGTATCCGGCCAGCGCGGAGATACCCATGCACAACGAGAACTCCTACTCCGATTCCTGGCCGAAGTTTTTGTACTTCCTGTGCGAGGTCGCACCTGAGGCAGGCGGGAGCACTCCAATCGCCGATAGCCAGAAGGTCCTCCAGAGCATCCCCGATCGCGTCAGGGAAAGGTTTGAGGGTGGCGTGGTCTACGCCAGGAACTATCGAGAGGGACTTGGCCTCACGTGGCAGGAGGCATTTCAGACCTCCGATCGCGAGGCCGTGGAGCGTTACTGCCGCGAACACGGGATGGACGTGGCGTGGGCCGGCGGAGAGCTTCGCACCGAGGTGCTGCGCCCGGCGACCCGGATCGCGGCCTCCTCGGATGCGGAAGTCTGGTTCAACCAGGCCAACCTGTTCCACACGTCGTCCTTGGATCCTGAGGTCCGCGAGGCGCTGCTGGAGATCTATGACGAATCGGAACTGCCGCGTAACGCGTATTTCGGCTGCGGAAAGCCGATCCCTGACGCGGATATCGATGCGATCACCAAGGCATACAGGAAGGTCTCGCTAGAGCTGCCATGGCAGGAGGGGAGCGTGCTCATCATCGACAACATGAGAATGGCCCACGGCAGGACAGCGTTCAAAGGTAACCGCGCCGTCGTGGTGGCGATGACCTGATGACCAAGCGCAATTCCCACAAGCTGAGCCGGGCGGCCATCGATGAGTTGCTGTCGAAGTTTCGCCCAGGATCGGTCACTTGTGTCTGCCAGCTCTCTCCCCTGCAGGAGGGCATTCTCTTCGAGACTCTGAAGAACCCTCGCGGCGGGAATTATCTGACTCAGTCCGTGTATGAGGTTGACCAGGATCTGGATCATGAGACATTCATCGCGGCTTGGCGGTTCGTGTGCGGCCGGCACGACGCCCTTCGTACCACCTTCGTCTACGACGACGTACCGCACCCGGTTCAGATCGTGCACAGCACCACATCGGCGCAGGTACGCGCACATGACTGGAGTAGCGTCAGCGCGGATGCCCAGGCAGATCGCCTGGAAAGGCTCCTGCGCGAGGAGAGGCACAGGGCAAGGGGACTCTCCGAGATTCCACCCGTCGCCTTCGACCTGATCAGGATCCGGGCCGCACGGTTCCGGATCGTCTGGCATGTCCATCATCTGCTCGTCGACGCCGCGAGCAGCGCCAAGATTCTCGATGAACTGTCCCTCGCGTATGCCTCGCTGAAAGACAAGGCTGATCTGCCGGTGCTGCCTCAGCCGGCGCAGTTCAGCGACTACGTCGCCTGGCTGTCAGATCGCGACGAGGCGGCGGACATCGAGGAATGGCGACAGGTGATCGGCGATCTGTCGGAACCCAGCCCGCTTTCGTGCGTCGCACCCCTAACCGGGGAAGCTGACCATCTCAGCCGCTCGATCACGCGCGTCGCTGACTGCCACTTCGCCGCCAGGCTCTCAGCCTTCGCCGCGCGTCACCACTGCACGGTACACACCTTGCTCCAGGCGGCCTGGGCGCTGGTGCTCGCGAGCCGGAGCGGCAGGTCGGATTTGTGCTGGGGCACGGTCTTCTCAGGCCGGTCGGCGGACTTCCCGCGAGTAGATGACGTTGTCGGGCTCCTGATCAACACTGTGCCGGTCCGGACGACGCTGTGCACTACCGAGCCCGTGGGCTCATGGCTGCGGAGGCTGCAGCGGACGCTGTCCACCGCGCACAGGCTGGAGCACGTGGGGCTCCACCGCATTCGCCGGGCCAGCGCGCTGACGGGTGGTCAAGGGCTGTTTGAGACGCTCTTCCAGTTCGTGCCAGAGTCCCCTCCCCAGGACGAGGGGCTCGCGCGGCTTGAACTGCGCAGGGTCATGGCCGTTGAGCAGACCGGCTACCCCCTGGACATGTCCGTCGTCTTGCGCGGCGAACTGGTCGTGCACCTGCAGTTCGAGCCGGCACGGATCGAGGAGGCTAGCGCGAGGCAGATCGCCGCCCAGTACGTGCATCTCCTGCGCGAGCTGGCCGACAGCGATGACGCGACCCTGTTGGAGCTGGAAATGCTGCCGGCGCGCGAGCGAGAACAGCTAGCGGCCTGGTCACGACCGTCCTCCTGGGACAACTCGACAGCGACGATCCCTGCCTTGTTTGCCGAGGTCGCCCGGGAGTTCAGCGATCACGCCGCGGTGCTCGGGGCGGACGCGGTCCTCAGCTACCGGCAGCTGGACAGTCAGTCGGACATCGTCGCTGGACAGCTGACGGCCTTAGGCGTACGTCCGGAGACGGTGGTCGGAGTCGCGATGCCGCAGGCGACCGAGCTGATACCGGTTCTGGTCGGGATCCTCAAAGCGGGGGGTGCCTACCTGGCACTCGATCTGGACGCGCCGCCGGAACGCGTGAAGTTCATCCTGGCTGACAGCGGCGTGTCGCTCGTCGTTGCCGCCACCGGCCACGACATGTCCGCCATGCCGGAGCACTGCACGGTGCTCAACGCCGCCTCGCTGCTCGCCGCTGATCCACTCGCCCGGCCGCGGCGGCATCTGCCTGCCGTCGCTTCCCCGGACATGCTGGCATTCGTCACCTACACCTCAGGATCGACCGGAATCCCGAAGTGCGTCGGCATGACCCACAGAAATCTCGCGCGGATCGGGCGCCATGCTCGATACATCAGGAGCGGGCCGGGCCGGCGCACCCTGCAGCTCGCCCCGGTTGGCTTCGATGTCTCCATCGAGGAGATCTGGGGAAGTCTGCTCAACGGCGGTTCCGTGGTGATGCCTGGGCTCTCCCGGATGGACCTGCCCGATATCGCGGACCTGATTCAAAGGCACGAGGTTACGAACGTCAGCATGACGACGGGCCTGTTCCATCAGTTCGCCGACGAGCAGGTCGACGCGTTTCGGGGCGTGGACCAGCTGATCATCGGAGGCGATGTAGCCAGGCGGGCTCAGTGCGACAAAGTGCTCGCCCGGCATCCTGCGCTTTCTCTGGTGAACGCCTACGGCCCGACCGAGATGACGACAACGACCACCAGCGAGATCGTCGAATCCCGCCCGCACGCTGCGGTGCCAATTGGCAGGCCCATATCCAGCACCACCGTCTACGTCCTTGACGAGTATCTGCGAATGGTCCCGGTCGGAGTAAGCGGTCAGCTCTATGCGGGCGGCACCGGCGTCACGCGGGGCTATCTGAACGACGCCGGGCTGACCGCGGAGCGCTTCGTGCCAGACCCCTTCCTCGCCGTTCCCGGCGCACGGATGTACGCCACGGGTGACTTCGCCCGCTGGCTTCCCGATGGGAGGCTGGAGTTTATCGGACGCTCAGACCGGCAGGTAAAGATCCGAGGGTTCCGGGTGGAACTGGGGGAAATTGAGGCGCGACTAGCCGGTCATCCTGATGTCCTCGACGCGGTCGCGGGGACGGTTGAGAACGGCGAGGGTCTCCGGCGGCTGGTCGCCTATGTCGTTCCGGCGCCCGGCGCTGAGGTCTCCACGGCATCCATCCGGTCGTTCGTCGCGGAGCAGTTGCCTGGTTACATGGTCCCGTCGCTGGTCACGATGCTCGAGAAGATGCCCCTGACGTCCATAGGAAAGGTTGATCGCGCACGGCTTACTCGTGAGGCCGAGCCGGCCCGGGCAGACGACGCCTCCCGCGGTGCCTCCGAAAGGGCGAGAAGCTCGACCGAACGCATACTTGCGGCAGCCTGGAGACGCGTTCTGGGGATGATGGAAGACCCGGGAATGGAAGACAATTTCTTCGATCTCGGCGGTGACTCGATCCTCTCCATGCGCGTGGCGTCGGCGGCGCGCCATGAGGGTCTTGTCATGTCATCGACAGACCTCTTTAAGTACCAGAGCATCGGGGGGCTCGCGTCCGCGCTGGACGCGAGAGAGATACCCGTCCTGGCCGACCAGCGACCGGTGACGGGCGAGGTGAGGCTGACACCGATCCAGCGATGGTTCTTGGAGCACTACGGGGCGCAGGATCACTACAACCAATCGCGTCTGCTGCGCTGGACCGGTGTCGTGTCCGAAGACGCGTTGCGGCGGGCTCTCAAGGCCCTGACTGACCATCACGACGCTCTGCGGCTCCGGATCACCCGCGATGGCGCGAACTGGCGGCAGTGGTTCACGGCGACGGGCAGCGAGGACCCGCTGGAGGTGCACGACCTGCGCGACGTTCCGCGTGAGGACCTGGACTCGGTGCTCAGGAATGTCGGTGACGCCGTGCAGAGAAGTCTTGACTTGCGCAGCGGGCCAGTGATCCGGGCTGCGCTCATGCTCACCGGCTCCCATGCGGGCGACTTGCTTCTCCTGGCAATCCACCATATGTCGGTAGACCTCGTGTCCTGGAGCATCCTTCTGGAGGACCTGGCTGGCGCCTACCGGTCAGCGGCCGAAACCCGGGCCATCACGCTTCCTGCCAAGACCGCCTCGTTCAAGGCGTGGTCTGACTACCTGCACGATTCGCCGCCGGCATCGGACTTCGGGCGGTACCAAGGCCCGCGGGGAGAACCGAGCGCGAGTTCGGCGCTGGTTCCCGCCGACCCGGACGCAGCCGCCGGCGGTCCCGGCACCAGGTCAGTCAGGCTCACGCTAAGTCCGCGGGAGACGCAGCGGTTCATGCGAGCCACCAGGGGAGACAGGAAGGTCACAGGTCAGGAAGTTCTGCTCGCATCCGCTATCCCCGCTCTCCGGGAGTGGGGATGCACGGGGCTGGTCCCGGTCGACCTGGAGGCGCACGGCCGTGAGCCGGGCGTTGCGGGCCCCGACGTCACGCGCACGGTCGGCTGGTTCACTGCTGTCTATCCGGTCACG
The DNA here is from genome assembly GCA_035716545.1 of Streptosporangiaceae bacterium. Classification (GTDB taxonomy): domain Bacteria; phylum Actinomycetota; class Actinomycetes; order Streptosporangiales; family Streptosporangiaceae; genus Chersky-822. The sequence continues at coordinate 51,609 of DASTJM010000147.1, forward strand.
CTCGACACCACAGACGTCGATACGTTCGGGGGTTACGTCGCTCAAGTCCGGGGCCAGCTTCAGCGCGATCCCGACGGGGCGCTCGGCTACGGAATCGCCAGGTACTTGTCAGGACCGGACGGATCGCACCGCCTGTCCGCGGAGTCGAAGGTGTGCTTCAACTACCTGAGCGAGGTGGGTTCCGGCGATATCGGTAACGGCCTGTTCACGCAGGAGCCGGGAACCCTTGGCGCCGAGGGATGCCACAGCGGCGATCCCGTCTATCTGCTCGACATCACGACCGGCGTGGAACAGGGGCGGTTGTTCGTTGATGTCGCCTACTCCGGCCGCCGATGGCGCGAAGGGACAGTCCGGGCGTTTGCCGATTCCTACCTTGGCCATATCCGCCGATCGATCGGCCAGCTGGCGACCTGGGAGATGGACAGGTCACATCCCCTGAGCTGGCTCGCGCGGCTGCGACCGGCATCGCCGCTGCTCACAGCTCCCATGAGGCAGTACCGGGTGCCGGGAGTCAGCGTCGCGACCGTAGCCAAGGGACAGGTCACGGCGTGGGCTCACGGGGTCACGGGCCGGGACGGGCGGGACGTCGACGTGCACACCCTGTTCCCGGTCGGATCGGTGGCCAAGCATCTCGCGGCCATCATCGTCCTCAGGCTCTGCGAGGCAGGCCTGATCAGTCTCGACCAGCCTTTCGATGACCTGCCCGTCGACATGAGCCTCCCGGCCTTCGCCGGCGGCGATCCGCTTACGGTGCGTCACCTTCTCAGCCATCGTTCGGGCCTGGCGGCTGACAGCCTTGATGGCGGGCTCCGTGCAGTCCGTCCGGCCGGTGAGACGTACGAGTATCTGGTGGACAACTACGTCATGGTGGAACGGATGATCGAGCAGATCACCGGTACGACGTTCGCCAAGAGCCTCGCCGCTCATGTCTTCGATCCGCTCGGGCTGAGCGACTCGGAGCTGCTCCCGCTCTATCCCGACGTGTCGCACTTCGCGCGAACAGCCGCGGGCCACAGTGCGACGGGGCGAAGGTATGAGCGCCCGCGCCGTGCCCTGGGCACCTCCGCTGACCCGGAACTGTGGAGCTGTGCCGCGGATATCGCGCGCGTGGGGGCGGATCTTCACCGGGCTATAGCGCGCGATGAGGGCGTGCTGCTTAACCAGGCGTCGGCGCTGGAGTTGCTGAGCGGGCTACGTTCCGGCTACGGGCTGGGCACCGTCGTGAAAGAACTGAGCTCCAGGCTCTGGATCGGGCACCCGGGAGACGGCCCTGGATACCGCACCATCTACGCCATCGATGCCTATGAGGGTCACGGCGTGGTGATCTTGGCCAATGGGGACGGTGCGACTCCGATGTTCGAGGATCTCCTGGTCGAGCTTGGCACTGACCTGGTCATGCGTGTTCGAGGCGACCTCATGGCCTGGGACCAGGGACGACGAGGTGGTGACACGATTGCCTGACGGCCGCAACCCGCACCGAATAGCACGACGTGAGCGCAGGTCTGCTGTGCTGGCACCGGTACAGCGGGGCATCTGGATCGCCAGCAGACAGCGACCCGACGCCGACCCGTACCTTGTCCTCGATCTCTCACGCGTCTACGGGGCCATTGACCCGGAGATCCTCCATGATTGCCTCGCTGACCTCGCCAAGCGCCACGACGCGCTTCGGATCTCTATTACAGGCGCTGAAGACCCCGCCCAGAGGGTCAATGATTGCGTCGACGTCGATCTGGAGTTCCTTGACCTCTCCGGGCGCCCGGGCGCGGAGCGCGAGGCGATGAGCGTGGTGGAAGAACGGGGTGAGCGGCCTTTCGACCTCGCCATGGCACCGCTGTGGCGGGTCATGCTCGTCCGCCTCCGTGCCGACGAGCATCTCCTGCTGCTGACCATCCACCATCTGATCTGCGACGAGTGGTCCCTGAACTTGCTGCATCGCGAACTGGGGACACAGTACCTGGCCAGGGCCACGGGTGACCTTTCGCATTGCTCGCCTTCCCCGAGCGCTCTCAGCTACTGCGACTTCGCCCAGTGGCAGGCGGATCGTTTCTCATCTCCCGCTGGCGACCGCAGCCTCAAGTACTGGCATCGCGCGATGCAGGGAATCCCGCACGAGCTGGACCTGCCCGTTGACTTCTCCCGAGCCGGCGGCGCGACCCGCAAAGGGCACATAGCGGGGTGGACGCCGACCACCGGGGAGAGCGAGCGGTTCAGCGAACTGGCGGACCGGCTGGAAGCATCACCGTTCCTGGTGATGGTAACCCTGTTCGGTGTGGTGCTGGCACGACACAGCGGTCAGCCTGATCTCGCCGTCGGTACCACCGTGTCGGGCCGCTCAAGCACCGAGACCGAGCGGATGGTGGGCTACATCACCAACCTGCTGCCGATCCCCATCCGCCTGCGTGACGAGCCGACGTTCAGCGAGGCGGTCCGTGCGACGAAGAGAGCGTTTCTGGGACTGCTCGATCACCAGGACATCGCGTTCGACCGCATCGTGACGGAACTCGGCGCGAGCCGACCGGATCTGCGGCAGCCGTTGTGCCAGGCCTACGTCAGCTGGTCAGAAGGGGGCGAGAACTCATGGAGCCTGGGGCAGGCACGGGCTGATCCCGTCGCCCGGCGGACCGGCTCAGCCAAGGCCGAGATCGCGCTGGCCGGCGTCCGCCGTCATGGCGAGTTCAGATTCGAGCTCATCGGCGAGGCCGGCCTCTTCCGCATCGACACCTTGCATACGCTGATGGATCACTTTCGCGAGGCGACCCGCGGGGCGATCGCGGACTCCGGGAAATCCGTACTTGCTCTCGACCTCGCAGGCAGCGCGGAGGCCGGGCGATTGGATCAGTGGAGCGGATCGGCGAGGCGAGAGGACGCGTACACGACCATTCCCCGGTTGTTCGATGAGGCGGCCACCGCGCACGCCGACCGTACCGCGGTCGTCGACAGCCACACGGCGCTCACCTATGCCCAGCTTAGCGCGCGATCCGGGCAATGGGCGTCCGAGCTTGCGCGCCTTCGGGTCTCGGCGGACACGGTGGTCGGCGTCGCGATAGAACGATCAGCCGAGATGGTCGCGGCAGTACTGGGGATACTTCGGGCCGGAGGCGCCTATATGGCGCTGAGCGCCGATGGTCCCGCTGATTACAACACCTTCTGCGTCGCCGAGAGCAAGGCCGCCGTGGTGGTGGCGACACGCGGGACCTCCGGGTTACTCGGCGACATCGGCTGCCCGGTTGTCCTGAGCGAGGACCTCGATGGCGTCGTAGCACCGACGGGCTGGCCAGACGGCCGCCCGGGCGACAGGTGCATGCCGGACTCCCTGGCTTTCGTCAGCTTCACCTCAGGATCGACCGGGACACCCAAATGCGTTGGCATCACGCACCGGAACATCGCTCGAATCTCCTACCGATCCGAGCGGATTCTGTACGGCCCTGAGGCGACTTTCATCCAGCTGGCGCCGCTGGGGTTCGATGTTTCGGCGATAGAGCTCTGGGCGTGCCTGCTGCATGGCGGGCGGCTCGTGGTACCGCCTCACGGGCGGTTCGACATCCCGGAACTCGCCTCGATACTCCGGGACCAAAGGGTCACCACGATGGTGATCACCACCGCCCTGTTCAGCCAGCTCGTCGAGCAGGACATCGAGGCGCTCGCCGCGGTGGGACAGGTACTGGTCGGCGGCGAGACCGCTCCCCCGTCGGTATTCAACACGGTGGTGTCCGCTGCGCCTACCCGCGGCCTCTGCCTGACGAACTGCTATGGGCCGACCGAGAACACATGCATAACCACGATCGCCGTGATATCGGATCGGGCAGGCGCATCGGTGCCCATCGGCACCCCGGTGCAGGGTTCGACCGTGCACGTCCTGGATCCCTCGCTGGAGCGGGTCCCGGTCGGCGTCGCGGGCGAACTGTTCACCGGAGGCGTCGGAGTTAGCCGGGGATACCTCAACGACGCGGGGCTGACTGCGGCTCGTTTCCTTCCTGATCCGTACAGCGACGTGCCGGGCGCTCGAATGTACCGCACAGGCGATCTCGCACGGTGGCGGGCCGACGGGCAACTTGACTTCCTGGGACGCGTGGATCGTCAGGTCAAGGTCAGAGGGTTCCGCGTGGAGCCGGGCGAGATCGAAGCCAGGCTGATGGAGCACCCTGATGTCTCGGTTGCGGTGGTCGTCGCACAGGCGGGCGCCGATGGCCACAAGCAACTTGTGGCGTACGTGACTCCCGCAGGGGAAACCGAGGTGATCCCCGCACGCCTGCGCTCCTTCGTGGCCATGAGCCTTCCCGAGCACATGATCCCCGCCGTCATCACCGCCATTGAGCGGATACCGATGACGCCGCACGGGAAAGTAGACCGGAACGCGCTTCCCGCGCCGCAGCTGGCTGTCGTCAGCGCCAGGCACAGATCGCCGGTCACACCGACGCAGGCAGTTCTGGCCGAGGCATGGAGTGTGATTCTGGGGCTCGATGAGGTGAGCGTCGACGCGAATTTCTTCGAACTGGGCGGAGATTCCATCCTCGCGATACGGATCGCCGCTCGGGTGCGGGACGCCGGAATCAGGATCTTTTCGACCGACCTCTTCACGACTCAGACGGTTTCGGAACTCGCGGCTGCGATCGACGCGCGGAGCGCGGACGTCGCGACGACCGAGATCCATCCGGTGCCGGCCGGCGTGGCTGTGCTGTCGCCGATCCAGCAGTGGTTCGCGGACCGGTACGGCCCGGAGAATCACTTCAACCAGTCGGTCTGGCTGCGTTCGGATGAACCGCTCGATGAAACGCTCCTGCGGGATGCGTTCGAAGCCTTGGTGCGCCATCACGACTCCCTGCGGCTGCGGCTGCGATCAGCGGGCGGCCGGTGGACGCAGGAAGTGCGGTCCAGTGTCGTCCAGGACCTGGTCACAGTCGCCGAAGTCGATGATCGCGCGGGCGAACGGGAAGCGGCGATCGAGCGATACAGTGCGGCGCTCCAGCGTTCGCTCGACGTCAGTGCCGGGATGCTGATCCAGTCGCTGCTGGTGCCGCACCCCTCGGGCCGGGATGACCTGGTCGTCGTCGCGCACCATCTTGCGATGGACACGGTCTCCTGGGAAGTGCTGGTACGGCATCTGACGGTTGCCTACCGTCAGCTCCAGGCAGGCAGGACGCCTTTGCTTCCTTCCGAGACGGTTTCCTTCATCGACTGGACCGCGGCACTGCGAGAGAGCGCCGCAGTGCCCGGCTTCGAGGACTTCGGACGGCGATGGCAGGAGATCGATGAGCGCCGGGCGGAAACCGCAATCGCGCGGTCAGGTGACGCGGGCGTAGTCAGGCAGGCAGGCCGGGTGAGGGCGGAACTCAGCGACTCCTCCACACGCGACCTGCGACGTCCGGTCTCGGCCTGCTCGGTCGACATTACGACCGTGCTGCTCACTGCCCTTGCGCGGACCTTGGCCGAGTGGACAGGCGAATCCTCGTGGGTCATCGAAACGGAGGGCCACGGCAGAGACGCGCTGGGAGCCCACGTGGACCTGTCGGAATCGCTCGGCTGGTTCACTGCCCTGTTCCCGGTCGGCCTCGCGATTGACACCGACGCCACGGTCGCTGGGCAACTGAGGGCGATCCACCGGCAGCTGCGGGCACAGCCCCCTGGTTACACGTACGGGATATGCCGGTACCTGAAGCGGGACGAGCGACTGAGGTCGCCTGTTCGCTCAGATGTGAGCTTCAACTATCACGGCCAGCTAGCGCAGCCAGAACAGGGGCGGCTGCTACAGAGGATCGGCGGCGGTATCGGCGGTGATCTTGGAGCTGAGCTGCAGCGTCCTAACAGCCTTGAGTTCAACGCGGCGGCGGAATTCGGACGCCTCCGGGTTGAGCTGAGCTATCCGGCAGATCATTTCGCGCGGCGCGAGATGCAGCGCGTCGTCGATCGGTTCGCTGAGCACTGCCGGCTGATCTCAGGTGCATTCTGAGGAGGGTGCCGTGGGTACGAAGGTCAGGCTTTCGCGGATTCAGGAACAACTGTGGCTCGCGGAACGGCTGGGGCTGCATCCGACGGGCTACCTGGCTCGCATGATTCTCGAGATAAAAGGGCCGGTTGACGAGGATGCGCTCAGGTCTTCTTTTCTCGACATCGTGACGCGTCATGAGATCTTGCGCACCAGATTCTTCGAGAAAGACGGCAAACTGCAAGGCGAGATAACACCTATTGCCGATTTAAGGTACGAGGCCGAGTTCTACTCGGAGGCGAACCTGCCGGACAGAGGCGGCCTCGCGGCCGTGCTGGCCGCGGAGGAGGCGACGCTCATCGATGTCTCGCAGGAGATTCCCATCAAGGTGAAACTCATCCGCACCGCCGATGGTAATCACCTGCTCTCGCTGGTGCTCCATCATCTTGTCTTCGATGACTGGTCGCGAAACCAGCTCTACAGCGAGCTGGCAGAGCGATATCGGGTTCACGCGACGGGCTCAGGAGCCGCTCCGCGCCCTCTGGCCCCGCAGTACCACCAGTACTCGGCGGGGATGGACGAGCGCAATGAGAGTGCCAGAGAGGCGTCGCTCACTTACTGGCGCCACGCGCTGGAGGACCTGGAACCGTTCGAGATTGAGCCCGACTATCCCCGGCCGTCTCGGCGACGAGGGCGTGGCGCAACGACTGGCTTTGAGATCGAGGCAGAGCTGGCGGCATCGATCAGGCGCGTCGGGATCGTTCGCGGAGCTTCTACCGCCATGGTGCTCTTCGCGGCGGTCCAGGTGGCGCTGTCCCGGTTCACGGGCAGGGACGATGTGTCCTTCGGCACCATGATCGCGGCACGTGACGACGAGGAGTCTCAGGAACTCATCGGCCCTCTGATCAACACGGTCGTGCTGCGCGGTGACCTGTCAGGTGATCCGTCCTTCGCTGACCTTGTTGACCGCATGGCAGACACGCTGCTCGACGCGATGGAGCACAGCCGCACACCATTCAGCCAGTTGGTGGCTGAATACGGCGCGGCCGCCGATCTGTCCCGCAACCCGCTCGCCCAGATCATCGTGCAGTATGCCAGTGGTGTGCGCCGTCGGCCTGAGCTGGAAGGATGCGAGGTCACGGAGCTTTCCGTGCCCGCGACAGGATCCAAGTACGACCTCGTCATTCTCTTCGACGAGTTCGATGACGGCCGGCTCGCCGCCAGTATCGGATGGGACCGCGACCTGTACGCGGCGGACACGATCCAAGGCCTGGCCGACTCGCTGCGATCAGTCATCGATGACATAGCACTCGCCCCGCGGACACGTCGTAGCGCTGTCCGCATGCTGACGGGGCGAGCCGAGTCGGAGATCCTGGCACACCAGCGCGGACCGAGTCGTGACCAGGCGGGTCTGTCGTTGTGCGAACTCGTGGAAGTGCAGGCACGTACCCGGCCCGATAGCGTCGCTGTCGTACCCGATGGCGAACCGTCATGCACCTACGCGGAGCTGGACTCCATGGCTGATCGCGTCGCAACGTTGCTGTCACAGTCAGGAGTGGGCACTGAATCCATAGTCGCTGTGCATGCGCCGCAGTTAGTGACCCAGGTGGCGTCGATCCTTGGCGTGCTCAAGGCCGGGGCCGCTTATCTGGCGCTGGATCCCGGCTATCCGGCCGAGCTGATCAGGTACATGCTCAAGGACTCAGGGGCCTCGGCGATCTTGTTCGAGGGCGAGCTCTCGCCAGAGTTGCGGCAACGTGTCCGCGTCGCCCTGAGGATCGCGAACATCAGGGAAGGGAACGGTGAACTTCAGGGGCGCCAGCACGGACGTGCCCACCAGGACGGGGCGTGCGCCCTTATCTACACCTCGGGCTCTACCGGGCGCCCCAAGGGTGTCGTGCTCACCCACAAAGGCCTCGCCGGCAGGCTTGCCGATCTCCAGGGCGATTTTCCGCTGCGGCCTTCGGACCGGGTCCTGGTCCAGGCTCCATCCGCGCTCGGCATGTCCATCGCGGAGCAGTTCTGGCCGCTGGCCGCCGGAGCGGCCGCGGTGCTGGCCAGACCGGGCGGCCACCGCGACCCCTCGTACATTATCGGCCGGATCGAACGGGCCGCGGTCACGGTTGCGAGCTTCGTGCCGACAGTGCTCGAAACGATGGCAGGCCACAGCGAGCTGTCCGCCTGCGGCAGCCTTCGCATGATCACGGCCACAGGTGAGGTACTGCACCGCAGGCTGGTCCGACAGTTTCGCGAGCGGCTGCCGGACTGCGAGATCCGCAACGGCTATGGCCCGACCGAGGCTTCCGTCTACAGCAGCTGGCGCCGGTGCGGCCCGGACGGGGTCGCTGGTCCGGTGACCGAGCCGCTGGGAAGCCCGCTGCCGAACACGCGCATGTACGTCCTTGACCAATGGCAGAATCCTGTCCCGCCAGGTGGCGTCGGTGAGCTGTACATCGGAGGACCGGGCCTTGCCCGCGGATACCTGGGCCGTCCAGGGCTGACGGCTCAGCGGTTCGTCCCCGACCCCTATGCGGATGGCGAGCGGCTGTACCGGACGGGCGACGTCGTCAGGTACTCGGACGCCACGCGGAGCTATCGGGTCCTAGGGCGACTCGATCTCCAGGTCAAGATCGGAGGCGTTCGCGTCGATTTCCGCGCGGTCGAGAGCGTGCTCGCATCGCACCCTTCCGTGGCGCAGTGCGCTGTCGTCGTCAAGAGGTCGGGCGACGGTGAGTGGGGGATGTCGGCGTTCGTCGTACTTGCCGCTCAGGTGGACTCAGGGGAACTGCTCGATCATGCCCGCCGATGGCTGCCGCCCGTCTTCGTCCCTTCAGCTGTCACCATCGTGGATGCCATTCCCACCCTGCCTGACGGGAAGGCCGACCGACAGAGCCTGCTGGACCTTGGCGAGGCCGCCCTGCCGCTGACGGCCCAGGCCGAGGTGCTGACAGAGCATCAGCGCGGCCTTCTGGAGATCTGGCGTGAGGTGCTGGACCCGGCCGATGTCACCACGGCATCCAACTTCTTCATGAGCGGCGGGCAATCGCTCCTGGCGATACAGATGACCAATCGCACGAGGGAGCATCTGGACCTGGACGTGCCGCTGAGCCTCGTTTTCGAGGCTCCCGTCTTCAAGGACTTCTCCAACCGTCTCGCGGAGATGGTGAGCGCCCGCGCCACGGGCGAGAGGATCGAGCAGCTCGCATGACCGGTAAGCCTTGCACCATCACTGTCAATCCACGTCCATACCCAGCCGTGCTAGTTTGCCTGCCTTTCGCCGGAGCGGGCGCCGGCTTCTTCCGCCAGTGGGACCCGCTGGCCCCAGCCGGCCTGACGATCCTGCCCGTGCAGTTGCCAGGCCGGGAGGAGCGCTACGCCGATGCTCCGCTTACCAGCGTCGAACAGGCGGTCAACGATGTACTTCCCTGGGTTATCGGCAAGCTGGCCGTACGCGGCGGCACGCCGAGCCGGATCGGGCTTTTCGGGCATAGCCTCGGCGCGGAGCTCGCGTTCGAGCTGAGCCGGCTGCTCACAGCACGCGGGGTGCCTATAACGCGGCTTCTGGTCAGTGGCGCACCAGGGCCGCGAGACAGGTGCGTCGAGCGCGTCAGCCATCTCGATGACGATGCCTTTCTTGAGGGCCTGCGCCGGGTGTCGGGCTACCGCCACGCGGCCATGGATCACTCAGAGTTGCTGCCGCTGATGATGCCGTACCTGCGGGCCGACAACGCGATGCACGAGGACTACTGGGCCGCGCACTCGGAATTGCTCGCTGTCCCCATCACATCGCTTCGCGGGCGCGACGACCACCTGGTCAGCGCTGCGAGGGCCGCCCAGTGGGCAGCGGAAACCACAAGGGAATTCCGCGCCGTCGAGATAACCGGGGGCCACATGTACCTGACTGCGAAATGCCATGCGCGGGAGCTGCTGCGGACGATCTCCAGCGAGCTAGAAAGGAGTGAGTGAGCAATGTCTGTCTTCGGGGTCACCGCCTCTGGCTGTCCGGTCCATCCGGCCGAGACCGACCTGGCTGACCCGCATCTGTATTGCGACACCGACGCCTACAACCTCTGGCGCGGGCTCCGCGGCCTGGACCGCCTGCACTGGCAGCAAGTGGACTCCAGTCACGGCTTCTGGTCCGTGGTACATCACCGCGAGGCCGACCAGGTGCTACGCGACACGGTCAGCTTTACCTCAGAGCGGGGGACGCTGCTCGACCTGCTCGGGACGGACGACCCGGCTGGAGGCAAGCAGCTGGCGGTCACTGACCCGCCCCGCCATACGGCAAGGCAGGCCCGGCTGAAGCGGGCACTGACGAGCAAGGCCGTGAACCAGCGGCGGGAGCAGATCCGGGCGCTAATCATCGAATTGCTCGAACCCCTGGGTCACGGCGGTGTATTCGACTTTGCCACGGCGATGATGGCCATGCCCATGTGGGTCACCGGCACCATGATGGCCTTGCCCAGGGCTGACTGGGACTGGCTGACCAGGGCTACCACCATGTGCATCGCGGCCGACGACCCGGAATACCAGCAACCCGGGGGCCGTGCGGCCACCCTGAGCACCGCTCACCTAGAACTCTTCGGCTACTTCCAGGAACTGACCGAACACCGGTTGGAGAATCCTGCAGCGGACCTGCTGAGCACGCTGCTGACTACCCGCTTCGAAGGCAGGACAATGTCGGTTGGCGAGGTCGTAGCCAATTGCTACAGCTTGCTGCTCGGCGCCAATGTCACTACCCCCCACGGGCCGACTTTCGTCCTCGCCGAAATGGTGGGGACAGGAGTGCTCGACGACTGGGCCGCGCACCCCGAGGTTAGCGAAACCGCGTACTCGGAGGCGCTGCGCTGGGCCTCGCCAGTCAACCATGTAATGCGTTACGCCACGAGGGACTTGATTCTGCGTAACACCCCGGTGGCGGCAGGTGACGCGGTGGTCGTCTGGCTCGGCGCGGCCAACCGGGACGAACGCGTATTCGCCGACCCGGAACGATTCGATATCCGCCGCCGCCCGAATAAACACCTTGCGTTCGGCATTGGCCCGCACTATTGCGTCGGCCACAGCGTCGCTCGCGTGACACTGCGCCTGCTCTTCGAGGAACTGCTCGGCCGCTACCAGGATTTCCGCTCGGCAGGCCAGCCACAGCGACTCATCTCCAATTTCGCGTCCGGCTATAAGCACGTCCCAATCACAGCTCGCCGACGTCCGGAACTCAAAGCGCACTAGGAGTTGTCATGTCTGAGGAAGCACAAGCCCGCGAGACTGCATCCGAGGAGCGGCTCAGTGTAATTTGCTCCCTGTGGGCCGAAGTTCTCGGCCTCGACACCGTTCCCTACGACACCAATTTTTTCGAGGTCGGCGGAGACTCGCTCCTTCTCGTCGCCCTCGTTGAGCGCATCCGGCAGTCAACGGGTCTGGCAGTGCGCACCATAGACGTCGTACGTGCGGGGACAGTACGCCGACAAGTCGACCTTCTGGCCGGTCTTGGCGCGAAAATGTGATGAGCGATGATGACGGCAGGATAAATTTCCCCAGCGACATCGGTCACAGCGGGAAAGCTGCGCACCCCGCCCCGCCCGTCCCTGTGATCTCGGGCATACTTCTCCGGCACGATGTCGAGGCGCGCTGCGCCAAGCTCCGCGTCAAGCCAGACGCCCTATTGCTAGCCGCCTACGCGCTGACCCTGTCACGGTGGACTGGGACAAGGAATGTCTTAGTACAGTGCCCATCGGGACCGCGCACAGTCGAGATCCTCGAAGATCAGAACACTGAGGACTTCGTCTGCGCGGTTCACGAGTTGCTGGAAGGGCAGCCGGCGTTCGGCGTCGACAGCGGGGCCGCGGCCCAGGTCAGCTTCGGTCCCGTGGCCGCTCGCGAAAACGGCTTCGATGTCAGTTTGCATGCCGGCTGGGGGCGATCGAACTGGCACGCCACAGCTCGCTGCGGACAAGGCATCTGGACCGCGGAAGAGCTATCAGCGTTCGCGGCCGACTTACTCTCCGCCGCGTCGGAACTCGCGGTTGTCTCGGGACCGGTTGAGAACATCCGGTGCATCTCCCCGGAGCGCCACGCGCTGCTGCACGGGATCAATCAAACTGGCCGCGATTTTTCGTCCGCTTCGCTAGACGAACTATTCCGGCAGGTTGCGCGGCGTCAGCCCGGCTCCGTCGCGGTCCGCGAAGGCGAGAACGAGCTGACCTACGCCCAGCTCGCGCACGCGGCGGCGATCCAGGCACAGCACCTGCACACCGCCGGGACACGACCGGGCGACACGGTGCTCATCGGACTGCCCCGCTCCATCGCCGAGGTGGTGGCAGTCCTCGGGACGATTCTGGCGGGTGCCACGTATGTCGGCGTGGATTGCGGGCTGCCCAGTGCGTATTTCGGCAAGATCGTCACGAAGTGCGCTCCGGCGGCTGCCCTGTGCTGCCAGCGGGTCAGCGACCGGCTACCGGCGGAGATCCCCGCGGTGGCGACCTGGTCGCCAGGCTGGCTCCGCGGGCCGGCACCCGGGCCCGCGTCCGGTATGTACCCGGACCCGGCCGGCCGGCTCGCCTACATAGCGTTCACCTCTGGCTCCGCCGGCGCTCCCAAAGGTGTCTGCGTGCCGCACCGGGGAGTAGCTCGGCTTGCACTCGGAGCGGACTACATCGGGCTAGTGCCCGGCGACAGGATGCTCCGGCTCTCACCGCTGGCGTTCGACGCCTCGACACTTGAATTGTGGGGAACCCTGCTTAACGGGGCCGCGCTGGAGGTTTGCACGGACCCGCTCCCCTCCCCTACCGAGCTCGGCGAATTCATCACCGAGCGTCGCGTCACGGTGGCCTGGCTCACGGCGGGGTTGTTCCGGTTGGTGGCGCAGTACGCTCCAGACTCGCTCGGTGGGCTAAGGCACCTGGTGACAGGCGGCGATGTCGTCTCTCCCGAACATGTCAGGAAGGTGCTCAAGCTCCATCCCGGCCTGACTATTACCAACGGCTACGGGCCGACCGAGAACACGACGTTCACTGCCACGTATTCGGTAACAAGTCACGAGGATCTTGACGGGCCGCTGCCTATCGGGACGCCGGTCCCTGGTACCCGGGTTTATGTCCTTGATCACCGGGGGCGTCTGGTGCCGCCGGGAGCGATCGGTGAACTTTACACATCGGGCGACGGCCTCGCGGCCGGCTACCTGGGAGATGAAGCCGAGACACGTCGCCGGTTCGGGTGGTTCTCTTCCGACGTTGCCGATCGGCTCTACCGTACCGGTGACCTAGTGCGAATGGACGGCACCGGGCGGCTGAGTTTCTTGGGACGCAAAGATGACCAGATCAAACTGCGCGGCTACCGGATCGAGTTGTCCGCTGTCGCCGCGGCGATCATGGCACTGCCCGGCGTCCAGGACGCGGTGGCGATCGCGGCCGGGACCGACAGCGCGGCTAAGCGCCTTGTGGCAGGTATCGTCCCGGCCGTCGGCGCAGCGCCTAGCACCCGCGATCTCCGGCTAGCGCTAGAACGGCAGTTGCCGTCCTACATGGTGCCCACGCTGTGGGCTGTCTTAGACAAGCTGCCGCTCACCAGCAACGGCAAAATCGACCGCAAAGCCCTCGCCGATTGGGCGCGCCCGCCAGGCTGATCCCCGTCGCACCGCCAGATCCTCAACCGTCAGCTCCTCCCATGAGATCGGAACTAGAAATGAGCGAACCTCCTTCCGATTGGCAACTTCGCCGGCTAGGCGACTATGTACTCCAAACCGGGACAGTACGCAACCACCTGGCATGGGGTATGTCGTCGCATAGGCCTGCGGATGTGGTTGACGTGGCCAATCGACTTCTCGCGGAAGCAGACGGCTCAAGATTCGTAATGGCCCAGGGAGCCGCGCTGCGGTGGATGAGAGGGACTACCCCCATAGTCGCGTCAATTCAGTATTCGAAGGCGGAGTGGAGCGCCAGTGTCGTCGAAGCTGCGGCCGCGGAACTCGGGCTGCGCGGTGCGCCCAGGATTCGTTGCATGGTGGGTCATGATGCCGGAACGACGCTGGTGGCGATTGCGGCGGCCCCCTTTTCCTTCCCGGTCTCCGCCATTCAGAAATGGCTTGCCCTCCTCGTTAGCTGCGGCAATGCGGCGGCGCCGGACTTGTACAGCACCGCCGTTAGCGTCAGTAACATGGCCGAAGCGAAACTAAATCTGGCGTGGTGGGAGGAGCGTGCAAGAAGAGCAGGCGATGCACCGGGGCTCTATTGGCCTGCCAGGGACCTGGATGCACACCAGCCTGGGCCTGCGTCTCATTCCCTCGCCGTTGAACCTGAGCAGGTCGCGAAACTCAAGGCTCTTGCCCAGGCAGGCAACCTGCCTATGGTCCTCGTCGCCCTGGTCAGCAGGGCCCTTGCCGCCGCGCTGGGACGCCGGGAAGTACCCGTCCTGCTCGACCTGGACACTACCCCCAGGTTCTATTGCGCAGAACACCGAAGGGGTTCCTGGAGAAGCCTTGTGACGGCGGCCCAGGCACACCTAGACGACAAGGAACGTTGCCCTGATCTATCTCGTGGTGAGCTCCAGTATCGCCTCGGGACGGCGCTCACGCCCGTCGCGGTAGTCGGTTGCCCGACGCGACCGGCACCATCCCTTGCGGGCTCCGCGCAGGCCGGACATATGCCAGGAGCATGTTGCGAGCTAGCTGTGCAGATCAGCACCACGAACGATACAACACGGCTGTCCCTATCCACAGTACACCTGCACCCAGGAACGCTAGCCATTCTGGCGGATATCATCTCCGCCGTTATTAAGATAGCGGCGGAGCATCCCGACGCAGATCATGAAACATTCTCCTGCCTATCCTCTTCTGAACAAAGAATGGTAACTGGCGGATGGTCGCTGATTGGCGAGCGGGCCCCAGAGCTCCCGTTGCATAGGATGATAGAAGCCCAATGCGACAGAACGCCAGATGCAATTGCCCTTCAGGACGAATATGGTCCCATGAGTTACCGTGAGCTTGAGAGCGCCGCGAACAACCTTGCCATCGGGCTCCAGCGACGAGGCGTGGGCCAGGGCGACGTGGTGGGCGTGCTCCATGATCGCGAGCGCCGCCTTGTGGTGTCGTTTTTTGCGATAATGAAGCTAGGCGGCGTCTACCTTCCTCTCGATCTGTCATTTCCTGCTGACCGAATGACGTACATGCTGACTCAAGCGCAAGCTAAGGTCTTGCTCGGAGACGGGCAGCGGCCAACTTGGCTTATCGGAAATATCATTTTCGCGAATCTTCCGATATGCATTCAGCCGATTCCGCGCATCTCAGCTGACACCCGGCCCGCCGACCCGTTGTATGTCATGTTCACCTCGGGTTCGACGGGGCGCCCCAAGGGTGTTGTCGCGCACAACGAGGGTATCGTCAATTACCTATATTTTTGCCTCCAGAACTATGTCAGAGGTCCTGGCGGCGCCCCGATGTTTTCCTCACCGGCCTACGACATGGCCGTACCGAACCTTTTTGTGCCGCTGCTATCAGGGCAACGCGTGTTCCTCGTCCCAGGCAAGCACGGCGCGTTTGAGACAGCCGAGATGCTGGCGAGCAACGGTCCATTTGCTTTCATCAAGCTCACGCCAGGTCATTTGAGCATGCTCACTCACGTACTGAGCGAACGTCGTTTCGTGCTGTCCAGGCTGATGTGCGTGGGGGCGGACTCATTCAGCAGAGACAACCTGAATACCTTCTGCGCCGGACGCGCGGACCTCGCGATCCTCAACGAGTACGGGCCCACTGAAGCTTCAGTCGCCAACAGTGTCTTGTGGATAGACAAGCCCGTAAGCCAGGATCTGGTGCCCATCGGTAAGCCTATCCCTAATACCACCATGTATGTCCTCGGTGAAGACCTGAAACCTGTGCCCGTCGGGGTTGCCGGCGAGCTGTATATAGGTGGGGTGTGCGTGGCTCCGGGCTACCTGCATCTACCGGTCGTCACGGCAGAACGCTTCCTCCCTGATCCGTACGCGCCACCCGGACTGCGGGACGGCCCGCCGCGCATGTACCGCACGGGTGACATCGGTCGCTGGCTCCCAGACGGAGACCTGGAGTTCCTGGGGCGCAAAGACGATCAGGTTAAGGTTCTGGGATACCGGGTCGAGCCGGCAGAAGTAGAAGCCGCGCTGACAGATCTCGCGGACGTGAGCACCGCAGCAGTACTTGCCATAGGCTCCGAGCCCACAAGCAAGGTTCTCGTTGCTTACTACACCAGCGAGCGGGAACTCGATAAACGGTCGCTGCGGCAAGGACTACAGCAACGAATTCCGTCCCATGCGATCCCGGGCCGTTTTGTCCGGGTACCCGAGCTACCGCTTACGGTAAACGGCAAGGTAGACCGCAGCGCTCTGGCTCTGATGCGTTCGCCCGCCGCACGACACGCGGGTCCAGCTAGCGAGGGACCATTGGGTGAGCTCGCGGCGCGGTTTGCACAGGTCGAAGAACCCGCCCGGTCATGGCAGCAGTGCGGGGGAACCTATACCGGCCTCGTGGCTTTCCTGGCTGCCGCGTCCGACGAACTGCATGTTCGCACGACCGCAACGCTCTGGGCGGGTTTGTCATTGGCTGACCTGCTTAATTCGTTTGTTGCAATTGAGGCGGAATGAATATTCTCGATGAAGCTGGACCCGACCTTTACGTGGTAAGCAACAGTACTGGTGACTATGCACTCTGGCACGCGTCACTTCCGCTGCCTCCAGGATGGACTCGCCGGACTGGACTGAGATCCCGGGACGAATGTCTCGCGTACATTGCGGCCCAATGGAGCGGGCCAGGGACTGGCACTAAGCCAATCCATTGACTTAGAGCCGGTCGTGCCGGCTCTAAGTCATGCGGCCGAGTCGAGCCTCCGGAGCTTGGCCTGGGTCTGCTGGGCGTCTGGGTGGTGCATGGCGTCGAGGATGCGGGCGGCCTGCTGCCAGGCGTCGCGAGCGCCCGTGGTGTCGGCAGCGGCCTGGCAGCTGTCGCCCAGTCGTATGAGCGTCTGCGCGAGCTGGAAGAGGTCGCCTACCTGGCGGTAGGCGTCGACGGCCAACTGGTAGCAAGTGACGGCTCGGTCGTGATCGCCGTGCTGGTGGTAGACGTAACCCAGGCTGTCGAGGGTCAGAGCCTGGCCGTACTGGTTGCGGACGTCGCGAAATAGCTGCAGCGCCTGCTCGCACCTAGTACGGGCCTGCTCGAGCTCGCCGAGACGGGCGTGGTACCAGCCGAGGTTATTGAGCGCGAGGGCCTGCGTCGTCCGGGAAATCGCTTTCGCTCGCGGTGGCTGGCCGGCCGCTAACGTGGGCAGGGCGCCGTAAGTGTTGTCAAGCGCGTCTCGATCGCGGCCCTGGCCGCTGTATGCCAATCCGATGCTGATACGGGCGCGGGCCAGGCCGTCGTGGTTCCCGAGCCTTTGGTACAGCTGCAGCGCACGTCCAAGGTGGGCGTGCGCATCGCGGAACCGGCCAGCCTCCGAACTGGCAGTGGCGAGCCAAAGGTAAGCGCTAGCCTGCGCATTCTGGTCGCCAAGGCGCTTGGCGGCGGCCAGCCCGATGCGCTGGGTGGCGGCCAGATCCCGCCAGTGACCTCGCATCCGGAAATATACCGCCAGGTTCAAGGCCAGTTGCCAGGCGTGCACATCGAACCGGGTATCGGCGGCCAGGCGGGTAATCTTTGTTAGCACCGCGCGTTCGGCATCCAGCCACGCCAGCGCATGATCCCTGGCCGCGAAGGTTTCCGCGACGACGCCGGGGTACGGCGCGGCCAAGGTGATCGGGTCGAGTCCGCACAACCGCGTCAGGCCGGCCGCGTTCACGGTATGCAGGTAGTGATCTAGCATCCGGCCCACAGCCGCACGGTGATTGTCAGCGTGCCCCGCCGCCTGAGCTTGCTCGGCGGCGAAAGCGCGCAGCAAGTCATGCAGGGCGTACCGGCCGGGAAGGTATTCGGTGATCAGGTTCACGTCGGCCAGGCTCCGCAGCGTGCTGCGTGCCTGCCGCAGCGGGATGCCAGCCATGCTCGCTGCCGCGGCAGCGGTGATGCCCGGGCCGGGATGGACCGCCAGCAACCGGAACATCCGCGCCGGACGCTCTGCCAGTTGCTGGAAGGACCAGGACAACACTGACCGGATGTCGGCGTCGCGGTCCCCAGCGTCCAGCCCGTCCAGCCGGCCGGCGGCATCGCGCAGCTCCGCGGCAAGCCCGGCGAGCGGAAACCCGGGATGGGCCGCGGCCCTGGCGGCGGCAATCGCCACCGCCAGGGGAAGCCGGGCGCACAGCCCGATCAGCTCGCTGACCGCATCCGGCTCGGCCGCCACCCGGCCTGCCCCGAGCCGGACGGCCAGTAGCTGGCGGGCCTCATCGTCGCTGAGTACGTCAAGGGCCAGCACCTCGGCGTTCCCGCCGACGACCAGTCCCGCAAGGCCAGCCCGGCTGGTCACCAGCACCAGGCACCCCGGCGAACCCGGCAGCAGATTACGCACCTGGTCCACGTTGTAGGCGTTGTCCAGCACGATCAGCATGCGCCGGTTCGCGACGAGGCTGCGGTACAGTCCGGCCTGCGCCTGAAGGCTGCCGGGAATCCCCTCCGCCGCCACGCCTAAGCCATCGAGGAATCCGCGCAGCGCGACAGCAGGCTCAACCGGCCCCCCTGATGGCCCGAATCCTCCGAGGTCCGCATACAGCTGACCGTCCGGGAACTCCCCGGCGACCCGGTGAGCCCAGTGCAAGGCAAGTGCCGTCTTTCCCACCCCGGCCATCCCGCTGATCGCGCTGATCGCAATCCCGCCAGCTGCTCCCATTTCACGCAGTTGCCTGGCCAGCAACCCCAGTTCCGATCGCCGCCCGACAAAGTGCCGCGGCGCGGCCGGCAGCTGTCTCGCCACGGTCGCCGGCATGTCGGCGCGGCGGTATCGGGCCACCAGCTCATCAGCTTGGCTCTGCGGCAGCCCAAGCGCTTGCGCCAGCACCCGGATCGACCTGGGATAAGGCCGGGCAGATGCTCCCCGCTCAAGGTCACGAATCGTGCGGATGGCCAGCCCTGACCGCTCCGCCAGTTCCCGTTGCGTCAGCCCCGCATCCTTGCGCGCCTGTCGCAGCCACGTACCCGGCGATCCGCTCCAGGCACGCCAGGAAGCCTGGTTTGATCCGAGCCCCGCCTGGTTATCGTGACCGCCACTCACGCCATACGGATACGCTGCTAAATCCCGCAGAGTGCCACCGCCGAAGTCGGACGGGTCGCTTCGCATGGCGGGCCGGACGGTCACCGCGGCCGGAGGGTCTGCGGCGAGGGTGGGGCTACCGCTCAGGATCCGCTGGTGGATCTCCTGCAGTTCGCGGCTCGGTTCCACGCCAAGTTCATCAGCCAGCGTGCGGTACGCGTCCCGGTAGACCTCAAGGGCGGCAGCCTGCTGCCCGCTTCCGAAACACGCAATCATGAGCTGGGCACGGAAATGCTCGCGCAGCGGGTGCTCGGCGACTAGCTGTCGCAACTCTGCCACCAGCTCACCATGCCTTCCCAGATGCAGGTCCGCGTCAATGCGAGCTTCGGTCAGCGCAACCCGCAGTTCGGCGAGCATTCCGGCCTCGCGGCGCACCAAGGCGGCCGACGGGACATCGAGCAACGGCTCACCGCGCCACATGCTCAGCGCCGCGGTCAGCTGGGTTGATGCGCGCATCCAATCGCCGGCACTGGCCTCCGCTCGGGCCGCGAGGCGCAGCTGTTCGACCTCCATAAGGTCGAATTCTTCGGGACTGCGCAGCTCAATGGCCCAGCCGGGTGGATGGCCCACGATCCTGGACCCGACTGGGCCGAGGACCCGCCGCAGCCGCGTCATATATGTCCGCAGGACCGCTGACTCATTTGGGGGGAGGGACCCATCCCACAGGGCTTCGCAGAGACTCGCCGCCGCGACCATGCGGCCCCTGCCGAGCAGGAGGGCCGCCAGGATCACGCGCTGCTTCCCGGCCGGCACCCGCCAGGCTATCCCCGAGCCGTCCACCACCTCCAGGGAGCCCAGCAGGCCGAAACGTACGCTGCCACCGCTGACGTCAATGGTGACGCGGCCATTGCAGGTCATCGGCGCGCGTCGGTCATGGCCGCGCTTCCAGTACTAAAATGTGCTGCTTTCATCCCCATCAAGCCGCTTCTCGCTTCGTCTCTGCACAGATCCGCCAGGGTCGCTGCTCCGCCAGGTAGCTGCCTATGCCTTGCTCCTGGCCCGAGGGCACTGGCGGACTAGGGTTCGGGCCCAAAGTCCGCTCCGTCCCATATCAGAACAAATTGCTCACGCACGTCGAGATGATGCCCCATTTCACGAATTGTATGAATCGCAAGCGGCCTATGGAATGCTCGGCGCGAGTAGGCAAGCGCGGGTCAGCTTGCGTTCCCGCTCCTTGTCGCTGAGAAAGTCAAGGTCATGGGGCCAGCATCTGCGCGTCGCGGCGCTGCCGAGCTACGTCCGCGTGGTCTTATCCGCCATGGTCGTCCAGCTCGGGGACGGTCATCACGGGCTGGCATCGCGTTTGTGAGCGCGGGCACGCGGGTATCCATAGTGGTTTGCGGTTGATCGCGCGGGGGTGCGAGGGTTTGGGGGTGCTGTGAGCTCGGGAACTAGGGCCGGCGCGGGGTTCGGCGGGGTCGGTCTTGATCCGGGTGGCAGGGAGTGGCTGGCCGCGATCGTCGAGTCGTCTACCGATGCCGTCATCGGCAAGACGCTGAACGGGACGATCACCGACTGGAACGCCGGCGCCGCGGAGATGTACGGGTATCAGGCCCAGGAGATGATCGGGCGGAACATCAGTGTCCTGTTTCCTGATGACCGCAAGGATGAACTGCGCCCGATCATGGAAAGGCTCCGGCGCGGGGCGCGGATCGACCACTACGAGACCAAGCGGGTACGCAAGGACGGCTCGCTGCTCGACGTGTCAGTATCGATCTCGCCGGTCCTGGCGCCGGACGGGACGGTGATCGGGGCAGCCAGCGTCGCGAGGGACATCTCGGGCCGCATCCAGGCCGAGGCCGAGCGCCGCGCGGTCGCGCTGATGGGCGGCCTGGCACACGACTTCAACAACATGCTCAGCGTCATCATCGGCTACGCCGAACAAATCGGCGAGGCCCGCGGCCTGGACCCCGCGACTCGCTCGGACGCAGGGAATATCCTGCTGGCCGCCAAGCGCGCCTCCCAGCTGACCGGGGAACTGATGAACTTCAGTCGCCAGGAAGGTAACAGATCCCGGCCGTTGAGGCTGCAGACCGTGCTGGCGGAATTCCGCGGCCTCCTGACGGCCGCCGCCGGCCCCCTGGCGGAGGTGGAGGTCGCTGTGCCGGCGGACCTGCCGCCGATGCGGGCCGATCGCGGCCGGCTTGAGCACGCCCTGCTCAACCTCGCGGTCAATGCCCGGGACGCCATGCCCGGTGGCGGCATCCTTACCTTCGCCGCCGGTGCTGTCCGCCTGACCGAGGCTGACGGGGTCCAGCCGGGCACCTACATCCGGTTGTCTGCCAGCGACACCGGCAGCGGCATGACGCGGGAGGTTGCCCGCCGGGTCATCGAGCCGTTCTACAGCACCAAGCCGGCTGGCAAAGGCACTGGCCTGGGACTGTCCAGCGTGCACGGCATCGTCACCAGCGCCGGCGGCACCATGACCATCGACTCGCAGGCTGGAGCAGGCACCACCGTCACCCTGTACTTCCCGGCCGCCCCCGCGGAGCCCGAGCCGCGGCCCGCCGCCACGCCCGCGCCTCAGGCGGGCGGGGCGACTGTCCTTATCGTCGACGACGAGCCCGCGGTCTTGGCCCTGACCTCCCGCATGCTGCGCCGCAACGGGTACCAGACGATTGAGGCCGACAACGGCGCCGACGCACTCAGGCTGCTCGGCTCAGAGCACTGCCAGCTCCTGCTCACCGACCAGATGATGCCTGGCATGAGCGGAGCCCAGCTCGGCCGCCGCGCACAGGAGAAACGTCCCGGCCTGGCCGTCCTGCGCATGACGGGCTCGACCGGCGAATCAGGAAACGAGTCACGCCACGACCAGCCCCGGCTGATACGCAAACCCTTCACCGAGCCAGACCTCATCGCGCAGGTGCGCGCGGCGATCGAACAGCGGGCACGGTAGTCCCCGCATGATCCTGTTGGCCTTTTGGCCTTTCCGGGGCCC
This sequence comes from Streptosporangiaceae bacterium, assembly GCA_035716545.1. Taxonomy (GTDB): domain Bacteria; phylum Actinomycetota; class Actinomycetes; order Streptosporangiales; family Streptosporangiaceae; genus Chersky-822. Next base: position 73,669 of record DASTJM010000147.1, read on the forward strand.
GCGCCGGTGATGCCGGCCTAGTCTTCCGCCGTTCGCGCGGCACCGCGGTAGCGCACCGGCCACGGCCAGCAGGAAGGAGCAAGACGCACCCGGGGGAATTCTTTCAAGCAAATGAGGGATGAAAAATTGCCGCGGCACTTGCCGTGCTTTCCAGGTTGATCGCTCAAGGGCTGAGCCCATGAGCGTTTCCCGAGCCGGCAGGCGGCGATGAGGGTGGACGTGGCTGGCCGACAATGATGAGAAGAGCCCGCCACACGCCAGCGCCGCCGGCTGACCCATACTTGATTCGTGCTCAAGGAGCATGCTCGGCCTTTCATCACGACCCGATGAGCAGGAGTGAGCCGTGACGGAGTGCAACGCTGAGCGGTCCTACCGGCTGAGTGACGTGCAAAAGCAGCGGCTGGCCCTTGAGGCGATGCTCGGCGAGCCGTCACCGTCCTGGATCCTCACGGGAGCCGTCATCGAGGGCGTGACCGACCTCGCCAGGTTTCACGAGGTGCTTGCGGACCTCGCGAGGGTCTATCCGGTTCTCCGCACGACCCTCGTGACCGCGGGCACGGCGGAGTCGTGGTCTCAGCACATCAGCAGCTGCCAGGACCTAGAGCGGGGCAGATCGCCGGTCATCGCGCTGCCGAAGGTCAGGTCGTGGTCCGAGCTCACCGACGCCATGCATGCCGATCTCACGGCCAGGAATCCCTATTACAGATACGCGGCCGCCTACGGTCCCGATGAGGCCGGGCGTATTCGAGTGGTATTCCTGTTTGACCACATGGTCTCCGATATCAGGTCCGTCGACGTAGTACTCGCCCACCTCGCCAGAAACGCCAGAGACGCCAGAGACGACACGAACCCGCGGTCGTGCGGCTGCGGCGGCAACGAATTCGCGGATTACCTGGAAAGAACAGCCACTGTCGCCGACACGGTACAGCTTCCGGAGCGCTATGAATGGGCGCTCAACCTGATGCGTGCCGCCAACAGCCCGCACGCCTACATTGATCTCCCGCTAGCCAGGCCCATGTCAGTAGCGAATGGAGGGGGTGCGGCGGGGATCAGCTCGCGCTTCGTCACCGACGCGAGCCGGAGGCACAGCTACACGCCATTCGCGGCCTTCGTGAGCGCCCTGGCGCTGAGCCTTGAGGCCGGCTTCAGGTCACCGGCGATGTTTTATGCACCGACGATCAACCGGGGACCGGCCGAGATGGAGTCGGTCGGCTGGTTCGCTGATACGCCCATCATGCCGGTGCGTGCCAGCCAGATCACGTCGGCCGTCGCGGGCGAACTGGTGCTGGACAGGGTGCGCGCGACCTCAGAAGCCAAGGCGGCGACGACTGAGACCATGCGCGATGGCCAGGCGCTCACGGCGCTTGTCTACAACAGGCTCAGCGGAATTCTGGGCAGCCGGCCGCCTTTCCTGGACTGCAGGCCGGACAGCCTGCCCTACCTAGTGCTCGGTTACGCGGATCGGGTCAGGGAACGAGCGGAGTGGACAGCGGACGGCGTAAAAATCAGGAAGGTGTTTTTGCCCAGTACGGTTTACCCGCCGCTGCTGCTTGTGCCGGGGTACATTTACATTCGCCTGGTAAGAGTAAAGAAAGCTGAATGGGCGATCAACTCGATCTACGAGGCTGAGCGTTACCAGGACGGCACCATAAAGACTCTTATTTCGTCGATGGAACGCTACCTGAGGCAGCTCCTCGGCTAGCCCGAGGAGGACCGGGGCGCATTGGGGTAATTCGCGCCCCGGCCGCCAACTGGTGATGCTAGTCTTTTACTTCTTCTTGCTTACGCGCGGCTTCCTAACCGGTGGGCACATAGTCTCCTCCTCTCATGACGTAGCAGCTGGTGAGGAAGGCTCGTCGATCGCGGATCGCGGGGTCTCATCGGCTCCGTCCTGGCGGCCGGGCAGGCGGACCGCTCCTGCGCAGGCTCGATCAGCAGCATGAGCATGTTCTCGATGGCGCGCTGGCCGGCTCACCCGTGCGCGGGGCCAGCGCGTCGAGCACCTTGTCCGCAGCTAGATCCACCGTACCCCTAATCGGCTGACCGTTTATCTTCTGAGCTGGCCCGGTCGAGGAAAAGACATAAAGCTACCGTTGAGCGTAACAAAAACTCATGCCCGATCAATGCCTACGTTGCTGCGACGAACCGGGCGCGACGGGCACGGGGCGCTAGCACGGGGACCGCGGCGCGAAGGCTAGACCAGTCCCCCGCGCACCGCGCATGCCACCGCGTGGGCGCGATTACGTGACTGCAGCCGGGCTGTCAGGTCATAGATGACGTTCTTGACGGTGTGCTCCGAGCAGCACAGCACCCGCGCTATGTCCGCGTTCCCGAGCCCTTCGGCCATCAGGCCCAGCACGGTTCGCTGGCGGGAGGTCAGCGCTTGCGCGGCCATGATCGGGCGAGGCGCCGCGCTGGCGGCGGACCTGGGCGTCGGGCCCAGGAGGCGGATGAGCACCTCGTGCGGCATCCTGCCCTCACCTCGGTGGGCCGCCCAGACGGCAGCCGCCAGCTGCGCAGAAGTCGCGTCGGCGGCTCGCAGCATGGTATGAACCCCGGCCCGCACCGCCCACCTGACTCCCGGAGGCGAGAACCTGTCGGCGACGAGCAGCCAGCGGCCGCTTGGCCCTGGGCGGGGTCGCCATGTGGTCATCGTCTCATCGACACTGTGCACCGCGGCAATGACTACCACGTCAGCGGACTCGCCTGGCTGCGCGGCGAGCTGGAACCCGCACGTTGCGATCAGCGCGGACATCTGGACCTGGACTGAGGTGTCTCTCGCCGCTACGTGCACGCGCGGCTCGTCGGCGAGAGCGGCGGCTGACCTCATCACAACAGTCCCACCCGCAGCGCGTAGGCCACGGCGTGGGCACGGTTGCGCAACCCGAAACGATGGGTAATGTCGTGGACCACGCCGATCACGGTGCGGGGCGAATAACACAACTCCCTGGCGATCTCATGAGTCTCGAGGCCGTCGGCGATGAGGCTAAGCACAGCGTGCTCACGCTTAGTGAGACCGGAACCCGGCGGAATCCCTGGAGGAGACGCTTCCTGGTGACAGGCCGCCCCGCGGTCGATCATTTCGGCGAGCATGTCCGGCGGCACGGTGCAGTCGCCACAGGCCGCCGCGAGCACCGCGCGGGCCAGCCTGCCCGCGTCCGCCTCCCGCCTTCGCACCAGGCCGCGCGCTCCGGCCGCGATGGCGCGCAAGGCATCCGGTAACCCGAAGTCTGCGGCGACCAGCACGATCTCGGGCCGGCCAGCCAGCTCTCTGCGCAGGCGGAGCAGGTCGCACACCTGATTCAGCACGCCGTCGACGATGACCACCGCTACCTTGGCAACCTCCTGCGGCAAGATCACGCACAGGTCGGGGGAGCTGAGTAACGCGCTCGTGACACCGGACTCCAGGATCGGGTCCGAGGCGACGACGCGGACGGGGACTGGGTCACCCATAGCTGCTCCTTGGTCGGCCGGGCTACCTATGGACCACGATGCGTCAGCGGGTGCCTGCCTCGCATGGGGGCCGGCCTCGTATATTTCCCGGCGCGCTACCCGCTGATTGACCAGCCATCAGGCAGCGATGCGACCCAGGGCGCGACCTTTCCGCCAGTGAAGCCGGGTTGAGCCGGCGGCCTGCCAGGTAGGGCGTAACGCGCGGGGAAAACATGGGTGGCGCTCACCCATCACCGGGCCAGGCACCGTGTGGCAGCTTGGGGCTGTGGACCAACCGATGACACCAGGCAGCACGGCCGTCGCCGGCGTGCTCCCTTCCGGGTGGTGGATTCGGGCGCTGGCCCGGCATGAGCGGCCGGCAACGCCGCCATCAGAGGAGAACTTGCTGGAGGTTCGTCCCGCCTGGCGCGAAATCGCGGAGAGCGCGGCACTGGCAGCCCTGCCCGGCGAACTGCCGGAAGCGAGCTCGGCGCACCAGACCCTCGCCGTCGCGCTGCAACCGATGATCTCGCTGGTGCGCGACCGCGTGACCGCCGCCGCTGACCGGCACCTGGGCCACGGTCAGGCCGACGCCGGTGAGGTCGGCCGGTCTTTCGCCGCGGTCGTCGCCGACGGGCTCGTCCGTCTCGCGCTGCGCAGCTTTATCGCAGGCCAGGATTCCGGCGAAGTCCGCACGGCCAGAGGGCTAGGCGGACTGTTCGAGCGGTACCCCGTCTTAGCCAGGCTGCTCAGCACGGTCGCCGGCTCGGCCGCCGACGCCGGCGTCGAGCTGCTGGTGCGCTTGGCGGCCGATCGGGCACTCTTACTCCAGACGCTGCTCGACGGCAATGACCCCGGCCGGGTCGTGGCCGTAGAGCCCGGCTTCGGTGACTCGCACCGTCATGGCCGCTCTGTGACTTTCGTGCGTTTCGCCGACGGCCGGACCGTGGTGTACAAGCCGCGCTGCCTCGCCTCGCAGGCCAGGTTCGGCGACGTGATCGCGTGGCTCAACCGCAAGGTGCCAGGCTGCACGCTGCGAGTCGCAGGCACCGTTTGCCGGCAGGGTTACGGATGGATGGAATACGTCCGGCCGCGGCCATTGCGGCGAGCGGCCGACGCACGCACGTTTTACCGCCGGGCCGGCATGCTGCTCGCGGTGCTCTACGCGCTCAACGCGGCGGACCTGCACTGCGAGAACCTTATCGCGGCCGCGGACCAGCCCGTCCTGATCGACGTGGAGACCATTCTCCATCCCGAGCTGCCGCTGGCAGATGCCATAGTGGCGGATCCGGCTGCTTACGCGCTCGCGGCTTCGGTCCAGCGCACCGGCTTGCTGCCCTACGTAGTTTTTACCGAGGATGGCCCGCTCGATCGATCGGGCCTGGGCGGCGAGCCCAGTGCCGGCGGCCAGGGCCAGGCCGCTCCGAATCGCCCGCGCTTCCGCGGCGAGGTGACCGAACCGGCCCGGTACGGAAGCGATCTGCTGGACGGTTTCCGTCTCGGCTACGACGCCATCGTCGGTGACCGGTCAGGCTTCACCGGCTTGCTGCGGCGTTTCGCCGAGCTGGAGACACGCGTAATCCTCCGGCCGACCAGTGGCTATGCGCGCCTGATGGATCAGACCACCGATCCTGGCGTCTTACGCGACGCGCTCGATCGTGACGAGGCGCTGGATCTACTCGACCGGGCCTTCGCCGGCCACCCGCTCTGGCGGCTACTGGCTCCTCACGAGCGCAATGCCTTCTGGTCGCTCGACATACCGCTCTTCACCACCCGGCCAGCGACCCGGGATCTGCGAACCTGCGATGACTGCCGGCTCCCCTGCGTGCTCGAACGCTCCGGGCTCGAGTCCGCGCTGGCGAAAGTGGCCAGGATGGGCGAGATCGACAGAGGTGAGCAGGAATGGATCATCCGTGCCAGCCTGAGCTCCCGCCGCCTCGACGAGAGCCACCGCAACGGCCGCCCGCTCGCAGTGGCCCGCTGGGGAGCCGGGGCGGAGCCTGGCCGCCTGCTCGCGGCTGCCACCGGGCTGGCCGACGAGATCGTGGCCTGCAGCAAGGTGATGCAGGACGAAGGGGATCAAGGCCGCGTGAACTGGATCGGCATGCAGCTGATCGACGAGACGCGCTGGGTCGTGCTTCCGATGGGAGCGAGCCTGGCCGACGGTTATCTCGGGGTCGCGCTTTTCCTTGCCCAGCTCGCGCGGCAGACGGGGATCGTGAGGTACGCACAGGTAGCGCGGCGCGCGGTAACCCCGATCCCGAGCTTGCTCGCGGCCCTGGCCGCCCGTCCCGCCCTCGCCGGCGATATTGGCTGCGGCAGCAGTTCGGGATTGGGCGGGATCAGCTATGCCCTGGCCAGGCTTGCCACGCTGCTCGGGGACCAGGAGATAGCTGGCTGGGCCCAGACGGCGGTGCGGCTGGCTGCCATCGCGGCGGACCTGCCAGGACCGGCGGGCTGGTGGGACGGGCTCGCCGGCTGCCTGGCCGCCATGATCTCGGTCGATCGCGAGATCGGCTCACCCGCCGCGGCCGATCTAGCCAGCACCTGCGCCGGCCGGCTCGCTGTCCTGGTCGAGCGAACCGCCGGGCGATGCGGGCTGAACGAAGGCGACCCGTTGCCAGGCTTTGCCAGCGGCCCGGCCGGGATCGGCTGCGCGCTCACCCGGTTCGCCGCCCATGCCGAAGATGCCCATTACTCGCAAGCCGCCAGGCCCGCGCTTTGGCGGGTGCTCGAGCAGTTGTCCGCGGCCGCGGGCCGTGGCAGCGGGTGGTGCTGCGGCACCTCGGGATTGCTGCTCGCACATGCCGGCCTGGCGACCGGGCGCTCGCCAGTCGGCATGAAGTCGGCCCTGGCCCGCCTGGCCGAGCGACCGCTGCTCACCGACCTGAGCCTGTGTCACGGCGAGCTCGGCATCGCCGAAGCGCTCATCATGCTGATGCCCGCCGATCACGGCTCGGGCTCACAGCGTACGCAACGCCGGTACGCCGACCAGATCCTGGACGCTGTCTATCGTCATGGCCCGCACTGCGCCACCCCGGGAGGAATCGCCACTCCGGGGCTCCTGCACGGGCTCGCCGGCATCGGATACGGACTACTGCGGCTTGGCTTCCCCGACGCCGTCCCCTCTGTACTGCTCCTCGAATCTCAACCGAAATTTAGATAAGTTACAAGAAAGGCGGATGAAATGGTTAACGAGTCGGCATCGCATTTACGGCAAGGGCTGCGGGCAGCCGTGCTGGCCGGGGTCATCACGCTCGCGGGCAGCGTGCCTACAGGGCTGGGCAGCCCGATCAACAGCCTGGCCGGGCCGATGGACACCACCTGTTGCGGAGGGAGCAACGTAGTGCAGATGACCACCCGCTCCCCCAGCTAAGAGGCTGGTGGAGCGTCGGCTACTAACAGTAGTACCCTCGGCAATTGTGAGGATGCCGTTATCGCCTATGGTTTGCCGCGACAATGAGCTTCGCGCGATTGATGAGGCTTTGGCCAATACCAGGGCCGGGCGCGGCGGCGCGGTTTTCGTCATTGGCGAAGGTGGCATCGGAAAGTCACGACTGTCCGCTGCCGCGGCCGATCTCGGCGCGGCAGCGGGCATGTACGTCATCAGGGGGCGAGGCAGCCAGATCGGGCCTACAGCGCCATTTCGGCTGCTCACCGAGACACTCATGTCGCTGCTGCACTCCGGAGCACCGCTTGACGTGTCGCAACTCGGGCCCTACCGCGCGGTCCTCGCGCGGATCATCCCGGACTGGGGCTTACCCGCGCCCCGGCAAGAAGGGGGCTCGCTGGTCATACTCGCCGAAGCCGTGCGGCGGCTGACAGACCTGGCCGGACACGAGCGCGGCTGCCTGGTCCTGCTCGACGACCTGCAGAATTCCGACGCCGACAGCCTGGCCGTGGTCGACTACCTGGTGGAAAATCTCCATACTCAGCGCACGTTGCTCCTGGGTGCCGCCCGCGACGTGCCCTGCCCTGCCCTGGACCTGACTCGCTCGGCCGTCCAGCGCGGCGCGGCCGAATTACTCGAGCTACGCCGGCTGAACCAGGAGGAGACCGGCGCGCTCTGCGCGAGCCTGCTTGACTGCGATACGCATGACCTCCCGAACGGAATCAGCCAGCATCTGTGGGCTGATACGGGCGGCGTCCCTCTGCTCATCGTTGAGATCGTCACCGCGATGCGACGCAGCGAGATCCTGGTACGCACCGAAGGGTCACGGGCCTGGCGGCTCACCGGCAAGCTCCGCACCAAGGTGACTGGATCTCTTACCCGTACGATGGCCGCCAGGCTTGACCGCATGGGCGCGTCCGGTCGCGACGTGCTGTCCCTGGCCGCGATCATGGGCCCGCGTTTCCCGGTGTCGGTCGTGCAGGCCGCGACCGGCCTCGGATACCGCGAGCTGTTACAGCAACTCCACGCCGAGCTCGCCAGCCAGATTGTCGCGCCAGACGAGGAGACCCCCGACTGGTACGCCTTCCAGCACCCGCTGTTCACCGAAACGCTGCTCACCCTCCTCAGCCCGGCAGAGCGGAATAACCTCGCCAGGCGGGCCGCCGATGCGGTGGACGCCGTCTTTCCCGGACTGCCGGGTGAATGGTGCCAGGCCTGCGCCGAACTCCGGCTGAAGGCCGACGAGCCAGCCGTCGCGGGCTCGCTGCTTGCCGAGGCCGGCCGCCGGGCACTGGCCCAGGGCGCGGCCAACACCGCAGTCGCCCTGCTGGACAAGGCGATGAGCCTCCTGCGCCACGACAACGTGCAGGAACGTGCCGACGCGCTCGCCTCGCTGCTGCTTGGCCTCGCCGAGGCTGGCCAGGTCGAGCGAGCGGTGTCAGTCGCTGCCGAGCTCGACGGCTTCGCCGGCCTGCTCAGCGGCCCCGCCCGGGCACGGCTGCATACCCAGCTAGCCTGGGCGGCCGCAGTGGCCGGCTTATCGGCCGCTGGGCTTGCCCAGGTAGACATAGCCCGCCGGTTGCTCGGGCCAGATGCCGCCGACCAGGACACGGCTCCGGTCGATGTGGTCGCCGCCCACCTCGCGCTCGACCTGCCCGGCCCTGACCAGGTTCGGCTGGCCGAGCAACTGGCGCGGCGGGCAGCGGACGTAGCCGAAGCCGCCGGGCAACCGCTAGTGGCTTGCCAGGCCTGGCAGTTACTTGGCGCGCTCAGCCGCTCCAGGAATCCCGGTGAGGCAACGGCCTGCCTGGAGCGCGCGCGCCGCCTTGCCGTACTTCATGGCTTGCCGATCGAGGAAATCCATGCGCTCATCCGGCTCGGCAACGACGAGGCGCTTCGCGACGGCAGCACCCAGCTTCTTGAGCAAGTGAGGTCGCAGGCGTCGCGGGTCGGCGCGGTCACTGCCCGCTTTCAAGCAGAGGCGAGCCTGGCATTCCAGGCGATCTTGCGTGGCGACTTCAGCACGGCTGGGCATTTGCTCGACGGCGTACTCGAGTCCACTGTGCGCCTGCGGCTGCTGGACACCGCCAAGTACGCACTGCTGCTGCGCGCGATCTTAGCCGCGCACCGCGGCAGAAGGCAGGACATGGAGGCCGCCTTCACCGAACTGCGCCGCCATGCGGACGAACACGCCCAGCACACTCCGAGGGCTCACGGACTTGCCATGGCGTGGTGCGCTCTGCTCGAAGAGGACCGCGACCTGGCGACCAATGAACTGAACCATGCCCTGGCCGCCGAGGAGAACAGCCCTACGGTGTACCAGCTGACCGGCAGGTACGGGACTCACCTGCTGCTGCGATCGCTGGATGGCGAACTCAGCCAGGCTGGCCTCCAGGCGGCGATCGCCGCGCCAGTCAGCCAGCTGCGCTGGGACCGGCAGTTCGCGCTATACGCCAGCGCGGTTCTCAAAGGGCAAGCCGGGCGGTCAGCTGAGGCGATGGCAGACGTCGAGGAAGGACTGCGCGTCGGCGCCTTGTACGCTACCGGGCGAAATCTCGGGTTGCGCCTGGTAGCGGAAGCCGCGATCACCGACGGGTGGGGGACACCCGTCGACTGGCTGCGCGAATCGGAGGAGTACTTCTACTCTGCCGAGGTCCCTGCCGTAGCGAGCGCGTGCCGGGCGCTGATGCGCCGGGCCGGGGTCCGGGTCACCCAGCACCGGGCGGGCACGGACGAGATTCCGCCGAAGCTGCGTTCTGTCGGCGTGACCGCGCGGGAGTTCGAGATCTTGCTGCTGCTTACCCAGCGTCTGAGCAACCGCCAGATCGCGGCTCGCCTCCACCTGTCGCCGCGTACTGTCGAAAAGCACGTCGCCGCGCTGCTGACGAAGACGGGCCTGCCTAACCGCGTCGCGCTTGCCGAGTTCGGCCGTTAGCCGGGCCTGACCGGCTGGGTCACCGCGCGTAGCCCATGGCCGTGATCACCTTCCTGGGGCCTTCAAACGGATCGCGTGCGTGCGCGGTCAGTACGTTGTCGATGAGGAGCAGATCCCCGCATTGCCACTCAAGCCGCACCGCTTCCTCGGCGTAAGCTTGCCGCAAGAGCTCGATCACGGCCGGCTCGACCGGTTCTCCCGACCCGTAATAGGTATTCGTTGGCAACGAGTCTTCCGGTAGTAATCTCAGCGCTTCGCGCACCGGTTCAGGCTCGATTCCGCAGACGTTGAGGTTCATGACCGAGTTAAACCAGGTCCTTTCTCCAGTCACGGGATGCTCGATGGTAGCTGGAGCTTCCTGGCAGGTATGCAGGTAGTCGCCTGACCACGTATGCGCGATACCATTATCACGGCAATAGCCAGATACTTTTTCTTTACTGGTCTCGCCGAAGGAATCTTGCCAGGAGACACCCATTTCCCCGAAGTTGCGCACGTATCTGACGCCAAGACGGTCAAAGCGCGCGACGACGTCTGCCGGCAGCCGGCGCAGGACTTTGCGGGAGTCAGCCAGCGGGGTAGCTCCGCCAGAATGTGCGGGCCGCAGGCAGCAGAAAGCCAGCCGCGCAGGGTAGCTTCGGCGATAAGAGAACTCATGGTGAAACTGGATGGGATAACTCGGCGGATAATCCGTCGAAGTGTAAGCGTGATCGCTCAGCTGGCTCCGGGGAGAAGTCTCCTCGGCGAATTCAAGTGACGGCCGCATGATCGCTTGGATCGCGGTCTCGAAGGCGGAGAGACTCGTAATGCGGAATCCTCGGAAGAGCATATATCCGTACTGGTAGAAGGGAGACTCCCACCCCGGGTTCTCGGCGATCCAGTCCGCTAGGCTCTCAGATTCCTGGCCAGCTGCCAAGGCTGGAGCCGGACAGGTATCAAATGAAATTGTCAGGGTCATGATTACCATCCCACGGATGAGTTCCGGAAAGCGAGAAGATCGCCGCGCAGCCGCCCGAGCCGCGAAGGGGCGGATCAGCACGGCACCACTTCCGCCGTCTTGTCGTCCCACAGTTCGGCGACCTCGCCGAACTGGGCGGTAGCCCATGCGTCGTCGTAGATCGTGTCGAGGTAACGCTCTCCGCTGTCGGGCAGGATCAGCACGCAGTTGGCGCCGATCGGGATGCGGTCAGCCATTCGCTGCAGCGCGCTCACGACCGCTCCCGATGATCCGCCAGCGAGGATCGCCTCACGCCGGGCCAGGCGCCGACAGCCCACCAGGCACTCCAGGTCGCTCGCGTAGACGACTTCGTCGGCAAGCCCGCGCTGGTACAGCACCGGGGCGACAGCCGCGCCGTGGCCAGAGATCAGCCGCCGCCCCCTGGGCGGACGCGTGATCGCGCTCCCCTCCGCGTCCACGGCGACGATCCGCACCGGTAGACCCTGCTCTCGCGCGTATTCCGCGCACCCGCGCAGCGTGCCGCAGGAACTGATGGCGCAGATGAGGTAGTCGATCCGCCAGGCGAGAGCTTCGGCTATTTCTCTCATTGTCGTGCGGTGCGCCAGCGCGTTGCCGGGATTGGAGTACTGATCCGGGCAGTACGCGTCCGGAAGCGTAGCGACCAGCTCCCGCACCCTCTGTATGCGTACCGGCAGGTATTCGCCGGTGGCCGGGTCGTGCTCAGTCACCATCTGGACCTGCGCGCCGTACGCTCGCATGAGCGCGACGTTCTGCGCGTTGGTGCGCGGGTCGACTACGCAGATGAACCGCAGGTCGAAGTAACGGCACGCCTGCGCCAGGCCAACTCCAAGATTGCCAGAGCTCGACTCGACGACGACAGACCGGCCGGGTGTCACCAGCCCGGCGTCCATAGCGGCAGCGAGCATGACGTAGGCTGAGCGGTCCTTGATGCTGCCGCCGGGGTTGGCCGCCTCCAGCTTGGCGAACGTCCTGAAGTGGCTGCCTGGCAGTAGCCTGCTTAACCGCACCAGCGGGGTCGCGCCTATCGTGGCGAGCACCCCGGCGTCGTGCGCGCCGTACGCGCTCACCCCGTCTGCTCCATACGCCGCCGCAAGCTCGCCGGGCGCATGTCCGTCCAGATCTTCCCGATGTGATCCAGGCACACAGCGCGGGTGCCCTGCGTGCCCTCGGCGTACCAGCCAAGCGGCAGTTCCCTATCGGCCGCCCAGATCGAGTACTGCTCTTCGTCATTGCGCACGACGCGATACGTGCCGTCGTCGATGTCCTCGCTCACCGAGTGCTCCCTCCGATGGTCCGCAAGTACCCTCTGACCGGCCAAGTCTGCCCGGAAGGAGTACGCCCACCCAGAGACGAACACGCAACTGAACTGGCGAGTGAGGCCTGCGGCTTCTTCCCTGGTGCCAGCTCAGGCCGTTTCGGCAGCATTCATACCGCCCGACGGCGCAGAGGAGGGTCAGGCGTGAACGGTTCTGAAGGCGGGCAGAACGGCCGCTTCCGGGTGACGTCACTCGCGCAGCGGCGGCTCTGGTTCGTCGATCAGCTGAGCCCCGGCTCGCCCGACTACCTGCTGCCGATGGCGGTGAGAATCAAGGGCGACCTGGACGAGGCTGCGCTGACCCGGGCATTCGGCGATATCCTCGCCCGGCACGAGGTGCTCCGTACCAGGTACGCGGTCATCGACGGTGAGCCGGTGCAGTGCATCGCCGAACGTCCAGAGCTGCCGGTGAGCAGGCGCCAGGTGATGCCCGGCGAGGATACGGACACGCTGATCGATAGTGAGCTGCGGCGTCCATTCGACCTGGAGAGCGACCTGCCGATACGGCTGATGATCGCACGGCTCGCCGCCTGCGAGCACCTCATGCTGGTGGTGGTACACCACATCGCCTTCGACGGGCTGTCGTGGAACGTGTTCACGCGCGAACTCGTCGCCGGCTACGGCGCGCACACGGGCGGCGGGGCAACGCCACCGCCCGCTCCGGCGCTGCAGTACGCCGACTTCGCCGAATGGCAGCACGAGCGGCTAGCCGGGCCCCGGCTGGCCAGGCACCTCGACTACTGGCGCGATCGGCTCGCCGGCCTCGCGCCGCTTGAGCTGCCGACCGACCGGCCACGCCCGGAGAGGTGGCAGGGCAGCGGCGATGTCATCCGGTTCGACCTGCCTGCCGGCCTGACCCAGGCGGTCGATCAGTTCGCCCGCGAGCGGCGCGCCACCCGGTTCATGGTGCTGCTCGCGGTATTCCAGGCCGTACTCGCCCGGTTCAGCGGCCAGACCGACGTGGCCGTCGGCACGCCAGTCGCAGGACGCACCAAGCCGGGGACAGAAAACCTCATCGGCTTGTTCATCAACAACGTCGTGATCCGTTGCGACCTGTCCGGTGCCCCCGCGTTCACCGAGCTGCTGACCCGGGTTCGCGATAGCACGCTGGCCGCGTTCACCCACGCCGACGCCCCGTTCGAACGCGTCGTCGAGGCCGCGAGGCCAGCCCGCGATCTATCGAGGAACCCGCTCTACCAGGCAGCGTTCTCACTGCGTACCACCCCGAGCGAACCTGTCACGCTGCCAGGGCTCGACGCGGAGCTGATGCGGCCGGGGCTGGCCGCATCACCATTCGACCTCGCGTTCGACATCAACACCTGGCCAGACGGCAGTATGACAGCCCGCCTTCAGTACCCGGCGGCGCTGTTCGGCCGGCCCGCCGTCGCGCGCCTGGCCGAGGCCTACCAGGCGCTTCTGCGCTCTGTCCTGGCCGACCCCGGTCGGCCGGTGCATGAGCAGTGCCCCGGCTACGCCGGCGCACCCCCGCGCGAGCGCGGCCCGCGCAGCGGCCGCACCGGCGCCGGCCAGGCCGTCGCGCCGCTGCCCGGTGCCTGCCTGCCCGGTGCCTGCCTGCCCGACCTGGTCGCTGCCCAGGCGGCGCGCACCCCGCTGGCCACCGCGGTGGAATACGGCGCCGGCAAGCTCACCTACGCCGGGCTGCTCGACCGCGCCGACCGGCTCGCCCTGCGTTTACGCGGTGCTGGCGTGGGGCCGGAAACCCCGGTCGCGGTGGCGTTGCACCGGGACATCGATCTTGTCACCGCCCTGCTGGCGGTGCTGCGGGCCGGCGGCGTGTACGTGCCCGTCGATCCGGACCAGCCGCTTGCCCGGCGCGCCTACGTTCTCAACGACAGCGGCGCCACTGTGCTGGTCAGCCAGGCCTGGATGCGCGACCAGATGCCCGACCGGGGCATCCGGCTCCTGCTGCTTGACGACGAGGCCGCCGATGATGCCGGCGCAGATGACCAGGGATCGCTGCCCGCGCTCGACCCGGCGAACGCGGCCTACATCGTGTACACCTCAGGCTCGACCGGCAGGCCCAAAGGCGTGGCCGTCAGTCACGAGGCGATCCGCAACCGGGTTCTGTGGACTGTCCGCGAGCACGCCATGGGACCATCGGACCGGGTCCTGCAGAAGACCACGGTCAGCTTCGACGCCGCCCTGTGGGAGTTCCTCGCGCCCCTCGTCTGCGGTGGCACGGTCGTAGTCGCCGCCGATGGCGTCTCCAGGGACCCGGCGGCCATCGTGCGGACGGTAGCCGCACATCGCGTCACCGTTCTCCAGCTTGTCCCCTCGGTGCTGCGCATGCTGGTCGCGGAACCCGGGCTGAGTGCCTGCGCGACGCTGCGCCTCGTCTTCTGCGCGGGCGAGCCGCTGCCGGTCAGGCTGTGCCGCCAGCTCCGCGGCCAGCTCGCCGTCGAGCTCGTCAACACCTACGGGCCTACCGAGTGCGCCATCGACGTCACCGCCTGGCCGTACTCCGGCGACGAGCCAAGGGACATCGTCGCGATCGGGCGGCCAATCGACAACACCCAGGTGCTTGTGCTCGACCCGGCATTGCGGCCGGTGCCGCCAGGCGAGGACGGCGAACTGTGCGTCGCAGGAGTGCAGGTCGCCCGTGGTTATGTCGGGCGCGGCGACCTGACCGCCGAGCGCTTCGTGCCGCATCCGGAGCCGCGCGTGCCCGGACTGCGGATCTACCGGACCGGCGACCGCGTGCGTCGCCGCGCCGACGGCGTGCTCGAGTTTCTCGGCCGCTTCGACCTGCAGGTCAAGCTTCGCGGGATGCGCATCGAGCCCGGCGAGATCGAGGGAGTGCTCGGAGAGTATCCCGGTGTTTTCGCCGCGGCGGTCTGCGTCTGCGAAGCCGGCGATGGTGACCAGCGGCTTGTCGCCCATGTCGTGGCCGCCCCAGGCGCCGCGCTCGACCTGGAGCGCCTTCGCGCCCACCTGGCCGAGCAACTGCCAGCGGCAATGGTGCCTTCGCTGCTTCGCGCTCTGCCGGCCCTGCCGCTCACCCCTAGCGGCAAGATCGACCGGGGCGCGCTGCCTGGCCTCGCCGACCTCGACACCGCCACGCTGGCCGGCGACGACGGGTACGTGCCCCCAAGCGGACCCGCGCAGCTAGGGGTCGCCGCAGCCTTCGCGGAGGTGCTCGGCGTGTCGGGAGTTGGCGCGCAGGACGACTTCTTCGTCCTCGGCGGCCACTCGCTGCTCGCCACCTTGCTGATCTTCCGGCTGCGCGCCGCATTCGGCACAGTTGTCCCGGTCGCCGAGATCTTCGGCAGGCGCACAGTCGCGCGCATCGCCGAGTTGCTGGCTGTCCCCGGCACGATCACCTCCGATGACATCGGGCCGGTCCGTCCTGTCGCCCGCGACCAGGCATTGCCGCCGTCATCGGCACAGCAGCGCCTGTGGTTCCTTGACAGGCTTGAGCCAGGAAGCGTCGAGTACCTCGTGCCACTCGTACTCCGCCTGACCGGGCCGCTGAACGTGCCGGCACTCACCAGCGCGCTTGACGCTCTCTTAGCACGTCACGAGATCCTGCGGACGCGGTACGTCGGCCGCGATGGCACCCCGGTCCAGGTCATCGACCCGCCGTCAGCGCTCGGGGTCGTGCCCGTCGACCTGACCGGCATGTCGCGCCCGCGCGCCGCCGAGTGCGCCGGCGGCTTGCTGCGCGCCGAGATGTCCAGGCCCTTCGCCCTGGACGCCGAGTGGCCGGTACGCGCGCGGCTGATACGCGTTGCCGGCGCCGAGCACCTGCTCGTGCTGACCTTTCACCACATCGCTATCGACGCCTGGTCGACCGACGTCCTGACCCGCGATCTGCGTGAGCTCTACCGCGCGCACGCCACAGGCTCGGCCGCACCGCCACCGCTGCCCGTGCAGTACGCGGACTTCGCGTGCTGGCAAGAACAGTGGTCGCGCGGCCCGCGCCTGACCGCCTCGCTTGACTACTGGCGTGACCGGCTAGCTGGCCTGAGCCCGACCGAGCTGGTGCCCGACCGGCCACGGCCGGCTGTGCGCGACCCGCGCGGCGAACTGGCCGCTTTCAGCCTGCCCGCCGAGCTAGCCCGGGCGGTCACCGACCTGGCCGCTCGCCACGCCGTTACCCCGTTCGTGGTGTTGTTCGCCGCCTTCGGGGCAGTGCTGGCCAGGTACACGGGCCAGACCGACATCACCGTGGGCACGCCGGTCGCCGGACGGACCCGGCCCGAGGTCGAGAACGTTGCCGGCCTGTTCACCAACACCGTCGTGCTCCGCGTCGACCTCAGCGGCGACCCTGACTTCGCGGCGTTGCTTGGCCGGGCCAGCGAGTGCGTGGTCTTCGCCTACGACCACCAGGACCTGCCATTCGAGCGGCTCGTCGACGAACTCAGGCCGGAGCGAGATCTCGCGCGCAATCCGCTCTTCCAGATCATGTTTGACTTCCGGCAGGCGCCGAGCCCGGTACCGCAGTTCGACGGCCTTACCTCCGAGAGGGTGCCGGCGCCGTGGCATACCGCCAAGTTCGACCTGACCCTCTCGCTCACGCGCCGCGCCGACGGCAGCATCCGCGGCCTGCTCGAGTACGCCACCGCGCTGTACGACCAGGCCACGATCGACCGGCTCGCCGGTCACTACCTGCACTTCCTGCGCCAGGCCGCCGACCGGCCGCACGCACCGCTCAGCCTGCTCCAGATCCTCACCGGCGCCGAGCGCCGCCTGCTGCTGCAGACGTGGAACCCTCCTTACTCCTGCCCCGAGCCCGGGGCATGCGTGCCAGTTCTCTTCGAGCGGCAGGCGGCTGCGCACCCCGACGCCGAGGCCGTCTCGTTCGGCGGCTACTCGCTGACTTACTCCGAGCTCAACGCGCGGGCCAACCGGCTCGCCTGTCATCTGCGCGGGCTAGGCGCCCGGCCAGGCAAGGCGGTGGCCGTCTGCGCCGAGCGAGACCCCGAGGTGGTCACTGCCCTGCTGGCCGTCCTGAAGACCGGCGCCATGTATGTCCCGATGGATCCAGGCCACCCGGCGCCGCGGCTGTCGTTCATGCTCGCCGATGCCGACGCGGCGGTTGCCGTGACCTTCGGCCGCTTCGCCGAGCGGCTGGCCGGCGCCGGAATCCCGATGGTGCTGCTCGACGGCGACACCGCGCACATCGCTTCCCTGCCAGCGGGCAACCCGCCGACGGCGGCCGCGGCTGACGACCTGGCCTACATGATCTATACCTCGGGCTCGACCGGCCAGCCCAAGGGCGTGCTCATCGAGCACCGGGCCTACGCACACCACTGCGCCGTCATCGCCAGTGAATATGGCCTGCGCCCTGGCGAGCGCGTCGTGCTGCTGTCCGCGCTGACCTTCGACGTCGCAATGGACCAGATCGCCGCCACGCTGCTGGCCGGCGCGACGGTCGTGGTCGCCGACCCCCAGTTCTGGAACCCCGCCGAGTTGCCCGACCGGGTGGCCGCCAGCGGGATCACGATCATGGAGATCACGCCGGCCTACTACCGGGAGGTCATGCGGCACGTGCTGCCCGGCGACCGGAGGCTGCGCGGCCTGCGCCTGATGAACGTCGGCAGTGACGTGGTCACGGTCGCCGACGCCCGCCGCTGGGCGGGAACCGGACTGCCTGGCCGGTTCCTGGCCAACTACGGCCCTACCGAGGCAACCGTCACCTGCATGCTGCACCGCCTGCCCGATGGGCCGGAGCCCGATGCCCGCGACGAGGCCGGCCTGCCGATCGGCCGCCCCGTTCCCGGCACCCGTGCCTACGTGCTCGACCGGCACGGTGATCTCGTGCCGGCGGGCGTGCCCGGAGAATTGCATCTGGCCGGGGTACGCCTGGCCCGCGGCTATCACCACCGCCCCGCGCTGACCGCCGAGAAGTTCGTGCCCGATCCGTTCGGCACTCAGCCTGGCGGACGGTTGTACCGGACCGGCGACCTCGTCCGGCACAGGGCCGATGGGGCCATCGTCTTCCTCGGCCGCATCGACGGGCAGATCAAGCTGCGTGGCCTGCGGATCGAACTGGGCGAGATCGAGGCCGTGCTCGCCGGACATCCGGGGCTGCGGGCAGTCGCTGCCGCCGTGCGCGAACTCCGGTCAGGTGAGCCAGGCATCGTGGCCTACCTCGTGCCCAGCGGTGACAAGGTACCCGACCCGGCGGCGCTGCGCGCCTACGCCGCCGGGCGACTGCCTGACTACATGTGCCCGGCGCTGTGGATAACCTTGCCCGAGCTGCCGCTGACACCGAGCAAGAAGGTCGACCGCAAGGCACTGCCCGCGCCATCGACCGGCCGCGCCGAGCTCGAGAACACCTACGTGGGGCCGCGGACACCGGCCGAGGAGATCATCGCCGAAGCCTGGGCCGACGTGCTCGGCCTTGACCAGATCGGCGTCGAGGACGATGTCTTCCTGCTGGGCGCGCACTCCCTGCTTGCCACGCGCATGCTCGCCCGCATTGACGCCATCTTCGGCATCGACCTGCCGTTGCGGACGCTGTTTGAGCAAACGAGCGTCGCGGCCCTCGCCGCCGCTGTTCAGGCCGCTGTCGAACGCGAGGTCGAGCAAATGACCGACGACGAAGTAGCCGCCTTGCTCGCCACCGCGGGCCAGAGCCGCCCGGCCGAGTCCGGGCCGAGCCTGGAGGACGCCAGATGATCGTCACTACTCCCCGCCCCCGTCGCGTGAAACCCGAACGCTGCCGCGATGCCGGGCCCTTCGATGAGCTCGAGTCCGAGGTGCGGCTGTACTGCCGCAAGTTCCCCGTCGTCTTCGACCGGGCCAAGGACGCCGAGCTCTACGCCGAGGACGGCCGGTCCTTCATCGATTTCTTCTGCGGCGCCGGCACGCTCAATTACGGGCACAACAACGAGGCGATCAAGCGCCGCGTTGTCAGCTATCTCAGCCGCGACGGCGTGGCCCACGGACTGGATCTGCACACCGTCGCGAAGCGCGACTTTCTCGTCGCACTCGCGGACATCGTGCTGCGCCCGCGCGGGCTGGACTTCAAGGTCCAGTTCTGCGGGCCGACCGGCACCGATGCCGTCGAGGCGGCACTGAAGCTCGCGCGCAAGGCGTCCGGCCGCGGCGGGATCGTCGCGTTCAGCGGCGCGTACCACGGCATGTCCGCCGGCTCGCTGGCGGTCACCGGCTCCCGGATGGCACGGCGCGCCGGCGGCGTCACCGGGCACGACGTGACGTTCGTGCCTTTCGAAGACGGACCGCACGGCCCATTCGACTCGATCGGCTTACTCGAGCGGATGCTCACGGACCCTTCGTCGGGTGTCGATCCGCCCGCCGCGGTAATCGTCGAGCCCGTGCAGATGGAAGGCGGGGTCTACCCGGCCTCGGCCGACTGGCTGCGACGGCTCAGGGCGCTCACCGAGCGGCATGGCACGCTGCTCATCGCCGACGAGATCCAGGCGGGTTGCGGTCGCACCGGCACGTTCTTCAGCTTCGAGCAGGCGGGCATCGTGCCCGACCTGGTCACCGTCTCCAAGGCCATCGGCGGCTACGGCCTGCCGCTCTCGCTCGTGCTGATGCGCCGTGACCTCGACGTCTGGCAGCCAGGCGAGCATACGGGCACGTTCCGCGGCAACCAGCTCGCGTTCGTCGCGGCGACCGCCGCCTGCGAACTGTGGCAGCGGGACGACTTCCGCTCCGGCCTGGCCGCTGGCAGCCGGCAGCTCGGCCGGTTCGCTGACGAGCTGACCCTGGCTGAGCCAGGCATCGCCGTCCGCGGCCGTGGCATGGCGCTGGGCATCGACCTGGAGCGCTCGGGCGGCGCCGAGCGCGCCGAGACCGTTCAGCGCTATTCGTTCGAGCACGGCCTCATCGTCGAGCTCTGTGGCCGTCACGACGAGGTAGTCAAGATCATGCCGCCGCTCACCATCGCCGCGGCCATGCTTGACCGCGGCCTTGACGTGCTCCGCGACGCCCTGGTGACGTCCCGCGCCACTGAGCGTCCCGCGTCCGCGAAGGAGTAGACAGATGCCTGATCCGCAAGCTGCCCGGCGCCACCTGATCTCGATCGACGATCTCGACGACGAGGCGCTCGACCACATCGTCCGACGCGGCGCCGAGTACGCCGCCGGGCATCGCCCGGCCCCTTTACCGCTCCGCGACCGGGTGGTCGGCGTGCTCTTCCGCAAGACCTCCACCAGGACCCGCACGGCCTTCTCGGCCGGCGCGCTCCGGCTGGGCGCCCAGCTCATCACCTATGGGCCCGACGACCTGCAGGAGAACACCGGCGAGACACCCGCGGACACTGGCGCCGTGCTCTCGCGCATGCTTGACGCGCTCGTCGTGCGCACCGCCGGTCCCGAAGCGGAGCTGCGCGCCTACGCCCAGCAGGACGAGATGCCCGTCATCAACGCCATGAGCGCGGTGGAGCACCCGACCCAGGCACTGGCTGACCTGACAACCATGCTGCACCACTTCGGCCAGATCAAAGGCCTGCGCGTGCTTTATCTCGGCGAAGGTAACAACACCGCCTCGGCGCTTACTCTGGCCCTGCCCCGCTATGCGGGCACGGCGCTGTACCTGCGCACTCCGCCCGGATACGGCGTCGGCCCGCGCTACCTGGAACGCGCCGCCGCATGCGCCGCTGCCACCGGCGCGCTCGTCGAGCAGCGCCACGACCTCGACTGCCTGCCCGAGGCCGACGTCGTCTACACCACCCGCTGGCAGACCACGGGCACCGTCAAGGCTGATCCCTGCTGGCGGGACGTGTTCGCGCCGTTCCAGGTCAGCCCGGCGGTGATGGCCGCCGCCGGGGACGCGGTGTTCATGCACGACCTGCCCGCGCATCGCGGCGAGGAAGTCACTGCCGGGGTACTCGACGGCCCGCGCAGCGTCGCGTTCCGCCAGGCCGAGAACAAATATCACAGCGCCATGGCCGTCCTGGAGTGGTGCGCGGGAGGGGTGGCCCGGTGGTAAGCGAAAGCCCGGTGGCAGCCGGAAACGCAGTGCTCACCGAAAACATTGTGCTGCCGGGCGGCGAGTGGCGGTTGTGGTCACAGTTCGCGCTGCGGGGACCAGGCTTCCCGGCCTCTGGAGTGCTCCGGTTAGTGCCGGAGGGATTGTCAGCGGCGGCGGCTGGCTTCGGCCAGGACGAGCCGCTGGACGGCGATCAGTGGCTGGACTTCGAGCGCCGGTTCGAACTAGCGATGGTCAGCACCGCCAGGGAACTGCAGGAGATCGCCGCCCTGCCGTTGTTCCGCGCCGCGGTCGCCTGGCAGAACAGGTCCGTGCTCGACAGCGCGTTCGCGTCCTTCGCCAGATGGGAGCCTCGCGCTGGCAGCCGTTCGAGCATGGTGCGACAGCGCGAGGAACTCATAGCGCACTACTGGCAGCGGTTCTGCGTGAAAAACGACACGATCGGCTTCTTCGGCCCGGTGGGCTGGGGCGTCTGGGACGACACGGTCGAAGGCGTGGCAGTCGATCCTGGCACAGGGCTGATCGCCCGGTCAGAGGTCTATTTCGCGAGCTGGGCGATCGACGCGCTGGCGCGCTGCATCGGGGCCGACCCCGAGCTGCGGCCGTGGCTGGCGCCCCGGCGCGTGCCCTATTTGCGCCTGGGCCACGGCGAGGTGGGCATACCGGCGCGGCCGGCCCAGCCCGCCGCCTTGGCTGAGCTGCGGTTGCTCGAGATCTGCGACGGCACACGGCCACTGGCGGCGCTCGCAAGCGAGCTGTCCGTGCGCATGGGCCGCGATCTGACCGAGGAAGCCGTCGTCGGACTTCTCGATGGCATGCTGGCCAAGCGCTGGATCAGCTGGCGGCTTGAGACGCCATCGGGCCCGCATCCCGACCGGCAGCTTCGCGCGGTGCTCGAGCGCGTCGGCGACTCGGCCGTCAGGGAACGCGCGCTTGCCAAGCTGGCCGTCTTGGAAGGCGGGCGTGAGCGGGTTCGTGCCGTTCTCGGGGATGCGCAGGGGCTCGTCGCCGCCTTGACCGCGCTCGAAAATGACTTCGCCGCGCTGACCGCGACCACCGCGAAGCGCGACAAGGGCGCCAGGACCGCCCCATGCCGCTCGCCGCTGTATTCAGACTGCCGCCGCTCGGCCACCGCGCGCCTCGGCACGAAGCTCGTCGACGAGCTTGTCCCGCTCGAATTCTGCCTGGCCTCGGCCCGCTGGATGACCGGCAGGTACGCGGACGTCGTAGGGGCGCGCATCCGCGAGGCCTACGAGCGCCTGCGGGCCCGGCATGGCACCGTCGACCTGGGGAGCCTGTGGTTTGCCACGCTGCCGGCCCCGCACGCCGAGTCGATCGCCGATGCCACGCGCGTCAGGGACGAACTGCGCCAGAGGTGGGCCGCGATCATCAACGCCCCGCCGGGAGCCCGTCGCGTCGACCTGCGCTCGGCGGATATCGCTGACCGCGTCTGGCAAGCGTTCGCGGAACCAGGCGGCGGCTGGTGGCTTTCCCGTTACGCCAGCCCTGACCTGCTGATCGTCGCCGACGACGCGGACGCCCTGGCGCGCGGTGACTACCAGCTCCTGATCGGCGAGCTGCACTGCGCCATGAACACCATCAGTGCCTCGCTTTTCATGATGCAGCACCCCGACATCAAGGAACTGCTCGATGAGACCACGAGCGACTTCCCTGGTCCGCGCATCGTCCCGATGCTCCCGCACGAACTGCCGAAACGGTGGTCCGTGCGCAGCCAGCCTGCGCTGATCCGCGACGAGGACTACTACGTCGCGCTCGTTGACCACACGATCGACCCGCACCGCCCGCGCACCGTGATGAGCGCGGACGTGGCTGTGCAGGACCGCGACGGACGGCTGGTGGTGGTGCTGCCCGGCGGCACCGAGTTCGATCTGCTCGACGTGTACTGTCACGCCCTGACCAACCGGGTCATCGACCAGTTCACCATCCGCCCCGATGCGGACCACTCGCCCCGGATCACCGTGGATCGCGTGATCCTGGCCAGGGAGACCTGGCGTTTCACGGCTGGCGACGCGGACGCCCAGTTCGCGGCCGAGAAAAACGAGGCGCGCCGCTTCGTCCGGACCGGGTGGTGGCGCCGGGCGCATGACCTGCCGCGATTTGCCTTCGTGGTCTCGCCGGCCGAGCCGAGGCCTTTCTATGTCGATTTCGAAAGTCCCGTCTACGTCAACATCTTCACCAAGGCGGTGCGCAGGCTGGCGCGCAAGGGCACCGGGGAGCAGCTCGTGATCAGCGAGATGCTGCCGACGCCTGAGCAGACCTGGCTGACCGACGATCGTGGCCAGCGGTACACCTCCGAACTGCGCCTGGTCGCTGTCGCGAGGGACCAGTCCCGGCGGGCCAGCACCGTCGTCGACGACATCCGCGCCCAGGCCGTCCGCGACCCGGACGCGATCGCCCTGGTCACCCCCACCGCCACGATCTCGTACGGCGAGTTCGCCGACCGGGTCGAACGCCTGGCTCGGGTGCTCGCAGCCGCCGGCGTCCGCACCGACGACCGTTGCGTCGTCGCCCTGGAACCCGGCGCGGACGCGGTCGTGGCGATGACCGCGGTGCTGCGCGCGGGCGGCGCGTTCGTCACGCTGGACATCCAGCAGCCCGCGCAGCGGCTCGCCACCATGGTCCGCAGCGCCTGCGCGGCGTTCCAGCTGACCACGACAGCGCTCGCCAGCCGGCTCGCCCTGCCAGTGAACGGCCCTGCCATCCTGCTCGACCGGCTCGACGGGATGCCCGAGCTGCCGCCGCCCGCTCAGATCGCCTCCCGCAGCCTCGCTTACGTGAGCCACACCTCGGGTTCGACGGGCGCGCCGCACGCCGTGCTGGTCGAGCACCGGGGCTTGCGAGCTTTCCTGCGGTCGGTGGTGCGCGAGTGCGGGCTCGGCCGGCACAACGCGACGCTCCAGCTCGGGCCGCTCGGGTGGGACGCCTCGATTCGCGACACGTTCGCGCCGCTCATGTCGGGCGGCCGCCTGATCCTGCTGCCGCGCTCGGTCCTGCTGCGCCCCGATGCCCTGCTCGACGCCATCGAGGCCTACGGTGCCGACACGATCCTGAGCACGACCCCATCGTTCCTCACCGCCCTGGCCAGCCATGACGGTACCGGCACCCGGCTGCGCAACCTGCGGCTGGTCGTCTCGAGCGCGGAGTCGCTCAGGCCGTACCTGGCAGCCGGCAACCGCCGGCTGACTGGCGGACGCCTTTTCAACCTGTACGGACCGACGGAGTGCACGGTGACCGCTACGCGCTACGAGGTGCCGCAGGAACCGGACACCAGCACTGACCTGATCGGCACTCCGCTTGACGGCGTGACCGTCTACCTGCTCGACCCGCGGTTGCATGCGGTGCCGGAAGGCGCCGTCGGCGAGATCTACATCGGCGGCGCCGGCGTGGCCCGGGGCTACCTGGCCGAGCCTGGCGTGACCGCGGGGAAGTTCGTGCCGGACCCGCTGGCCGCGGTCCAGGGCGCCCGCATGTACCGCACAGGGGATCTGGGCCGGCGCCGTCCCGACGGCAACATCGAGTTCCTCGGCCGCTCGGACCGGCAAGTCAAGATCCGCGGCTACCGCGTAGAGCCGGCTGAGATCGAGGGTGCGCTCCTTCGCCATCCCGCCGTGCGGGCCGCGGTCGTGACCGCCGCCGCCGACGAGCGAGGCCGCGGCTACCTGACCGCCCACATCGCCGGCGACCTGGCCGACGTCACCGACGCGGCTCTCAGGGCGTTCCTGGCACTGCGGCTGGCCCCGCATCTGCTGCCGCGCCGCTTCATGCGGGTCGACCAGCTTCCTACCACGCGCACCGGCAAGGTCGACTGGGCCGCGCTGACGGCGCGGGTGCCGACCGAGGGCCTGGCCCGATGACGGCGGGCGCGACCACGGTGCCGAGGCTGGCGGACGTGCACGAGGCGGCCGGGCGGATCGCCAGCCACGTGCGGCGCACCCCGCTGCTGAGGATAGCGGCCCTGCCCGGGATCTTGCTTAAGGCCGAGCACCTCCAGCGTTCCGGCTCGTTCAAAGCCCGCGGCGCCTGCAACGCGATGCTCGCCCGGCACGCGAAGCGGGTGGTCACCGGCTCGTCCGGCAACCATGGGCTAGCCGTTGCCGCTCTCGGCGCGGCTGCCGGCGCGCACGTCACGGTGGTGATGGCCGCCGACGCCAGCGCCGCCAAGGCCACGGCTATCGGCCGGCTCGGCGCCGAGGTCGTTTTCGTCGCGGGCGGCGTCGCCGACCGTGAGCGCCACGCCAGGGATCTCGCGCGTGCCGCCGGAGCGATCTTCATGCCCTCGTCCGACGACGAGCTCGTGGTGGCCGGGCAGGGCAGCGTCGCGCTTGAGGTGTTCGCCGACGCGCCTGGCCTCGACGCGATTTACGTGCCGACCGGCGGCGGCGGCCTGCTCGCGGGCACCTGCCTCGCCGCCTGCTCGCTGAACCGGGCGGTCAAGGTGATAGGCGTCGAGCCGGCGGCAGGGCCCCGGTACGCCCGGTCACTCGCCGCTGGCCGGCCGGTCACGATTCCGCCACCTGACACAATCGCGGACGGCCTGCGCGGCCAGCGCCCTGGCGAGGTGCCGTTCGCCATCATTTCGAGGCGAGCAGACGCCTTGATCAGCGTGTCAGACGACGCGATCAGCCAGGCGACTGAATTGCTTCGCAGCCATGGCATCGCGGCCGAGCCCAGCGGAGGGGTGGCGCTCGCGGGAGCGCTTGAGTCGGGCTTCGCCGGCCAGGTAGCGGTGGTCGTCTCTGGCGGCAACACACCGGCATCGCTTGCCAGGACATTCCCCGCACCGCTCACGCAATCACGGAAAGGCCGGTCCCATGACCGCTCATGACACTGTCATTCAAGCTGAAAATTTGCCCGAGCTAGTCGTCATGGCCTACCGGGAAGCGCTGCTGGACGACTCGCTAGACGCCGGCAGCGACTTCTTCGAGGCGGGGGGCGACTCGATGGCGGCCTTCCAGATCACCGCGCGACTGGGCGAGGCGCTGGGCGCCGAAGTCCCGGTGGCGCTGGTGTTCGCCTACCCGACTCCGGCCGATCTGGCTTATGTCATCGAACTCGATGCCGCAGCGAACTGACGGGGCGTGACAGCTATGGACGATCACTTTGCGCCGCGCCTTGGCCAGTGGCGGGTGTGGCCGCAGTTCGCCTTGCGGGGTGCGGGATTCCCGGCGGCGGGGGTGCTGCGGCTCGCGCCCGCGGGGCTCGCGGAAGCCGCGGCAGCGTTCGGCGCGGGCACCCCGCTGGCGGGCGGGCGATGGCAGGAATTCGAGAGCCACTTTCACTCCGCCGCCACCGAGAGCGCGCGCGAACTCCAGCGCGCGGCAGCGATGCCCATGTTCCGTTCGGCGGTCGCCTGGCAGGACCGGGCGGTGCTGGAAAGGGCCATCGCTCCATTCCTGCGGTGGGAAGCGCGACCGGGCGGCAGGACGAGCCCGACGCGGCAGCGCGAGGAGTTCGTCGCCCGGTACTGGCAGCGGTTCTGCGTCAAGAACGACACGATCGGCTTCTTCGGGCCCGTGGGCTGGGGATCATGGGATCACACCGCGAAGGGCATCGTGGTCGAGCCAGGACAGGGTCTGACCCAGTCGTCCGAGGTGTACTTCGCCAGCTGGGCGATCGGCGCCCTCGCCCGGCACCTGGACACCGACCCCGAGCTACGCGAGTGGGTCGCCCCGCGCCGGGTGCCGTTCGTGCGCGTGGCGGACGGCGCGGTGGTGATCCCGTCGCGGCCGCCGCAGCCGGCCGATGCGACCGACCTGCGAGTGCTCGAACTCTGCGATGGCAGCCGGCCGGCCAGGAGTATCCAGGCAGAGCTCGGTCCCGGCCTCGACGCGCATGACGCGCTGACACGGCTCGCGGCACGGCGCTGGATCGTCTGGCGGCTCGAAGTACCCGCTGGCGCTCATCCGGACCGTCAGTTGCGCTCGGTGCTGGAAAGCATCGGCGACCCGGCCGTGCGCGAGCGTGCGCTCGCCCCGCTTGCCGCGCTTGAGCGCTGCCGCGACCGGGTACGCGCCGCACTGGCCGGAAGGTACGACGCCGACGCCATCGCCGGGGCGCTTGCCGCGCTCGAGTCCGAGTTCGAAGAGCTGACCGCGGCGCCGGCGCACCGGGCCAAGGGCAGCCGCACGGCGCCAGGCCGGGGCCTGGTCTACTCAGACAGCGTCAGATCGGCCCGGGCCCGGGCCGGAGCTGGCCTGCTCGATGCGCTTGCCCCGATCGAGCCCCTGCTCGCTGCGGCCGCGTGGCTGACCTCATCGCTGGCCGAGCGCGTCATGGCCCGCATCCGCCTGGTCTATGACCAGCAGGTCGCCGAAGGCTCGCCGCTCGATCTGGCGAGCTTCTCGTTCGCGTGCATGCCCGTGCTGCACGGCGCCGCCGCCAGCGATGCGGACGCCGTCCGCCGTGAGTTCTGGCGGCGCTGGCAGGACATCTTGAGCCCGGTCCCGGGGGCGCGACGCGTCCGAATATCAGGCGCGGAGCTAGCGGCGCGAGTGAAGGAAGCGTTCGGCGCCCAGGCCGCCGGCTGGACCGCTGCCCGGTACAGCTGCCCTGACGTGCTCATCTCGGCCAGCGAGCCCGACGCAGTCGCCACGGGCGATGTCGACCTGGTTCTAGGCGAACTGCACCTGGCCGCGAACACGCTCGGCGTATCGCTTTACGTCAATCAGCACACCGACGCCACGGAACTGAGGGACCTGACCGATCTCGACTTCCCCGAACCCCGTCTGCTGCCTGTGCTGCCGAAGGAGCACAGCGCCCGGCTGTCCGACCGCACCACTTACGCGCTGGCGCGGTCGCGCGACTACGCGCTCGCGCTCGCCGACTACGTGCCGAATCCGGCAGGCCCGCCCGCCGTGCTCAGCGCCGATGCGCGCGTCGAGTACCGTGCCGGCCAGCTCGTGGCGGTTCTGCCCGACGGGGCTGTGTTCGGCCTGGCCGATGCGTTCTCCCACGTGCTGACTCACCTTGCGCGGGACATGTTCCAGATCTTGCCCGATTCCGATCACAGTCCCCGGGTAACGGCCGGCCGGCTCGTCGTGGCGCGTGAGAAGTGGCGGGTACCCGTTGGCGAAATGGAATTCGCTGACGAGAAGAACGAGGCCCGCCGGTTCGTCCGGGCGGGCTGGTGGCGCGCCGCACTGGACCTGCCGAGGTTCGCTTTCGTCATCTCGCCCGCCGAGCCGCGCCCGTTCTACGTCGACTTCCGCAGTCCCGTGTACGTGAACATCCTGGCCAAGGCCATCCGGAGGCTAGCCAGGCACGACCAGGAAGCGAAGCTAGTCATCAGCGAGATGCTGCCGACGCCGGAGCAGACCTGGCTGACCGACGACCAGGCTGAGCGCTACAGCTCCGAACTGCGCATTGTCGCCGTTGACACCAGGCCGTCGATGGCCGAGGCCATCGCGCGGAAGGCCCGCTAGATCGCGCGGAAAGCCCGCTAGCGGGCGGCGGCGACTGGCTCTGGCTCAGCGCCTTGCTTGCTGGCCCTGGCGTCCGGCGCGCTGCGCACGGCTGGGCTGGCGATAGCGGTGATCACGAGCAGCAGCATCAGCGCGGTCAGCGACCACATCGTCGGGCCGGTGCCGAACCGACTGAGCATGAGGCCGCCGAGCAGCGAGCCGAGCGGGATCGCGCCGTACGCGACCAGGCTGACCGCGCTTAGCACCCGCCCGCGGATCGCGTCAGGGGTGACCGCGAGTTGATACCCCGCTAGCACGACATTCCAGATCGGGCCCACGAAGAACATGAGCGCGTACACCACGCCGATCTCGTACGGGTCCCGCAGCACCGCGATCACGGGCACCAGGATCGCCCAGACGCAGTTGGTGCCGACGACAACAGCGCGCATCGACAGCCGCTGGCGCACTTTCGGCGCGATCACCGATCCAAGCACCCCGCCAGCTCCGGCGATGCCAAATACCAGCCCGATTGCCGCAGGTCGCGCGCCGCCGTGCCGCACCACGACGATCACCGACAGGAATAGCATCTGGAACATCATGTTGCTGCCGGCGATCAGAAGTGTGGTCATGCGGAGGAACGGCTGGTGCCACAGCCACACCAGGCCTTCGCGCATCTGGCGCAGGGCCGGCGGGCGGCGGGCGCTCGCATTCTTTCCTGAAGCCTGAAAGTCGGCCCTGATAAGCAACAGCGTTGCCAGCGACGCGACGTACGACAGCGCGTCGAAGAGGAACGGAGCAGCCTCCGCCACGCCGAACAAGGCCCCGCCGAGCGGCTGGCCAGCCATCGTCGCCCCGCGAACACGGGCTTCGTTGCGAGAGACGGCGACCGTCAGCTGTGACAGGTGTACCACGTTCGGCACCGCCGCCGACGCGGCAATCTTGTAGCACACCGTGATCGTGCCCTCGACGAAGCCGACGATCAGAATCTGCGCCACGGAGAGATGCCAGGCGAGCAGCGCCACGACCAGGCTCCCGATCGCCACCGCCCGCAGGCCGTCGCACCAGATCATCACCTGCTTCCGGTTCCAGCGGTCGGCGAACGCACCTGCGGGAAGCTGGAAGATCAGCTGGGGCAGCAATGCCACGAACCCGGTCAGCCCGGCGTCGGCCGGCGACCCGGTCAGCGCGAGCACAAGCAGCGGATAGGCGACGGCGGAGCAGTTCGAGCCCAAGTTAGAAACCGACGCACCTGACCACAGGAGCACGAAGTCGCGGTTGCGGTACAGCGGCGGAGCCGGAGTTTGCTGCCTCATTACTTGATGCTGCTCTAGGCACAGCCCCCGCCGAAGAGAAGGAGCGGCACTCCTGCGCGCACACAATGCCTGCGCAGGTGCGTACCGCCCTCACCCTGCGCACCGGGCCAGCCAGACGGGCAGGCTATTACCCTCCAGGAAGGGAAGGCCGACGATGACCACGAGCTCGATCTCCCGGGCGGAGCTGCTGAAACTGCGGCTGAGCGGGCTGGCGCCAGCCCGTCAGGAGCACGGCATACCGCGGACACCGCGCGACAAGGCACTGCCGTTATCGTTCGGGCAGCGCGGGCTATGGATACTCGACCAGCTGAAGCCCGGTGCCGTCGACTACCTCATGGCGGTGCCGCTGCGGATCAGCGGTGAGCTCGACCCGGCGGCGCTGCGCCGTGCGCTCGACGCCGTAGTCGTCCGTCACGAGATCCTGCGCACCCGCTTCACTGAGGCCGGCGGAGAGCCGGTGCAGGTCGTCGACCCGCCCGGCGGAATGAAACTGACCGAGGTGGACCTGCGCGGCCTTGCCAGGGAGCAGGCGGACCGGCGCCTGGCCGGCCTGACGGCGGACGACGGGCTGACGCCATTCGACCTGGCCGCCGAGCATCCGGTCAGGGCACTGCTGGCCCATCTCAGCGACACCGAGCACGTGCTGTTGCTGACCTTGCACCACATCGCGTCCGACGGCTGGTCGGAGTCGGTACTGCTCGCCGACCTGGACGCCTGCTACGCCGCCGAGGTCTCAGGCGACACTGCCAGGCTGGCGCCGCTGCCATGCCAGTACGCGGATTTCGCGGCCTGGCAGCGCGACGAGTACCAAGGTGCCGGCTTCGGCAAGCAACTCGCCTACTGGCGGGACAAACTCGCGGGCCTGACGCCGCTCGACCTGCCCTCCGACCGGCCGCGCGGCCCGGTACGCGACGCCGCCGGGGCCGTCGAGACGTTTACCGTGCCGGCCGGACTCACCAGTGCCCTCACCGGCATCGGCCGGCGCTACGGCGCCACGCCGTTCATGGTCTTCCTGGCCGTGTTCCAGACGCTGCTCTGCCGTTACACCGGGCAGCACGACATCGCCGTCGGCACTCCGGTCGCCGGCCGCGATCACGCCGACCTGCAGGGGCTGATCGGCCTGTTCCTCACGATGGTCACGCTCCGCACGGACCTGTCGGGCGACCCGGCCTTCACCGAGGCGCTCGCGCGCGTCCGGGAGAGCGCACTCGATGCCTATGCCCACCAGCAGGTGCCGTTCGAGCGGGTCATCGATGAGGTCGCGCCTCGCCGGGATCCGTCTCGCACGCCGCTCTTCCAGGTCACCTTCCAGCTCGCCGACGAAACCGCCGCGCCGCTTGCCGGACTGCACGCCGTTCGCGAAACGGTCGGCTGGAGCTCGGCCAAGTTCGACCTCGAGCTGCTGCTGACCAGTCAGCCTGACGGTTCCCTGACCGGCTCGCTCGAATACGCCACCACGCTTTTCGACGCTGCCACAGCGCGTGGCATCGTCGCTCACTACCAGCGGCTGCTCGAAGGCATCGCGGCCGATCCGCAAGCAAGGATCGGCCGCCTCGCCCTGCTCTCCGACGCCGAGCGTGACCGGCTCATCGCCGGGAGCGGGCCAGGCGAGCACTTCCCGGTGGCCGCTGACGAGTCGCTGCCGGCGGCGTTCTGGGCACAGGCTGACCGCACCCCGGGCGCCGTCGCGGTCAGCTGCGGCGGCGAGTCCCTGACCTACGCCGAGCTCGACGCGCGCGCCGAATGGCTGGCCCGCCGGCTGCGCAGCGCTGGCGCGGGACCAGGCACGCTCGTCGGCGTCTGCCTCGGCCGTGGCATCGACCTGGTCGCGGCCTTGCTCGGAGTGCTCGCGGCCGGTGCGGGCTACGTGCCGCTTGACCCGGATCTGCCGGCCGAACGGCTCGCCTACATGATCCAGGACGCCGGCGTACGGCTGGTCGTCGGGAAGGCTGGCCTGACGCTGCCCGCCGACGGGATCGAGATCGTGCCGCCCGATGGCGAGCCCGACGCCGCTGCCAGGCCTGAGTCTGACAACAGCCAGTTCCGGACCCAGCAGGCGTTGCCAGGACCGCACGACGTCGCCTACGTGCTGTACACCTCGGGCTCCACCGGCCGGCCCAAAGGAGTCGCGGTCACGCACGAGAACGTGGTGCGGCTGCTGCGTTCGTGCCAGGCCGACTTCCGGTTCGGCTCGCACGACGTGTGGGCGCTGTTCCACTCCTACGCCTTCGATCTTTCCGTCTGGGAGATGTGGGGCGCGCTGCTGTACGGCGGGAGGATCGCCGTTGTGCCGTACGCGACGTCACGCTCGCCGCACGATCTCATGGACCTGCTGATAGCTGAGCAGGTCACGGTGCTCACCCAGACCCCGTCGGCGTTCCGGGGGCTGACCCGCGTGATCGCCGAAGCCGAGCCGCTCGCGGGCGATCTGGCGCTTCGCGCGGTCGTCTTCGGCGGCGAGGCCCTCGACCCGGCTGACCTGAAACCCTGGTACACGCGGCTCGGAGACCGGTGTCCGGAGATGGTCAACATGTACGGGATCACCGAGACCACCGTCCATGTCACCTACCGGCCCATCCGCCCGGCCGAGGCCGACTGCCCCGGCCGCAGCCCGATCGGCCGGCCGCTCCGCGACCTGCGGATGTACCTGCTCGACCAGCACCTCAACCCGGTGCCAGCCGGCGTACCTGGCGAGCTGTACGTATCGGGGCCGGGCTTAGCGCGCGGTTACCTTGGTCGCCCGGACCTGACCGCCAGCCGCTTCGGGCCCGACCCCTATGCCGACGTCCCCGGCGCGCGTATGTACCGCTCGGGTGATCTGGCCCGCCTGACTTCCGATGGCGAAGTGGAGTTCCTCGGCCGTTTGGATGACCAGGTCAAGATCCGCGGGCACAGGATCGAGCTCGGCGAGATCAAGGCCGCGCTCAGCTCGCATCCGAACGTGAGCGGCAGCCTCGCGATCGCGCATCGCGGCGACGGCGAGCCCGACGCGCGGCTCATCGCCTACGTGACGGTAGCGCCAGGCCGTGAACTGGACGCGACGGCGCTGCGCGACCACGTGAGCAAGATGCTGCCCAGCTACATGGTTCCGGCCGTGTTCGTGACGATGGACGCTTTCCCGATCACGTCCAACGGCAAGACCGACCGCGCCGCGCTGCCCGACCCTGACGCTTACCTGGCCGCCTCCGCCGTGCCTGTCGCACTGCCTCGCACCCCGCTCGAGGCCGCGATAGCCGCAGCGTGGGCCGAAGCGCTTGGCATACCGGAAGTCGGCGTGCATGACAATTTCTTCGCCCTCGGTGGTGACTCCATCCGGGCCATCCGCGTCGTCGGAGCATTGCGCCGCGATGGAGTCGACCTCTCCGTCCAGGAAACGCTGGTACACCAAACCATCAGCGAACTGGCGCGGGTCGCCGCCAGCGCGCGCAACGCCACCAACGCGGAAGAGGATCGCGCCGCCCCGTTTACCTTGCTCGCCAAGGCGGACCGCGCCATTCTGCCGCCTGGTCTCGCCGACGCTTATCCGATGGCGATGGTGCAGGCCGCCATGGTCTACCAGATGCTCGCCGACCAGGACGAGCATCCGTACCAGAACATCATGCTCTTCCCGATGGTTGATGAGACGCCGTTCGACCTAGCCGCGCTGCGCGCCGCCGCGGCACTGCTGGCTGACCGACACGAGATTCTGCGCACGAGCTTCGATCTGGCCACGTTCAGCGAGCCGCTGCAGCTCGTACATCCCGCCGGCACCATGAAAGTGGGCTACGACGACCTGCGCGGCCTGGCTGCCGACACCGTGGCCGCCACCATCGATATGTTCACCGCCGACGCTCGCCGTACGGCGTTCGACATCAGCCGCCCGCCGCTAATCCGTTTCCACGTCTACCAGACAGCCGACGAGAGATGGACCCTGGGAATGGTCGAGTGCCACGCGGTTCTCGACGGCTGGAGCCAAAGCTCGATCATCACCGAGTTGACGACCAGTTACCGGGCCATTCGGGACGGCCGGGAACCGGCGCCGGCCGGCGGGCACACAGTTCGCTATGCGGATTACATCGAGCTGGAGCGGCGGTCGCTCAAGGCGGACGCCGATCGTGAGTTCTGGCGCAACCGGCTCATCCGGTTCGAGCGGGTACGGCTGCCGGAAACGTGGGCCGCGCGGCCCGGCGAGGACAGCCATCATTGGCAGTACCAGGTACCGACCGCTGACCTGGAACCGGGGCTGCGCGCCCTCGCCATCGAGGCCGGCGTGCCGCTTAAGAGCGTGATGTTCGCCGCGCACGCCAAGGTGCTCGCCACGATCAGCGGCAGCCGCCGGTTCCACAGCGGCCTGGTGAGCAATGGGCGGCTGGAGACGCACGGCGGCGACCTGGTACGCGGCATGTATCTCAATACCCTGCCCTTCGGGGTAGCGCTCACCGGAGCTACCTGGACCGACCTGGTCCGGCAGGTGTTCGCGGAAGAAGTCGCGGTGTGGCCGCACCGCCGGTTCCCGCTGCCTGAGATGCAACGCGCGTGGGGCGGCGGCGCGCCGCTGGTCGAAGTGGCATTCACCTACTTGGACTTCCACGTTCTCGACCGTAGCCACATCGACTCGGAGCGGTTCTCGGACGACAGCCCGAACGAGTTCGCGCTCGACGTGTGGACGTTCCCCGGCGTGCTACATGTAGCAGGCCGACCCGACCGGATAAGCCGCGCCAACGGGCGGCGGCTGGCCGACATGTACCGAGCGGTGCTCGAGGCCATGGCCACCGATCCAGCGGGCGACGCAGGCGCCGCCGTGCTGACGGCGACCGGGCGCAGCCAGTTGCTGGCTCTGGGCTCTGGTCCAGCCGCCGAGCAGCCAGATACCTGCGTGCACGAGCTATTCGAGCGGCAGGTGGCCCGCGATCCGGAAGCTGTCGCGCTGCGCTGCGCCGACGGCACCGCCGTGAGCTACTCCGAACTCAACGCGCGCGCCAACCGCCTCGCCCGTCAGCTACGCTCACTCGGCGTCGGCGAGGAGTCGCGCGTGGGCGTGCTGCTGCGACGGGGCCCTGATCTCGTGACCGCTCTGCTCGCCGTGCTCAAGGCCGGCGCCGCTTATTTGCCGCTCGATCCAGCTCACCCCACCAGGCGGCTGACCACCCTGCTCAGCGATACCGGCGCCAAGGTGGTCGTCACCGAGTCGGCGCTATCGGATCGCCTTGACGAGGCCGCCGTCACCGCGGTCACGCTGGACCGCGACGCCCGCTGCGACCATTACTCAGGCGCGAACCTGGGGCACACGGCCGGGCCTGACTCACTCGCTTACGTCATCTACACATCAGGCTCCACCGGCACGCCAAAGGGCGTGATGATCGAGCACCGGAATCTGGTCAGCTACGTATGCTGGTGCCTGCGGGCCTACCCGCCGCGCGGTGGCAGCGGAGCACCGCTGTACTCCTCGGTCGCGTTCGACTTGCCGGTGACCTCGATCTACCCGGCGCTGCTGTCCGGGCAGGCAGTCACGCTGACCGAGGACGACGGCAGCGCGGGCATCGACGCGCTGATCACCACGCTGGAACGCGGCAGCTTCGGCCTGCTGAAGCTGACTCCGTCCCACCTGGCTTTGCTCAATCAGACTCTCTCTGCCGAGGTGGTCCGTACTGCCACCGGTCGGCTGGTAGCCGGCGGTGAGGAACTGGACCGCGAGGTAGTCACCACCTGGGCCCAGCATGCCCCTGACACGATCGTCGGCAACGAGTACGGCCCGACTGAGACCACGGTCGGGTGCTCCTACTTCGAGGGCCACGCCGGCGACCTTGAGCCGGGGGTGCTGCCCATCGGGAGCCCGATCGCCAACACGACAATGCGCGTCCTCGATGACAATATGGAACTCGTACCTGTCGGCGTCACCGGAGAGTTGTACATCGGTGGCACCCAGGTAGCCAGAGGGTACGCGGATCAGCCCGGCCTGACGGCCGACAAGTTCGTCCCCGATCCATACGCGACGACGCCGGGCGCACGGCTGTACCGCTCAGGTGACCTAGCGCGCGTGCGCGCGGACGGCGTGTTCGAGTTCGCCGGGCGCGCGGACAACCAGGTGAAGATCCGGGGCTATCGCGTCGAGCTGGGCGAGGTCGAGGCCGCGCTCAGGCGCTGCGCCGGGCTGCGTGACGTCGCGGTCACCGCTTGCGCCGCCAGCGACGGTACGAAGACGCTGGCCGCCTACCTCGTGCTGGCAGAAAATGACCCCGCCGATCCCGCTATTCTGCCCGAGTTGCTAGCCGAAACTCTGCCGCACTACCTCATCCCCGCTAGCTACGTTGTCCTCGACGCCATGCCGATGACCCCCAGCGGCAAGATCGATGTCGCGACGCTACCCGCGCCCTCGCCGTCTGCCGAGATGAACTCCTACGCACCGCCTCGCAACGCTCTCGAGAACATGCTGGCTAGGACGTGGGCGCGCGTGCTCGGCGTCCGCAGGATCGGGATCCACGACAGCTTCGTGGACCTCGGCAGCCACTCGTTCGTGGTCATGCGGGTGATCGTGCAACTCCGTGAGAGGTACAACATCCGAGTTTCGTTCCGTGACTTCTACGAGTACCGGACGGTAGCGGAGCTCGCCACGGCTCTCGAAGCAGGCAGCGGTTCAGCGCAGTCCCCCGATCCAGCCGCCGGCGTGGACGGCGCTGACGCCCTCGTCTGGCTGCGGCCAGGCGGCACCAAGCCTGCGTTGTGGTGCGTATACGCGGGCAGCGTGCACTGGTACGCCGCACTAGCCGAGCACATGCCGGACGACCGGCCCGTCGGTGCCTTCGAATGGCCTGGTGCCACCCGGCCCTGGCCGGCACCAGAAAGCGTGGAGCAGATTGCTGAGCTCAATCTCACCCAGCTTCGGCGCGCGGCGCCCCGAGGTCCTTATCACCTACTCGGATGGTGCAGCGGGAGCCAAGTCACGAGCGAAATGGCTCGGCGGCTGCACGCGGAGGGCGAGCAGGTGTCCTTCATCCTGGTCGACCCGTCCGTCGACAGCTATAAGCGGGACAACCTGCTCGAGCTGATGAAGACATTCCGGCGGACGGAGGCACTGCTCGCAACCCTGAATGACGCACCCGAGGACGAGGTGCCACGTCTCCAGCGTGAGGCGGTAGCCGAACTGAAGAAGATCGTCGATGACGGCATCGTCGACTCGCCGATCCCTGGTGACGACTTCTGGTCCTCTCGCACGCGGATATTCCGCGAGCTCCTCCAGTGTTATTTCAATTACCGGCACCGGCCATATCCTGGGCAGCTTCACCTCATCGTCGGCGACGAACTGGCCGCAGGAGAACATGCGGTCAACATCGGGCAGACTTTCGCCGAGTATGCGGAACGGTGGGCTTACCTGGCTACCGGCGGCATCGATATCCATCGCTGCAACGGCACCCACTACAGCGTGCTGCGGCCACCGCACGTTGCCGGTCTGGCCCGAACCGTGGCCCGCCTGATGGACATGGCCGAGCGCGACACGTGCGAAGACACAAGCCGATGACGACGCTCATGGCGACCGCAAGTACGACCGCCACGCTGGCCCTCACCCGGGCCGAAGCTCTGGCTGTCGACCAGATCGCCGACGCCTTACTGCCGGTGGCCGGCGGGCGGATCGACGACGGGTCGTGGCAGGACATGGCGGCTCTCCGCTGTCATGACCTTCCGCTTGGCCTGCGCCGCCGCCTTGCCGCCTACCGGCGAGACCCGGGAATTACCGGGGTTCTGCTCATCCGCAGCTTGCCGGTCGATGAGTCGTTGCTCCCCGATACGCCCGCCATCAGTGGCTCGGCACAGCGCACCGCCACCGTGCCTGCCGCGGCGCTGATGCTCGTCACCCAGGCGCTGGGTTTCCCCATCGCCTTCCGGGCCGAAAAGAACGGCGCGATGGTGCACGACGTCGTTCCAGTACCTGGCAGTGAGGAATTCCAGGGCAACGAGGGCTCGGCGCCGCTCACCTTTCATAATGAAAATGCGTTTCACGATCACCGGCCCGATCACGTGCTGCTGATCTGCCTGCGCGCTGACCACGACCAGACCGCCGGGCTCCGCACCGCGTCGATACGCCAGGCGTACCTGACCCTGGCCGGTGAATACCGCACAATCCTGCGCCGGCCGGAGTTCGTGACCAGCCCGCCGCCATCGTTCGGCGCCGCCGCCAGCGAAGTTCGCTGCCACGCCGTGCTCAGCGGCGCTGCCGATGATCCCGACGTACTCGTCGACTTCTCCGCGACAAGGGCGCTGACGTCTGAGGCGGCCCTGGCCATGGACGAACTGCGGTCACGGTTCGCCGAGCAGGCCCAGACCCACTACCTGCGGCCAGGAGACCTGGCGATCGTTGACAACCGCGTGACCGTGCACGGCCGTACTGCCTTTACCCCCCGCTACGACGGCCGCGACCGCTGGCTGCAGCGCACCTTCGCCGTCCAGGACCTGCGCCGTTCCCGGGCCGACCGGACCGCTGACGGCCATGTGCTTGAATGCTGAGCTTTTCTCAGTCAGCCCCGCCGGCGGCTGATCGCGGCCGGCAGGTAGTCGAGGTCAGTAACGACGGTCCGGCGATCTCGGCCCAGGTGCAGGAGCCGATCTCAGGCCTCCTGTGCTGGCCGACAGGCCGAGCCGCCGCGATCAGCGCCCGGCACCACCGGGCCTGAACGTGGAAATCCACCCGGTTTGGCCTGCCTGGACGCACCAGCCTTGAGCCGCCGAGCGCGGGCCGACCTGGTCAGAGGTAGAATTCCACCCTATCCATTGAAATTTCGGCGTCATGCGCGACCACAGGATGTGAGCGCGCGCCGATATGGAGCGCAGGCATGGACGGTGCCCCCGATAGAACGGACGGCGGCGGGCCGCTGGTCGGGCGGCACGATGCGCTGCGCGCGTTCGGCGAAGTTCTGGACGCATCGAATGCGGGCTCGTTTCAGTTCCTGGTCCTGATTGGCGAGCCGGGTGCCGGCAAGACGCGGCTTCTCGGTGAGCTCACGGCCGAGGCGGTGCGCCGGACGCTGACCACGCGGTTCGGGCGGGCGGCGGAATTCGAGCAGGAGCTGCCCTTCGGAGCGGTCGTAGACGCACTCGATGACCAGGTGGAGGTCTCGCTGCCTGGCCTCGCTGAGCGGCTCGGCACGGAGACCTCCGAGCTGCTCTCCACCGTGTTGCCAGCGCTGCGGGCAGCCTCGCAGGGCCACGCTCCCCCGGCCGCGCCCGGGCCCGGCAGCGACCTGACTAGCCGGCTCCGCGTGTACCGGGCGATGCGGCGGCTGCTTGAGGATCTGGCTGTCCCTGACGGGCTGGTGCTGATTCTTGACGACGTGCACTGGGCCGACAGCGCGTCCGTCGAGCTGCTTGATTACCTGGTACGTCATCCGCCTCGGGGCCGGGTGCTGGTGGCGATCGCTTACCGCCCCGCGCAGGCATCGGCCCGGCTCGCGGCGTTGCTCGCGTCCGCACCTCACGGCCGCGAGGTGCCGGTAGGACCGCTGACCTTCGCTGAGGCCCGGGAACTGCTCGGCCCGGGCATGAACCGGTCGCGCTGCCAGGCGCTGCACGAGGCCAGCGGCGGCAACCCGTTCTACCTCGAAGCCCTCGCCCGCATGGACTCCGAGACGCAACTGACGGCGGGCGGCCCGGACAGCGGCGAGCTGCCGGCCGACGGCAGCGAGCTGCCACCCGACGTGCGGACCGCACTGCGGCTGGAGCTGGCCGGCCTGTGCGAGACTTCACTGCTCGTGGCGCAGGCCGCGGCGGTGGCCGCGGACGAGTTCGAGCCGACGCTGGTCGCGGTCGCTGCCGAGGTGACCGAAGGCGAGGCGCGCGCCGCGCTTAATGAGCTGGCCGCGCGTGACATCGTCAGGTCCGCGTCCGCCGGGCGGCTGCGGTTCAGGCACCCGCTGGTGCGCCGCGCCGCCTACGATTGCGCCGCCGCCGGCTGGCGGCTCGGCGCGCACGCGCGGATCGCCGGGCACCTTGCCGACATCGGTGCGCCTCCGGCGCTGCGGGCTCATCATGTCGAGCGGTCAGCGCCCTTCGGCGACCAAGCGGCCGTCGTCACGCTAATGGAGGCGGCCCGCGATGCGGCTGCTCAGGCGCCGGCGACCGCGGCGCACTGGCTGGAAGCGGCGCTGAAGATCATGCCAGTCGGCGACGCGAGTCCTGGCCGCCAGCTTGAAGTGCTACTCCAGGTCGCCAAGCTGCGTGCGGTGAGCGGCCAGCTGGTGGAGGGCCGCGAGGCGGCCCGCGAGGCGCTGCGGCGCCTGCCGCCCGGCGATCATGCCAGGCGGGCGCTGGCGGCCCGGTTCTGCGCGCTGATGGAGCGCCAGCTCGACCGGCCGCACGAGGCCCGCGCGGTCTTGCTCAGCGAGCTGCGCCGGATCCCTGATCCGCAATCAGCGACGGCTGTGCCACTGCGAACCCGGCTGGTCGCCGAGAGCTTGATGCGGGGGGACATCCGGGCGGCGCAGGCGGTACTTGACCTCATGCCAGAACGGGCCGACGCCGTGGAATCGGCTGTCGCGCTCGCGATAGCGGCACTGCGGCCGCTGCCCGCGTTCGCGCTGGGCCGGATCGACGACGCCGCCCGGTTCATCGAGGCAGCGGGGCAGCTCGTCGCCACCGCGCCCGATGATGAGCTCGCCGACTGGCTCGACGCCATCGCCTGGCTGTGCTGGACCGAGACGATGGCGGGCGCTCACGCCAGCGCGCTGGCCCACTTCGACCGCGCGATCGCCATCGCCCGCACTACCGGGCAGGGCTACATCATCAGCAACCTGCTGGCCGGCCAAGCTCAGGTGCTGACGATGATCGGCCGGCTGGATCAGGCCTCCTCCGCTGCCGAGGAGGCGGCTGAGGTCGCCAGGCTGCTGGGATCGGGCCATCAGCTCGTCTTCGCGCTCGCCCAGCAGTGCCTGGCGGCCAGCTGGTCCGGCGAGGAGCAGGCTGCCTTGCGGCTGGGCGAAGAAGCCGTGCGTACCGGTGAAGGAAACGGGGAATGGTCGGGCGCGTACGCCAGCTACGCGCTGGCAGTCGCGCTGATCAACGCGGGCCGCCGCGACGCCGGACGCGATGCCATGGCCAGGGCCTGTGACAGTTCGGGCCGGATGCTGGACCGGCGCAGCCTGATGTCGGCTTGCGAGATGATGGCCGGCCTCGAGGCCGACAGCGGCGATCCCGGCCAGGCGCGCAAGTGGGCAGACCTCGCCGCTAAGGTCGTCTACCCCGGCCAGGAAGCCACCGCCCGTCTCGCCCGCGCCCATGCGCTGCGAGACGCAGAACCTCAGGCAGCCGCCGCTGCCGCCGCCGAGGCTGCGGGATTCTTCGATAGCACCGGCCTGTTCATCGACGGCGGCCGCGCCCGGCTCTGCGCCGGCCTGGCCCATGCCGCGGCAGGCGACAACCGCCGGGCCCGCGCCGAACTCGCCGCGGCTGCCAGGATCTTCTCCGAGCGCGGCGCCCGCTCGCTGTACGCCGCCACCGCCCGCCAGCAGCGCAAGCTCGGCGTCCGCGTGCCGGTGCCAGGCCGAGTCAGCGCGGCGGGCGGAGCCGGCGGGGCGCACGGGCTCACGCAGCGCGAACTCGACGTGGTCAAGCTGGTTGGCGACGGCTACACCAACCAGCAGATCGCCGAATCGCTGTTCCTCAGCACCCGGACCGTCGAAACCCACTTGTCGCACATCTTCGCCAAGCTTGGCGTCACCACGCGAACCGCCATCCTGAAAGCGATCAGCGAGCGCCCGTAGTCGTTTTGGGGCGCGTAGTCAGTGTTTTCCACGATGCGCCGGGGCCGCCGCACAGTGCACTGTGGACCGTAGCGGCAGTAAAAGCCTGGGAGGACAGATGACGGGCCGCATCCCGCGATACACGCTCGAAGGGGTAAAGGACGCTGAGGTGTCCACGCACCCGTTCGCGACAAAAGACGGCCTGGGACTCAACCTGACGCGGTTCCGCCGGGCCGAATGCGATGACGTCGTCCTGCTTGTCCACGGCCTGACCTCCTCCAGCGACCTGTTCATCATGCCCGAGCAGCGAAACCTGGTCAGCTACCTGCTGGACAGCGGATTCACCGACGTCTGGGCCGTTGACTTCCGGATGAGCAACCGCTTTCCCTATGACACCGAGACGCACCGGTACACCCTCGACGACATCGCCGGCTACGACCACCCGGCCGCGATCAGCGAACTGCGGCGGCACATCGGAGAACGCCGGGTGCACGTCGTCGCCCATTGCCTCGGCTCGCTGTCGTTCATGATGAGCCTGTTTGGCGGCAGGCTGCCCGGCATTGCCACCGTCACCTGCAACAGCGTCGCGCTCACCCCGCGGGTGCCGACCTGGTCCCGCCTGAAGCTCAGCTACGGCCCGCCCATGTTCCGGTACCTGCTAGGGCTCGATTTCCTTGATCCGCGCTTCTCCGCCAGCCCGATGCTGACCCGCAACTGGGCGCTCGGGCACCTGGTGTCGATGGCACACCGTGAGTGCCACGTGAGGGAATGCCACATGCTCAGCTTCATGTGGGGAAGCGGCCACCCGGCCATGTACGAGCACGGCAACCTGCTCGACGTGACGCACGAGCGGATGGCCGACCTCTGCAGTTCCTGCGGCACCAACTATTACCGGCACGTCGCCAAGATGATCAGGGCCGGCCACGCGGTGAAATGCGACCCGCTCGACCGGCGCCACAGCGATCTGCCCGACAATTACCTGGCCAATGCCGCCAAGGTCACGACCGCGGTCCTGCTGCTGACCGGTGACCGCAACCGCGTGTTCACCGACTCCAACATTTTCTGCCACAAGGTGCTGGCAAGCGTCATGCCCGGCACGTGCGAACTTGAAGTCCTGCCTGGTTACGGTCACCTGGATCCGATCGTCGGCAAG
Organism: Streptosporangiaceae bacterium; assembly: GCA_035716545.1. Taxonomy (GTDB): domain Bacteria; phylum Actinomycetota; class Actinomycetes; order Streptosporangiales; family Streptosporangiaceae; genus Chersky-822. The sequence continues at coordinate 116,235 of DASTJM010000147.1, forward strand.
AGCGCCCACCTGGACGTGTTCCCGCGGATAGGCGAGTTCCTGAAGCGGCAGGCAACCTGACATGCAGAGCGCATCCGCGGCCGCGGCGTCCGAGCATGCCGATGTGGTCGTCGTCGGGTCGGGCTTCGGCGGCTCGGTATCCGCCTTCCGGCTCGCCCAGGCCGGCATGTCAGTCGTGGTGCTCGAGCGCGGCAACGCGTACCCGCCGGACAGCTTCCCGCGCACGCCCGCTCAGATGAGCCGGGCGTTCTGGAACCCCGCCGCCGGGCTCTGCGGACTGTTCGATATCTGGCGGTTCAGCGGCTGCGATTCCGTGGTGTCGAGCGGCCTGGGCGGCGGTTCGCTGATCTATGCGAACGTCCTGCTGCGCAAGGACGAGCATTGGTTCGTCCAGAACGATCCCCTGCCGCAAGGCGGATACGAATCCTGGCCCGTGACTCGCGCCGACCTCGACCCGCATTACGACGAGGTCGAGCGCATGCTCGGCGCTACGCCCTACCCGCTGGATGCACCTGGATACGAATCGACGCCGAAGACGCACGCGATGCGAGACGCCGCGGCCGAACTCGGTCTCAGTTGCCAGTTGCCGCCCCTAGCGGTCAGCTTCGCGCCAAGGCCGGGCGCCGTGCCAGGCCTCGGGCTGCCAATCGTGGACCCGGACTACGGCAACCTGCACGGCCGGCAGCGCACCACCTGCCGTCTGTGCGGCGAATGCAACCTCGGCTGCAACGTCGGCGCCAAGAACTCCCTGGACTACAACTACCTATCCGCCGCCCGGCACCACGGCGCCGACCTGCGTACCGGCCACGAGGTGCGGGGCATCCGCCCAGGGCCGGCCGGCGGCTATGAGGTGGACTACGTCCGGCATGATCCGAGCAGCCAGGATGGCGGGGCTGGCGGCGCGGCGCAGCCGGCCCGCACAATCACGTGCGACCGGCTCGTGCTGGCCGCGGGCACTTTCGGCACGACGTATCTGCTCTTGCGCAATCGTCCTTACCTCCGCGGCCTCAGCGCGGCCCTCGGCACCCGCTTCAGCAGTAACGGCGACCTACTGAGCTTCCTCATCAACGCCAGGAACCATGACCGCGCCGGTTCGCTCAACGCTAGCCACGGCCCGGTGATCACGAGCGCCATCCGGCTGGATGACACTCATGACGGCCATGGCGAGACGGGAAGCGGCGCTTACCTGGAGGACGGCGGCTATCCGGCCTTCATCGACTGGCTGGTGGAGGCGGCGCACGTGCCCGGCGACACCCGGCGCCTCGCGCGATTCGCGCTAGAGCGCCTGCGGTCCATCGTGGCGGGCGCGCATGAGGCCGACATCTCCGGTGAAATCTCCGAGCTGATCGGTCATGATGCGCTATCGCTCAGGTCGCTGCCGCTGCTAGGCATGGGCAGAGACGTCCCCGACGGCCTCCTGTGGCTACGTGGCAGCCGGCTGGACCTTGCCTGGACGACGGCCACCAGCGAGGCGTACTTCGATCGGGTGATGGCGACCATGCGCCGCATCGCGGCCGTGCTCGGAGCGCGCTACGTGGACAACCCGATGTGGATGCGCAAGCGGATCATCACCGTGCAACCGCTTGGCGGCGCTCCGATGGGGCGCGACCGCAGCGCCGGGGTGTGCGATTCCTACGGCGAGGTATTCGGGCAACCAGGGCTCTACATCGCCGATGGCGCCGTGATGCCGGGGCCAGTCGGCCCCAACCCAGCACTGACGATCGCCGCGCTGGCGGACCGGATGTGCACGCGGCTGCTTGAGCAACCGCAAGCCACGACCGTCAAAGGGACCAAGAACGCCGACCCGAGCGGCAGCGGATCGGCGGCAAACCGGAAACAACGCCCGCTCGTGCACCCGGATACCACGTCACTGTCATTCACCGAGGAAATGAGCGGTGCGTGCACCGCGCTCGGGCGCCACGGCATCTTCGGGGCGGCCTCAGGTCAGGGACCGGCCGAGCCAACGGCATTCCGGCTCACGATCACGGCCGACGACGTAATGCGATTTCTTGATGATCCCGAGCACTGCGCCCGGGCTGAGGGATGGATTGACGCCGCCAGTTTCGGGGGCCGGCGTCAAATCCAGCGGGGCTGGTTCAACCTATTCGCGCCCGGCGGCGCACCGGACCGCCGCATCATGCGGTACCGGCTGCAGTTCGCCGACGCGTCGGGCCAGCCCCGCACCGTCCTCGGCCACAAGGACATCTTCCACGGCCCGCCCAGCCGGATCTGGCCGGACACGTCGACTCTGCATATTCGGCTGCTTGAAGGCCACGTAGCCGAGGATGTCGACCACGCGGCGCGCATCATCGCCAAGGGCACCTTGCATTTGCGCCTCACCGCCTTCGCCCAAGAGCTCACCACCATCCGCGCCAAGGGGCCGCACGAGGCCGTTGCCCTTGAGCGATTCGGCCGGTTCTTCGCTGGCCAGCTATGGGAGGTTTACGGACCGCAGCACATCGGCGCGTGACTGGTTCGGGGAGGGTTGTCCGCTGCTGCGGGGGGAGTTTTCGTGTCCGGGAGCGTTTTCTCTTCTATGAGCGGTGAACTCTCCCCGCTGTGACAAGGATCCCCGCAAAGCGCGGTGAAGTCTCCCCGATCATGAAAACCGCGCCCCGGGCACGGCAACCGCGACAGGCCGACGCCCGGCCTCCCCAATCCAGCACCCTCTTGGGACGACATCAAGCAGGGCCACGTTGCTGACAGACATTGACGCACGCGGCTGCACGCCTTCACGGCCGCCTGATCCGCGCCTTCACACCCCGCTGGTAACTGGTCCGCACCTTCATACCCGCCTGATCCGCGCATTCACCCACGGTTCCTCCACCATTCGCGCCCGGCTGGTGCGCGCATTCGCGCGCGCGACCGCGGCTGTGTGCGTCGGCTGGCTAGTTTCAGGCTGGGTAATCCGGGCATATGACTAAGTTCGGGAACATACACAGCGAAGGAGGACCCTTTGTGGCTGAGATTCGCACCGAACCGGTATCGGGTCCGAATGTGTGGATGGGCGACGACCTCACTGACGCTGATAGCTGGATAATACGTTTCACCGAGGAAGATCTAGCAGATTTCGAGCGGGCTCTCGCCCCTGTCTCTAAGAAACATTTCAGAGACGTTACTGAAATCCGGGTACAGGATTTCAGGCTTCCTCATTTCCGGGAGCGTATCGACGATATCGCCGACCGGCTCGAGCACGGCCCGGGCCTCGTCCTGCTGCGCGGGCTGCCGATCTATGACAGGTTTAGCGAGGACGAAGCCACTGCTATTTACTGGGGAATTGGCCGGCACCTGGGGGATCTCGTGCCGCAAAACCGCAAAGGCGACCTGATAGGCCATATCAAAGACCTCGGCAGGCGCGGGCCATACGAGCGTGCCTACGCCACTAACGAAGACCTGGGGTTCCACACAGACTCCACCGACTTCGTTAGCCTGATGTGCCTGCGCCCGGCACTCTATGGCGGTGAAAGCTTCGTCGCGAGCTCGGGACTGCTGTACAACTTCGTGGTCAGCGAGCACCCCGAGTACTTGCCTATCCTGGCCAAGAACTTCCCGACCGACTGGCGGAGCGAGGAACCGCCGGGATCACCCGGCTGGTACATGGAACCTCTTTACAGCTATTACGGCGGCGCGCTATCAGCGACCGTCAGAACCGGCCGGGCCATGTCGGCCATGCGCTTCCCCGACGTGCCCAGGCTGACCGCCGACGAGGTCTCCTGCTTCATGTATTTCGACTCGCTGCCGAAGAGACCGGGCGTTGCTCTGGGCATGCGACTCCAAACGGGAGACGTGCAATTCCTCAACAACTTCGTGACGGTGCATACCCGCACGGCATTCGTCGACGGCGCCGATAACCCGGCACGTCAGCGGCACCTGCTGCGACTATGGATCAGCCGGCCAGAAACCGGTCGGCCGCTTTGCCCCGAGTACGCCGCCTGGCGCGCCGGCTACCCGACCCGACCTGACTCGACCTGACTTGGTGACCGGCCGGCTGACCGCCGCGCGGTTTTCTGCTTTCCCTGAGTCACGAACTGGCGAGTGCGGGGGCGGATATGCGACGGCCCGCTTCCTGACCGGCTCGGCCGCCGCCGAGCTGGCCCTGGTCAACGCGATCGGCGAGCTCGTCACCGCGTCCGGTCGTGGCCCGGATGTCGAAGCATGGCTCGAGAGCGGCGCGGCCGGGGCGGCTTCCGTTGCCGTCCCGGGCCGCGCCGTCCGGCCGGAGTTACCCCTTGGTCGCGAGAGTCTGCAGCTGGGTAAGAGCGCCGTTGAATACGTCCTGGTCGCCAGGTAGCGAACCCGAGTCGGCGTACTGCCAGAAGGTATAGAAACTCCATCCGTTCGGCAGGGTGCCACCCTGACTGGCAGAGTAATTGGCTATCCACAACGGGTCGTTGCTGGCGAAGCCGCCGTTGTTGCCGGTGCAGGTTGTCCACCAGTCCGTGGTGGTATAGATCACCGGGTAGACGCCCTCGCGGAAAGCGTACTCGTTAACGAAATTGTTCAGCCAGGTCACCATCTGCGCTTGCGTCAGCCCGTAGCACTCGGCCCCGTACGGGTTGTACTCGATATCAAGGGTGCCAGGCAAAGTCTTGCCGTCCGCGGACCAGCCGCCGCCGTGACTGATGAAGTAGTCAGCCTGGGTCTGGCCCTGCGAGTTGTTGGGGATGCCGAAGTGATACGCACCGCGGATCACTCCGTTATCGAACGGGCCGTTGTACTGATTGGCGAAGTCCGGGTTGGTGTAGTAGGTACCTTCGGTCGCCTTTGCATACGAGAAGTCGATGCTGGGCGCGACCGATGCCCAGTTGATCGTGCCCTGGTGGCTGCTGACGTCAATCCCGGGCAACTGTGGGACCGCGGCCGCGGCCGCGACTGGCGGACCAGTACGAGATTTCTTCCAGGGTGCGTGGGCCGCGGTCACCGCTCCCATCGAGTCAGCGCCGGGATGAGAGAGTTTCTCCGGGCGGACGGGGGTCGGCTTGAACACGGGCTTGGCCAGCGGCACTCTGCTGCCTGAGGCGTTCATGACCCAGATGGTGCCGACAGCCCCGGCTTGAGCGGGCAGTCCACCGGAAGCCGGCAATCCACCGGAAGCCGCCTGGGCCGGTTCCGACAGGCTGGCCAGGCCAAGCATTCCGGCTGCCCCGGCTAAGACCGAGACAGCCGCTAATAAGCGGGAGATGGGACGGGCAGTGATTTGGCGAGGTCCGCGCACGATTCCTCCAGTCTGCGAAGTGACGGTCCACCTGAGAATCCCGCAAACGACGCCGCCTGGCCATAGGCACGTACGCATTTGTAATGTCAATCCGCACAGCGGCGTGACTGATCATGAAGGCGCGCTCCTCCGGCGAACATCAGGTCGGCGTGCGCAGCCGGGAAGATTGCCGGGATTCGCAGGACTCGCGGCTTCCTGGTCGCGCATTCGTGAGCTTGCAGCGGCCGGCCGACAGCGACATGACCCTGTCTGCTGCTGTTATCACCTGCTGGTCAACAGCAGCAGAGTCCTCGCTCCTGCTGTCCCGACAGCAGCGGGCAGGGTCCTATTGCTGTTCGCGCACCCGCCAGCGGCTGCCGGGAGGACCATGCCGTCGTTGGGCCGGACACCCCCCGGATAAGCAGCCAGGATGCGAAAGCCCGCTCCGAACCTGACAGTCCTCCTGATCACGACGTCCTGAGCGGACAGCCCCCCGGGCGCGGCACGCGACGGTCCAGAGCGAAGCAGCCATTTCGCAAAGGGGAATCTTGCCGGATAAGGGCCGACCTGACATTACGCTGGGCACCATCTTTGGGACATTGGCCGATGCCGCTGGTCACCCAGAGGCCACGTGATGCGTGACGGCACTTTTTCAGCCATGGGGTTGTCAGGAGCGAGATGGCCACTCCGCTGGCTCTGCCAGGCTTCGTAACCAGCGGCATTGCCTGCCGTCGGCGGGCGTGAGCGGGACCAGCTTGCCGTGGTCGATCCAGCCGTTGACCAGCTTCGGGCCCCAGCATGCCCGGGTCGTACTCAAGCCACCGGAATGCGCCAGGGCGGCCGCCGCTGGCCCGAAACTAAAGACGGTCTGCGCAGCCCGGATTCACCGGGGCACCGGCAAGCCATTCGGGATAGCGATCAGTTCCGACGGCAAAGCAGTCTTCGTGGTGACCGACGCCGCCGTGCAGGTTTACGAGGCCTCAGGCGGGACCCTCACCTATAGCGGGCGGAACTACCCGGTCGGCAGTGCCTCCCGCAGGGCGACAGCCGCCACGGTGACCCGGGACGGCCGGTACCTTCTCGTGGCAATGAACTCCCCTGACCCGAACCGCCTTGACTTTGCCGGCAGTGGCCCAAGGATGGCGCTCCGGCGCGTTGCCAGGAAGTTAAGGCCGAGCTAGTCAGGAACAGTCCGGGCTGCCTTTCTTGGCGAGTGCCCGTGTGCCGGTCGTGCCCGGTGGGCCGGACGTGCCCGGCTCTGGCGGGAGGGTTCTCGCGTGCGGGAGGGTTGTCCGCGGTTTTGGCGGAGGCTTTCCGTATCCGGGAGGATTTTCGTGCTCCACGACGAAAAAACTCCCGCACCTGAAAACGCTCCCCCGGGAAGCCGGCAACCCTCGCGAACTTCTACCTTGAGAGCGGAACAATCCGCTCGGCACCGTTGATGCCGGCTGGTCATTCGACGTCCGGTAGATCACCAAGAATGACCAGTGGGTCATGGGCAAGGTACCCGGATTCCAGTTCGCCGCTCCCGGGGCTCTGGCGGCCGACCTCAGCTGGGTTTTCATCCAGCGCAGCGCGCATTTAACAGCGCTCGGCGTAGATCGTCGCTGGCCCGCGCTGACGCTGGCCCGCGCTAACGGCCCGCACTGACACCGGCCTAGCGCTCAGCCGGAGGCGCCTGGTGCGTGTTCGGGACATTGACATGCGAGTCGAGCATTTGGATGCGTACGCTCCGATGCCGTTTACTGGGAAGCGCCCGCCGGACCTGACGACGCACAGACCGATTCGGCGGGCGGCGGTGCCCGGACCGGGCTGACCGTGAAGCGGCGGGTGGCACCCGCCTGTGGCGGATGGCAGGTGAGTCTAATGATCTGGCGGCTCCTCAGGCTCGGAGTCCCCGTCGGCGGCCTCCAGCTGGCTCTCGCTGGAGGTGCCGCGTATTTCGCGTGGGAGCATGATCAGGGCAGGCACGATCATGCGCACCCCCTATGCGCGATCTGCTGGCTGGACAAGATCGCCCCCGAGCCGTCGGGCGGGACCCGGACCCAGGCGGCCCCGCAGGAATAGGCGTCCTTGCCTCTACCTGGAGGCCGGCGGGAGCCGGGCGGCAGCATTCGGAACAAAACCGCAGGCAAGCGGTTGTCCCGCTCGCCAGTATCCCGGGGTTCCTAGCGAGGGGCAAGGAGGTCAACGTCATCCCCGACACCGCGGAGCTGACCACGCAGCAGGCGGCGTAGCTCCTCAACGTATCCCGGCCCTGCCTGATCAAGGTCCTGGAGGCCGGGGAGATCCCGCCGCTAACGGAGAAATCCGCGCGCGACGCGCGGAGCCCGCCTTACCGGGAGGGCAGCGGCAGATCGAACCAGACGACCTTGCCATCGATCGTCCTGTTGGCTCCCCACCGCCGGGCTAGGCTGCTGACCAGGCTCAGGCCACGGCCGACCTCGTCGCTCCCGGAGGAAGCACGAAGTACCGGCAGGTGATGGTCGTCGTCCTTGACCTCGCAAAGCAGGACGTCGGTCCGCATCAGCCGCAACTCTATGGGCCTGGTGGCATGGCGGACGGCGTTGGTTACGAGCTCACTTGCCAGCAATTCCGTCACGTCAGTGCAGACGGACAGGCCCCAGTCCGCGAGTGTCCGCCGCACCAGCCTTCGCACCTGGCCCGGAGTGGTGGGCTGCGGCTGCAGCAACCACTGCGCGATGTCGCTGCTCGGGATTCCCCGCAGGCGAGCGATCAGCAGGGCGACGTCGTCCTCCCGGTCTCGGACGTGCAATGCCTGCATCAAGGTCTCGCAAAGCTCGTCAGGGGTCGCGTCGGGAGCGGCAAGGTCGCAAAGCGCCGCCAGGCCGGAGCCGATGTCCTGACCGCGCATTTCCACTAGTCCGTCGGTGCACATGACCAGCATGTCGCCGTCGGCGATCTTTACTTCCATCGGCTCGAACGGGACACCGCCCACGCCGATCGGCGCTCCGGCCGGGAGACGGGTAAGCAATTCAGCCTGGCCGCGCTGATGGACAAGGACAGGGGGAATGTGACCCGCATTGGCGATCATGCAACTGTGGGCGACCGGGTCGTAGACGGCGTAGACGCACGTGGCCAGATGGTCGTCGTCGAGCCGTCTCGCGATGTCGTCCAGGTGCCTCAGCACCTGCTCGGGAGGCAGGTCGACGGCAGCCAGAGTCTGTACGGAGGTGCGCAGATGGCCCATGATCGCGGCGGACCTGATCCCGTGGCCCATGACATCGCCGACTACAAGGGCGACCCGGCCGCCTGGCAGGACGATGGCATCGAACCAGTCGCCTCCGACCTGGGTGTCTTTGCTACTGGGCAGGTAGCGGTGAGCGACCTCCACTCCAGGGAGCCGCAGTGGCTTGGTGGGCAGCATGCTGAGCTGGATCGCGCTGGCTATCGCCGCCTCGCTCCGGTACCGGCAGGCGCTGTCGATGCCCTGGCTCGCCTGCGCGGCCAGCAAGGTTGCGGTCAGAACCTCGATTTCATCGAACGACTGCTGCGCCGGCCCGCGCAGCAGGATTAGGCAGCCCAGCTGGCGCGCGCCCGCGATGAGCGGGACCGCGAGCAGGGAGTTGTCGCGCACCAGGCATTCGATGTCACCGTCGCAATGAGCGCTGGCCATCTCCTTCGCTAGCTCGGCACCCACTCGCGGCACCATGACCGGTCGTCCCGATGCCAGAGCCTGCCTGCCCGGGCTCGCCGTGCTCATCACGTGCAGTACGCCCTCGGGCGCTACCGCGGCCCATTGGGTGTGTTCAGTACCGTCAAAGACAGCCATCCGCCGGAACGCGCCGGCCTCGCGCCATCGGACGCGCCGATCGACGGCGCCGTGATCCTCCTCGGAAAACAGCCGGTCGAGCAGGTGGATGGCGGCGAAGTCCGCCAGCGACGGCACCATCGCCTGCCCCAGCGCCCTGACGGTCTCTTCCAGGCCCAGGCTCTCCCCGATCTTGGCCGTCGCGCGCTGCATGGACAGCAGATGCTCTCGCAGGACGCGCGCATCCGCCTCGCTTGATGTCGTCGTCATCGAAGGCGGCGGCAATTCATGAAGACTTGGACCTCTGGCCCTGCTTCGCTGCTCGCCGGCGAATAAGAGAGCGAGCTTTCGTCCTCGATCGAGAAGCCGGCCTCGCCCAGCACCGAACGCAGATCTTCGGTGAGGTAGCCGGTCACGAGGAATCTGGCGCCCAGGAAAACGAGGGGGAAATCATCCACGTCTGACTCCACCATCGCGATTGAAAACAATCCATCGGGCACCAGGGTCTCGTGAATCATTCCCAGCACCTGAGGAATAACAGCACGCGGTAAATTCAGCAGGGAGAAGAAAGCCACCACAGCGTCATACGGACCAGGCAGCTGGTCGATCTGGGTGGCGTCCAATTCCGTGAAGCGCGCCTTGGGGACGTTGTCTTTGGCGCGGGCGAGCATGGCGGGCGAGATGTCTATCCCGGTCACCTCACAGCCGCCGTCCGCTAGCTGCCGCGCCGATGGCAACCCTGTGCCGCAGCCGATATCCAGTACCTTAGCCCCTGGCCGCAGCCTCGCGAGAAGCCAGTCACCGCACGCTAGCTGACCCTCTTTGTGCGGGAAGGCCACGCCGTAGCGATCGCTGATCCGATCGTAGGCAGCGCCTTGCGCGACTTCACGAGCTGACCAGCCAGCCGGCAGGTTCAGCTGTGGGCTGCGGAACGACCTGCCAGCCATGCTTTCGTCACATCCCCTAATGGTCGATCCTACCGATGGGTCACTTAGCCATCTTTGCAGATTCGAGGACTATGAGCGAATGATCTGTTAACTGTTTATGATGATCTACGTGGCTTTCTAATGGCCGTTTAAGGTGCAGTTTGCCCGTTAATGGCGATCCTGAGGCAAGGGAGTGGCATGCTACCCGAATCGACCCGCCGTAACTTTTTAGGAACAATGGGGCGCTTTGGGGGTATCGCCGTGGCTGCCCTGATTACCGGATTCGATCCGGCCGGCCGCACTTGGGTCGCGGACCACGCTCAGCGCAGCTCGGCAATCCGGATACCCAAGCTGAAGGGCCGCCTGATCTTCGATCAGGCGGACAGGTCGGCCGCCGCTGACGACTTCGGCCATATCGTGCACCATCTGCCCCAGGCGGTCTTGCAGCCAGGCGATATCGAGGATGTCGCGGTCATGCTGCGGTTCTGCCGGGCGCACCGGATACCAGCCGCCCCGCGCGGGCAGGCCCATGCGACCAACGGGCAGGCCCAGGTGACCGACGGACTGGTCATCGAGACCGCGACCCTCGATGCCATCGATGTGGGACAGGGCGAGGTCACCGTCGGGGCAGGCGCTCGCTGGAGTTCAGTTCTGCGGGCCACGCTGCCGACCGGGCAGACGCCGCCAGTGCTGACCGACTATCTGGAACTGTCGGTCGGTGGCACGCTGTCGGTCGGCGGCATCGGCGGCCAGACGCAGCATTTCGGCGCTCAGGTCGACAATGTTGTGGAACTTGAGGTGGTCACGGGAGTGGGCGAGCGAATGGTGTGTTCTCCGTCCAGGCACCCGGACCTGTACCACGCGGCACTGGCTGGCTTGGGTCAGTGCGCCGTGATAGTGCGGGCTACCCTGCCACTCCAGCCAGCTCCGGTGAACGTCAGGCACTACATCTTGTCCTACTCGTCCTTCGACGCCATGGCCGCTGACCAGCGCCGGGTGCTGGCGGACGGACGATTTTCCTTCCTCGAAGGCGAGGCCCAGGCGATGCCCGATGGCTCTCCTGGCTGGCAGTTCTTCATCGAGGCCGGCGCGTACTTCGACGGGACCGCGCCTGATGACCAGGCGCTGATCGGCGACCTTGCCTACCAGCGCGGTTCGGAGCAGATCGACACGATCGGCTATTTCGACTTCCTCGACCGGCTGGCACCCGCAGTCGCCTTCCTGGAGTCCAGCGGCGAATGGTTCGACCCTCATCCGTGGTGGAACGTCTTCGTACCCTCCAGCGCGGCCGATGACTTCGTGACGTCCGTCATGGCCGGCCTCACCGAACCGGACATCGGGGCCAGCGGAGTGATCTTGATCTATCCGCTGCGACACGCCGTGCTGCGCACGCCGCTGCTGCGCATCCCAGGGGAGGAGACGGTCTTCCTCTTCTCAATCCTGCGCACTGCCGCCCCTGACACGGGAGCGATCAGCGCCGACGCGATGATCAGCGCCAACCGGAAGCTATTCGATCAGGCCAGCCGCCTCGGCGGCTTCCAGTACCCGATCGGCACGATCCCCTTCACGCAGGCCGACTGGCGCGCTCATTACGGCCGGGAGTGGCCCTTCTTCGCGGCCGCTCGGCGACGTTATGACCCGCGTGGCATCCTCACCCCGGGGCAGGGCATCTTCACGTCGGACGAAGCTGAGCGTATGCCGCTGTAGCGTCTCGCGGCATTCCGCCTGCCTTAGTAACTCTCGAAAGCCCGGCATTTTCCAAGCACGCCCTGGCCCTGGCAAACCGTCCGCCCAGTCCAGGGTGCGCTGCACCGTAACATCAGCAGCGCGGTCCCAGTGGCTGCTGTCAGCAGCCGGCGTCGCGAGAAACGCGGTACCCCTTACTGCTCTCCCCAGAGCGTGCTGGATGGACCTTTTCAGCAGTCTTACCGCTGTCCGCCTCAGTCCGGCAAATAGGTCGGGTGCGGACGGTAACCTGCGGTGATGAACGTGATCGACTGGTTGCTCGAAGGTGACCCTGCCATCCGCTGGCAGGTGCTGCGGGACTTGGAGGACGCACCGCCCAGCGAGATCTCTGCCGAGCGGGCCAGAGTGGAGCATGAAGGGTGGGGCGCCCGTTTCCTGGCTGCCGAAAGTCCCGACGGGCTGTGGGCTGGCGGTGCTTGCTTCCCGGCGGACTATTCCCCTGACGAGCCCGGGCAGCCGTGGACAGCCACGATGCACACCCTGCAGTCATTGCAGATCCTGGGCCTTGAGCCTGACTCGGAGTCCGCCCGGCGGGCGGTCAGGCTTGTGGCTGAGAACGGACGATGGGAACATGACGGGCAGCGGTACTTCGACGGGGAGGTCGAGCCCTGCATCAACGGCAGGACGATCGATACCGGCGCGTACTTCGGGGTAGACGTCGCGGCGATCGCGGACCGGATCCTGGCCGAACGGCTCGCTGACGGCGGCTGGAACTGCGAGGCGGAGAACGGTTCGGTGCGGTCTTCTTTCGACACGACGATCAACGTGCTCGAAGGGCTGTGCCAGCTCGAACGCGCGACTGGCGGTACCGCCGGCGTGCAAGCGGCCCGCCAGGCCGGCGAGGAGTACCTGCTCGAAAGGAGCCTGTTCCGGCGCAAGAGCACCGGAGCCATCGTCCGGCCCGCGTATACCGAGTTCGCGTTCCCGTACTACTGGCACTACGACGTGCTGCGCGCGCTCGACTACTTCCGCGGATCGGGCGCCAGCCCTGATCCGAGGATGGCCGAGGCTATCGAGGTCGTGCGGTCCAGGCGGCAGCCCGACGGCCGGTGGCCTTTGGATCTCATCCACCCCGGTCGCGTCTACTTCGATGTCGAGGGCGGCGTGGGCACCCCGAGCCGCTGGAATACCCTCCGCGCGCTCCGGGTGCTCAGCTGGTGGGACGCGGGAACTATAAAGTAGCCAGATGGCACTACTCCTGCCCGCGGCCGACGGGATCGCTGATTTCGTGGCGCGGCGGATTCCGTCCGTGCCTGTGCTCCGCTACGGCGAGACCGACCAGGACCGCCTGGCGGAAGTGACCTTCTACTGCCTGCCTTACATGGGCGACGCGGCCAGCATCGGGCTGATCGCGGCCCTGCCTGCGGTGCGAGTGGTCCAGAGCCTCAGCAACGGCGTAGACGAAGTTCTGAGTTCCCTGCCGCCTCGGGTTACGTTGTGCAACGGACGCGGTCTCGGGCACGAAGAGGGCACCGCCGAACTTGCCCTGTGCCTGGCGCTTGCCAGCCTCCGGCGACTGCCGGTCTTCACCGGCCAGCAGTCGAGGCAAACGTGGCGCCACGACCGTACAGACACGCTCGCGGGAAAACGCGTGCTCCTGCTCGGCTACGGCGCCATCGGAATCGCGATCGAGCAGCGACTCGCCCCGTTCGGAGCGCTGATCACGCGGGTGTCGAGGACTCAGCGCCCGGGCGTAGCGGCGCTGCACCGGCTGCCTGAGCTTGCCGCCTCGGCGGACGTCCTGATCGTCTGCATCGCGCTCGCGCCCCAGACGCTAGGGATCGTCAACGCCGCTGTCCTGGCGGCGCTCCCGGCTGGCGCGCTGGTGGTCAACGTCGGCCGGGGCCCGGTGATCGATCCGTCCGCCCTGCGCGGCGAACTGACTGCTGGCCGGCTCCGCGCGGCCCTTGACGTGGTGGACACCGAGCCGCTGCCAGGCGACAGGCCAGAGTGGAGGCTTCCCAACGTGCTGATCACGCCCCATATCGGCGGCGACACCTTCGCGTTCGCGACCATGGCACCGGAGTTCGTCGCCAGTCAGGCGATCAGCCATCTTGCCGGCGACCAGCTGAGGAACGTCGTCAGGGCCGGCGTCGGCTAGCCCGGGAATCATCGAGCGCGGCGGTCATTTCGTCGGCGCAGGTATTTCCGGCCGGCCCGCACCAGCGCCTCTTCGATTTGCGCATCAGCCCGAAGGGCCGCGGCGGCATCGGGCATTCGATTCCGCACGAAACTCGCCTGGGATTCGAAGTCCGGATCGCCGATTACCGTCCCATCGATGTGAGCTGCCCATACTTGCGGGTCGATGTATTCAGCCATGTCGCTAAGTCGCAGGCCCATGGCCGGTTGCCCGCGATCGGCCAGGATTTGTATCCAGGCGGTGGGACCGTCGGGATAGCCAGGTACCGGCCCTTCCAGGGTGAGCTGCATGGCACCCGTGCCACCGCGGACATAACCTCGTACCTTGAAACTGCGCCGCAGCAAGAGCTGGCAGAGGTCATTAACAGCATCGGGTACCTGGCCATCTCTGATCATCCGGACGCGGCGGATCCTTTCGGTCGCAGTTCGTCGAAGCCCAGCCCCAGCCGATACTTTCCAGCGGGAGAAGCCCGCTGTCACGTCCCTGCTTGTCGGGACAGCCACCATGCCCACCGGACAGCATGCTCAGCGCCGCGAAACTGGGCACTTGCCCGCAGCGCAGTCGACGCGCACCTGCTCGGCGAGATCTAGCCTGGTGTACACCGGCAGGCCCGCCACTGACGACCGCGCGATCGCGGGCTGTCGGCAAGAATCAGATTTGTCGAGCACCGCGGCGACCTTGATCTCGGAAATCAAACGTGACCTCACTACCGGACGGACCTGACTTCGGACCTCCCATTCAAAACGAGTCACAGAGTCGTGCGGTTCACAGCTGCCGCACCCCTCAATCTAGTCTCGCAGGCTACTATTGTTGATTTTTCATCCTAAAAGATATTTTTTAAAATGAAAATTTGTCATCGCGACTCTGACTGGAACGCCGGCCTGCGCTCGGGAATCAAGCTCCCGCCGTTGATCTAGATGGCCGGCCGCAACGGCGCAGACCGCGGCGGCGGCTGAACGCCCCTAGCGGGAGCTGACCGGCACCCGGACGCACGGCCTGGCCATCGGCGGCCTCGCGGGAGAGCATCAAGAAGTACCACGATGCTGAAAACGGCCCGGGCGCCTCCTGGACGATAGGGCGGTCGGCGTGGCCGACGACCAGGCCAGCAAGCAGGCATCGAGCGAGGGACCGAGGTTCGGGCAGGTGGCTCCCTACCCGGGCCTGTACCGCGTGGCCAATTTGTACGGGTATGACGAAGAGCAGCTCTTTGCCGAATTGATGACCTGCACCAGCCTCGACCAGCACCTTTTCCGGCAGTGGGTCACGGGAATGGACAAGACTCTGCCAGCGGCCAGCACGACGACGGTCCAGGTCATTGACGTGCGTACCAGGGGCGGCCTGAGCACCCTCAGATCGCAGCTCAGCCGGACCTTCTCGCCCCCTCACTCCCCGATCAGCAGCTGGCCGGCCACGGGTCATCCGACGCAGAAACCATCGAGGAGGAAATCTTCGACGAAGCTTCGAAATCTATGGAGGCGGGGACCCCCGACGACAGCCGGATGTCTGTCGAAGCGGAAGTCTCTATCGAAAAACGGGACTAGCCTCGGTCTTTCGTGATCATACTGGTTAGCCGGGGGCTGGCTGCCAGAGCCGGGTGCCGTATAGCTGAGGAGTGTACTGCTTCGTCCTCGTACCTTTTCGGCATCGAGACCCGGATCCGAAGTGGCGCCTTTGACAGCGCATTCGCGCGGCAAATTTCTCCAATTGCGACGTTCGCATCGCCTTAAGATTGGCAGATTGGCGTTCCCGCGATCTGATGCCTAGGCTGGACAAGTTCCCGAGATCGGCGACGACCTTGACCGCTGCACCGGAGCACGATCGCGGTTGCGGTCACCGAGCTGACTGCCTGCAACCGCCAGATTCGAGCGCGGCCGCTACCACGAGAGGAGGGCGCGGAATATAAGCACTGCGCACCCGGAGCATGGCCGACGTCAGGCGATCGGCCGAAGAGATGCCTTCGTCGTCATCCTTACAGTGACCACCGGGGCGGTAGACGCGACGACCTTCTTGCGGCTCGGCAACGTCTTCAGCAGCGTCATCACGGGCAACCTGGTCTTGCTGGGCATGGCTGCAGGGCGGCGTTCCGGCACCTTGGCGATCAGTGGCGGCCTGGCGCTCTCCGGCTACGCGGCCGGCGTCCTGGTCGGCGCCATGCTGGCCGGGCCGCTGCGGCGCGATCAGCCCATCTGGCCGCGCCGGGTCACCATCACGCTCGCGGCAGAACTCGCTGTCCTTGCCTGTCTCGCCGGCGGATGGCTGCTCAGCGACGGCCGCCCAGCGGCCGATGCCCGGCTTGGCCTGCTCCCGCTCGCCGCGGCCGCGATGGGAATGCAAAGCGCCGCCATCCGCCGCCTTGGCCAGCTGTCGACCACCTACCTCACCGGCACCCTCACCGGCCTGCTGACAGCGCTCGCAACCCGCCGGCGGCCAGCCGGCTGGCACCGGGACACGACGATCTTGTTCGCCCTTGTCATCGGCGCGGCAACCGGAGCACTCACCGCTTTCCGCTCGCCGGGATGGCTGCCGGTCGTCATCCTCACCCCGCTCGCCGTCGTCACAACAGCATCGCTGGCCATCGCCGAGCCCTAGCGGTTCGCCGGCACGGCCGTTGTCACCTCGTCGCCTGACTCCCGGGTGCCGTTACATCAGGCCGCGCTCGACGCACTGGACTCCTGAATTCCGCCAATCCGAATCCGGGCTTGAGTGCAGCACATTTCGCGGCGCTGCCGCGCTTCTTAGCCGTACCCAGTTGGCGTGTCCCGAAAAGCCCGCCGCTGTTGTACTGGCAAAGAGCGAGTTCGCAAGCCGGCTCATCGCGGCTGCCCCGCTCCCCGCCGCCCGCAGTCACCCCCGCCCCGCAGCCCGGCGAACAGCAGCAAGGACGCGACGTTGCCGTTCCCGGGCCGGCCACAACAGCAACAACGGCGCGATCTTGCCGCCCCTGCGGCAGCAACGACGCGACGTTGCCGTCA
Source organism: Streptosporangiaceae bacterium (assembly GCA_035716545.1). Taxonomy (GTDB): domain Bacteria; phylum Actinomycetota; class Actinomycetes; order Streptosporangiales; family Streptosporangiaceae; genus Chersky-822. Next base: position 132,985 of record DASTJM010000147.1, read on the forward strand.
GCACCCCGCCGCCAGCAGCACAGGCGCGACGTTGCCGCACAACCGCCCGCCTGGCACCCCGGCCGGTACCCCGGCCGGTACCCCGGCGCTCGCCCGTGCCCGGAGCTACCGAAACCGAGATGCGCACTCAATGAGCTGAACCGCGCGCCTGACCTTAAAGCGGAACTGCTCCGCAAGCTGCAGGCCAGCCGGGCCGCGATGTTGCCCAAGCTCGACAACCTCAGTGAATACGCTCGACCAGAATGGTCACCTCACGGGCGCGCGCGCTCGGCTGCGCTGGCGGCTTCCATCCCCGCGATCAGCAAGTCAAGGCCGAACTCGAACCGCTCCTCGCCGCCATGGTCGAACATGACCGGAGCAACAGCCGTCAGTACCGGGAACCGGTCCTGCGGCAGCGCGGCGTAAAACGAGTGGACCTCGGTGAAGTAACGCTCGAGATCCTCGGTGTCGGCGCGGCCCTTGGCGTAGAGGCTGGACTCGAACGCGCACGCCGAGACGTACAAAATGAGCTGGTCAAGGCCCAGCGCGATAACCCGGTCGGTGAGTCCGCCGGCTTTCAGCACTGCGACCAGTGACTCGGCCGCGGCCAGAGTCTGCGGCGAGGTCGGCATCCGACCGAGCCCGGCCAGGGCCGCATCGGAGTGCGCGGCCAGGATGTCGCGCAGCCCGCGCATCATCTGGCGCACCTGCTCGCGCCACCTAGCCGGATCGGGCTTCTCAAGCGGCACCTGGCCGACGAGTTCGTCATAGACCAGCTCAAGCAGTTCGTCCTTGCCTGACACATGCGCGTACAGAGAGGCAACGCCGGTGCCGAGCTGCTCGGCCACCCGGCGCATGGACAGCCCGGTCAGCCCCGAGTGGTCGATCACCTCGATCGCCGCGGCCACGATGGCCGCGACGCTGAGCAGCGGCGGGCGCCCGGCTGCCTTCCGCCTGGTCACCCGGCGGGGTGCCTCCGGCAGCCGCGGCACAGGGTCCTGACTTGACAATGCCATGTCCAACATTGTATAACCTCATTCGAAAACAGATAACGATCACTGTTCGAAAAATCGATTCGAACGATGATCGAGTTTTAGGAGCCGATCATGACGCAACTTCAGCCGAAGCAAAGCAGCCACCCGCACCGATGGGCGGTCCTCGCGCTGGTACTCGCCGCGGAGTGCATGGACCTGCTCGACGGCACGATCGTCAATGTCGCCGCGCCCACGATCAGGGCCGATCTGCGGGCCAGCGGCACGGCCTTGCAGTGGATCATCGGCGGGTACGCGCTGGCCTTCGCGGTCGGCCTGATCACCGGTGCTCGCCTGGGCGACCGGTACGGCCGCAAGCGGATGTTCGTGCTCGGCGCCCTTGGCTTTGTCGCCACCTCGCTGCTGTCCGCGTTCGCGGTGAGCCCGGCCATGCTGATCGGCAGCCGACTCGCTCAGGGCCTGAGCGCGGCGCTGCTGATACCTCAGGGACTCGGGATTATCCGCGAGGTCTTCGCGCCCGGTGACCAAGGTGCCGCGTTCGGCGTGTTTGGCCCGGTCATCGGGCTGTCAGCGGTACTCGGGCCGATCATCGGCGGTGCGCTGGTCGACCTGAACGCGTTCGGCACTGGCTGGCGGCTCATCTTCTTCGTGAACCTGCCGCTCGGCCTGGTTGCCGCCATCGGCGCGGCCCGGCTGATGCCAGAGTCGAAGGCACCGGGCGCGACCGGCGCTGACTGGGTCGGGACCCTGCTTGCCGCGGCGGCGATGGGCCTGCTGGTCTACCCGCTGATCCAGGGCCGGCAGGCCGGCTGGCCGACCTGGACCTACGCGATGATGGCCGCCAGCGTGGCGGCCTTTTGCCTGCTGGTCGCCTGGAGCCGCCGCCAAGGGCGCCGTGGGAGGGCGACGCTGATCGAGGCCAGCGTTCTGCGCCATCGCGCTTACAGCGCCGGGCTCGTCTGCATCATCGTCTTCTTCGCGGGGATGATGGGCGTGTTGCTGGTGCTCACCCTTTTCCTGCAGTTTGGCGAGCACTTCTCGGCGATCCACGCCGGCCTTACGCTCGCGCCGTTCGCGGCTGGCTCGGTCGGCGGCGCCGTCCTGGCAACGACCGTGCTGGTACCAAGGATTGGCCGGGCCACCCTGCAGGTCGCCGCCACCGTGATCGCTGCGGGTACCTGCTGGCTTTATTTCAGCATCTCGGCCCATGGCCTTAACACCAGCTCGGTGGACCTGATCCCGGCTCAGCTCGTGCTTGGCCTCGGGATCGGCATGGTGATCTCGCCTCTGTTCGACTTTATTCTCGCAGCCGTGACCGACGCTGAGGTCGGCTCGGCCTCTGGCGTGGTCAACGCCATGCAGCAGCTGGCCGGGGCCATCGGCGTCGCCGTCGTCGGCACTGTCTTCTTCAGCGTGCTCGGCCGCCAGGGGTTCGTGCCCGCGATCGAGCGCTGCCTGCTGATCGAGCTCGGCATCGCGCCGGGGCTGGCGCTGCTGGCCTGGCTCCTGCCGCACCAGCCGCGCGACACTGAGGCTGTCGAGGCTGAGCGTCGCGAACTGCCTGAGCTTGTCTCACGGGCTGCCGCCTGAGCCCGTGACGCCGATGGCACCGGCGATCCGGGCACGGGTACTCCCGCGCCGCAAAGCCGGTGCCAGAACCTCGGCAAGGCGTCTGGCTCCCCTGACTAGGTCGCGCCGTGTTCGCCGAGCCAGCCAGCGAGCTTGCCCGCCCGGCTTACCGCCCGCAGCCTGCGTTCGGTCTGCTCGCGGACCGCGGCCGAAGTGACGATGAGCAGCCGGTCACCTGTCCGCAAGGTAGTGGTAGGGCCCGGGACAAGTCCCTTGCCTTCGCGGACGATCAGGGCCAGGTTCGCCTGGGCGGGCAGCCGCAATTCGAAAATCTCGACTCCGTGCAGCCGCGACCCCTCAGGAACCTGGACCTGCAGGAGGTCAGCGTGCAGGGTTTCCAGCGGCGCGGCCTCGACATCCAGGTCAAGCGGCTCGGCTGGCGCCATCACCCGAAACCGCCGCGCCGCCCATGGCAGGGTCGGGCCCTGCAGGAAGGTGTTGACCGACACGACGATGAAGACGATGTCGAACAAGCGGGTAGCCCCAGGCATGCGGGCGTTCATCGGAATGGTGGCCAGCACGATCGGGACAGCGCCGCGAAGCCCTGCCCAGGACAAGAACGCCTGCGCGCGCCACGGAATCCGCAGCGGCAACGTGGAGGCCGCTACCGCCGCCGGTCTCGCCAGCAGCACCAGCACCGCTCCGGTGATCAGGGCAGGCACGATCTGCGCGGGCAACCTCACCGGGGAAGCCAGCAACCCGAGCATGACGAACAAGCCGATCTGGGCGAGCCAGGCGGTGCCTTCAGCGAACCCTCGGATTGCTGGCCGGTGGGGCAGCCGCGTATTGCCGAGCACCAGGGCCGAAAGGTAAACGGCAAGGAAACCGCTGGCATGCGCTAGCGATGCCGCCCCGAAGCTGGCGACGATCAGGGCCAGGATGGCGATCGGGTACAAGCCCGAGGCCGGCAAGGCCACTCGCCGCAGCGCAAGCCCGCCAGCGAAACCAGCCGCGAGGCCGATCGCCGCACCGGCGGCCAGTTGATAGACCACCTCGCCGGCGATCAGCAGTGCCCCCGGCTGATGCCGGCCAAGCTCGCTGAGCAAGGTCACCGCCAGTACGGCCGGAGGGTCGTTGAGGCCTGATTCGCCTTCAAGGATTCCGGCCAGGGTTGGCGGCAGCGGGAGTTTGCGCAGCACGGAAAACACCGCGGCGGCATCGGTGGGAGCCAGCACCGCACCAAGCAGCAGGGCCTCTCGCCAGCGCAGGGTCAGCAGCCAGTGCGTGATAGCCGCGACCACCACCACGCTCACGACAACCCCGACGGTGGCCAGGCTCAGCGCCGCGGGAGTGGCCGCACGGACATGTGCCCAGTTTGTCGTCAGCCCGCCTTCGGCCAGGATCAGCACCAGCGCGGCCATGCCGAGTGCCTCGGCCAGCCCGGCGTTGCTGAACCGCACGCCGAGACCCGCTTCGCCAATCGCAAGGCCAAGGCCAAGGAAGAGCAGCAGGCCCGGCAGCCCGATCCCGTGTGCCACCCGGGCGGCCACGATCGCTGCCAGCACCACCGCGGCCCCGGTCAGCAGGATGAAGCCCAGGTCGACCGTCGTCACCGCCTGTTCCTCATCCCCTCGGGCCGCGGCATCGATGTTTCAAAGTCTGCCCGCCTCGCTGTGGCCGGACCGCGGTTGCCGCCACTGCGGGTTGCGGCGACGAAGGCCGCGCTGAGCTCTCGCGATGCGGCAGTCAGGCTTGCGACCGCTCGGCCGCCGGCCCGAGCATTTTCATTGCGCTGCTTTCTTGGCGCGGCTCGGGGCGACTCGCGGCGGTTCGTCCGGCTGCTTGGGATACACCGGGGGCCAGGGCGCGTCAAGCAGACCGCTGGCCCTGTCCTTGGCGTTCATCTCCAGCAGCGGTTCCAGTGACTGCGGCGAGTCGTTCATGCCGCTCCAGGGGTCGCCGGCCGATTCGAGCCGTGCGGGCAGCGAGGCGATCGTGAACTGATCGGGATGCACCTCATCGAGCTCGTCCCACGCCAGCGGAGTCGAGACCTGCGCATCCGGCCTGGCCCGGACTGACCAGGCGCCGAAGACGGTCTTGTGTGGCGCGTTCTGGTTGTAGTCGACGAACACTCTGGCGCCCCGCTCCTCCTTCCACCACGCGGCCGTGATCAGGTCGGGTCGCCGCCGTTCCAGTTCGCGGGCGATCGCCACCGCTCCGAGGCGCACCTGGTAAGAGTCCCAGCGCGGTTCGAGCCGCACGTAGATATGAAGCCCTCTGTTGCCCGTCGTCTTCGGGTAACCCACGATCCCGACTTCGCCGAGCAGCGTCCGCAATTCCCCGGCCGCCAGCCTGATCTGCGTAAAGTCGACCCCCGGGGTCGGGTCGAGGTCGATCCGCAGCTCGTCGGTGTACTCAGGGTGGTCGGCCAGGTAGGGCCAGACGTGAAAGCCCAGGCAGCCCAGGTTCACCGCCCACAGCACATGGTCGAGGTCGGCCGCGACCAGTGCCTGCGATGTCGTGCCGTTCGGGGTCTGCACCGTCGTGGTCCGCAGCCAGTCTGGCGCGTTCTTCGGCACCCGCTTCTGGAAGAACGAAGGTCCGCCCGCCCCTTCAGGGAACCGCTGCAGCAGCACCGGCCGGCCACCCATCGTGCGCATCAGCGGCCCGGCGACCCGGAGATAGTGCTCGGCCAGGTCGCCCTTGGTTTCGCCCGACCCGGGAAAGAGCACCTTGTCCGCATGTCCGATCAGGCTGCTCACCATCGCTCCATCGCTCTCGTCACCCCGACAGTCTGACCCAGCTGGCCCGGATTAGTAAGTGATGAGGCAGTCACAGTCCGGGGTCCGTCACGCACCATCGTGCCCCAAGTTCTCGCGGGCAAGTCAAGGAGAACACCATGTCTGAACGAAGCCCGGCCAGTGCACCGTCGCCGGCCGGCACCCAGGCCAGCACCGCTGGTCGCCCGGGGAATGCCTTGCCGCGGGATCTATGACTCCTTGCGCCGCTGCCGCTTCACGGCGGCCTTCAGATCGGCCATCCCGCGACTGATCCCGGTGGTCAGCACGTCCAGATCAGCATCTGAATAGGCACGGTAGTCGGCCGTCACCCCGAAGGTAAAACGTTCCAGATAAGAGAAAATCGCCACGCCAATCCGCAGGTTGTTGCCGATCGGCACGTACGGGTAAAGCTCGATGAGCTTCCGGCCGAGAACGTAGAGCGGGAACCTGGGCCCTGGCACATTCGTCGTCACGGTTTGCACCAGCGGCTGCGGCAGCCGGAATGCTGCCCGTGAACCCAGCGCCAGCAGCGAGGGCGCCGCGAACCCGAGCAATCCCGTGAGCAGTTCCGCGCCGGCCGCCTGCCGGGTGCGCTTGAGGTCCTCCATCTGAGCGCGCAGCAGCGCAAGCCGCCGCATCGGGTCGGGTTCGGCAACCGGGAGGTTGACCAGGATCGCCGAGATGCGGTTGCTCACCGGATGAGTCTCGTCCGCACAGCGCAGTGAAACTGGCACAAGCGACCGCACTACAAGGTCGTCGGTGAGCTCCTGGCGCGACGCGAGCAGGTCCCTGAAGCCGGAACTTATGGCCTCAAGCACGACATCGTTCACCGTCACCGGCCCGTCGCTCCAGTCCGGGTCGTCCGCGACGCCGCGCCGGATCCGCCGGACGTCGTTGAGCTTCGCCATAGTCCACGTCCACCGGCGGTGCGAGCTGATCGGCCCGTTCAGCGACGACGCTGATGGCTCGGTCAGGCGTCGCGCGCTGCCAGTCAGACCATGCCCGAAATCGATTATTTCCTCCATCGTCGGCAGCCGGCGCGCCAGCACATCAGGCAATTCGGCAAGCTGCCGGGCTGGCCAGGTCAGGGTGTCAAGCACCCCGCTGAGCAGAACGTCAGCCGGCGAAGGCCCAGGCCTGGGCGTCCACGGCGGCACCGGCTCTGAGTCAGGCTCGGGGGTCAGGTCGAACAACTCGGCGAGCAGGTCAGAGCCGCCGACGCCGTCGACCATGCTGTGATGGACCTTGGACAAGATGGCCCACCGGTCCCGCCCGATCCCTTCGAGTAGCCAGGCCTCCCACAAGGGCCGGTCCCGGTCAAGCCGCTGCGCGAACACGCGGCTCGCCATCTCGCGCACCTGGGCCGGCCCGCCGGGCGGCGGCACGGCAGCGTGCCGCAGGTGATAGCTGAGCTCGAACTCCTCGTCGTCGGCCCAGAACGGCCTGAACAACTGAAGCGGCATCGTCCGCACGACTTGGCGGTACCTCGGCACCCGCGGGATCTTGGCCGCGAACAGGTCGAACAGTTCCGCATAGGCAGGCACCGGCCCCTCGAAAACGGCCAGCGAGCCTATGTGCATCGGGACGCCCGGATGTTCGACGAAGTAGAACCCGGCATCCAGCGTGTTCATCCGCTCCACGGCAGATCCCCCCGGCTGCGCCGTCAGGTGGTACTCGGTGATTTCATCATGCCCGCCTGATCGCTGTCGCGATCAGGTGCGGTCCAAGGCCGACCAGTTCAGGCACACGCTCGATGGCCCTGGCCGCCTCAAGCACGACCTGCTTCCCGTCCGGATCAGCCATCCGGTCGGCCAGGTCTCCCAGCAAGAACGCGGCGCCCTCGACACTCACCAGGTCGGCCACTTCGAGCCCGGCCGCGCGGACCTCCTGGCGCAGCTGCCCAGGGCGGTGGAAGTAGGCCGTGAACCCGCCAGGCAGGACCGGCTTGCCCCGCCCGGTCCGCTCGAGCTCGAAGAGCTCAGGCACGAGCTGGGGATAACTAAGGTCAAGGCGATGCCTGAGCACAGCATCGAGCCGTGGTGCCCAGCGTGAGATCGCCGCCACGAAAACCGGTCCGCCGGGCCGGACGACTCGGCCCGCCTCGCGCAGCGCGAGCACCCGATCTGCCCGGCGCTTGAGGTGGTAGACCGGCCCGAGCAGCAATACCGAGTCGACCGACGCGTCGCCAAGGTCAAGATCACGTGCATCCCGGATGCCGGTCCTGACCGGCCCGGCGCCGTCCAGGCTGGCCAGCAGCTGCTCGACGTGCAACGGCATCAGGTCGCGGTGCTCGACTTCATAGCCAAGCTCTGCCAGCCAGAGCGCGTACCGGCCAGGGCCGCCGCCGATGTCGGCGACCACCGCGGGAGCTGGCGGCAGGCGCCGCAGGATGATCTCCTTGCTCCGTTCGAACTCCAGCGCGCCGATGGCCCCGGCCACGAGGCGGCCGAGCTCGTCGCCCTGGGCATAATAGGCTTCTATGTCGGATCTTTCAGAACTTGACATAACCGTCAGCGTAGGAGGAATTCACTAGCCGACGTTAGCCATTTTCGCGCAAGGCGAGCAGCACCCCGAGCCCGTCAGGATCTTCAGCGGAGTTCTTTAGCAACGTGGCCCGCGCTGATGCTGTCCCAGAGGGTGCTGAATCAGGGGAGGCCGGGCGTCGGCCTGTCGCTGTTGCCGTGCCCCGGGCGCGGGTTTCATGATCGGGAGACTTCACCGCGCTTTGCGGGGAGCCTTGTCACAGCGGGGAGAGTTCACCGCTCATAGAAGAGAAAACGCTCCCGGACACGAAAACTCCCCCCGCGGCAGCGGACAACCCTCCCCGAACCCGGCCGCGAGCACAGACAACCCACCCCAACCCGGCCCGGATGCTGACAACCCTCCCCGAACCCGGCCCGGATGCTGACAACCCTCCCCGAACCTGGCCACGGGCACTCAGAGCCGCCCGCGATCATGGCTAGCAGCGGACGCCGCGAAGCCACCCGGTGAGGGCAGCGCGGGCGAGCATGGTTGCCCCTGTTTACACCCGATGCACTAGCACCAGCCCGCCGGCACGGATGGATGCTGTTGCGGGGCGGCCGGCGTCAGCAGCGTGGTGCTCGTCGCTGCTGTTGCTCGGTCGGAACCCGGTCGACGGTCCCGCTACCTGAACGAAGCTGATCTTGAGTTGGAGACCTGGATCAGGACCCGGCTACGAAGCGCCTGATTTCCGCGGCGAGGCGGTCGCCGGCGTCTTCCTGCAGGAAGTGCCCGGCACCGGCTATCGTCGGGTGCTCGGTGCCGGCTGCTCCCGGCACGACCTGCTTCAGTATGGGTGCCATAGCGCCGGTGATCGGGTCCGAGTCGCTGAACGCCACCAGGAAGGGCTTGTGCCACTGGGCGAGCTTTTCCCAGGCCGACCGGTTCGCGTCCGACGCCGGGTCGTCGGGCCTCGTCGGTATCAGCACTGGCATCGCCCGTGGTCCCGCTTTGTATTCCTGGCCGGGGAACGGCGCGTCGTAGGCGGCGAGGACATCCGGGGCCGGCGGGTGCAGGCAGCCTGCGGCGATGATGCCGGACACCTGAAGATCAGGGTTCGCCGCGACGTAGTCACGGAACTGGAACCAGACGTCGGGCATCGGATGATCGCCGGTCGGCAGCCCGGTGTTGGCAGCCACCACCCTGGCGAACCTGTCACCGTGCTCGGCGACCAACCGCAGGCCGATCAGGCCGCCCCAGTCCTGGCCGACGAGGGTCACGTCGCGGAGATCGAGTGCATCGAATGCCAGCGCTCGCATCCACTCCACATGGCGGGCGTAGCTGTGGCCGGTCAGCTCGGCGGGTTTGTCCGACCGGCCGAAGCCGATCAGGTCGGGCGCAATCGCCCGCAGGCCGGCGCGGGCCAGTACTGGCAAGATCGAGCGGTACAGGAATGACCAGCTTGGTTCGCCGTGCAGCAGCAAGACGGGCTGGCCATCGGCGGGTCCGGCCTCGACATAGGCCATCCGGAGGCCGCCTACGTCGGCGTAATGAGGTTCGTAGCCGAAATCAGGCAGGCTGGCGAACTGGGATTCCGGCGTGGTCAGCACTCGCATGAGGCAGAGCCTGTCACACCTCGCGTGCGCCGAGCCGGACGACGGCGCAGAAAAGGAGCAAGGCGCTGGCTGCCAGGGCGATCCCTGCAGCGGGCAGATAGTGCGCGAAACCGCGGCCGGCGAGCAGGCTGACAGGCGCGTTCACCAGGGCGCTCGGCAGCCAGTTCGTGATGGCGTGCACCATTGCCGTTATCGGAAGCGCGATCAAGATGACGGCGGTCAGGCCGACGGCGCCTAGCATGTTCTTGACGCAGGAAGCTGTGAGTGCGCTCGGTGCGACCGCGAGCACCAGGTAAATCGCGCCGAGGAGCAGCCCGTCGAGCATGGCCGCGACCGGCAGCGACCCGATCAGCAGGTCCGTCTCGTACCAGGCCGCGAAGGTGCCGAGAGCGTAAGCGGCGGCGGCGGCGCAAGCATTGACCGCGAGCTGGGCGCGACCAGCTGCCACATGCCGCGCGTCCGGGTGCGCATGAAGGTCGCCAGTCCAGGCTTCGCATCGAACCCGAAGGCCCCGACAGCGATCACCACGACAACGAGCAGGCCGATCAAGTCGGCCTCGCCAAGGAACGCCTTGATGCCGTCGAGCGGGATGGGCGGGGGAGCCGTGATCTTGAGCCCGTCGGCGCCGCCCGCGTGCCTGATGATCGTGTTGAGGTACTTGGCGACGGCAGGCTTGCCGAGCCCGAAGATGAGGTAGACGGCCGCGAGCGCCGGGGCTCGCGGAGTCCGCGAGAGCCGCAGCCACTCTAGCCGCCCCCGGTCAACAACACCGGGATACGGAAACAGCCCGGCTTTACACGGAAAATACACCGAAACGATGGCACCAGTGGCCAGCGGCCGGTCCGGGAAACCCGAAAACGACTTCACAAGAGCCGTTTGGCGGTGTCGACTCCAAAGGTGTGCTTTCGCTCGCTGCTGCCGGCTCGCGGAACTGGCCGCACCCGGCGCGGCCGACGCCCTCGCGGCAGACTCGCGGCCGTTATGCCCGATCTCCTGCTCCTGGTCGCGGGCGGGGCGGGGCATGGAAATCCGAATTCGATGATGACTCCTCAGGTCTCATTCGTTTTATTGCCGCCAGAAATTGCTAACCTGAGATCGTGACGCACTCTGAAGTGAGAGGCCATAAATCAACCGATAACAAATTGACCGATGCCAAAGCGCCGAATTATTACGTATCTTTGCGCGCTCAGGTGACTTCGACCGATAACGGTCCGCTCGGGCATCTGGCCGCTTCGGCGCTTGGCCGCGGGCTGCTGCGGCTGTCTCGCCAGGGCAGCGTATGGGACCGAAGGACCTCAGCCGGGCTTGAGAAGGTCACGGCGGCAGTGCTTGCCGCTGCCACTGTCCGGCCGGGTGACCAGGTGCTCGAGATCGGCTGCGGGACCGGTCAGCTCAGCCTGTCTCTTGCCGAGCAGGGTGCGCGGGTACTGGCGATCGATGCCAGCCAGGCCATGATCGCCAGGCTGGATGAACTTGCCGGACAGCGCGCGCTGATCGGATTCGAGTGCCTGGCGATGCCGATCGAGCGGCTGTCACTGCCGGCTGAGAGCGTCGACGTCATTGTCAGCAGCTACGCACTGCACTATCTGGGCGATGCTGACAAGGGCAGGCTGGTGGCCGCCGCCTACCACTGGCTCAAACCGGGCGGCATGCTGGTGCTGGCCGACATGATGTTCGGTCGCGGCACGACCAGCCATGACCGTGCCATTATCAGGAGGAAAGTCGGCGCGCTGGCGAAAAAGGGAGTTGGCGGCTGGTGGCGCATCGTCAAGAACAGCTACCGCTATCTCGTCAGGGCGCAGGAACGGCCGGTCTCGATCAGCACGTGGGCAACGATGCTCGCGCGAGCCGGGTTTAAGGGCATCACGGCATCATCAATCGTCAACGAGGCCGGCATCGTTACCGGCAGGCGCCCGGCAACGGGCACGCTGGTAGCCCGGCAAGTGCCACGCCAGCCCGGTGCACCCGAGTAGGCGACGGGCCTCCGCCGCCGCTGACAGGTTCCCGTGAATGAGGGAATCGATGGTCGAGTCTGGGTATCGGTTCGCGTACCGATGTTGTTCGGGCCCGCCGCAGCGTCGTCGGGCACGGCGATTGGCGTGGTTCGAGCTTGCCGATCGAGACCGGCGCTCCGAACGGCCTGAGCACCCCGGGCACGGCGATTGGCGTGGTTAGAGCTTGCCGATCGAGACCGGCGCTCCAAACGGCCTGAGCACCCCGGGCACGGCGATCTTGCCGCCCTCGTCCTGGAAGTTTTCCATGATCGACAGCAGCGCTCGCGCGGTCGCGCCCGTGCCGTTCAGCGTGTGAACGAACTCAAGGTTGCCATCGCGCCGGAATTTGATATTCAGCCGGCGCGCCTGGTAATCGGTCGTATTCGAGCACGACGTGACTTCCCGGTAACGCTGCTGCGTCGGGAACCACGCTTCGATGTCATATTTCTTCGCGGCGGGGGCGCCGAGATCACCCACGGCGATATTCATCACGCGATAAGGGATGCCGAGTTCCCTGACGATCTCCTCTTCGTGCGCTAGCAATTGTTCGTGAATTTCCGCCGACTGCTCAGGCGCGCAGAATACGTACATCTCGACCTTGTCGAACTGGTGCACCCTGATCATGCCGCGGGTATCTTTGCCAGCCGCGCCGGCCTCTCGCCTGAAGTTAGTCGCGAAGCCTGCGTACTTCGCTGGCAGTTCGGATTCATCGAGCCGCTCGTCGGCATGGATGGCGGCGAGCGCGACTTCAGAGGTCCCGGTCAGGTACAAGTTGTCCTTCTCCAGGCGGTACAGGTTCGACTCTTCGGTCGGCAGGAACCCTGTGCCGTACATCGCACGCTCTCCCACCAGCACTGGCGGCAGCACGAGCATGAACCCCTTGCCGCGCAGCTTGTGGATGACGTACTGGTAGAGCGCGAGCTCGGTCACGGCGACATCGCCGATCCGGTAGGCGAACCTCGCCCCGGACAGGCGCGCTCCCCTGGCCATGTCGATCCAGCCGCGTGCTGACCCGAGTTCCAGATGGTCCTTCGGTTCGAAGCCGAAGATCGGCGGCTCGCCCCAGGTCCTGACAAGCTCAGCGTCTTCTTCGTCCATCCCGTCGGCGGCGGTCGGGTCGGGCAGGTTCGGGATGCTGCCGAGGATCTGGTCCCGCTCCTGGGCGGCTTGCGCTTGGTCGGCCACCGCGAGCTCGATCCTGGCCGACAGTTCCTTGAGCGCGACCAGCTCCTCGGGACTCGGCTTGCCCTTGGAAGCCCGCTTCTGCTCGGCCCGCAGGCTCTCGGCCCGCTCGGTGTGCATGCGCCAGTTCGCGTCGGCAGCGAGCAGCCGGTCGAAATCGGTCGCGGCGCCCCGCCGCGCCAAAGCGGCACGGAAGGTATCAGGGTCTTGTCGTGCCGCCTTGAGATCGATCATTTTCGCGATTCTAGTAGCGCGCCAGGCGGGCTCAGACCAGGTATCGCCGCAGACAGAATTGCCAGGTGCCGAGGAAATGCCCGGCGCGATGACGGTCAGCCATCGCGCCGGGCCGGTTTCGCCTGAGCTTTAGCGGCGCAGGGACGCAGCGCGGGATCGCAGCTTCACCAGCGACGGCGTGCCGCGAACGGTGCCGCGCGCCAGGAAGGCGATGTCGCCGAAGAACTGGCCGAGGTTCGGCGTGCCGAACCCAGTTGATGCGTCCCACCCTGGCGTCGCGTCGAAGCCTGCGACTCCGTCGATGCCGTTGTTGCCCGTCGTCACATCGTGGAATCCGATGCCGAGGGTGCCGAGCGCGTAGATGAACGGGTTGAGGAAGCCGATCGGATGCCCGATCGCCTGGTCGAGGTCAGCGGTGAGCCCGGCAAGCTGTGGCGCGCCTTCGCTGGTGCCGCCAACCCGGAAGTACCCCGTGGCGTTAGGTCCGAAGAACGAGAGGAAGATGAGGATCGAGGTATTCGGATCGGCATTCCATGAAATATCGGGTATGCCCCGCTTCCCGCTGATCAGCTTCTGATCCGTGCGTGGCAGCAGCCGCTGGTAGAGCGGCTCGGCGAACTGCTCGCTGATACCGCCGCCGGTGGCCGAGTCGCCGGAGTTCCAGACCATCTCTGACTGGTAGTTGCCGCTCGTGTCGGCCACCAGGCTGGTGCCGCCTACCGAGGTGATCAGCGGCGACGATGCCGGGAAGTTCACCGTCGGGAACGGGAAGATGGTGCTCAGGTCGGTGCCGACGTTAGCCGTGCCGCTGTCGCCGGCCGATGCGAAGACGGTCACGCCCATCGCGTCCGCGCGAGCGTACGTCGCCTCGAACTGCCTGATGACCTTCTGGCCAGCGGAGTCGAACAACGTGTTCTCGGTGGCGCCCCAACTCTGCGAGATGATCTGGCCGAGGTGATGGTTGAGCGCATAGTTGAGCAGCCGGTCGAATTCCGGCAGGCCGGCAGTGCCCTCGGTTTCGTCCACCGGGCTCGTCAGCAGCACGATGCTGGCCGCGGGCGCCATAGCGTGAGCCCACTCGACGTCGAGGGTGGTCTCGGCGGCCCAGCTGATCTGATCAGGATTCGCGCTCGGGTTGAACGGCACGGTGCCGAGCGGCGCGAGTACCTTGAAGGACGGCGGGTCAGGCAGGCCGAATCCGGCGTCGAAGCTCGCGAGGTCGGACGCGATCGTCGGGCTTCCGAACGAGTCAATGATGACTATCGTCTCGCCCTTGCCGTCGTCGCCCTTGCTCAGCAGATGGTCCACGCCGTAGGCGTGCCTGATCTCCTGCGGGCTGTAGCAGGGAGTGCCGAAGTTGGCCCGGCAGAAGGCATCAGTCGGCGCTGTCGCGCCGGCCTTGGCGAGGTTGACGCTGAGCGGAAGTGCCGGGGTAGTGAACGCACCGGAGTGCGAAGAGCGGAAACCGGCGGCTGCCGGTCCGCCCGCAGCTGTCACGGACATGACCGTCAGCAATAAAGTGCCGCCGGCAATCGAGGTGAGCCATCCTTTTCGCGGCATAGGGCCCTCCTTGCGGAGCACGGCAATATTGGTCAATCGTCAACTTACTAGTTCTCCGGCAGGTGACCCATCCTCTGGGACATCGATGACGTCCCGGCGCCAGCTGTCAGCCGCGGCCGGCTGCCGCGGCTGCCGCGACTTCGGGCGCACTCGCGGCGCCGTCGCCGGTAGCAGTCGTCGCGGCGCCGCGCCTAGTCGCCAGGACGGAGCCAGCCAAGATCGCGGCGAACGCCAGGAGCATCGCCGGCGTTACCTGCTCGCCGAGCACGGCGAAACCGAGAGCGATAGCGATCGCCGGATTAACGTAGGTGATCACGCTCGCCCGAGCGGGCCCGGCCTCAGCGATGAGGCGAAAGAAGATCAGGAAGGCCAGGGCCGTGCAGATGACGGCCAGGCCAGCGATCGAGGCCAGCACCTTGCCCGACGGAATAGCCGAAGGCCAGCTGAACGCGGCTAGCGGCGCGTAGGCCACGGCCGCCAGCAGCAGGCACGCGGCCGTCATGCCGACCGGGGGCGCGGCCGCGAGCTTGCGGTTGGCGATCAGTGGTCCCGTGGCATAGCACAGCGCGACGAACAGCACTTCGCCGACCGACCTGGCGACGGCACCGCCACCACGGGAGCCGACCAGATGAGGACCGGCGAGCAGCGCCACGCCAGCCAGGCCGACGAGCAGCCCGGCCCAGCGCACCCAGCTGAGCCGGTCGTCGCCGCCGATCACGAGGCTGATGATCGCGACGATGATGGGCACGGAGGCGAGCAGCAAGCCGGTCAGTGAGCTGCTGATGTTGCGCTCGGCCTCGGAGAGGACGAGCCAGGGCGCGATGATTTCCACCACGGCGAACAGCGCGACCCAGCGCCACACCGGCCTGAGCGCGCTGAACTGCCCGCGATACACCGCGATCGGCAGCAGGATGGCCGCCCCGATGACGACTCGCGCTAGGACGAGCACCGGCACCGGCACCCCGCCGACCGCGATCTTGATGAGCAAGTAGGGCATGCCCCAGATCACGCTCATGCTTGCGAACAGCACCCAGCCCCGTCTGCTCACCCTGACCTCCCGATATCCACCACTTCATTACTCTCTGGCGGCGTCCGTTATTCCGCGCCCGGGCTGGCGGATACGCTCGCAAGGACTAGCCAGGTACACGACCAGCCAGCCGGAGCCCTAGTTGCGCAGCATCCGGACCGACACCAGGCACGCGCGAGAGCTGCCAGCACAGCCAGACGCGGCCGGCCAGGGACGGCCGCGCCAGGGCGGCATCCTTTCCTCCTGGTGGTCCTTCGCGGTCGCGGTGGTGGCGGGACTTGCGCTGGCGGCGGCGTTCCCGCCCGTCGGGGCCTGGCCGGCCGCCGCTGGCGGCCCCGCGCTGCTCGCCCTAGCCGTCCGGGGCAAGCGGCCGTTGCCCACCCTCGGCCTCGGCGCGGCCTGCGGCGGGGCGTTCTTCGTCGCGCTGCTGTCCTGGCTGGTCAACGTCGCCTGGTACGCGTGGGTCACGCTCGCGATACTGGAAACGCTGATCTTCGCCGTGCTCACGCTGGCGCTGCCGCCGCTGTTGCGCCTGCGTGCCTGGCCGCTCGCCGTCGCTGGCTGGTGGGTGGCGCAGGAAGCCGTGCGCGACAGGTTCCCGTGGGGAGGGTTCCCGTGGGGGCGGCTGGCCATGAGCCAGCCATCGGCGCCGAGCGCGGGCTGGGCGGCCATCGGCGGCCTGCCCTGGCTCACCTTCCTCATCGCGCTGGCGGGCGGATGCCTGGCATATCTGGCCGTCGCGGCGCTCAGCGCGGCACGGCCGCCGGGTGCCTCCGCCCCTGACCGACGCCGGCCCGTGGCGTTCGCGGCGGTGCTTGCGGTGCTGTCGGTCGTCCTGGTCCTGGCCGGCAACCTGGCCTGGAGCTGGCGGGCCGCTCCAGGGCCTTCGGCCGTGGTCGCCACCATCCAGGGGAACGTGCCGCACTCGCGTACCTTGCCTGACCAGCTCCGGGCGACGACGGTGACGGCGAATCACGCCGCCGCCACGCTGGCGCTCGCCCGTCAGGTAAGCGAGGGTCGAAGGCCGGCTCCAGACGTCGTGATCTGGCCGGAGAACTCCACCGATATCGACCCTAGCGCCTCGCCGAGCACCTACCAGAGGATCTCGCTCGCGGTCGAAGCGATCGGCCGTCCGGTACTCGTGGGCGCGGTGCTGTCGCACCCGGTGCGCAACGCCGGGCAGCTGTGGCTGCCGGGTCTGGGACCCACTCAGGTCTACATCAAGCGGCAGCTGGTTCCGTTCGGAGAGGTGATCCCGTTCCGCGGGTTCCTGGAGATGTTCACCTCCCTGCCGAAGCTGCAGCCGAAGAACTTCACTCCCGGGCACCGGGCCGTGGTATTCCATCTCGGCAAGGTCGCGCTCGGCGACGTAATCTGCTACGAGGTGGGCTTCGACAACCTGGTGCACACCGAGGTGCGTGCCGGAGCGAACATCCTCGCCGTCCAGACCAATGACGCCGACTTCGAGCTGGACGGCCAGCAAGGCGAAACGCTGCAGCAACTCGACATGTCTCGCATGGTCGCGATCACCACGGGCCGGAGCGTCGCGGTAGCGTCCACGATCGGCATCAGCGCGATCATCGCCCCGAACGGAGACCTTCTCACGCAGAGCAAGACCTGGCAGCGCGCCGAGCTCGAAGCCCGCGTGCCCTTGATCTCCGCGCTCACCCCGGCCGACCGCCTCGGCAGCTGGCCGGAAGTGACGATCGTCGCCCTGACCGCGCTCGGCCTGATCTGGGCGCTGGCCAGGCGCCGGCCGCCAGGCCCCGGCGACTGCGGGAGTGGCTAGCTGCCAGCGGCCGCCTTCCTGGGTCACGCCCTGGGCTGGTCATTTAATCTGGACGGCCAGCGTCCCAGGGCGCGCCGGACGGCCCGGTTGAGGCCACAATAGGTAGGTGGCCTTCTGGCGCGGGTTCGCGCAGCCGGTTCGTTATGCCGCGCTGCTCGCCGGCGCGCTGCCGGTGCTGGCCTTCCCCGCGCCGAACCTGGAGTTCCTGGCCTGGATTGGCCTGGTACCAGGTCTGCTGCTGCTACGGGCAGCGCCGTCCGGGCGGGAAGCGGCCATCAGGGGCTGGTGGTTCGGCGCCGGGTACCTGCTCGCCGCGCTGTACTGGCTGAGCCCTAATCTCGGTCCTGGCCTGCTGCTCGTAGTCATCGTGCTCGGTGCGCCCTGGGCCGGCGTCGGCTACGCGGCCTGGCGGCTGCTAAGGGGCAGGGCTGAGCCTGCTGACAAGGTGGCGGTGGCGTCCGCCTCGGCTCGCACGCTCGTGAGGACTGTGCCAGGCCCTGGCGGGTCAGGCCCGGCGACGCCGGCCGGCAGCGGGAGCGGAAGCGGGAGCGGAAGCATGGCAAGCAGCGGGGAACCCGCAGCGGCGCGCGGATCCTCGGGCGCCGGATGGTTTCGTGCGGTACGCCAGGTGTTGTCGGCGCCCGCTCCCTCGCCGCGCCAGGCTCTGGCCGCCATGATCGTGCTGCCCAGCGCCTGGGTGGTCATCGACTGGATCAGATCCTGGCAGGGGATCGGCGGACCCTGGGCCGTCTTCGGCGCGAGCCAGTGGCGGCACCCGGTCGTGCTCGCGCTCGCCGCTGTCGGCGGCATCTGGCTGATCAGCTTCGCCCTGCTCGCCGCCAACACCGGATTCGTGATCGCGCTGACCTCGGCCAGCAGGATCGGGCGGGCCGTCGGCATCGCCGGAGCAGGGCTGGCCATCGCGGCCTGCCCGCTCGCTTTCTTGCTGACCTCAGCGGAGTTCGCCGCGCCGCCGTCCGGCCACCTGACGCTGGCGCTCGTCCAGCCAGGGCTCGAGAACGGCCCGGCGGCCAGGCTGGCCGCCGGATCCGCGCTCACCCGGGACCTGCCCGCTGCGGGGCCCCACCGCAGCGACCTGATCGTGTGGGGCGAGAGCAGCGTCGGCTACGACCTCGCCACCGACAAGGCCGTGCTGGCCAGGGTCGTCGAGCTGTCGGACCGTACCGGCACCCAGTTGCTGGTCAGCCAGGACGCGCTCAGCCCATCAGGCGCCAAGTCCAAGGTGGCCGTCCTGATCGGCCCGGCCGGCGTCGAAGGGACATACGTCAAGACCAGGCTGGTGCCATTCGGCGAGTACATCCCATTCCGGTCGGTGCTTGGCTGGCTGACAGCCGTCAGCAGGGCGGCATCGCAGAACATGATCGCCGGCAATGGCGCCCACGTCCTGCACGCCATGCTGCCGAACGGACGGCCCCTTACGTTTGGAGTGCTGATCTGCTTCGAGTCGTCGTTCCCCGACATGTCAGCGGTCGATACGAACCACGGCGCTCAGGCCCTCATCTACCAGACCTCCGACTCGACCTTCCAGGGCAGCTGGGCGCTGCCTCAGCACGCGTCGCTCGCGGCGATCAGGGCGGCCGAGACGGGCAGGCCCGCGGTGCAGGCGGCCCTGACCGGAGACTCGGCGGCCTTCGACAGCCGCGGCAGGCTGCTCGACTGGATGGGTCCTTCGCGGCACGGAGTGCTCCGAGTCAGGCTGACCCTGCCTGACACGTCCGCGCGGACGCCGTTCGACCGGTTCGGCGACTACGTCCCGTGGTTCGCGATTGGGTCCGTCGCGGTCGCCGTTCTTTACGCGGCGAACGGCCTTGGCCTTGTGCGCCGTTTGCGCCGCAGTTAGCCGATTGGGAGTCTTCGGCGACGGTGCTTACCCCGGAGAGCACCCGCTAGCGCATTCCAAAAGCGGATTAACCACGGAGGCCGCGAAGGCATACTGGGGACCGGCGGGGGTAACCGCGTCCTCGAATCGACATGGTGGAGGGCATCGTGCTGCGGATGGACAACTCGTCATCGAGACGGACCAGATTGCTGCCGCTCGCCGTGGTGTGCGCGGCCGGGATCCTGGCGACCGCCTGCCAGTCGACGGCGGGCACCTCAGCCGGCGGAACCATCGGCGGCGCCGGAGGTAAGGGCACCTCAGGCGCCAAGCACGAGCCGCATTCACCCAAGCCGGCATCCACGGGAATCACCATCAGCCCCGCCAACGGCGCCTCGAACGTCAACCCGGCAAGCGGAGTCACTGTCACGTCGAGCAAGGGCACGATCAAGAGCGTCACCGTGTCAGGCGATCCGGTCTCCCCCGTCACCGGTCATCTCAACGCCGCCAGGACGACCTGGCACAGCGACTGGACGCTGCCGGTCGACCAGACCCTGACCGTCAAGGTGACCGCGGCCGAATCGTCCGGTCACACCGTGAGCCAGACGAGCGTGTTCAAGACGATTAACCCGTCGCGGACTTTCACCACTCAGATTTTCGAGGGTTACCGGCAGACGTACGGGGTCGGGATGCCGATCATGCTGACGTTCAGCCATCCGATCACGAACCAGGCCGCGGTCGAGCGGGCACTCGTGATCCGGTCGTCCAGGCCCGTGACCGGCGCCTGGTACTGGGACAACAGCCAGACCCTGGCCTTCAGGCCCAGGCAGTACTGGCCGCAGGACACCACGGTGAGCTTCACCGGCCACCTCAACGGCGTCGAGGGCGCATCCGGTGTCTACGGCATGCACACGCTGACCCAGACGTTCTACATCGGCCAGTCGCTGATCGTGGTCGCGAGCACCAAGACCCATCGCATGAAGCTCTACCGGGGCGGCAAGCTCTACCGCAACTGGCCCATCAGCTCAGGGCGGCCGGGCGACAACACTCCGAACGGGACCTACCTGACCATCGAGAAGGGCAACCCGGTCCTGATGAAGGGGCCCGGTTACCGGATTGAGGTGCCCTGGTCGGTCAGGTTCACCTGGAGCGGTGATTACCTGCATGACGCGTTCTGGTCGGTGGGCGAGCAGGGCTTCACCAACGTCAGCCACGGCTGCGTCAACATGGCGCCAGCGGATTCCAAGATCTACTACAAGATGGCCGTGCCAGGAGACCCGGTGACCATCGTGGGCAGCCCGCGGCACGGAGTGTGGGACAACGGCTGGACGTACTGGTTCGACACCTGGTCGCAGTTCCTCAAGGGCAGCGCTCTGCACAAGGCGGTACTGGCTGGTCCGCACGGCAGCACGTTCGTCAACCCGGCGACGCTGACGGACGCCAGGGGCTCGGCACCGGTGGACCAGCCCTGGCCAAAGAACTCCTGGGCAAGCGGTGCCTAGACCTGACCGCGCGCCCCTCGCGCAATGTCATCAGCTGGGCGTTGTCCTTCCTTCGGCGTTGCGGGGACGGCAGCCCGACGACATCGATACGCGGATCGACACCCGATAACCCCATCGATCCGCGCATCCAGGCGGCGCCTTGCGGTTCGTGACCGGCGTCACTACGGCAAAATCGGAATGCAATCGAGTGACAGGGACGTTACTCAATGTAACCCCCGTCGGGGAGTCGGCCTGATCACGTATCAACCCCACCCGACCAGGCGACTCCCGCTTGCTTAGGCCGGCTGGACTGGAGCGCAGCCCCCGCGCACCCATGCCAGCCGCCGCGCTGTACCAGCGAGGCGCGGGCGGCCCGCAACTGGCCGCATGCACGCGCCGCACCGCCAGCCGGAACGTCCGACGGCTAGAGCACCGGTCCTTCACACGTGATGACCCCTGACCGGGCGGCGGCGGGTCAGCACGGAAGGAATTACCCTTGACCCCCGCTCCGCGAGTAACTCATGCCGTCCGCGCGAAGACCAAGGCGTGCATGCCCTATCTCGGTAGCGCACACCGGGCGCTGCGCAATACAGCCAGGGGCATGACCGACCCCTACCTGACCAACCGGAAGCTGATCTACCTGGGTACCGGCCTCGCCCTGGCGGGCGCGGGAGCGGGCACCCTGACAGGCATCACCGGCCCGGTCTCCGCCTCGGCGAGCACGACCGCCAGCGGGCACGGGACAGTCGCGGTCAGGCCCGTCAGCCCGCGGAACCTCAGAGCCACCGGCGGCCAGTCCGCCGTGCCTGCCGCCGCGCACGTCGTCAGGGCAGACGGCAGCCGGGTCCGGCATGCACCGCACGTCAGGACCTGGCTGACGATCGAGCGGATTGCCGCTGATCACACCGTGCCCCGGGCAGGGAGCGGACCGCTTCCCGCGCAGGACCGGCTGACCCCTACCGGCACCAGCGGACCGCAAAGCTGGCTGCCGATGACTCCCGAGAGGTACGCCAACGCCTCGACGATCGTGCATCAGGCCCTCGACAAGAAGATGGGCCTGCGCTCCGCCGTCATCGCGGTAGCCACGGCCATGCAAGAGTCCACGCTGCTCAACATCAATCACGGCGATCGCGACTCGCTCGGCCTATTCCAGCAACGTCCCTCCGCAGGCTGGGGCGGCCCGTCGCAGCTCCTGCGGCCGGCCTTCGCGGCAGACGCGTTCCTTGGAGCGCTGCACACCTATCAAGCGCACGATCCCGCCTGGGTACGCCAGCCACTCTGGCAAGACGCCCAGGACGTCCAGAAGTCCGGCGTCCCGTACGCCTACGCCAAGTGGGAAGCGCAGGCTGCTCATATCGTCAGCACCGTCACGCACAGCATTTACTGAACTGGCCGTCGGCCAGGCACTGTGTTGCCCCGTCCCCTGCTCGCCACCGCGGTGGGCGGGGCACACTCTGCACACCCGATGCGCATGCCGCTCGGGACCCCGACCTAGCCAAGTACTAGCTATTTTTCCTTCCTCTGCGGCGATGGCACCTAGACCGATGCGGTAGAACTGCTCGCATGGAGCATTTCCTGGCCACCAACGGCTACCTGGCCTTGATCATCTTCGCCTTTATCGAGGCCTGCTGCATCCCCATCTCATCTGAGATCACCTTCGCGCTCGCAGGTCTTTACGCCGCCCCCGGGCATCCTCTCAGTCTCCCGCTGGTCATCGTGCTCGGTACGCTCGCGGAGATGGGTGGCTCGCTGACCTCCTACTCGATCGGCCGCCGAGGGGGCAGGACACTGCTCGAAAGGTATGGCAAGTGGGTACTCGTCAGCCACTCCGACCTCGACCGCGCCGAGCGCTTCTTCGCGGGCCGCGGGTCCTGGACCGTCGCGATTGCCCGGGTACTGCCCCTGGTCAGGTGCTTCGCTTCGTTCGGAGCTGGCGTAGTCGAGATCCCGGCGCTACCGTTCACGATCTTCAGCCTGATCGGCACCGCCGTCTGGGCCACGGTGCTCAGCCTGCTCGGCTATAACCTCGGCGACACGGTGACGAAGTTCTTCCACTCGTTCTCGCTGGTCGGCATCCTGCTCGCGGTTCTGCTTGTCCTCGGCCTGGTAGCTCACCGCGTCCACGCGATCAGGAAGGAGTCGGCGCACGGCCGCATCGCGGAAGCCGTCGAGCCCGCGAAGGCCAAGGTCAACTCGGGCCGCTCCCCCGGCGCCCACCGATCAGGCCGCGGCCCCGCCGCCTAACTGCGGCAGCACTGCACCCCGGGCGGAGGATTCCGGGACTGGGAGGGCTGAGGAGCGGCTGGGGAGCGGCTTGGTAGGTGCGGGACGGCTTGGTAGGGCTCGGGACAGCTCGGGACAGCTGGGGAGCGGCTCGGGACGGCTGGGGGAGCGGCTGCGAAGGGGCCGGGGAGATTTGCCGGCCTAGCGCGGAGGGTTGTCGGGTTCCTGGTGGAGCATTTTCTCGTGCGGGAGCCTTTTCGTCGTGGAGCACGAAAATCCTCCCGGACCCGGAACCCCTCCACCAGGACCACGGACGATCCTCCCGAACGCGAAAACCCTCCCCTCAAGAGCGCGGGCGCGGGCTAACTGGGGAGCGGCGGCAGGAACAGACCGCCCGGGCGGAGCGGCGGCAGGAACAGACCGCCCGGGCGGAGCGGCGGCAGGAACAGACCGCCCGGGCGGAGCGGCGGCAGGAGCAGACGGCCCGGGCGCTAGTCCGTGAGTGCCTGGTAGATGAGCTGCCTGAGTTGCGACCTGATCGGGTGGGCGCTTGACGGCAGGAGCTGGGTGAAGAAGGACGCCGTCACCCCGCTCGAAGGATCGATGAAGAAGGCCGTGCTCGCGGCGCCGCCCCAGGAGTACTCCCCTGTACTGCCGACGGTGCGGGCAGGAACGGGGTCGATCACTACCCCGAAACCGAGCCCGAAGCCGACACCGCTGAACGGCGCTTCAGCGAACAGCGGCCTGCCATAGACCTGCAGATCCACGGCGCCAGGCAGGTGGTTGCGCGTCATGTACGCGACCGTGCGCGGGCTAAGCAGCACCGAACCGTCCAGTTGCCCGGCAGGGCTTCCATCGAAGCTGAGCAGCATGGACATAAACCGCTGGTAGTCGGCCGCCGTCGACACCAGCCCGCCGCCACCGCCGAGGAACGTCGGCCGGTGGCTGGCCACGTGGCCCATCGTCTCCAGCCGCACCGCCTTGCGCCCAGGGCCCAGCGAGTACAGCGCCGCGAGCCGGTCGCGCTCAGGCTCCTGCAGCCAGAAGCCGGTCTCGGTCATCCCGAGCGGCCCGAAGATGCGGGAGGCGAAGAATTCATCGAGTGACATCCCCGAAGCCACCTCGACCACCCGCCCGAGCACGTCGGTCGAGACCGAGTAATTCCACTCGGCACCCGGCTGGAAGAGCAACGGCATCCCGGCCCACAAGTCACAGCACGCGGCGAGGTCCATCTTGCGGGGCGTCCCCCACTCAAAGCCCTGCGCCCGGTAGATCGCGTCGATCGGGTGCGAGCGGTGGAACCCGTAGGTCAGGCCAGAGGTGTGGGTCAGCAGGTGCCAGACCCGCATCGGCTCGACGGCCGGGACGGTCACGGCCCTGACGTCCGAGCCGCCGGCGAAAACTCGCACATCGGCGAACGACGGGATGAACCGGGCCACCGGGTCGGTGAGCTCGAAAGCCCCCTCCTCGTACAAGATCATCGCGGCGACGGAGGTAATCGGCTTGCTCATCGAGTAGATCCGCCAGACCGTGTCGGCGGTGACTGGCAGCCCGGCCTCGAGGTCACGGTGACCGTAGTTCGCGACGTACGCCAGCTTGCCGTGCCTGCTGACCGTGACCAGCCAGCCAGGCAGCCGCCCGTCGTCCACATAGTGCCGGAAGTGCCGTTCGATCCGGTCGAGCCGACTAGCGTCAAGCCCTGCTTCAGCCGGGTCAACCTCCGGGCTCAGTGCTCCCATCGAGTCCGCCTTCCTGCCGGCTTCCAGCCGGAAATCATGCCATGTCTCCTATAGCATGCGGCACGACCAGCGCGCCGGCCGGCAAGGGGGCCCACGATGGGCGAGGAAAGCGATCGGGTGAAGACCTTCGGCCGCCTTGAGTACGGCTTGACGAAGGCTGGTGACTGGTACCGCTGGGGCCCGTACGTGAGCGAACGGCAGTGGGGCACGGTCCGCGAGGACTACAGTGCCGACGGCGATGCCTGGAACTACGCCACGCACGCTCAGGCGCGGTCCCGCGCGTACCGGTGGGGCGAGGACGGGCTCGCCGGGTTCTGCGACATCGAGCAGCGGCTCTGCCTTGGCCTCGCGCTGTGGAACGGCCGCGATCCCGTGCTCAAGGAACGGCTGTTCGGCCTGACCAGCGACCAGGGCAACCACGGCGAAGACGTCAAGGAATACTGGTGGTACCTCGACGCCACCCCTAGCCACAGCTGGAACCGCTGGCGCTACCACTACCCGCAGGCCGAGTTTCCCTACGCCGAACTGCTCGCCGAGAACGCCGCCCGCGACCGCACTCAGCCCGAGTACGAGCTGCTCGATACCGGCGTCTTCGATGACAACCGGTTCTGGATCGTCGAGGTGCGCTACGCCAAGGCCGACCCTGACGACCTGCTGATGCAGATCCAGGTCACCAACGCCGGCCCAGCGGAGGCCACGCTCGACGTGCTGCCCACCGCCTGGTACCGCAACACCTGGTCCTGGGACGCTGGCGCGCCCAGACCTAGGCTCAGGGCAGCCGGTGGCGCCGCGGGCAACCCAGGCTACGGCGTGGTCAGTCTCGAACATCCTTTCATCGGCGATCTTGAATTTCTGGCCGGCAACGGCCCCGACGGCCGGTCGCCTGAACTGCTCTTTTGTGAGAATGAAACGAACACCCGACTGTTGTTCGCAGCAGACCCGATCACGCCGTACCCCAAGGACGGGATCGGGGACCATGTCATTTCCGGCGCCGCGACCGTGAACCCGGCCCAGGCGGGCACCAAGTGCTCAGCCTGGTACAGGCTGAGCGTCGCCCCTGGTCAGACCGCCGAACTGCGGCTGCGGCTGCGCAAGCCAGGCGGCGAGGGCACCGATCCGCTCGGCGAGGAGTTTGACCGGGTGATCAGGCTGCGGCAGGCCGAGGCCGACGAGTTCTACGCCGAGCTGACCCCGCCGGAGGCCAGTGCGGACGAGGCGATGATCATGCGCCAGGCGTTCGGCGGCCTGCTGTGGTCCAAGCAGTTCTACTACTACGACATCGAACGCTGGCTGGACGGCGACCCGGTACAGCCGCCTCCGCCGGCCCAGCGACTCGAAGGCCGCAACAGCCGCTGGCGCGGGTTTGACGCGTTCGACATCATGTCGATGCCGGACAAGTGGGAGTACCCCTGGTTCGCCGCCTGGGACCTGGCCTTCCACTGCGTGGCGCTCGCGCACGTGGACCCGGCGTTCGCCAAGTACCAGCTGATCTTGCTGTGCCGGGAGTGGTTCCAGCACCCCAACGGCGCGCTGCCTGCCTATGAGTGGGACTTCGGCGACGTGAACCCGCCCGTGCAGGCCTGGGCCGCGCTGGAGGTGTTCGCGGTGGACGGCGGCACGGACATCGATTTTCTCAGCCGGGTCTTCGACAAGCTGCTGGTCAACTTCACCTGGTGGATCAACCGCGAGGACGCCGAGGGCAACAACTTGTTCGAGGGCGGCTTCCTTGGCCTGGATAACATCGGCCCGCTCGACCGGTCCCACCTGCCGGTCGGTGGAATTCTCGAGCAGTCGGACGCCACAGGCTGGATGGGCTTTTACGCGATGGCGATGGCGACCATCGCCCTGACGCTGCACTGGTCGGGGCAGCGGCCAGGCACCGACCTGGTCATGAAGTTCCTCGAGCACTTCGCCGCGATCAGGGAAGCGCTCGATGGCCTTGGCTTGTGGGACGAGGCTGACGGCATGTACTACGACCGGCTGATCACCCCGGGTGGCCAGCAAGTGGCGATCCGGGTGCGCTCAGTGGCCGGCATGATCCCGGCGATCGCGCTCGGCGTGATCGACCAGGGCTCGATCGACCGGTCGATGGCGGTGGGCAAGCGCTTCGCCGGGTTCCTCGCCGGGCAGCATGCCGCGACCGTCGAACAGGTCACCGGCGAGCCTGGTCATCAGCGGCTGCTGCTCAGCCTGGCCGGACCTGACAAGCTGGGCAGGCTGCTGGCACGCCTCTTCGATCCGTCGGAATTCCTGTCATCGCACGGGATTAGGGCTCTGTCGGCCTGGCATCGCGAGCATCCCTACTCGATCGACATCGAGAGTTTTCGAGCGTCCATCGACTACGAGCCGGCTGAATCGACGACACCGCTATTCGGCGGTAACTCGAACTGGCGCGGGCCAGTCTGGTTCCCGGTCAATTACCTGATCATCAGCGCGCTTGATCGTTATCACCGCTTCTTCGGTGACGATCTTGTCATCGACTACCCGACCGGCTCTGGCCGCAAGCTCACGCTTGACCTGATCGCGGCCGATCTGTCTGACCGGCTCGTTGCGATCTTTACCAAGAACTCGGCCGGCCACCGGCCTTGTTTCGGCGGCACCGAACCATTCCTGTCTGACCCGCTCTGGTGCAATAACCTGCTGTTCAGCGAGTATTTCCAGGGCGACGACGGCGCCGGCCTCGGCGCGACCCACCAGACCGGCTGGACCGGGCTCGTCGCCGACCTGATCAGGCGGCGCCACGGCATGGTGCGCGGCTCCGCCGACATCGTCGCTGATATCGCCGCACGAGCAGGCAATCGTTTGTCACATTGATAGCGATTGCCGTGACGCCGAAAGCAGGCACAAGATCAGCTGTTCCAGCGATCCCGGGGACATTATCCCGAACGGCCGTGCAATCAGAGCCTGCACCGTATCGTTATGGTTTGCATAGAAGTGTTAGCGGCACGGCGTTAGCGGCACGGCGTTAGCGGCACGGCGCATGCGTATTCATCCCGGTTAAAGGTAGCGGCACGAGTGAACAACCAGGTACTGGCTCCGAATTCAGCGGGGTCAACCAGCGGCGGAGTGGTCTGGCCCGTACGGTCAGGCTTGGTACCGCCGCTGACCGAGGGTTTCGTCAGCAGGTCAGAGTCGGCGTCCGGGCTGGCGCAGGCCCTGAGTCCCGGTTCTGTCGCGGCCATGGTCCCGGCCAGGACCGCCGCCCCGGGCGCCCCTGACTGGTTCGGGTCGTGCGGCAAGACTCAGCTGGCCGCGTTCGTCGCCGAGTCGATGTGGAAGTCGGGCGAGCTTGACCTGCTCGTGTGGATTACGGCCACCAGCCGCGCCGCGATCCTGACCGGTTACGCCGCCGCGGCCGCCGACGCGATGGGAGTCGATCCAGCCGGCGACGCCGAGTCGCTGGCCGCGCGCTTCATCGCCTGGCTCGAAGAGACGAACCGGTCGTGGCTGGTCGTGCTCGACGGCCTGGTGAACTCGTGGGATCTCGAGGGCCTCTGGCCCGCTGGCAAGGCAGGCCGGACGCTGATCACGGCAGCCGATCGCGCCGGCCTGGATTCCGGCCGGATCAAGGTGCTCGGCATCCCCGGCTTCAGCCGCCGTGAAGCGCTGAGCTACCTGATGGACCGGCTGACCGAGGACCGCGGCCAGCGCGCCGGCGCGATCGACCTTGTCGACCACCTGGGCGGTGAGCCGCTAGCTCTGGTGCAAGCGAGCGCCGTCATCGGTACCTCGGCGCTGTCGTGCCGCGACTATCAGGACGTGTTCGTCCGCAAGCTCGATCAGCTCACCAGGAGTGGCCAGCCTTCCACAGCCGCCGTGAGCTGGATCTTGTCGGTCGAGCACGCCGACCGGATCTCCCAGACCGGGCCGGTGCAGCCAATGCTGATCCTGGCGTCCTGGCTTGACGGCAACAGGATTCCCGGCACGCTCTTTACCTCACCGGCGGCGCGGAGCTACCTCACCACCAGCGGACAGGTTTCTGCCGAGCACGCCTGGGCAGCCGTGGTCACGCTCGAGCGGGCCGGCCTGGTCAGCATCGATCCCGCCCCGACCCCGCCTACGGTCATGATGAATTCGGCGATCGCCGTCGCGGTGAGATCGGCGACACCCGGTGATCTGATCGACACGGCCGTGAACGTGGCGGCCACCGGGCTCGTGGAAGCCTGGCCCGACGACGAGTCGCTGCCCTGGCTGGCCGACAGCTTCAGGTCATGCGGCATCGGGCTCATGCAACTCGCGGGTGACCGGCTGTGGAAGGGCTCAGGCTACCGGCTGGTATTCCGGCTGGGCCAGAGCATGGAGAACGCCCGGCTCGCCACGCTCAGCGCGGCGCACTGGAGCAAGGTCGCCGCGGCCAGCGACCGTTTTCTCGGGCCCGGGCATCCCGAGTCGCTCATGGCCAGCGATCACCTCGCCGCCGCGTTCCTCGCCGGGGGGCGCGCAGCCGAAGCGCTGCCATGGTTCCAGCACGTGCTCGCCGACCGTACCGGCCTGCTCGGGCCGGATCACCCGGCCACGATCGCGTTCGCGATGAGACTTGGCCGTACGCTGATCGCGGCGGGCCGGCCTCGGGAGGCCGCGACCGTCCTGGACCGCGCCTTCCGCGCCAGCGAGCAGGTCCTCGGCGCCGACGACCTCGAAACGCTCGAGGCGCTCGACACGCTGGCTGATGCCTGCCGGGCAGCTGGCGAGACCACCGACGCGATTCGCTTGTACCGGCGGGTGCTGGCCGAGCGAGAGCGGGTCCAGGGCCAGGAGCACCAGCGGACGCTAGAGAGCTGCCAGAAAGTTGGCGACGTCTACCTGGCGGCAAAGAAGTTCAAGGAGGCGCTCAGCGCATACAAGCGGGTGGTCACCGGCCGTGAGCAGACGCTCGGCCCCGTCCACCCCGCGACCATCGAGGCCAGGGACCGGCTCGCTTCCACTTACCACTCAGCCGGCAAGATGGCCACCGCACTGCGGCTCTACGAGGAATCGTGCGATGACTTTGAGCGGATACTCGGCCCCGATCACCCGGACACCCTAGGGCGCCGAGTGCACCTGGCCCACGCGCTGTACTCAGTGGGCAGGCTCGGCGACGCGACGACGATGCTCCGCGACACTGTCGACCGGTGCGAGCGCATCCTGCCGTCCGGCGATCCGCTGACCAAGACCGCCAGGGACAGCCTCACGAACATCGCGGGCAGCTAGCCCGAATCGGTACGCCCGCGCGCGCGCAAGAACTCCAGGCGCCGCGACCAGAAAGCCGGCCGCCGGGACTGCCGCAGCCTGAGGCGGAGGCGGTCGCCGCGACTGCCGGAAGCGACCGCCGGCACTGCCAAGAGGCGGAGCCGGCCGCCACGACTACCGGAGCCGGAACCGGCCGCCAACCGCCACGACTACCGGAGCCGGAACCGGCCGCCACGACTACCGGAGCCGGAGCCGGAGCCGACTTGCCGGAGCCGGAGCCGACTTGCCGGGGAGAGTTGCCGTTTTCCTGTGGGAGCGTTGTCGGGTGTGGGAGCTTTTTCGTCGTGGAGCACGAAAATCCTCCCGGACACGGGAACCCTCCACCAGGACCACGGACAACCCTCCCGGACACGGAAACCCTCCACCAGGACCACGGACAACCCTCCCGGACACGGAAACCCTCCACCAGGACCACGGACAACCCTCCCGGACACGGGAACCCTCCACCAGGACCACGGACAACCCTCCCGGACACGAAGACCCCCGAGCGCACCGCACCCGCCAGGATAGGCAACCCGGACAACCCTCACCAGCCTCGGCATAACCTACGCATTGAGTTCCGGCGCCAACGAGTCCCCAAGATGGTCTGCTGCCTCGGCCCGGACGAGGGCTGAGCGGCGCCAGACTGTGGTGGTTACGTATCGTGTTCATCAGGTCGCGAACAGCCATTACCAGAAATAGACATTCCGCTCACCATCTACCTTTCATCTTAATCAGGCAACTAAGTCTAATCGAGGTCTTGGCGGATACGAATGGTGTGTTTTGCTACGATCAAATGTCGTCTTCTTGCAACAAAATCATTCCGATAGCGGCAATGGTCGGTAGGCTCACTGTCGCGATCGAGATTGTCCATGGCGCCAGCCGCGCCGCAGGGTGATCGTCGAGCGCGCAGCGAAGTCGTGCCGGTAGCTATCTCGATGATGACGGTGGCGGACCACCGCCGCAGCGGCGACAACTTCAGACGCGGATCAGAGCCGCGAAAGGACGGGAAGTGGCTGGTCCACATGGTGACCGCGAGACGCGTCCTCGCCAGGTCCGCGCCCCGCGCCGCCCGGTCATGCCCCGGGCCGGGCGCGAGAACTCCCGTACTGCCAGTATTCGCCACGGCAGTGCTCGCCACGGCAGTGCTCGCCACGGCCACCGCAGTGCTCGCCACGCCGCGTTAGTCCCGGCTCTCCCGGCTGAGCGGCGTTTCTTCACTTCCCCGGCTGGCACCCATTCACCATCGCAACGTCATCGATGGCAGCAGCCATCGGCGGTCGTTCAGGCATGCGTGCCGGCACCAAGAAAGGACAGTCAGCTTTAATGCAGGACGTCACGATAGTTGATAAGCAGGAGTTTCGACGCTATATCGAAACCCATCACATCGAGCGAATACCTGACCAGGCTAGGCACGGCAAGCCCTGGCATCAGTTCGCATTCTGGTTCGGCGGCAACGTCAACGTTTTCAACGTTGTGCTTGGCGCCGTTGTGGTCACAGTTGGCCTGACGTTCTGGTGGGCACTGATTGCCATCACAGTCGGCACCTTGATCGGCGCGCTGCTTATCGCGCTGCATGCGACTCAGGGCCCCAAGCTCGGGGTACCTCAGACGATCCAGAGCCGGGGGCAGTTCGGCTTCTACGGCGCGGCGTTCATGTTCCCGGCGGTCCTCGCCCTGAATATCGGGTTCATCGCCGCGCAGCTTGTTATCCAGGCCGAGGCCATGCAAGGGGTCATCGGATCGATTCCGATCACGGCGTGGATCGTGATCCTCGCGATTCCCGCGATTGTCATCGGCATTTTCGGCTACCGGTGGATTCACCGCGTGATGCAGGCTACCGCCGTCGTCGTCGGCGCCGCGCTGGTCATCATGCTAATCCAGGGCCTGCGGTACGGTAGCGGGCTGTCCGCGCACGAATCGAGCATGAGCGCGCCATCGGTCGGGCTCTTTGTCTTCGGGGTCGCGCTGCTGACCATCGACATGCTCTCATTCGGCCCGTTCGTATCCGACTACACCCGTTACCTGCCAGCCGAGACGAACGGCAAGCGGCTCTTCTGGGCGATCTACGGCGGCAATGTGATCGCGACGATCGGCTCGTGCGCGATCGGCGCCTACCTCACCGCGCTGCTGCCCAAGCTCTCCGGTGGCCCGGTCGCGGCTGTCGCGAAGATTTCAGGCAAGTGGGCACTGGTCATCATGGCCCTGAGCCTGATCAACGCCTGTACCTTCAACGCTTACACCGGCGCGTTCCAGGTGCTGTCATTCGCGAACA
This sequence comes from Streptosporangiaceae bacterium, assembly GCA_035716545.1. Classification (GTDB taxonomy): domain Bacteria; phylum Actinomycetota; class Actinomycetes; order Streptosporangiales; family Streptosporangiaceae; genus Chersky-822. The sequence goes on from DASTJM010000147.1 coordinate 164,930, forward strand.
TGTGGACCAGGCTCAGGTCATCGTCGGTAACGCTGCGCGTGGTGCCGTTCCTCGTCGTAATGGCCGCCGGTGTGGTGGTCGCGTTCTTGGGCTACAAGTCCTTCGTCAGCAACCTGACCAACTTCCTAGAGGTCCTACTGCTGATCTTCATTCCGTGGTCGGCGGTCAACCTGACTGACTACTTCGTCGTCAGGCGCGGCGAGTATCACGTGGCGTCTTTCTTTATGGCGAACGGCCGGTACGGCCGGTTCATGTGGCCGGGCCTAGTGGCCTACGTGATCGGGCTCGGTGCCCAGTGGCCATTCATCGACCAGCTCGACTACGTTGGCCCGCTCGTCAACGTACTGGGAGGTGCCGATATCTCCTGGCTGATCGGGTGGATCGTCGCCGCAGGCGTCTACCTCGGCCTGGTAAGGGTTGCTGAGCGGCGGAGCAGCCCGTCGATGTCCGCGCTAGGAGACCCGCAGCTCACCTCGTAGGGGCGCGCACGGACCGCGCCAACGGAACAGCGTTGACCGCGGAACGAAGACCGGCCAGGCTTCGGCGCTCGTCTCGCCGGGGCCTGGCCGGCCCGCCTGTGACTGAAGGGTTTGGCGTGGCGAGTTACGACTACATCGTGGTGGGCGGCGGTGCGGCCGGCTGCGTGCTGGCAGCGCGGCTCTCTGAGGACACCAGCCGGCGCGTGCTTGTGCTCGAAGCGGGCAGCGCCGAGCGCACGCATGGGATGACGGTGCCGAACGCCTGGCCAGAGAACCTGGGCTCGGCGGCCGACTGGGCGAACGTCACCACCGATCAGGCCGACGCCGGACCTGGCATCTTCCCGCGCGGCCGGACACTCGGCGGCTCGAGCGCGATCAACGCCATGGCGCACGTGCGCGGCCATCGGGCCATCTACGATCGCTGGGCCGCCGAGGGAGCATCCGGCTGGTCGTTCGCTGACTTGCTGCCATATTTCCGGCGTACCGAGCGCGCCGACGGGCACGATCCTGAGCTGCGCGGTACCAACGGGCCTATTCAGATCAGCCGGGCAAGCCAGCCCCACCCAGTCGCCGAGGCATTCGTTCAGGGACTTGCCGATGACGGCTTCGCGCTGACCGATGATCTCAGCGGGCGCAGGCAAGAAGGCGTGACCTGGGTAGACCTGGCCATCGGCGAGGGCGAGCGAGTCAGCGCGGCCGACGGTTACCTGCGGCCTGTACTCGGCCGGCGGGGCCTTGACGTCGAGACCGAATGCCTGGCCACCCGGCTGCACGTGACGAGCGGCAGGTGCACCGGCGTGAGCTATCTCAAGGACGGCGTGGCCGGCCAGGCCGATGCTACTGGCGAGGTCCTGCTCGCCGCCGGCGCGATCGGCTCGCCGCAGCTGCTCATGCTGTCAGGAATCGGCCCGGCCGGCCATCTGCGGGCCTTCGGCATCGACGTTATTGCCGATCTGCCCGGCGTAGGGGCGAACCTGCAGGATCACCCGGTAGTGCTGGCGTCGTACTCCTCGCCATCGCAGCTTCCGGCGAGCAAGTACAACAACGGTGAGGCCTGCGCGGCCCTGCGCAGCGACCTCGCGGGCGACTATCCCGACCTGCACCTGTTTCCGATCCTGCTGCCGCTGGCTCCAGCTAACCTCGCGCCACCCGCCAACGGCTACGCCCTGGTTGCCTCCGTAGTCGCGCCAGGCAGCAGGGGCACGGTCCGCCTGGCCTCGGCCGACCCGCGGGACGCGCCGCTGATCGACCCAGCTTTCCTAACCGATGAAAGGGATCTGGACCGGATGGACCAAGCCCTGCGGATCGTCAGGCACACTGCGGCTGGCCGGGCGTTCGACGTGGTGCGCGAGGCCGAGATCTGGCCGGGCCCCCAGGTGTCCGACGCCGCCGGGACCCGGCAGTACATCAGGAGTGGCGTGGGCAGCTATTACCATCCAGTCGGCACCTGCAAGATGGGTTCGGACCCAGCCGCTGTAGTCGACCACGAGCTACGGGTACACGAGATTGAGGGCCTCCGGGTGATTGATGCCTCGGTGTTCCCCATCATCCCTAATGCCCATCCGAACGCCACCGTGCTGGCCATCGCCGAGCGAGCCGCCGACCTCATCAAGCGCGACCACGGGGTAGTCCCGGCATACTCGGTACAAGCGCCTGAAATGACCAAGTCCCCGTAAGCAGTTACCGGCACCGCCGGAGGCCGGTGAGCAGCATGGTTCTGCCTGATGCTGTTGCGGGCCGACCGCGAAGAGCGACCCTCCGTGCCGGCGGGCCAGCGCTGGTGCATCGGGTGTAAACAGACCCCAAACCCACCCTGCTTACAGGCCGACGGGACCCTACCTGCTGTCGTTGGATAAGGTGCTGAATTAGGGAGGCCGGGCGTCGGCGTGTCGCGGTTGCCTGCCCGGGGCCGCAGTTTTCATGATCGGGGAGACTTCACCGCGCTTTCCTGGGAGCCTTTTCACAACGGGGAAAGTTCACCGCCCCCAGGACGAAAAGAACTCCCAAACGCGAAAACCCCCACCGCAGCAGCGGACAACCCTCCCCGATCCCGGCCCGGAACACTGACAACCCTCCCCGATCCCGGCCCGGAACACTGACAACCCTCCCCGATCCCGGCCCGGAACACTGACAACCCTC
>DASTJM010000148.1:0-43345 GCA_035716545.1 Streptosporangiaceae bacterium
AGGTCGCGCAGGCACGGTGCCCGCCTGAGCCCGCGCGGGCGAGCAGGCGCCCGCGCGGGCTCAGGCGGGGCGCCGGCTCAGACCTGGCTGACGTCAAGGCTCAGGCCGTACTTCGTGACGGCTTCGCCCAGGACCTCCGGCTTGACGTCGCCGTGGCGGACAAGCTGGGTGAGGACGGCCAGGGCGATGGACTGTGCGTCCACGTGGAAGAACCTGCGCGCTGCCGCCCTGGTGTCTGACAAGCCGAAGCCGTCGGTGCCGAGAGACGCGTACGGGGCAGGCACCCAGCGCGCGATCTGGTCGGGTACCGCCTTCATCCAGTCGCTGACCGCCACGACCGGCGGGCAGTGCTCACCGAGCGCCGTGACGACATACGGCGTCCTGGCCGGCTCGTCGGGATGCAGCAGGTTCCACTCTTCGCAGGCCAGCCCGTCCCGCCGCAGCTCAGTCCATGAGGTCGCCGACCACACGTCAGCCGCCACGCCCCAGTCCTGCGCCAGCAGACGCTGCGCGTCGAGCGCCCACCGCATGGCTACCCCAGAGGCCAGGATGCGCGCCCTCGGCATACCGTTCCGCCCGGTGCCGGTGAGGTTGTCCTGGAGTCCGGGACCGGAGTCCGCGCCGGCGTAGCGGTACAGGCCGGCCACGATGGCCTGCTCGAGCGCCTCCTGGCCGCCCGGGTAGTCAGGCTGCGCGGGCTGCACGTAGGGCTCGTTGTAGACCGTCAGGTAGTAGAAGATGTCCTCGCCGTGCGGATGGCCGGGGGATGACCCGTACATCCGGCGCAGGCCGTCCTTGACGATCGTGGCCAGCTCGTAGGCCCAGGCGGCGTCGTAGGCGACGCACGCCGGGTTGGCCGAGGCAAGCAGCAGCGAGTGACCGTCATTGTGCTGCAGGCCCTCTCCGGTCAGCGTGGTGCGCCCTGCGGTCGCCCCGAGCAGGAACCCGCGTCCCATCTGGTCGCCGAGCGCCCACATCTGGTCGCCCGTGCGCTGGAACCCGAACATCGAATAGAAGATGTAAATCGGGATCATCGGGGTGCCGTGAGTCGCGTAGCTCGTGCCGGCGGCGACGGTGGATGCCATCGCGCCGCTTTCGCTGATGCCCTCGTGCAGGATCTGGCCCTGCTCGGACTCCTTGTAAGACAACAGCAGCGCGCGGTCGACCGCGTCGTAGGTCTGGCCGTGCGGGCTGTAGATCCGCGCCGTCGGGAACAGCGAGTCCATGCCGAACGTGCGTGCCTCGTCCGGGATGACCGGCACGAACCTGTCGCCGAGCTCCGGGTCCTTCATCAGGTCCTTGAGCAGCCGCACGAACGCCATCGTCGTGGCGACCGCCTGCTTGCCCGAGCCGCGGCGCAGCTCGTCGAAGGCGGCGTCGGGCGGCGTCGCCAGCGGCCTGGACCTGACGACCCGCTTGGGGAGGTAACCGCCGAGCGCCTGGCGCCGCTCTTTCATGTAGGAGATTTCCTCGGAGTTCTCGCCCGGGTGGTAATACGGCGGGACATCGGCTTCGAGGGCTGAGTCAGGGATGTCCAGGTAGAGCCGGTCCCTGAACTCCTTGAGCTCGGCCACGGTCAGCTTCTTCATCTGGTGCGTGGCGTTCCTGGCCTCGAAGTCGGGCCCGAGCGTCCAGCCCTTGATCGTGTGCGCCAGGATCACGGTCGGCTGCCCGACGTGCTCGGTCGCCGACTTGAAGGCGGCGTAGACCTTGCGGTAGTCGTGGCCGCCGCGTGACAGGTTGCGGATCTGGGTGTCCGACAGGTGCGAGACCATCGCCCGCAGCCTCGGATCGCCGCCGAAGAAGTGCTCGCGAGTGTAGGCGCCCGATTCGACGGCATAGGTCTGGAACTGGCCGTCAGGGGTGGCGTTCATCTTATTGACGAGCACGCCGTCCACGTCCTGGGCCAGGAGCGGGTCCCAGTCACGGCCCCAGATCACCTTGATGACATTCCAGCCGGCGCCGCGGAAGAAGGACTCGAGTTCCTGGATGATCTTCCCGTTGCCGCGCACCGGTCCGTCAAGGCGCTGCAGGTTGCAGTTGACCACGAAGATCAGGTTGTCCAGCTCCTCGCGGGCGGCCAGGCCGATGGAGCCGAGCACCTCGGGCTCATCGGTTTCGCCGTCGCCCAGGAACGCCCACACGCGCGACCTGCTGGTGTCCTTGAGCTGACGGGCAAGGAGATACCGGTTGAACCGAGCCTGGTAGACGGCATCGATGGCGCCCAGGCCCATAGACACGGTCGGGAATTCCCAGAAGTCCGGCATCAGCCTGGGGTGCGGATAGGAAGGCAGGCCGCCGCCGGGGGACGACAGTTCCTGGCGGAAGCCGTTCAGCTGGGATTCGGACAGCCGTCCTTCAAGGAACGCGCGGGCGTAGATGCCGGGCGCGGCGTGCCCCTGCAAGAACACCTGGTCGCCTGACTCGCCGTGGTCCTTGCCGCGGAAGAAGTGGTTGAATCCCACTTCATACAAGCTTGCCGCCGAGGCGTAGGTCGCGATGTGGCCGCCTACGCCCAATCCGGGCTTGTTGGCCCGTGACACCATGACGGCCGCGTTCCACCTGATGTAGGCCCTGATCCTTCGCTCCACATACTCGTCGCCAGGGAACCAGGGCTCGCGCTCGGGCGGGATCGTGTTGATGTAGTCGGTACTGCGCAGGCCGGGGACGCCGACTTGCTGCTCGCGAGCGCGTTCTAGCAGCCTGAGCATCACGTATCTGGCGCGGGCCCGGCCCTTGGTCCGTACGACGCTGTCAAACGACTCGAGCCACTCGCGGGTCTCGTCGGTGTCTATGTCGGGAAGCTGGTTGGGCAGGCCATCGGTGATGATCGGCAAGCGCTGGCGTCCTGAGGCCACTGGTTGATCCTCTCCATATCGTTAACACTCCCATCCTGATACGCGAAGAGCAGTGCCGCATCCATGGCCCCGGGCTGCCAGGCTATTTTCACTCGCGGCTGACTCGCGCAGAGTGTTTTGTCAGGGTTTCGAAATAGGTTCCGCGGGCCGTGGTCGGGCGGGGCGGGCGGTTGCCGTGGGTTGGTTCATGAGCGGCGGGTTGTATGCCCTGAACCCGCCAAGGGCGATCTTCCGCGATCATGGTCCAGGGCATGATCGCGGAGGATCACATCGGCTATGACCTGGGTGAAGCTCCGTAATCAGAGCCTGGGGCGTGATCACGGAACATTGCCCAGGTCCCGGCCGGCCTTGCGGCCATCCAGGCGCGACCAGCCGGCGGCCTGGCCGGCGCGGTTCGCCGCCGGCCCGGCCGGGCCGCTGATCAGCAACGTCGCCTGTGCTGCTGACCGGAGGCCGCGCCGGCCGGCAACGTCGCCGCGATCTTGCTGCCCTGACGGCAAGATCGCGCCTTTACTGCTGTTCCGGCCCCGCCCCGCACAGCAAAAAAGGCGCCCCGATGCTCTCCCACTGCGCCGCCGGGCCGCCACCACCTCCGCCCGGCTGTGGCCAGCCCGGCCACCACGACCGCCCCTCGCCCCGGCCGGGGCAGGCCGACCCGGCCCGGCACCGAACCAATAAACCAGCAAGATCATCGATTCGCGCACCCGCGTTCTCGGATCGCGTTCGCAGGAGCCACTTTCATCACTCCTGGCTCACGCAACACGACGGGACCAGCCAGGACCTGTCAGCTGGTTCGGCGAGCAAGAGGAGTAATCCCGACAAATGCGGTGAAGGTGTCGTAATGTTGCCCTGCGTAGACCCCGGGCAGACTGGGGAAGATCGAATGATGACCTTGGTTAACTGGCTCTGCACGAATTGTGACTTGCGCAAGACGCTTCGCGAGTGTGAACTGTCCCAGCAAGAGGTACAGACGATCGCGCGAGGCCGTCGTCGGCTTGTTGCAGTGTCACCAACCGGTGGCATGTGCGGAGCCCGGTCTGGCGCGCGGCTGGGACTGGGAGGACTTTAGTGAGCGCGACCGCTGGCCAGGCACAGGATCAGCATGACCTGGCCATGCGGCTCGGCATCAAGCCGGGCCATGTAGTTCAGGAGATTGGTTACGACGACGACTGCGACGAGCAGCTACGCGACCAGGTCGCGTCAGGCGATGGAGTCGAGCTAGTCGATGAGGACTACGACGATGTCGTGGACGGGGTTCTGCTGTGGTGGCGCGATGAGGACGGCGACCTAGTCGACGCCCTGGTTGACGCCAAGACACCGCTTGCGGACGGCGGCTATGTCGTGCTGCTTACCCCGAAGGCTGGCCGCGACGGTCACGTCGAGCCCAGTGAGATCGGGGAAGCCGCGCCAACCGCCGGCCTTTCGCAGACGTCCACGGTCAGTGCGGGAAAGAACTGGTCGGCCAGCAGACTGGTCGCGCCTAAAGCAAGGCGCTAGCCGCAGCTGGTGTCGCTGGCCGTGATGGCCAGTGCTGTGCTGGCCCCGGGCTGGTCCTCGCTGGGGCTGGCTCACGCTGGGCTGGCTCACGCTGGGCTGACGCTCGCTGGGCGGGCGCTGTCGCGTGGCGGCCCGGTGCTGTAGCCCGCGCTGGGCGGGCGCTGTCGCGTGCTGGCCGCGATGCGGTTCGGTGCTGCGCCCTGAGGCGTGGCAGACTCGGATGCATCCCGCGCGTCCGGGTGCCGGACCGCCCGGGCCACGTGCGAGAGTCCCTGCGGCCCGATGAGGTAGCCGCACGCGATCCGCTGAAAGGAACCATTCAATGGCAGTAGAGATCGGTGACGTGGCACCGGACTTCGAACTCAAGGATCAGCACGGCACGTCGGTGAAGCTGTCTGAGTTGCGCGGCAAGAAGAACGTCGTGCTCGTGTTCTACCCGCTGGCGTTCAGCGGCGTCTGCAGCGGGGAACTGTGCGAGATGCGCGACCAGTTCCCCGAGGCCGACCGGGAAGACGTCGAACTGCTGACGGTGTCCGTCGACTCGATCTTCGTGCACAAGCAGTGGGCGGACGAGCAAGGCTACCAATTCGGCCTGTTGTCCGATTTCTGGCCGCATGGGGAGGTGGCGAAGGCGTACGGTGTCTTCGATGATGAGCGGGGCATCGCTACCAGGGGCACGTTCGTCATCGATAAGGCCGGCGTCATCCGGTGGAAGGTAGTGAACGCAATACCGCAGGCCCGCGATCTCGCCGAGTACAAGAAGGCGCTCGCCGAACTGAACTAGCCCATCGCTTGCTCGCGGGGCCCTGCATTCTTGTTGGCTCAAGAAATCGGAACAGGCGGCAGATGCCCTGTTATCGCTGTGGCACCAGGCAGGTCGATCCTGACCGTGGCAGCAGCCCATGGCTGCGCGGGGTCAGGGCCGACCGCCAGGTGCTGATCTGTCCTGGCTGCCAGAGCGGCGGAGAGTTTGTCACGGATCTGGACCGCTGCACTGTGTGCGCCAGTGTCCGGCTGGTGCGCCGCCTCGGCGAAGTCGAGTGCCGCGATTGCGGCGCCGTAGGAGCGGGCTCGGCCGCCGCCTCGGCGACCGAGGAGATCACCATGGGCGTGGCCGACGCCGCGCCGCCGGGCCTGGCCGAGGAAGTCGAGCAAGCGCTGACGCGGGTACTTCGCCCGCTACCGCCAGCGCGCTCGTCAGACGTGCGCTGGCCGGAACCGGTCAGTTAGGCACATCTTGGCCAGACCCGCGAGTGCGCCCGCATGGCTGCGCGGATCGATGTTGGAAACTGGGTGTCGATTCGCGTATTGATGTTGCTGGTGACCGGGTGGATCTGCGGCTTGGCGGCCCTGCCCGGGCCTGTGGGAGTTTCGCCGAACTTGCAAGGCGACCGAAGCGGTACGCTTAGGGCCGGTCTTGGGTGCATAGCTCAGCGGTAGAGCACTCGCCTTACAAGCGAGGGGTCACTGGTTCGATCCCAGTTGCGCCCACCACACCATCAATGTTCGAACCACGGACCCCAAGCACTGCTTCGGGGTCCTTCGTTTCCCGGGTGACGACGGTCACGAGAAACTGCCCTGAGATGGCCATTTAGCTGCCCGCTGACGGTCATGGAAAGTGCCCGGCGGCGGCCATCAGATGTGCCCGACATGATCTTGACCGCTCTCTGCCCGGTTACCGGGCGGGGTCTCCTCCGGGTCTTGGCTGAGCGGTGTCAATTCCGTTCTCAGCTGGTTCCCGGGAGGGGACGAGTGAAGTCTGCCGAGGAGATCATGAACATTCTGGAGGCTTTCGACCTGACGGGGTTGTTGCGGGACGCTGCCGGGCTGGCGGGATGCTCGCATCATACGGTCGCGCGGTATGTGGCCGGGCGGGAGCAGGGGCGGCTGGTGCCGGGAGCGCCGGCTGGCCGGCCGGGGGTGATCGATGAGTTCTTGCCGGAGCTGGAAGAGCTCGTCGAGCGGAGCAAGGGGAAGATCCGCGCTGATGTGGCGCACGAGAAGATCACCGCGATGGGCTATGCGGGGTCGGGGCGGACGACGCGGCGAGCGGTCGCGGGGCTGAAGGCAGCGTGGCACGCGGGCCGGCGGCGGGTGCACCTTCCGCGGGTGGCAGAGCCGGAGATGCGGGCGCAGTACGGCTTCGGCGGCGGGCCGCGGATCGGCGGGGCCGCCGCGATCTTGTTCTGCCTGTGGCTGGCCTGGTCCCGGTTCCGCGTGGTGCTGCCCTTGCTGGATAAGTCGCAGCCGTCGGTGTTCGCGGCGGCGGACGCGGCGCTGCGCCGGATCGGCGGGATACCGGCGTATCTGCTGACCGGTAACGAGCGGACGGTCACTGCGGAGCATGTGGCCGGGATCCCGGTCCGTAACGCCTTCGCGGCTGAGTCCGGCAGGTACTACGGGCTGACTGCGGCGACCTGCGTGCCCTATGACCCGAAGCAAACCGACGACGGCACGACCACGCTGTACCTGCCCGGTGAGGAGATCACCAGCACCAACGGCATCTTGTCCGTGTGGGAGGCTCGCCGGCCGGTTATAATCGCCACGGTCTTGTCTTCTGGCAGTGCTGGCGGTTGTAATCGCCAGCACGGCTCGGGTGCCCGGAGGGTGAGCGTGAACCTAGTTGACCGTCCGCTGTACCTGGACCGGATCGAGCCCTTCATCGACGCCCCGGTCGTGAAGGTCCTCACTGGCCTGCGGCGTTCGGGCAAGTCCCGCCTGCTGGAGTTGGTCGTCCAGCGCCTGCGCGGCCGGGGAATCCCTCAGGAGCGGATCGTCCACCTCAACTTCGATTCACTGGAGCTGGCATCGATCGCTTCGGCGCGAGCGCTGCACGCCCACCTGGCCGCCAGGCTCCGGTCCCAGGGGCGTGTCTACGTCCTGCTCGACGAGATCCAGGAGGTCTCCGAATGGGAGCGCCTGGTCAACTCGCTGGTAGCCGAGGGCCGCGCCGATGTTTACATCACCGGCTCTAACTCCCGCTTGCTGTCGGGCGAGCTGGCCACCTATATTGCCGGGCGGTACGTCTCCATCGAGGTGTGGCCGCTCTCCTTCGGAGAGTATCTGGCATTCGGCGCCGCCTATTCCAGCCGGGACGTCAGCCGCACTGGCGAAGAGTTCGCGCGGTTCTTGCGCTACGGCGGCTTCCCCGGCGTCCACGTCGTCTCGCTCGAAGAGGCCGATGCACGCTCGATGATCACCGACATCTACCGCTCGGCCCTCGTCCGTGACGTCCTCACCCGCCACGCCATTCGCGATGCCGACATGTTCGAGCGAGTCGCGGCGTTCGCGATTGACAACGTGGGCAACCCGTTTTCCGCCCGGCGCGTGGCCGAGTTCATGAGGTCCCAGCGCCGTACCATCCGGCACGAGACCGTGCTGAACTACCTATCAGCGCTCACCGGGGCCTTCCTCATCAGCAGAGTGCCCCGCTACGACATCCGGGGGCGCGCGCTGCTTGCCTCCGACGAGAAGCACTATCTCGGCGATCACGGTATTGTTCACGCCCTGTTCGGCTATTCCGACCGGCGGCTGCCTGGGGTGCTGGAGAACATCGTCTGGTTGGAGCTGCGCCGCCGCGGCTACGACGTCACCGTCGGAAAAGTTGGACCCACCGAGGTCGACTTTGTCGCCCGGCGCCGTGAGGACGCCTTGTACGTTCAGGTCGCTGTCACGATCGCTGCGTCGGCGCAGACACGTCTCCGCGAATACGCGCCGTTGGAAGCCATCGCCGACAACCATCCCAAGTACGTGCTCACACTCGACCCTCTCGCCGGTGACAGCAGCGGCGGCATCCACCACCTGCCAGTCCACGACTTCCTGCTCTCTGACACCTACTGACGACACATACCGCTTACGTCCATCGGCCGGCCGCGCCTGAAGGCGTCAGGATCTCAGCTCCTGGCCGCATCAGGGCACTGAAATGCCGGACCATTCGGCATACGACATCTGAATCCCAGATGATCACGCCAACCTCAAGATTGTGGGCAAGCGCCTTGCCGGTTAGGTTCGCGCTGCCCAGCAGCGCTATGCGTTCATCGGCAGCGACCAGCTTGGCGTGCAGAGTAGCGCGCGAGGTGCCGACGCCGTGCCGCGAGCTTGAGCTCGCTGACAACATCGCTAACGCCGAAGGCCGCGAAGCTGACGATGAGCAGAGACTCCGTGCAGTGATGGATGAGCTCGCTGATTACCGAACTGGTCAGCCTCACGGCCTCTGAGTCCGGCGCCGGTCCGCTGATGACCACCTCGGTGCGCCGCGCCGCCGACTTGGTGGCGATGCGAGCGGCGGCCTCCAAGGCGAGGGCAATGGCACCGCCGGACAGGTTGGGATCAGCCGGGCGTAAGCAGACGAGGAGTCAGCCTGCGGCGACGCTCGCGGCACCTTGGCCCAGGCTGCGATGTGGCCGGCCGGCAGACGCTCAGCTAGTTCCGCGATGACGGCTGCCAGCTCGGCAGCCGAAGCAGCGGGCCCAGCCAGCGCCGAAGGCACGCTCACCGGCTGAGAAAACCGATACCGCTCCCGGTGATCGTGTCCACCAGCAGCGTCCGGTCCAGGTAATGATTACCGCGCTCACACGAGGTCTCCGAGGCGAAGAGGCAGGCATGGCAGGCTGCGCCGAACAGGTCGCCCCGGTCGCGAGGGTCGTGGTCAGCGCACAGTGGGTCGGACGTGCAGAGCCGTGCCGCCTCTAGCGCCTGCTCGATGATCGAGCCGAGCCGGTCCTTGCGCCCGAGCGAGACCAGGCCGCCAAGCGTCCCTTCGCTGTCTGGCGCCGCTGTGTAGAGCATGATGCCTGCCATCGGTGCATCGCCGCTGCGGGCATAGATCCGCTCGGCGATCCCGGACGCGCTGTAACCGCATTCAAGGGCCAGTTCGCGGATCAGGGTATGCGCGAGGGTGTGCAGCAGCACATACCGCGCACCTGGCCACTCACCGGGCGCGAGCCGTCGGTCTGCCCGCCACTTGTCATGTCCGCCGATCAGGATCCGGTCGCGGGCCACCACGCCGGCTTCCCGCTCCCACGCCGCGATCCGCTCCTCACTGAACCGCAGGAAAATGCCCTCGCCGCGAGTCTGCGCGCATGGCACCCAAGTCGGTGCCAGCCGGGAGAGCCGTACGATCCTGTCGTCGTCGGTGGTCAAGATGTCCCACTCAGGCGAGTCGATCCTCGTGAAGCCGAACAGTGCGGACACCTCTCGCAACCGAGGCACCAAGACCACCTCAGGCAGCCACGATCGAGCCCAAGCCGGCGGCGCCTCCTTCTTGGTCGTGAAGTCGGGCAGGTCGATCTCGGTCGGCCTGGTGAACGCCAGCCATTCCGGCCCGGCCAGATCCACATCTGAGCCCCCGTCAGGATCATCAAGATCCGCCTCGGCGCGGCGCTGGATCGCTTCCCACACCGCGTCGGCGCCGTAGGGCTCGATGTCGGGCCAGCACGCCATCCCTGGCAGCACTGCCTTGCCCGCCGCAGCGGGAAGAGGGGCGAGCAGGCTGAGCTGGGGCCAGTTCTCGGCGACTCGCTGGTCGACGTCGGTCTCGGCGAGCGGCAGGCTGAATGCCCTGATCTGCATCGCGAACCAGCCGTTGGTCGCTCCCAGGCCCAGCGTCCGGGTCTCAAGACCGCACCCGTCGAACACGCTCAGATGCGGATGCCTGCCCCGGCAGGCGGGCAGGTTCCGAGGCGCCTCGCGTCCGAACGCCGGTGTCATTGGTCGGCGCACGGAGCAGGAGCACTCGATAAAGAGGTTCGCGGCCTCGCCCGTGGTACCGCGCTCGGACAGCCGCAGGGTGTGCTCGTCCGCACTTGGCACCACCCCGCCATGCACGTAGTACAGCCAGGGAAAGTCATCGAGATGCCCGCGCTCGCAGGCCAGCACGAACCGCGCCGGCACCGCTGTCGGACGGCCAGGCCCGTGCCCGCGACAGCCGTGCACATAGCGGACCCGTTCCGGCCGGAACTGGTCAGTCAGCAGATCGAACAGCCCGCTCTCCACCGGCGCCAGCCGGTTGCACCGCGTATCTGAGCAGCGCAGCCAGCGCGGAAATAGCCGTACGGGCACGCCGATCCGAGCCCACTCACCGAACGGATCAGAGGTCTCGGGCTCATAGGGCGGCGTCCGCAGCGTATCTACCTGCGGCCCAAGCTGGGCCTGAACGGCTGCGAGCAACCGCCGTTCGGTCACGATCGTGGAGTGGGTCAGGTCCCAGTCATCGAGCCCGGCCACCACCACTGACAAGTTGGGCAGATCAGCCACAGCGCCGATCCCGTAGGTGTGCAGGAGCTGGTTGGGCCGCAGTTCGCCCACCCGCAGAGTCTGGCTGGTCACGAGGCAGCACCATCCCCAGCGGCAGCCGCTCCGGCGGCTGGCTCGAACGGCGGTTCGTCCACGATCGAGACTCCGGGCTCCTCCCGCGAGAGCAGCAGCCTGATGCCCTGATCGACGTTGCGCAGCGAGGTCTGGCAGGTCATCTTCCGCCAGCTTCCCTCTTCGGGCCGGTGCAGCAGCCCGACCACATCGTCAGAGGCGCCGAACGGCCGGTCGTACGTCAGCCGCCTCCCCGGCACCCGACGCTCCTTGTTCCACAGATCGAGCCGCGAATCGAGCTGACGCTCCACCGCGTTGCTGACCGAGTTGTCGCCGGACACGTTTCCCGCCCGCCGTTTCAGATAGCGCACGATGTGATCGGCCAGCTCGTCGTTCCGGTCAAACGCGGAAGCCCGCAGATTGGCATTGTAAGCATCCCCAAGATCGCGGACCAGCGCCACAAGCACCCCGGTGAGCCCCCGGTCGACCGCCCGGTCAGCGAACGGCGTCACCGACAGCGCCTCCACCTGCCGGTAGATAGTGGCGTGGAAATGCTCGAACGACTCGAAGTGCGACAGGTCGCGCGGTCGGGCCCAGTTGAACACGGTGAACACCAGACCAGGCGCCTGCCGCCCGACCCGGCTTGTGGCCTGCACATATTCCGCGCTCGACTTAGGCTGGTTGGCGACCACCATGATGCCGAGCCTCGGCACGTCCACCCCGACCGCGATCATGCTGGTGGCCAGCAGCACGTCGATGGGCGGCCGTTCGCCCTTGGGCCGGTCTTTCACGAACGGCACCATCAGGTGGCCGAGCACCTCGGGGATGTCGGTAGAGGACAGCCGCGACGTCAGCTCTCGCAGCAACGGGTCATAGCGGCGGGCCAGGCCGCGCTCATCAGCCCTGGTGAGCCTTGATGACACGTCGTCTTCGACCAGCCGCCGCATCCCGCCGAGATCACGCAGGCTGTTGAAATACCCTACAAGCGTCATGTACGGGTCGGTGACCTCGTTCCTCCCGTATTTTTCATGTAGTTTCTGCGCGGCGCCGAGCACCGACACATACACGCGGATTAGCGTGGACTTCATCCGGATCCCGTGGGCGCAGATGCCGACGTAGCGTCGGCCGGGCGCGTACAGGTCGGCGTCAGCCGAGGTGGGCCGCTGCCGGGCGAAGAAGCTGTCGCTGATGTCGAGGCCGGGCGGCGGGAAGACCTCGGTCTGCCGGTCAAAGAGCGCGCCGATCTGCCTGTATGCCCGCCGCGCCGTGGCGGTCGAGGCGACCACCTTGGGCCGCGCCCGCTTGCCGTGGGCGAGTTCCCAGGTCGCGAGCCGGTCAACGACCGACTCGTAGAGCCCGACCATCGACCCTAGCGGCCCAGAGATCAAGTGCAGCTCGTCCTGCACGATCAGATCAGGCGGCCGCAGCGGCGCGACCTTCTCGATCCGCGCGGCAGGCTCGGCGCCCTTGGCCGGGTGCTGCGAGGTGTCGGTCGACAGCTCCCACTTCTCGGTCATGGTGTCGGCGGTGATGTAGCCGTGCCTGGTGCACCGTTTGCTGACCCGCCCGAACAGCCCTTGCGTCTCGCCTCGCCAGGTGAGCTGGGCGAACTTGTCAACCGTGCCGATAATCAGGCTGGGCAGCAGCCGGTAGATCTCCTCATCGACGACCACCACCGGCAGGCCCTCGCCGTTGCCCGCGCCAGGCCCGAACGCGCAGAACACATCCGGGCACGTGATCAGCGTCCGCCGCGTCACCGTGTCCACCGCGATGTCACGACCAGGCTCCAGCGCCGTCCCGCACCAAGGGCAGCTCACGAGCTGATGCGGTGACCCCATGGCCCGGGTCGGTGCCCGGCGCCCGCCGCGCTGTTGCTTCAGCCAGTCGTCGGCGTCATCGGTACGGTTCGGCGTCACGCGGGCGCCAACCCAAAGACCTATGCGGAAAGGTATGTTGCCCCAGACTGCCGTATCTTCTAGGCGAATCGTCTCGCAGGCACAGACAAGGGCCGCTGCCCGCTGGAACTGCTGAATGGTGAGCAGACGCAGCGTGTAGCGCATCACCACGGCGACGCCCGCGCGAGTGTCGAACCCGCCGAGCCCCTCTTGCAGCCGCCGCACGGCCAGGACGAAGGCGGTAAGTCCCAGGTAGGCCTCGGTCTTGCCGCCGCCAGTGGGGAACCACAGCAGGTCGGCAACGGCAGTGTCCCCGTCGGTCCGTTCCGGGTGGGTCGGATCGGCCAGCGACGGCAGGTTCAGCAGGATGAAAGCAAGCTGGAACGGCCGCCAGCTATGGTTACGCGGCGTGCGGACCTGGTCGAGCGCGTCGTCAATGGTGAGCGTCCGGTCCCGGTTCCGCTTCTCGGCCGCCAGGGTGTGGACGCGCTGCAGATACATCGCCCGGTTAGCGAACCGGAACGCGGCCAGCGCAGCCGGGTTGTCCTGCAACACACCGATCCCGGCCTCAATCCGGTCAGCGGCCCGGCGCGCGGCCGCCAGCGCGGCGGCCGCGTCGTGCCTATAACCTTCCAGGTGGCTCGCCGGGTCGGTGACCCGCTCTTCCTGCCGGTCGATCCACTCGCGGTAACCGGCAGCGAGCGGCGCCAGAGCGTTCACCAGCTCAGGCAGCTCAAGGTCCGCCAGCGCTCGCATGTCCAGCACCAGCTCATCGAGCCACGGGAGATCCGGGTCACTCCCCGGCTCAGGCACGCCAGTAAACGGGATCTCATAGTCGGGCACGGCCGACGTCGCGACCTCGACCGCCCGCATCGGATCGCCGTCCGCCGCCGTGACGTGCACGCCGGTGCCGTGCCCGACAGCGAACTCCGGGCACGCCCGGTACGCCATCGCCAGCCGCCTCTGCTCAGCCTTGTCCGCCTGGTCACCGCCGCTAGTCGAGTCCGGCCGGGGCAAGAACACCGCCGCCCGACCCGGCTCATCCACCACCAGCCGCACCTGAAACAACCAGGCCGAGTCCGGCAACGCCCCTGGCCTCGGCTGCGCGTTGACGAGGAACAGCGAGACCAGCCAGTTCCCGTCGTGGCGCCGGGCCCGTCCTCGCAGCAGTACCTGTCGATACTCGGCATTGAGCTCCAGCGGCCCAAGCTCGCCCTCGGCCAGGGTCACTCGGGCCTCGCCGCGCACCGGGACCCGCTGCCAGATCCGGCTCTGCCCGGAATCAGTCTCCGGTATGGTGCGCCGGTACCAGGCCCACTCCGCGCGTACCTGAAGCACGGTAGTAGTGCCCTCGACGTAGACGGTGCAGCCCAGCGCCGAGGGCGCCAGGCTGACGATGTTCGGCGCCGATGGCTCAGGCTGGTCCTCGCCAGCATCGGGGCGGCCGGCGTCGGCCGTGTCGTCCTGCGTATCGGGCTCAATCACGGTCCCGTCCGGCGCGAGCCGCCCGACGATGTACCTGTCTGTGGGCCGCTCGTTGCTGAACTCTTCGCTCTCGCCTCCGAGCGGCCCATGCAGATCAGCAATCACCAGCCGATGCAGCTCGTCTCGAATCCCAGCGGCAGTCGGCACCTCAAGCACAGCCTGCGTGCCCCCGTCCTCGGACATCAGAAGAGAGTCCCATCCGGCGGAAACAACCCGCCATCGTCAAACCCCGACCCGCTAGCCCTCGCAGCGCCCTTCTTCCGAGTCCCGCCGCGCCCCTTGCCCGAGTGCAGCCCCTGCTTAACTTCTTGCTCATACCGGTAATGATTCAACGCCAAAAGTTTGTCAAGCACATCCACCCGAGCCTGCGGAGAAATAGTGAACCGAACTCCCTGCCGAGTCTCATGAAACCCGTGTCCGAGTTCAATCTCCCGCCAAGACGGCAAAGGTGTTGACGCAACCTTGGACTCGTACTCGCGGATCTCGGGCTCGCGCTCCTCATCTATGGCGTACGCCTCCCGAACCGCTTCATCAATCTCTTGGTGAATCTCCCGAAGATGACATATGTCATCTTCGGTCGTAGCGCGCGCATGCACGAGGTTGTAGAGCGCCGTCAATCCAATCTTTCTTCGGCACATTATTTCTTGTCGGAACTCGTGTAGTTCGCGGCCAATGATGCTCATTGGCTCACTAAAGGTGGGTTTTACTAGAGTATCGCAACAGTCAGACGGCGTAAATACGGCATCCGTGCGCATCGTCGATCCCCGGTTAATGGTCCAGCAATACTGATGGCTCGACGTGCGGAAGGACAGTTCAGACTCGGATGGATCCGAGAAGATAACTAGCTTGTGAGAGAAGATCTGGTTATTTGACACCAGCATCGGTATTTGGGTAATGCTTGTCTGCGTGATCACAAGGACGCGATTTGCTCCCGATATAGCTTTGCGCAGAGCTGGCCGCTTGTCGGCATACTGCCACCATCGCTGCGGAAGCGGCTTACGGAGTACGTATGTGCCATCAGGTTTAGTACGCTGACGTTCCGGCCGAACCCGCTCATCGATGATTTTAAATACTTCCTGGTATTCCATCGCTTTCTCAAGCGGCCAGTCGTTGAAGTCGACCACCCAACGACTTGCAGAGCAGTCCCAGCGAGAGTTGAGATCTTCGCCATTCAGGTACGGAAACACTACCGCCTTGTTCTTGGCATCCTTGTCGATGAGCGCTTGCGCTTCATCTGGCTTTAGGATAAATCCTGTTCCTAGTATGTAGGCGCCAATGAAGGACTGACCAGAATTCGTGGCCAGCTTATGAGGATTTCCTTTGACCCTTGACGCCGGGTCGAGCGCTGGGGTTATGCTTTCGACCCGATGACCATCGAGTACACAAACCTCCGCGTTGCCCGGATGTCCTGTCCAGAGCAAGGACACTTCCAATGATGCGGCACCCGGCCAGGGTTGGGATTTATCTGCTCGATACACCACCCAGCCCATGTCGACTGCCTGATCCGGCCCAACTTCACGTGAATCGCCTTGGGCGATCGTGTTCGTTGCGATGATGCCGATCCGACCCCGACGCGCTACTGACATGTCGCGAAGAAGGAAATACGAGCAAAGATCAGCATTGCCCGACCTGTCGCGAGCTATCTGCTTCTTCAGGTACTCACGGTAGTCGATGCCGAGTGCGCCACTGACCTTTTTGCCGCCAATGAACGGCGGATTACTGACGACCGCGTCGAAGCCGCCTCGTTGCATTACTTCGGGGAACTCTAGGGGCCAGTGGAGTGGGCGGATGGGTTCGGGGCGAGGGCCCTTGAGCCAGGCGTCTAGTTTGCCTCGCAGTTCGGCTTCCAAGGGGGACTCGATGGTGTCCTCTTCAAGCAGGCGCTGGACTTGGTCGGCGAGGCTGGTTAGGCGGTCGTCGAAGGCTGAGGCTGGCTGGCCGGCGGTGGACAGAGCCGCTGCCGATACCGCGTCGGCTGCTTCGCGGAGCTTGGCCGTGAGGCGTTCCGCTTCGGCTAGTTTCGCGGCGGCGATGGTGGCCTGGTGGTGGTCGCGGACGGGTTCGGCTGCTATTTCTTCGCGTAGTTCGCGGACTCGAGTCAGGATCGGGCCGGTGATCTCGTCGATGGCGCCGCACATGCGCGCGTTGATCCGGTGGCCGGTCGCGGGGTCCAGGTGGAACGCTTCCACCTGGGCTTCTGAGATCAGGCCGACCAGGGAGTCGCCCCAGCGGAGTGCATGGTCCAGGAAGGAAAACGGCTGGTCTTTGGCCAGCGTGACCAGCCAGAGCGAGAGCTTGCCGAGCTCGACCGCAGCCTCGTCGCGGTCGACGCCGCACAGGCAGCGGGCGGCCACGCGGCGGCGGGCTTCGAGGGCGGCGTCGTCTCGGTCGAAGTCCGGGCCGAGGGCGGCTTGGACTTCGTCTGGGTAGCCGTCGCGGTCCCAGGCTTCGACTACCCGTTCGGCTAGGTAGCGGCAGGCGGAGACGAGGAAGGCGCCTGAGCCCATCGCCGGGTCGAGCACTTTGAGCGCGAGCAGTTCGGCGGCGGGGCGTGGCTGCCAGTCCGCCGGCTCGGCACCGTCGGCTGGACCGGGGGAGTAGCACAGCGGGGCGAGGGTGTGCTCGACGATCTCCTCAGCGAGCTTGCGCGGGGTGTAGTGGGTGCCGGTGGCGCGGCGGTCGCCTACCTGGGTGATCACCAGGGAACCGGCCGGGAAGACCGTGGGCAGGCCGCGAAGATCCTTGCGGAGCAGGCCGCTCAGCGGCTTGACCCGTTCCGCCAGTTCGGCGTCGTTGTCGCAGGCGGCGTACAGGCTCGCCTGATCGTCGGGCACCTTCGCCAGAGCCTTCGCGATGGCCGAGGCGGAAGCGTCGCACTCCTTGGCGAGCCACGCCGGGAAGGTGTCGCTGCGCTCGGCGGCCTGCTCGATTTTCACCAGAGGCAGCTCGGGTTCCAGCTTGCCGATCAGGCCCAGGTACGGTTCGTCGACTCGCAGGCAGGAGTACTCAAGCAGGCCCTCGTAGACGTGGCCGATCTGCTCGACGTCCAGGCCCTTGTAGGACAGCCGTTCGGCGGCACCGCCCCGTCGTCGCAGTACGAGCAGCGCGCCGAGGATTTCGTGCACGACCCGGTCGGTGACCTTGAGCAAGTCCAGCCACGGGTAGTGGGCCGGGTCGAACAGGCCGCCGCCGTAGGGCGGTATGCGCATCTCGTCGTATTCGCAGCCGTCGTAGACGGCGGCGAACGTGGCCAGCAGACGCGGCCAGGCCGCCGCCCGGCGGTCGCCGACCTCCTCGCCATACAGGTGCTGCTCGGCCTCAAGCAGGTCATGGAGGCCAGCCACGGAGTAGGCACTCGCGTACAGGTCGGAGGACACCGGGAGCAGCCGCTGTTCCTCTGCGTAGAGCAGGAACACCAGGCGCATCATCACCGTGAGCGCCCCCCGGTAGACCTCGCGCGGGACCACATGGGCGAGCAGAGTCCCGGCAGCTTCACGGTCGAGCCGGGACAGCTCTCCGACCAGCAGTTCGACTGCCTGCCTGACCTGCACGCCGAGCGTGTTGGTGACTTCGGCCTGGGCGTCGGCGCTTCGGGCGAAGAGGCCAGCCAGGCTGGTGCTGTGGGAACCGTCGGCGTTCTTGGGCGGCGGCAGTACCCGACGGGAGTGGAGCAGGCTGGCGAACGCGCGCAGCAGCTCGCGTTCCTCCAGCCACAGGTCGGCGTCGAATACGGCCGTGGTCGCGGGCTCGCCTGGCCTGGCGTGGATCAGCGTCCACAGGCTGCCGTTGGTCAGCAGCGCCAGCGGGGTGCCGCGGAACTTGCAGAACTCGGCGGCCTGCTCGGCCGCCGACGGCTCGTCCCTGCTGGCCTTGGTGAGCGGCATGCTTTCTGGCAGGCGGTAAATCAGCAGCCGCTCTGCCCGGCCGCCGTCGCCGTTAGGCCCGTAGGCGACCGCGTCCGGCCGCAGGCGGCCTGCGCTCGCCGGTCCGGCCCGCAGGTCTTCGGGCAATGCCCCGCCCTCGGCCAGGATCTGCGGCGTGTAGCCGAGCAGTTCGCCGAGCACCAGCTCGATCCAGGCCGGGGTCAGCAGGTCCGGCGCCTCCCTGACCTCGGCCCAGGCGAGCCTGAGCTTGTCCAGGACATCGCCGGGCACCGTGTCGAGGCCCTGGCCGAAGACATCGGTGAGCACCGAGATGGCGATGAACGGGCCATCAGGCCGCAGCAAGCCGATCCACTCGGCATGCTGTTGCGCGACACTGGTACCCGTGCCCTTACGCCGTGCCATCAGCCACCACCTCCCGCATAGGCGATGGTGCTCGGGACAAGGAACGTGATCGCGGCGGGGAACCATCTCGCCTGCGGGTCGTCGTAACGACGGCGCAGCGCCGCCGTTTCCTGCTCACGGGTCTGCGGGATGGACTCAAGGCGAGCAACCAAAGCCTCTCGATCCTTGCGAAGCTGATCGCGTTCGGCGTCGATCTCGAAGAGGCTGCCCTGCTGCCAGAGCTGGGTGTCGTCCAGTGCGGCCCGGATCGTGGCCGTCAGCTCATCCAGGATCGCGTTCATGGCCGCTACTTCCTCTGTGCACCTGGCCGCTATCAGGCCAGCCAGGCTGCGGCGCCGGGCGGAAGCCCGGTTCGCGAGTATGCCGCGCAGCGGCGGGCTTAGTTCTGGCCACAACTCGGTCAGGCGCTGGCGGACGGGCTCGTCGGGCAGCTCCTCATTGGCCATGCCGAGCCAGGTACGCAGGTCGTCCTCGGTCGCTCGGACCAGCCGCCCGGCCTCTATGGTGCCGCCTGCAACGACGATCTCCTCATGCAGCCGGGTGCCCTCCGCGCCAGTCACCACGACGCGGATGTGCCCGGCAACGGCCGGAACTCGCAGCACATCACCCGGCACTACCCTGGCGGTGACGCGGCTGAGCTTATGCCGCTCCGGCGCCGTCGTGGCATCTGACCACAGCTCGGCGCGGAGCAGCCGCAGGCACATCTGCACCAGCCGGTGGCCAAGATGGAGCAGCACGACATCGGTCCGCTCAGCGGCGGCGTCATGGTCGAAGGTGATTGGCCTCTCCTTGCCGGTGACCGGATGGTAGAGGCCGTCATTGCGGGCTTCGCCCCAGGCGCCAGGCAGGTCGGGCAGCCGGAAGCACTGGCCGCGGAATTCGTCTGGAGGCGATGCGACATCGAGGTCCTTGTGGTGCGCGATCCGCAGCGCCGTCCGCACCACTCGCTCGACGGTGTGCGGCGAGAGGTTCAGGTCGCCCCGGCTCTCGGCCAGCGTGCCGGTGAGCTTCTCGAGCTCCTTGACCAGATCGCGGTTGATCTTCAGCTCGGCGTTGCTCGCGCGGCGGCGGATCTCCACGTCGGCGCTCTGCCAGTCCGACCGCTTGCCGAGCATCTTTTCCGCGATCTGAGCCTCGATCACCTCGCCGGCGCTGCCGAGATCCTCGCGGATCTGGTCAACTTTCTTCACCGCGACCCAGAGGAAGTACAGCTCGTCATCCAGCGCGCTGTCGTCGCCGGACGACCGATGGCGGACAGCGCCAGGCGACTCGGCCCCTTCCCAGCCCGTCGGCACGAAATGGAACACCTCCACCTCGGCCGCGTGCTGACCGTGCCGGTCAATCCGGCCGTTGCGCTGCTCAAGCCGGTTCGGGTTCCATGGGATCTCCCAGTGCAGCAGCCGGTGGCAGTGCGCCTGCAAGTTGATGCCCTCGCTCGCCGCGTCGGTAGCGAGCAGGATGCGCACCGGGTCGAGTTCGGGTTTCTCCTGGAACACCGACTTGATCCGCTCACGCTCCGCCTGGTCCTGGCCGCCGTAAAGCTGCGCGATCCGCTCGGCTGGGATGCCGCCGCCGATCAGCCGCTCATACAGCCAGCGCTGAGTGTCGCGGTACTCGGTGAACACGATCACCCGCTCACCTGACCAGTTACCGGGCCGCACGATCGGGTCCAGCCATTGCCGGAACGCGGTCAGCTTGGCGTTCGGACGATCCTGCGCCTGCCTAGCCCACGCGCCCAGGCGCACCAGCAGGTCGCGCTCGGCCGGCGTCAGCGGGGCCGTGATCCGGCGGACCGTGCTCAGGGCGTCGGCCTCCCGCTGACCGTAGGCGGCATCGTCCTCGGCAGTCTCCTCCAGCCGGTCGATGAGCGGCCGCAGGATACGGGTACCGGAACTGCCCGCCGCCTGGTCCAGGCTGGAACGGGCGGTCATCGTCGCCAGGTGCGTCTCGACTGTCTCGGCAAAAGCTTTAGGCGAGGAAAACATGCGCTTCTTCAGCAACGTCGTGATGAAGTCAGCCGCGGCCCGGCCACCATCACCCCGCGCACCGGCCCGTCGGCTGGCCGCGTACTCGGCCAGCATCCGGTGAGCTGACCTCTCGTCGGGGGAGTGATCCACCTCCAGGTAGCCGGTAACCCGCCGGGCGAACCTCGGCGTGCCATCCCACTTAGGCGGCAGGTCCCGCTTGAGCCGCCGCACCATGATCTTGGCAAGCTGGGTCTCGCTCGGGCAGACCCCGCGCGCGAACCGCTGGTCGTCGAGCAGTTCAAGCAGCGCGGTGAACGACTCCAGGTAGCCATTGTGCGGCGTAGCCGACAAGAACAGCCGGTGCTCGCAATGCGGAGCGAGCGCGCGGACCGCCTGCGTGCGAAGCGAATCGACGGCGTAATCGGCTCGCGCCGTCGGCGCGCACGTGTGGACCTCATCCACGACGAGCAGGTCAAACGCACGCGGATACTTGGGCACCTGCGGCAGCACATCGCGGAGAAGCCGCATCGGCCGTTCCCGCTTCAGCCAGTCGATGCTGACGATCAGCCGGGGGTAATGAGTCCAGGGATTGGCGTACAGCCCTCGTGACCGCCGCAAGTCGCGCAGCAACGCCGTGTCGACGATGCGGAAGTCCAGCCCGAACTTGTCGCGCATCTCGTCATGCCACTGCAGCGTCAGCCCAGCCGGGCAGACAATCAGCATCGTCCTGGCCCGATAGCGCAGCATGAGCTCCTGCATGACAAGGCCGGCCTCGATCGTCTTACCGAGACCGACATCATCGGCGATCAGCAGGTTCGTGCGCGGCATCGACAGCGCCCGCACCACCGGATCGAGCTGGTAATCATCGATCTGAATGCCAGAGCGAAACGGCGCCTGCAGCACCGTCTTGTCCGCCGACGCGATCGCACCCCACCTGACCGCGTCAAGGAAAGCGTCGAGCTGGCCAGGATCGTCAAAGCCCCGGCCCGGATCGGGCAGCGCATGCTGGTCATGGGCCAGCGCGCCACGCTCCAGCTCCCAGACCACGCGGAGTCGCTCGTCCCTGGCATCGTCCTCGATACTGACCAACGTGACGACATGCGGCACCTGACCGGTCATAACCGCCGCGCTCCCGGACGCGACGGTGCCAGGCGTGACGTCAGACGCCACCCACTGGCGATTCCGCACCGTCACAAGCTGGCCAGACGCCGGAACACCGGCCGAGTCCCGGAGGACATCCATGCACTACCCACCCTGCTTGTAAACGCAGCCTCCGCTCGAGTAGTGGCTACACTCGCCGCGGCCTTCCCCCTCATGAGATATGGCCATGGTAATACTCAACCGGAGATGTCGGCGTAGAGTGACCGAATGCGCTCGCTTTGGATCGCGAGCACGCCAAGAGCTTCCTTCTCGGCCATAAATGCTGCGGATATTGGCAAGTTGCTGTTCGCGCGGCGAACCGGGATTGACGTCAGCCGCGCACTCCGTGTCGAGCATCTGCTCTACACCGGCGAACCGTACTCAAGGCGTCGACCTCACGCTGACCGTAGGCGGCATCGTCCTCGGCAGTCCTCCTCAGTCGATGAGCGGTCGCAGGGATGCCGATGTTGGAACTGCCCGCCGCCCGCCGCAGCAGACACCAAAGCCGTCTCACAAACTAGTGCAGCAATCTGATGCACTGCTCAGAAACTCCTCGTAGGAGCGATTATGTCCGCTCGGGCTCTTGTGTAATCCCAGATCAGTGACTTTCTGAATGATATCAGGCGCATCCGATTCACGATACTGTGGGCCAGCCTTGGATACCTCGCGCATCATCACCCGTTTCGGATCTCTTATTAGTCCGGTATCAGCTCCGAGATAACGAGCTGGCGTGCTCCATGCTGAGGTGAATTCCTTCAGTGCCTCAGGAAACAGCAGGAGCCATGCCTCAACTTCCCATGCAGCGAGGACATAATAAACCCTGTTAAATTCGCGGTCCAACGCTCCCTGAACGCGATGTCGCGCTTTAACTCGCAACTCAGAATCGGTTTCATCAAAATCTTCATGCACAAATACGCATCGTATCTCGGCGCCTTCGCGTACACCCCTAGCTCGAACGCTCCCAGCAAGCTTGGTGACGCGCTTACGCAGCGTTGCGTCGTCAGCCTGACGAAGTCTCACGATATCATTTATCTCGACAATCCTGCCGTGTGCCTGACTGCACATCGCTTCGAGGACGATGCGCATCACCTTCCGGTCATTAGAACTCTCTCCGGCCAGTACAATAACCGGCCGCCTCGTTGCCCGAATCCTAGTGCCGCCTCGCTTGGTCACAAATCACCACCGAGCGCGCCAGAAAACCACAACTCACCAAGTGGCTGATCGCCGCTCGCTGCCACTATTTTCTCAATCTGAGGCCACCGC
The DNA here is from genome assembly GCA_035716545.1 of Streptosporangiaceae bacterium. Classification (GTDB taxonomy): domain Bacteria; phylum Actinomycetota; class Actinomycetes; order Streptosporangiales; family Streptosporangiaceae; genus Chersky-822. The sequence continues at coordinate 22,698 of DASTJM010000148.1, forward strand.
ACCGCCGGAATGGCAGATGAACCATCACTACGGCGCTCACAGATAATAAGCTCGTCGGGCCTAAGCCGATCTGCGAGGGACGGGGAGTGCGTGGCGATTATCAGCTGCGTCCGTTCACTTGCTTCTCGCAGTCGCTCCACCAGCAACTCAAGTGCCTGTGGATGTAGGCCGTGATCGACCTCTTCAACACACGTGAGCGCAGCGGGACTCGGGTCATACAAGAGCGCAAGAAGACCTAGAAGACGAATGGTTCCGTAAGAGGCATCGGCAAGTTGCGTCGGCACCCTCAGCCCGGCTTCATGAAGGACTATGACGACCTCTCGCGCCGCACCAGACGGATAAGCAAACTCTATTCCGCGCAACTGAGGGAGTACTGCCAGTGCATCGTCAACCAGATTGGACCACGCGCGTGGCTCCTCATGTGAAAGTGACAGCAGAAAAGCTGCTATGTTACTCGCGTCCGGGGCAAGCTGTTCTCGATAGCTAGGCCATCTAGATGGCGAACGGGCTGCGGCTACTGCTACGTCGAAAACGCGGAATGACGCCAGGCGATCCGCGACGGCCGAAACTTCATTTCCTCCGGCTTCGTCGGTTAGCCTTGGCAAAGTGGAGAGCCCGCTGCTAAGTCTCCTGATCCCAATTGACTGAGACCCTTGGACTTCACCTTCGATGACGCCAGTGTCAACGACGCTAGCTCGCTCGCCTGAAATCGTGATACGGCGACCGCGCCCACCTATTCGCTTGAATGAGAATTTCTCTGCTCTCTCAAGCGTTGAGATGTTTTCGCGCGTTCGGCGCGTAATGCGCAAATCGTACTCATCGGGAGCATTAATGCTACTATGAGTCGTCCATGTGGCAGTCACTCGGACACGCATTGACGCAGGTGATTTTTCTCCACCTCGAAAAACGACTTCATCGAACCCGCCTATGCTGTCTAGCGCAGGCTCAAGGTCGGTGCGAATTATCTTGGCTAGAAAATCAAAGACCTGGAGGACATTGGTTTTGCCTGCGCCATTCGCTCCTACGAGCACGTTAAGATCGCGGAGTGGCAGGCTTATCTTGCGGAGGCTGCGGAAGTTCTCCACCTCAAGGCGGAGCAGTCGCTTGTCCATGCATTGACCCTAGCGTTGAGTCCCGTCACGCACAGTACCGGTCCTACCATGATCATGCAGGAGTGATGGCTGGCCGACGAGGCGCGGCGGCTTGAAGGTTGATCTTGATATTAGGGCTAGGTCATGACAACGGCCTGGCTCGTATCCGGGCACGAAACGAGGCTCGTTATGCGACATGACATAGAGCTATCATAGCTATTGTAGATCGGTCGAAGCACGATGCTTCCTCCGGTGATCGACCCGTTTGAGGGGTTGAGGGCGCTATGGTCAGCTTGCGCCGGTCAGCAGCGCAAGTTCCGACGCTGCCGCATGGGCAGTTTCGACGCCGTGCGCCCTAGCGGCACAACCCCACACGTCGGCCAGACGGTCACCGGCTTCCGACAGCCGCTGCGCCGTCAGGGCCGCGAGCAGTCCGCCGCCCAGACTTGCCATGGCCGAGCGAGTGTGCTCACTCCCAGTCCAGCCCGTCACCTGCAGTCACGTCCCGTTCACCGAGTCGACGAGATACTCGCGCCAGCGCTCGGATCGGCGGCAAGACGGTCATAAGCTTCGAGCATCCTGATCTTCTGATGATCAATGAGGAGTCTGTCGATCACTTTGTCGGCTGCGGCTCCGCCGAACTCCTCGGCTGCAGCGCGCCTACGCTGGCTAACTGCTTGCGGCGGCGGCACGCAGGAACACGCTGGGCTGGCCCGCATATGAGACGTATAGGTGATCGCGGGCCCTGGTGCAGGCGACGAACAGGACGCAGCGCTCGCGGAGCAGGTCCTGGCGGTGCGCTAGCTGGTCGGTGTCAGCCGGGGTCACCGCGACGGGCATGGGCACCACGCCATGATCCACGCCAATAACAGCGACTGCCTGGAACTCCAGCCCCTTCATGCCGTGCATGGTCCCGGCCCTGACCTTGCTCGCCGCGCCCTTCGCGCCGGTCTTGCCGACTGGTATCCCTGCCGCGGCGAGGACGTCTCGTGCTTGATCAGCCAGCTGGCTGGATCGGGCGGCTACGCCGATGGCGTGCGGTTCAATGCCTGAGGTCAGCCACGAGCGAACTATTTCCGCAAGGTTCTGCAGTTCCTCATCACGGGTGGCGGCACCCCGAACTTCCGGGCGGCGGCCGTGCACGGGGGACCGGTAGCCGGTCAGCGAATCGGCCTCGTCGTCCAGACCAGTCACGGGGTCGGAGCCGAGCAGCGGGACGGCCCAGGCCAGGATCTCCTGCGTCGTCCGGTAGTTGACGGTCAGCCGCCGGCTTCGCCCGCGAACGTTGATCCCGAGGCTGGCGAGCGAGACGCGGTTGTCGTAGATGCGCTGATGCGGGTCTCCCGCGATGAACAGGTCGTCAGGTCCTGGTGCGACCGCCGCGCGCAGCAGTCGCCACTGCGCGGGGTGCAAGTCCTGCGACTCGTCCACGACGACGTGCCGGTACAAGGTCCGGCCGCTGTCGCGCAGTATCCGCGTCGCCTCGTTCGCCAGCTGGAGGTGAGTGGACCGGCCGGCCGCCTTGAGCTGGCCGGTGACGCGCTCGGCGAGCTGCCAGACCTGGGCGCGCTGAGCCTTGGTCAGCGGTGTGCCCCGGCCGGTTCGCAGGCAGGTCAGGTAGGCCTGTTCCGTCCGCAGGTCCTGGGCGAGGATGACTTGCTCCCATTCGCGTTCGAGAAAGACATCGGTATAGGGAAAGGCCGCATCCGCCGCTGCCGTGGCCCAGAGGTGCCGCTCCGCGCGGGCGTCGGTCACCGCCAGGCGCCCGCGTGCCTGGCTCACTATCCGGTACGCGAGGCGGTCGACGTTGATGACCTCGACACGGTCTCGCACCCGAGGGTCGCTAACGATCAGGGCGAGCTGAGCGCTGAGCGCGTCGACGAGATTGCGGGTGAAGCTCGTCAGCAGGATCGTCGGGTTCCCGTGCGGGCTTTCCGCTTCTGCCTGACGAGCCAGGCGAGCGGTCCGGTGCAGCGCCGTGACCGTCTTGCCGGTGCCCGCGCCGCCGGTGACCTGGGCGGGCCCGGAGAATGTCGCCTCAAGCGCGAGCCGGCGCTGGCTGGGGTCAAGGAACACCCGCCAGGCCGCGAACGGGTGCGCGAGGATGCTGCGCAGTTCGTCGTTGCCCGATACGAAGGCGACCCGGCCTGGACTGCGTTCCATCGCGGTTACGAGGTCGTCCGGGTCGACCTCGCGCCTCCTGGCCTCGTCCGGCAGGTACGTGGCGACCTCGCTCCAGGCTTCCTCCACGGTCATTCCGCTGGCGAGCGCATAAAGCGCCGTGTACTGCACCTCGGGCAGCATGGTCTGGAGAGCTTCGAGATGCGCCTCGGAGGTGAGCAGCCTGACGACGGGGAGGATCTGGGCGTCGATGCCCAACCGGGTCAGGTCGGCGTCGCTGACCTGAGCGAACAGGCGCTGTTCGGCGGGACCGGCGACCGCTCGCAACGCTGGCTGCACCTGCTCAATTGAGCCCTCGTCGCGCACTTCCAGGACACCGAGCGCCTGGTTAACGCTGAAACGGTGGCTGACCGCGAATGCGTTGGCCTTGTCGTGCGGTAGGACCGTAATGAGGCAATAGGTATCGCCGGACTCGGGAGCCAGCACGACTCCGCGCCAGAAGCTGTCGATCCGTACCGTGCGAACGCGAGGATCCCGGCTGTTGTGAATCTTCTCTAGGTGCATGCCTGCATAGGTATGCTCGGCGAACTTGCTGATCGCAGCATCGACGGAGAGCTGAACGGACTTCTCGAGCTTGGAAAACTCCGCCAGGAAACCCTTGGCGATCGCGAGCCGGGCCAAGCCTGCTACTCCCATCACAATGCGCTGCCCACCAGTTGTGCTTCGTTCATGCTAGACCTTTAGTGCCGACATGCCTTGGATGAGGGGATCAACGTGACGAAACTGGCGGCCATTCTCGACCAGATTGACTCAGGTAGTGTGCTATTTCCCGAGTTCCAGCGCGGCTACGTGTGGAACCGCGATTAGGTCCCGCGGCCTGATGCGATCGCTGTACCTCGGCTATCCGGAAGGAGAGGAGCGTGACCGGAAATGGGGTTCAGCGCGAGGCGTCTGGCGGTGGCTCGGGCGGGCTCTCGGCTAGCCGGTCGACCGCCTTGCCAAGGGCGTCTAGCGCAGGGACGGCCGCAGCCAGCGAACGTCGCTGCCGCGCGGGCAGGGTCGACAGGGCAAGGTGGAGCACGGCGGCGTTAGTGGCCTGCCAGGCGTGCACGGCCTCCTGCCCCGCGTCGGTCACGGTCAGCTCCACCGCTCGCCGGTCCCCGGCGGAGGTAACGCGCTCGATCATGCCCTGAGCGGCCAGGGCGTTAACGATCGTGGTGACCGTGTTCGGACGCAAGTGCAGCAGGCGCGCTAGCTGGCCCGGCCGGGCGCCGGGACACTCGGCGAGCGTGGACAGCAGCTCGAGCTGGGCTACCGCGAGCGGATTGGCTGGGTCCGCGACGCGGGCGCCGCGCCGCAGAGCCCGCCGTAGCCGGGCGATGCAGTCGGCCAGGCCCTGCGATGCGCCGGCTGGACTGCTGGTAGTCATTGATGCCCTTTCGCGCCGCCGGGCCGGTCGCGGTGGCGCTTCCCGGCTCCCGTGTGCTGTCCGGCCGCTGTCGCGGCCAGCCCGAAGGCGCCCAGCGTCAGCATGGCCGGAGCTGCGGTAGCTCCGGCATGCAGCGACAAGGACACCGCCGCCACGCCCAGTGCTGTGCCCAGGCCTATGCCGAGCAGGCTCAGCAGCAAGGTCGTCACAGCCGGAGGCGAGGGCAGGGCCAGGACCGCTGCGCTGGCGGTGGCCAGGAGCCCCCCGGCGATGCAGCGACGCCGGTTCGGCCAGTCGGCCGGCAGGAGCCGTTCGGCGGCGATAGCGGCCAGACCGAAGCCACGGGGCAGCATCCTCTGAAGTCATCCTGCCGGCAAGCGCGCCACCCTGGGCGTGCCCGACCGCTGGCACGATCCTAGTCCCCAATTAATTCTGTAACCGAAGGAATATTGATTCTAACACAGAAGTATTAAAATGCTAACCACGAGGGTCGTGACCTGGCTAGAAGATCTCCTTGACCTCGCGGGCCGCGTAGATGACCAGCACGTAACCAGCGGCGGGGTCGGCCCACCACCAGCCGAGGGCGGCGTTCAGCACCAGGCTGAGCAGTACTGCAGCGGCCAGGATGCCGTCGATCAGCGTGACTCGTCCCTCGGTCCGCAAGACGGGGTTGCCGAGCGCCTGGCCGGTGCGGGCTTTGCCGGCGGCCAGAATGAACATCGCGATGGCGGTGATCGCGGTCCAGATGATGCCGGGCACTGAATGACGGGGATGGTAGCCGGTGGCCAGTACCACGGTCGACTGAACCAGCAGGTAGATCGCAAGAGCGGCAAAGGCGGATCCGATCAGCCTCAGGCCGCGCCGCCGGCGCTCTTCTCCGCTGCCGGACAACTCCCAGATCACCACCGTCGACGCGCCGATCTCGATCAGCGAATCGAGCGCGAACCCCGCCAGCGCCACGGACCGCGCCGCGATCGCCGCAAGGGCAAGCACGACGATCCCGGCGACATTCCACGCCAGGGTCGCGTACTCCAGGGCGAAGCCCCTGCGCAGCAGGACTTCGCGTTCCCGATCATCGGCGACTGCCACGTCCGAATCTTGTCAGCGGTCACCTCAGCCCGCTAGCCGCGCACCTTTCATGTTCACGAACAGGTACCCCGGCGCCTCGGTCGCGGTGAGGACGCGATCTACTGGACGCCTCGAAGAACAGATGCGTCGGAGCCGTCTCGCTTGGTTTCGCCCCGGACGCGCGGCGCATCCGCAGGTAGGTGACCGGGCGGATCAAGTCCGAGGTCAAGGCGCCGAGATGATATTTTCAGACCTGCAACGTCAGCACGCCCGCCTAGAGCACGTAGGTGCCGCGCCCTGGCAGCGTTTCGACCAACCCGGTCTCTCGCAGCCATGCGACGGCTCGCCGTGCCGTCGTCCTCCCGATCTCGAACTCCTTCATGAGCTCGGACTCCGACGGTATGCGCTCTTCCTTCGGCAACTCGCCGGACTCGATCCGCGCCTTCAAGATCTCACCTACCTGCTGGTATGGCGGCTTGCGGCTCCTCGGATTGATCACGCAGCGACCGTAACCGGCTGGTAGTGGCGACAAACCTCTAGCAAACATGCGCGCGACATGTTTACCATTGAGGGGTATGGGCTCTCGACAGCGAAGGAGCCAGTGGAGCATGAGCAACTCCGAGGGATGCCAGGCTGTTACAGAAGCTCGCGTCAACGGCGAAGGTCACAAGACTGCGCGCACCATTTCAGTCCGCTACCGACGTAGGCGATTCGCGCGTATCAGGCTTCGATATCCGCGAGCGTCCATCGTGGTTCGCCAGCTTCAACAGCAGCTACCCGAGGGCGAAAGCTCCCATCGACTACGATGCCGAACTTGCAATGCAGCTCATAGACAACACCGGCGAGCTGCCCTCCAGCAGGCACGACCTCATTGTCGTTCTCACCGAGTACAGGCATGCCTTGTAACCCCTGGCTACCCAGGTGCTAAGTGTCAGGCACCCGGCTGATTCCCCAGCAACCAGGCACCCTCCGCCTCCACTCGCCCGCTTGATCAGGGTCACTCGCTCGGAGTTATACCTTCAATGACTTCCGAACGGGCACTTGGCGCGGCGCCTTGCTGCTCGCATCGCTATATGATCCCATTCAGGATCATCGAACGTAGGATGATCCTGTGGAGTTTCTCAATCGGACAAGCGAGCTCGCTCTGCTCAGCGAGCGCCTTGCCGGCAGCCGGGCTGAGTTCCTGGTGTTGTACGGGCGCCGCCGGGTCGGCAAGACGGAATTGCTTGCGCACCTCGCGGTCCAGGTGCGGTCGTTCTACTTCGAAGCGACCGACACAGTTCCCGCCCAGCAGCTGCGCGACCTGACAGCCGAATTGTCCCGAGTATCCAGTGACGAACTGCTCCGGGTGCAGCAACTGACGAGCTGGGACGCTGCGCTAACGGCTATCTCCCAGTTCGTCGGCACCGAGCGCACCCTGGCTGTCTTCGATGAGTTCCAATTGCTGGCCGCCAAGTCGCCAGAACTGGAGACCACGATCAGCCGCTGGTGGCGCACGACCGGCCGCAACCTGCCCGTCGTCTTCGTGCTCGCCGGAAGCGAGCTGTCGTTCTTCGAAGACAAGGTACTGGCCGGCTCCCTCTATGGCCGGCGGACCGGCCAGCTCAAACTGGAGCCATTTACCGCCCGCGAGGCGGCGCTCTTCCACCCTCAGTACTCGGCAGAGGACAAAGTTCGCGCCTTCTCTGTCTGCGGCGGGGTCCCCTACTACCTCGAACGGTTCGGCGACGACCGCCCGCTCCGCGACCATCTGCTCCACGAGGTCTTCGAGCGGACTGGCCTGCTGCACGACGAGGCCGAGCTCATGCTGCGGCAGTCCATCCCCGACCCGGGCAATCACATTGCCGTGCTCCGGTCGATTGCCCAGGGGCACAACCGCACCAGCCAGATCGCGGGCCGGACAGGCCTGACCGCTGCCCACGTCACCAAGATCCTCACCGCGCTGGAACGCCTCGGCCTGACCGCGACGCTCCGTCCGATCACGGCGTCGCCCCGCGCGAAGAAGACCGCTCACGTCATCGCCGACCAGTTCCTGCGGTTCCACTACCGCTTCGTCGAGCCGGCCAGGTCTCAGCTGCGAACCAGCTCGCTCGCCGCCACCTACCTGGACGACACGGTCATGCCCGCGCTCGATCACCACGCTTCCATCACGTGGGAGGAGATCTGTCGGCAGTACGTCCTCCGCAAGACTGCCCGAGCCATCGCGGTCGGGCGCTGGTGGGGACAGGTCCGCATGGGCAGCAGCCCGCGAAGCGAGGAGCGCGAGGTCGATGTTGTCGCTGTCGACGGCGACAGGACCGTCATGGCGATCGGCATGTGCCAGTGGACCAGCAAAGACCTCGACTTCGACGAGCTGAACCTGCTGGATCGCCTCGCGCCCTTCATAGACGGCTACAGCACGCAAGCCCAGCGCTATCTGTTCTCACGGGGCGGATTCAGTCGCCGCCTGATAACACACGCCGAGAGCGACCCAACCTTGCACCTGGTCACCCCCGCAGACATCTACGCCTGACGCGAGGCGCTGTCATTTTCAGCCTCGTTTCGCCCCATAGCAGATGGTCGACCTGCTTAACGGTCGGCTGCAGCGGGATTACATCAGGGGAGTAATTGCGGGCGTCTTCGGGGCAAGCGACGCAGCCGCGCATCCACGCAGAGCCGGGATCGGGGGCAGGAGCGCCCACACCGGCAGTCGGCGCGCAGCGGAGATGGTCAGGCCGGTCAGCAGGTCCGCGATGGCTGCTGATGCCTGGGAGAACCGCTCGATAGCCTGAACTGCGGGAACGTCACCGGTTTGCAGCGAACTTTGTGAATATCCCCGCAGCAAATCCTTGGCGATAGCCAGCCGCGCCAAATTACACCCCCACGGGCACGATACGTTGCCAAACGATTGTCGCCCGCCCAGGCTAATTTAGCCTTGCTGGCGGCGGCGCTCTTCCTTTTCGAGTGCGAGCAGCTCGGCTAGTTCTGGGTCGAACTCAGAGGGCGGACCGGTGAATCCGAACCGTATGGCTGCCTCCTGCTGCATCTGCGCCACCAACTCGGGGTCGGGCCGATGAGGCTGACCAGGTGCGATGCCAGTGCTCTCGGCTCGCTCGGCTTCCTCAAGCGCCATGAGCTCAGCAAGCTCTGGGTCGAGATTGTCATCTGAGGTCATCGAAAAGTTCTCCCCTTTTGGTTCACTCCATCATGACGGTGCCGCGCCCGCTTGTCGGCGCGATTGAGAGGATCGCGGTAGTCCAGACTGGGAAGCGGGCCGATGAGCATGTAGGTCGGCGCTGCTTAGGCCGGTACAAGATCAGTCACGTCATAATGCAGTTTGGCCATCGCCTGATCGAAGGTTGCGAGTCGGCATCCGCGTGACCGCGCGAGTTGCGCTCTAGATACGCGCCGGTTACCTGCCGATGCCCGACGATGCCGTTGACGGGCACATCCGCATCGCGCCGCTGATGCCGTGCAACGCCCGCGCCGACGAGCGGCTGATGCGCGGACGGTGAGAGTCAGAACCGGAAGCGGGTCAGGCCGCCCGGCTCGGCCGACAGGGTCACGATCGCCGAGCGTGGCTCGATGCGGTACACGTGCCACGGCGGTGGTCCCTGCGACGGGGCGTTGAACGGGGCCGTGATGCCCGTGCCGCTGGGGTCGGGTTCGGCTGGCCAGCCGTTGTCCGCCCACGCCTTCGCCACGCGCGCCAGTGCGCCCGGCTCGGTCACTCGCGCGGCGTCACCCTCGACGACGACGTCCGCGTCGCGGATTGACACCGCGATCGAGCACCGGGGATCGCGCGCGACATTGCGGCGCTTCCGCGTGCCTGCGCCGGTCTGGAACCAGAACGTGCCGTCGAGCCACATGGCGCCGACCGCGGTCACGTGCGGGCTGCCGTCCTGGTTGATGGTGGTCAGCCAGGTCGTGCGGGCGTTCAGCGCGTCCGGAGGCGGCGCTGACCTCGCATCGAGTTTCCCGGCAACCGCGTCCCAGTCCACCGGCGGGAACCCATCGGCCTTACCAAGATTGATGATCTCCATAAGGCATCCTTCCACATCGTCTGGCCGCCGCTGACGGCCGGTAACAGCAAGGCACGCGCGCGTCGCGGCCAGTTCAGCCGGGCCCGCGGCCGAAGTCGGCCACGCCCACTCGGCTTTTGCTTGGCTTCTCCTTTCCATGACGGCAGTCAGCAGACGAATGTACGAGCGGCGGGAGCCGATCTTGAGGCGGCCGTTGATGTTCGGCCTAGAAGCCACGCGAGGTGCCCGGCCATTCTTTCCCCCTTATTGGTTGGAAAAAATGCCGGAGCGCGACTGGCACTTCTAGGCCGGTGCTCTTCCGCCAGGATCGTTGCCCGTTGAAACAGGTTCTGCTGACATCACGCTGGGCGCCGGGCGAAGGCGATGATGGCTGCCGCCACCGCGAACGACGCCGCCATCACGGCGAAAGCGGCCGGGAACCCGGCGGTGCTGATGACCCAGCCGATCACCGCCACCCAGAGCGATCCGACTCCGTAGGAGATCGCGAAGAACGCGCCGAACGCGGCCCGGGCGGCACCGTCGCCGGTCAGGTCAGAGAACACCGCCTGGAGCAGCGGCGACTCGGCGTAGGCCAGAACACCCACACAGATGCCCAGGATGGCGAGCACGGCGAGGGAACGACCGGCGTACCCGAAGGCGGTCACCGCGATCGCGGCAGCGAGGTAAGTGACTATCAGGGTCCGGGCACGCCCGAACCGGTCGGCGATCAGCCCCCCGGCGAGGGGGCCGACGATGCTGGCCGCCATGATCAGCGTGAACAGCACCCCCACGGTGAGCGCGGGCAGGTGCAGGCCGCTGCGCAGGTAGGCGGGGACGTAGGTGGTCAGCGTCCCCAGGCCCCGGCCGCCTGCGGCGACTGTCCCGGCGATGAGCACGGCAGCCACCTGCCGGCGGCGCAGCAGTTGCCAGATGCCGACGTGATCTGGCGGCCGCTCTGCCGCTTGCCCGGTCCCGGGTTCGGCCCGCTCCGGCGGCAGCGCGGCCCGGACCAGGAGGCCGCCGGCACACAGCGCGACGCCTAGCGCGACGAGCGCCCAGCGCCATCCGGCGGTCGCCACCACGGCCGACATCAGCACCGGGACCGCGACGGTGCCGAGGCTGCCGCCAGCGGTGTGCCAGCTCAGTGCCATGGCGCGCCGGCGCGGGAACCGGTCGGACAAGTACGCCGATCCGACTGGGTGCTGCGGCCAGCTGACCGCCGCGCCCAGGATCCTGGCGGAGCCGAAGGCGCCGAATCCGGGGGCTACCGCTCCGAGCAGCGCGGTGCCGCCCATCGCCAGGTCCTGCGCGGTGAGCACAGTGCGGGCGCTCGCCCGCCGCAGCAGCCCGGCAGCGGCCTGCAGCACGCCCCCTAGCAGCCCGGCCGCGAAGAGCCACAGCCCGAGCACGGCGTAGGAGACGTGGAATTCGGCTACCACGAACGGGTAGGTCACGGCCAGGCCGGCGACGTAGAAGTGCTGGATGCCATGCGCGACCGTCATCACCACCAGGGCGCGCCGGTCCTGCCGGGTCCGCGCGAGCTCCTCCTGCCCGGGTACCGCATCAGCACGGGCCATCCCGCTAACGCCGCTCAGAAAGACGAGCCAGCGCCACGGCGCGCGACGGCCAGATTTCGGCGACGGTCAGCACACGACTACTTTAATCTGCAACATTCATAGAATCGGATGAAGGCCGGCCTCAAGTCGTGGAACCCGCTCGAACCCTGCCACACCGCACCAACCCGGCTGAGCACGCACCGATGACGTGGAGTCCGTGCTCGACCAGTACGGTGAGGTCGACCTCGGAGCGCCGGCGACCTGATGCACCGACTTCATGACGCGCATGTTCGCTCAGCGCCTCGAAGAACGCCCGCGCGTGCACGTCGTCATCGAAGACCAGGGTGCGGGAGGTTTCGATCTGCCGCATGGACAGCTGCCACCAGAATCCGGCATCCCGGCCGGCGTCCGTCAGCGGCAGCGGTATCTTGCTCATCCACCGGTCGGACCAGGCTTGCACGGCACCGGGGGCAAGCGTGTCGCAGATCCGCTGCAGCAACACCGGGTCGTCGCAGGACGCGAACGCCAGCACAACGCCGACCGGGCGTCAGCTGCGAGCGCGCCGCGGTCGGCGCGGGCCTGACCCCAGCACAGGCGAAAGTGGCTCTGGCTCAGATAAAAAGTGGCTCTGGCCCAGATAACGTGACGGTAACGGACGCCGAGTCCGCCTGAAAAGTCCCCATGATCATGAATTTCGGCCCCCGGCCCGGTGCAGGTGGGGCACCCTGCTGTCGCTCAGGCAGCAGCAGGGTGCCCCACCGGCACAGCCTGGCCCGGGTGAAAGATGCCGCAGGCCCCGCCCGGCTCGCGGACCGGCCGGCGGCGGACGGCACACACCAAACCTCCGGTGTGAACGCTGGCTGATCTGGGCGGATGGTGTGGTCGCCCCGCTCCCGTATCAATCGGATCTGGGCGGGGCGGGTGATATGGGCTGAACCTGTGCGCTCACTGCGGAGCCGCCGACCCGGAGGCGGTTCTGTTCGAGTGGCCGAACAACTGGCCGGCCGCTGCCAGGCGCAACTGCTCTAGGAGGATGACCTGGGCGTCCGCGCGCGAGATAAGCTCGTTCAGCTGGTCGGCAATTTCGTGGCCAGGGATGGCAAGCAGAGTCCGCCAGCCGGCTGCCTTGGCCTGGACCGCGAGCAGCAGTCCATCTAGTTCCACCAGGTCGCTCAGCGGTGAGCGGCTGAGCAGGCGACCGTTGAGCTTGAGCCGGGCAGCCTTCTCCGCCGCCCATCCCGCCACGCTTTTGTACTGCCGGGCTGGTATACCCAGCGACCGCATGATTGAGAGCAGGGCTGCCCGGTCGGCGGCGATGTCGTTGGCTAGCTGCCCCAGTTGGTCTCCGCCCGGCGAACCGCGCAAGGCGTGCGCCACTCTGCGGGCTAGTTCGACTCCGCCTGATGCTCCCGCTAGGTGATCGTTGAGGTAGATCCCGAGGAACTCGCGTGTGTTATGTGCCGTCATCGGTCGGGGTTACCCGGCGGATCGCGGCGCAAAACGACGTGCGCGCCGAATCCATGTAGTCCGTACGGGCAGGTCGAGGGCTATTTTGCCCGACGGGGCCGCTGGCCGCGGCTGGTTATCGCGGCAAGGAGGGCGGCCAGTCCACCCACCTGGTGCGGATGGTTACTCCTGCCTGGGGACGGCCGCCAGCGAGAGCAGCGATGCGGACGCAGAAGTGCGACCACATGTTCAGCTGGATCTCCTTGGCCAGTCGCAGCTTGTTGTAGAGCACGTCGGCGAGCCGGTCCCCGGCACGCGCCCACGACTCGATTTCGAAGCGCAGCGCGTTACCGGCGGATGAAACCCGGAATTCGATCTGCCCGGCTTCGAGATGACCGTCCAGGGTGGCCAGCCGGAACGACGTGGCGTCCCGGTGTACCACGCGTACCGGGCCGTCCCAGGGGCCTGGCATTCTGACCACGAACTCATCACCTTGCCGGACTGGTCCCTGATCGCCGCTGGTCTTGCGGAACACCGCCATCTCGGGCGATGCCTGCGTGAGATTGGCCCCGGCCAGCTCGATCAGGGCAGCCGGGTTCAGGTCGCTGCGGACGATCTTGACGGCGTAGGAGCGGTGCAGCATGGGTCCTACCCCGGCATCGAGTTCCTGGATTGCATCACGGTCACCCGGGTACGTCACGTCGGGCAGGTCCTGAGCGCAGCCAGCCTCTTCCGAACGGTGGATGGGGGTTGTCCGCCACATGTAGCGCCAGCTGACCAGCGTGAGGCCCACCGGCCATGCCAGCACGGTGCGCAGCCGGACCCATCGGCTTGCTGTGGCCATGACTAGATCGTTTCATGCCGGGTGCGTGGTTTTCGCCCCGGCCCCACCGGGGGTAACAGGTGATGGTGAGCAAAGTACTCTACGGTGCCGGGCTGCGCCGATCTCATCTCCAGCTGATCTCGCTGGGGTCGGTTGCCTTGTGTGTGGGCTTGTGGATTCGCGCGAAGACGGTTGACCAGGATGAACGCGGCAACGCCGAGCGTCGCGCGCTGTTCGTCGGGCTGTGGCCCCCTATGTTCTGGCTGATCGGCGACTCGGTCAGGGAGGCGGAGCGGGCGGGCTAGATGCTTCGGAGATTGCTCAGCGCGGTCGACGAGGTCCAGGCCCTGGACGATTTGCGCCATCGCGTCATCAGCTATGACGAGGACACCTCTCCCGAGGGCGACCGGCCCGATGGCCACTGGCACATCGACGCGGATGATCCAGCGCCGTGGCAGCGAGGCGAAGTCGCTGTCGGCGAACTGGCCGACAGTGCCGCATTGTGGGCGCCGCCGTCCTCCGGTGACCGGGCGGGCTGCAGGTACGCGCTATTTCCCCAAGCCCAGCCGTCACCGTTTCCGCGCAAGCGGTACCAGGTGGTGCCTTCGCTTTTCACCCCGGCACAATTCCCGGAGACTAGCTGTCCGTAATCCAGCCAGTCGATCGTCGGGTAACGCTTGCCGGGTCCTGACCGAAGCCACAGGCCAGGGCTGGCTTTCACAATCCAGCTGCAGGAATCCGCCGCAGCAGCGCCCGAGATGATTTCCGCGGCCAGCGTGACAACAAACGCGGCAGCCACGGCAGCCGCGGTTGACTGCCAGTCGGCCTCGTCGGCGGCGCGCTTAGCCCCGTCGGCTCTGTCGCTGATCCCACGGACGGTGAGCACCGGCAGGGAACGGTTGAGATGGCCAGCTTGTGAAACGCCAGCGCTTTCCATCTCGATAGCGGCCGCGTCGTTGTAGGTGCGATGCAACTGCCGGGCAAGTGGCGTGTCACGGGAGTTGAGAACCACCTCGCCAGCGGCAATAGGCTTGAAATGCACCACGGGCTCGCGTTTGCGCCAGCTAGGCGCAAGGAGCCTGGTCCACGAAGCTGTCCGGGCGATGTACCGGGCGAGCTGGTCGAGTTCATGGGGAGCGTCCCAGGCGCGGGGCCGGGCCAGAAAACCGTCATCTTCGTCCTTGCCGCCGTGGTACCCGTAGACCCTGGTCGCGACGACGACGTCGCCAATGTCGATGTCGTCCTTGACCGCGCCGGCGACCCCGGCGAACAGCAGCGCCCGCGGTCGGAACATTGCGATGGCGCGCTCCGCCAGCACGGCCGCCGCGCCATTTCCCTCTCCGGCTACCGCTAGCGCGATTTCTCCGCTGTTGTCGGGCAGTTGCCCCGTCTCGAAGAGCGTGCCCGCCGGATGAAGGCGCTTGCGCACGTTAGCCAGATGGGCGCGGACGGCCTGGTACTCCAGGTCGAGAGCGGTCAGCACGACGACGAGGCCAGCGCCGTAAACGTTCACAAATGACCTCCCCGCTCGGCAGCCATGACGGTTCGTTATCGTTCGGGATCTCGCAGTGAGGTCGGGGAAAGCAATGACTTTAGCAGGCCATCATCGCCGATGTTTAGCGACCGGCGGGCGATCCCGGCCAGCAGGTCCGCGATCTGAACCCGCGGATCGTCGCGGGAGTCGACTGTCACCAGCCCTGCCAGCGGTGACACCCTGGCCGTTGGCGCCTTGGTCTCGTGCGCGTCTGCGCCCGGCGAGTCGGCGCCGTCGGTCAGTGCCAACTGGAGACGCTTCAACCGGCGGGCCGTGAGAGCGCTCTGCTCATCGTGGATCACGAGCACCTGCCGCTGTCCGCCGCTCCAGAACAGGACGGTCTCTGCCAGTGCCGGCAGCAACGGCTCCAGAGGCGGCGGGATCGACGGGTCGTCGTCTGCCAGCCGGGTCAAGACAGTCCACAGCCGCGTTCGGCTGAGTCCATCAAGGACATCTCCCGCTTCCGGGCTGAGGCCGGCTTCTGCCAGTGAATCGCGCGCCCGGAAGAACCTTTCGATGGCGCTGCGATCCAGCTGATGCCGCCTGTTGATCTTGACCAGCTTGACGAACGCCGCGAGGAACAGGCCCCAGTCGCGATCACAAGTCCGCCCGGCCCGGTACAGGGTGAGGGCAGCCGGACGGTGGTCTTGCGTCAGGCGAGTACCAGCCGCGTAGGAGGGTTCGACCAGGAACAGGTCGACGATCCTGGTCACGAGGAAGTACTCCTTGTCGACCAGGTGGACGTGCGCGCGGCCGCTGAGCGCCGCCAGTAGCCACTCCGACGCGGCATCGGCTTGGGGGGCGCGGAGAAATTGCCCCGACTTGAACTCGTCCAGCGACCACCGGAAACCGCGCCGCAGCGCCCGGATGAGCTCGACCGCCTCGTCAACCCGCAGGTCGACACTCGCGTGCGTGAACACCGGGGTAGCCGCATCCAGCAAGTTCGTGCCGGAGAACCCAGATTCGTCGCAGGCGATCTCCACCACGGCGCCGCTAACCCCATGCAGAGGCGGCAGTCCGCCTTGAGGGGGCAGCCTCCGGCCCTTCGCCACGCGAACCATGCTCGCCCGCCCACGCGGATGGCACCATCGAATTTGCGCTCACGACTGGACATGCGCAGCTCGGCAAGATCGCCCCGACGCTGCGCAAGGCTGAACTCGAGCCGCCCTGCGCGACCGAAGATGCGACTGAAACGTCATAGGGAGTCATGACCGCTTGCCGTATCTCCCGGCGAGTACGTACGCACCATGGTTGTCCAGGTTGTACCGGTTCTTGTTATACCGCTGAGTTGTGCGCGGGTCCTTGTGCCTGGCGAAGTCCTGAGCCTCGGCCAGCGACGCGCCAGCGTTCAGGTACTCGGTGATCGCGGTCGCGCGCAGGGAGTGCGGCGAAAGGACGGCCGCTTGAGGGATGCCGGCGAGCGTCGCGAGCTGACGGACAAGCCGCCATACCCACACCTCGTAGACCTGGCGCCCGTTGCGAAGTACGAACAGCCACCCATCGGCCGGTGATCCGCGCCAGGCGAGCATCGCGTCAATCGATTCGCCCACGGCGGGTGGTATGGCGATGCGGTCCCGGTATCCGCCTTTACGCGTGAGGTCCAGGACACGATGTCCGCGGTCATGCCCTAGGTTCTCGATCCTGGCCTCAATGGCAGATCCGACGCGCAGGCCGTTGACGAGGAGCAGCCGCATCAGCGCGGAGGCAGTGCGGCCGTCTTTGTCGGCCGCCTCGATCAGGCGGTCAGCCTCAGCGCGCGACAAGCCCACCGTGGGGGAGTAGTCCGGATCGATCCTGGGTCGCGCGCGGGTCTTTGCCGGGTTGCGGACCACCAGGGGCGATGGAGTGTCACCGGTGTTGTCGATCAGGTAGTCGTACCAGCTGGCGACGGCGGACACCCGGCGGGCGATGCTCGCCTCGGCCGCGCCTTCGCGCCGCTGTTTCTCGATCCAGAGATCGGTATGCGCTTTCCGTGCTTCGTCGGGCCTGGTATCGCACTCAATGCACCAGTCGAGCCAGCGGCTGAGGTCACGGCGGTAGCAGGTCCGTGTGTGCTGGGACTTGAACGAAGCAATCCAGATCTCTGTGAGAGTGCGTGACCGGGCCTGCTCCTCGGGCCACGCGAGCGCGAACCGCTCCTGGGTGATGATCGCGATATCGCTGCCAGGCATAGGACGAAGGATAACCGTAATTATCCTACAAATCTAGCTACGCCAAGTTTTCGGGGTTGTCCCGTCAGATTGGCCAGTTACGTATAACATTTCGTATGCGTGATGTAATGAAAAGATTGAATTCGGATGCATGCACGAGCACAGGAGGATGAGCGCGTGACCGAGCAGCCGACCGCAGCGGTTACCTGCAAGTACCCTGGCTGCGAAGATCCGCCCGAGCGGCCCACCGGCAAGCCGGGCCGGCCGCCTGAGTACTGCTCTGACCCCGGCCACGCTCGGGTCAGCGCCTGGCGGGAGCGGCGCCGACTCGAGGGCGAGCAGTCAGGGCTGATGACCACCGACGCTGACATTGCGCAGCCCGTCAGCATGGCCAGGGTGTTCGGCGCCCAGCTCCTGCGCGATGCCACCGTCACGACCGACCGCCTGGCGGATCTGGTCACCCAGTTGCATCAGGCGATCGCCGTGGTGCGCGACCCCACCGCCGCCGAAGTCGAGATCGAGGCGATCCGCGCGTCCGCGGAGCAGCGCTCAGCCGAGGCCGAAGCCGCCCGCGCCCGGGCCGAGCAGCGGGCGAACGCCGCGGATCAGCTACGAGCAGCGGCCGACGATGCCGCCGACGAACTGGCCGAGCACCTGGAAGCTGCCCGCAGCCGCGCCGACGACGCTAGCGAGCGGCTGGCCGAGGCGACCAGCGCCCACGCCGCGGAGCTCGCCCGCGTGCAGGATGAGACAGCCAGCCGGATAGCGGACCTCCGGGCACAGCACGACCAGGCCATCCAGCAGGCTCAGGCCGAGGCCGACCGGGCCATTGCGGCGGCCGATGCTCGCGTCCGGGCGGCACAGGCGCTGGCGGGCGAGGCCCGCCAGGACGCCGCCCGCTACCAGGAGCAGGCCGCGGCGGCCGACCGGCGCGCCGACGCGGCCGACACCCGCGCCAACGCGGCACGGGCAGAGGCCGCCCGTGCCCTTGAGCAGATCCGGGCCGATGCCCGAGCGCAGGTACACGCCGCCCAGGCGCTTGCCGAACAGGCTCGGCAGGAGGCAACCCGCTACCAGGAGCAGGCGGCGGTGGCCGAGCGCCGCGCCGACGCGGCCGACACCCGGGCTGACCTCGCCCGCGCCGACGCCCAGGCCCAGGTGCAGGCCATCCGCGACGAGGCTGCCCGCGAGCGCGAGGAATTGCGGGCCCGGGACCATGCCCGGATCCAGGCGCTGGACGAGTCACGGGCCGACCTCCGTGCCCGCGCCGAGCGAGCCGAGGCCGAACTCGACCGCCTTCGCGGCGGAGTCGTCACAGGGACGTCGCGCTAATTGTGGAAAATGATGCGGGAAGCCTGATTGGTTTCGCGGAAATACTGAGTTAGAACCTGCTCGGCGGGGCCTGGCCGCCGAAAGGGCGCCGGCTCAGACGCGCTCCAGCGGCAGCGGCGCGCGGAAGCCGAGCTGCTCGGGACCGTGCCTTCAGCCAGGCTCTGATGCTTCGTCGTGGTGGAGGTCAGGGGCTGTACTTGAGGATGACGCCGGTCAGGTCCTCGGTTCCATGGTTCAGGTCGCCGACTCCCCAGGCTGAATGCGAGCCCGGTATCGATGACAGGGCCTGTGCCACGATGGTCTTGCCGCCCGACGCGATGTGCACGGGTGCTAGCCGCCCGTGCGCGTACCGGACGATCGGCGTGAGGCCGGCCGGGCCGGACTGGGTCGCCAGCCAGAGTCCGCCTGAGCCGTCGCTGGTGACGCTCGCCAGCGTGGCGGCCCCCCGCGCGGTGACATGGTGCCAGGCGCCCGCTGACCAGTGCTCGATGAGGGGCACCCAGACCCAGTGGCCGTGAACGAAATGCTGGCCCCCGCCGGTGACCCAGATGCTCTTGGGTGACTGGGCATAGATGCCGGCGAGGTCGTCGTTATCGCGCGCGCCAGGCAGAGACTCGGCCTTCCAGCCGATATGGCCTCCGGTGACCTGCAGGCGCATCACGTAGAACTCTCCGGTCAGGACCCACACGCCGCCGCCCGGATCGGCGGCGGCGGCCTGCAGTTCCCGGTCGGGGAACGGCAGCGCGATCTTGGATCGGTGCCAGCTGGCGCCACCGAAATGCTCGGCGACGCCGTCCTGCCAGAAGACCCAGACATTGGATTTGCTCAGCACGGCCGCACCCACGGCACGGCTGGATTTCGTCGCTCCCGGTCCCCACCATCGCGCGACCACCCAGCGGCCGTGCCTGAGCGTCAGGGCGAAATTGCTGAGCTGGAACTTGCGGTTCATGCTCGAGCCGATTGCCCACACGTTACCCGCCGAACTCGCCTCGATCGAGGTGACGCAACCGTGCAGTGTGGCAGGAAGCCTGGCTGCCTTCCAACTGCCGTGCCAGTAATGCGTGATCACCGGTCGTGTCGGTATCGGCACGGGATTCGGGCCAGGCACCGAGGGACTGGCCTGCCCGCAGCCGCCTGCCCAGGCATTGCGCGCGCTGATCGCAGTCACTGCGAGCAGGCTGCCGAACTTGGTCTGGTGAACCTCGACTGCTAACCGCCAGCCAGGCGCCGCCGTAGATACAGCGACCCCAGTCCGGACTCCTATGCCGCCCGCCGTGATCACCGCCAGCGCCACGACTCCGACCCGTAAGGAAAACCGCCACCCGGTCATCATGAATACCTCCTGACCATTTGGCTCGCCGCGCTGACCCCGGCCGAGCCTATCCGACAACAGGCTCCGGCGACCAGCTACGTCAATACTCTATATATCAGGCACCGGACTCCGGCTAGCTGGTGGCGTACCCTAATCACGCGGGCGATAATCACGCGGGCGATAATCACGCGGGCGATAGGAGTAATGTTGTCCGCGCTATCCGGGTGCTGTGGCGGGAACCTGGCGGCGAAGCGGCAAGCGCAGCTCACTCGGTCGAGCGTACTCCAGCATCACCCGGAAGGCCGAGGACTGGTCACCAAGGTTCTCTTTCACCTGAAGATCCGAGAAACTTGAACTCGACGTTAATGTGGTCTATATCGCCGCCTATTGGTCTGACACGGCGCGGCTCTTCAGGTTCGTTCCATTCACGGCGATGTGGTCTTTAATGTCGGACCCGCGCAATTCCGGGCGCGGCGCTCCGTCGCCGCGCACCCGGCAGCCGGCTCGAACCCGGTTCGGCGCCAAGCCCTGAGATCGAGCAGGTTCTCAAGGCCGCCGCGCCCGAGATGGCCCAGCGTCCTTGAAAGCAATGTCCGCGGCGCAGCACGACAACGGCCTGGCAGTCGCCCTGACGGAGCAAGCCGAGCGTAGCTATTCAGCAGGGGTGAGCGGCAGGCCGTTGAGCGCTGGGCTGGTGCGGATGGCGGAGGCGTGCCGGCTGATCGCGGAGTTGACCGCGCGGGCCGGGCTGCCGGGCGTCCGGGCGGAGCGGCTTTTCTGGCAGG
>DASTJM010000149.1:0-15428 GCA_035716545.1 Streptosporangiaceae bacterium
GGATCCGGCCTTGGAATATGGAAGCCAGATCACCCGAGTACTGTGCGAGTAATAGGCGCGCTGGCAAGTTCAGATACTGTCGTTGAATTCCAATGGCTCTCCAAGCCGGTGCTTTTCTGAACTGGGCACTTCATGGACGTAAATACCATCCGATCGTTTAACGTGCGACTCGTCGAAACGAGATGCCACGGTGGCGGCCTGCCAGCCAGCCACCCGGAATCCGCGGCCGACCTAGCCGACCTCGGCGGCCCTGGCGGCATGGGGGACGGCTCTGGCCCCGGGGAGGGCACCTGCGCGGAGGGTGCGGGGGCGATGGCTGGATTCCGCGATTGCCAGCTTGCTTTGGCCAGGACAGCCTTGGATGCGGCACGATGATCGGACAGAACGCCGCTCAGCCTGAGATTGGCGGATCTCCCCACCGCAAGGCGGACTGCCGAAGGAGAGATCGCCAGCGAGGTGAGTGACTCGGACCCGGACGCGCCATTCAGTTCCGAGGCCCGCGCCCTTACGGAGCCTGCCCGGCGAGCAAGCCGGGCCCTGCTGACCGAATCGATAGCCAAGTACGATCGCGCCGTGCCGTGGGACGCGCAGCATCCTTGGCGCGATGCCCCGGCCGAACTGCGGGAACCTCCCCGCCTTCGTCAGCGCCCCGGACAGCGCCGCGGTCAGCCCGCACCGGCCGGCCAGCTTACGCGGCAGCACAGCCCCGGCATGGCCGACCAGGCCCTCGCCGTCGCAGGTAACGGACAGGTTCTTGGCCCAGGGCGTATCCTCGGCCATGAAGAGCGCTCCGGTCTCCAGGAAATCACAGGGATGTGGTTATCCGTAATTTCCCAGGACAGGGCGCTCTTCGCACCTGCTCCGCATAACTCCCGTGACCGCTGCGGGCACATGATCACAGCCGCACCCACCAGGTGCAGCCCCCAGCCGCCAGCCCCGGAACAAAACCGCCAGTCAGCGCCGCAAAGAAACCATCGGCGACCCCCGAGCGGGCGTAATCGACCACGCGCGCCAGGAGTCCCTCATGGGGCTCATCGCCCTGGCGATCATTTATGCCTTCGTGGAGCCAGAGGGGGCCACCGACGGCCTGACCCTGGAGGAGGCAGTCGCCGAGCGATACTGACCGGCCAGCGAGAACCGGCGTCCAATGTCTCCTGCACCATGCGTCCAGCGCGGAGTTTCCGTCAGTCATGGATGTGAGGAGAGGAGATCTTTCAGGCCCTGGTCGATGTAAGCGGTGTCCGCGGCGTTGACGCCGCCGCCGGCGAAGTGACCCCAGACGCCGGGGATGACGCGAAGCTCGGCGTTCGGTATGCGTTCCACTTCCCAGGCGCTGTCCTCGGGCGGGAAATACAGGTCCTTCTCGGCAGGCATGACGATCGCGCGCGCCTTGATGGAGCTGAGCGCGCCCTCGGTGTCGCCGTCGAAACCTTCGGTCAGGCCGACGTCCCCGTGCTGCCAGGTCCACAGCATCGTCAGCAGGTTATTGGCGTCACGTTCGTCCAGGAAGAAACCTTCCCAGAAGGCCACCAGGAAATCTTCGAGCGAGGTGAATCCGAGTTGCCGGTAGGCAGCGTCCCAGTAGAAGGCTTGCGAGAATCCCCAGCCGGCGTAGACTCGCGCGGCGGCACGCAGACCGCGCCAGGGCTGTTCGCCGTACCAGCCGTGCTCCCACGCGGTGTCCGCTGTGAGTGCTGCCTTGACTCCCTCAAGGAAGACGATGTTGTGCCTGCTCGTTCTCGCCGAGCCGCAGAACGGCAAGATACGCGGCACCATCTCCGGATAACTGACCGCCCACTGATAGGCCTGGCCGGCGCCCATCGACCAGCCAGTCACGGCGACCAGCCGCCCGATCCCGAAATGCTCGGTCACCAGCTTGTGCTGAGCCCGCACGTTGTCCTGAACCCGCACTTCGGGGAACCGCGGCCCGTTGTACGGCGGAGGGGTATTGCTCGGAGACGACGACAGCCCGTTCCCTAGCATGTTGGGAACTATGATGAAATAACGTCCGGGGTCGAGGGCCATGCCCTCGCCGATGAGCCATTCGTTCTCCCAGTGGCGCCCTGAGTACCACGTCGGGTACACAATGGCGTTATCGCGACTCTCGCTCAGGGTTCCGTACGTCTTGTACGCGAGCCGGGCACCGCGCAGCGTCGCGCCGCCGCCGAGCGTGAAGTCGCCAAGGTCGAACACCTCGTAATCGGAACGCGAAGTCATCAGCAGCTCACCCCCGGCAAGCCGGGCCGGCGCCACGCCAGCCCCGGACTCTACCGTGACGCTATTGCCGCACTTGAACTGGGCCAAACCCCGCCGTTCGCTGTCCGCGCCACCTCGCGGCCCTGGGTCGGGACCCTGCCGCGCTGGACCTTGAGCGGCGCGTTGGCGAGCCTGATGGTGGGCGGGTCCTGGTGGCGGGTGCCGTGGTCGCCGGGTTCCTGACTGGGTAGGAGTTGTGCCGGCCGCGTTTGGTGACGCGGGGGGTAGCTGCGGTGGCGGCGCTTGTTCAGGTGCCGGCGGCTGGTGATGCCGGTCATGACGCGGGCGAGAATGCGGTCGCGCTGGTCAGGGGGAAAATGCCGGGTCGGCGACCCGGCGGCGGAAGATGCGGACGGTTCTGTTGAACTTGACCCGGTCGGGGTCGATGCCGGCGGCGGTGGCGGCGGTGCAGATCAGGGCGCTGATCGCGTAATGAGTGCGGAGGCAGCCCCATAGTTCCTGGCGGACCATCTCCGGGGACTGCGGGCGCGGGATCTTGCCGAGGCCGCGCAGGTGCGTCTTTAACCTGGGCGTTCCCGGTCTCCTGCTCCCATCACTCGTGGTAGGCCGCGGCCAGGACGGCGGCGGGGCCCGGCGGGGCCCGGTGATGGTGGCGATCAGGGTGATCAGCTCGCCCTTGCCGTCGCCTTCGCGGTCCGGGACCTCGTACTCGATCACCCGGATCAGGCAGGGCCGGTCCGGATCGAGGTCCTCGCCGTGCCGGGCGGCAACGTCGCGCCTGAGTTGCTGCTGGCACGCCGCGGCGACAGCAATGTCGCCGCGTTCTTGCTGCCATGGCGGCAATGTCGCTCCTGCGTTGCTGTTGGCCAGGGGCCGCGAACAGCAGCATAGGCGCGGCGTTGCCGCCGGCGGGCCGGCCGGGCGCCGGTTGCTGGCGGCGGCTGAGGCGGCTTGCCGGGCGCCGGAGCCAAGCGGGTGACGGGCGCCGGCCAGCGGCGGGCCGCGGCGGGCCGCGGCGGGCGGGACGCGATGCGTTCAGCGAAACAGCAGGCGTCCCGTCCGTGCCGCCGGCCGCGCCCCGGCCAGGTTCACGCGAAGTCAGCCCAGTGGCGAGTCGCTTCGGAAAATGCCTGAAACGAGCTGGCACAACCATCGAATTCCTTGAATTTCGATAGGAAGGCCCGGTAGTAGCGCGTGCGAGTCGGATCGCCATCTGTCGACCGCTCCGGGGAGCCTCTCTTTGTATCTGGGATACCAAATGCCGTTGTGTACCAGCGAGCGATGGTGCGATGCAGTTTAGCTTGGCGTGATCTTGGAACTGCCTGGCCGTGGCGGGCCAGTGGCGCGCAGGTGGGGACCCCGGCTGTTGCCTGAACGACAGCAGGGGTCCCCACCTGCTGCCGGACCGGCCGTTACGTGACCGCGGAACTGCGGTCTGCCCGGAAAATGCCGGGATTGCCTGGTTCGCCGCTGGTCCGGGCAGCGGTCCGCGCGAAGACCGGTCCAGCCAGACCAGCTGATCAACTTAAGCTAAAACGGCTCGTCCGCTGAATTGACGGAGCCTGTTCCTGCTGAGTTGAGGACGGCCGAATTTGTGTTGCGGCCGATCGTGGCCGACGACGCGGAGCTGGATTATGCCGCCGTGATGGAGACGCGCCAGCACCTGCGGTTGTGGCGCCAGTCGACGTGGCCCGAAGACGACTCCACGGTGGAGGAGAACCGGAAAGATCTTGTCGAGTGCGAAGAACGCCACCGTGCGGGCCGTGCGTTCACCTACACAGTGCTCGACCCTGGCGGCACGGAATGCCTGGGCTGCGTCTACGTCTTCCCGACGGCGGCCACCTTCCTCGCGAGGGCGGCGGTGACTCCGGTCGGTGACGACGAGTGGGCGGACGTGCAGGCCGTCGTCTTCTTCTGGGCTCGCCTGCCGCAGATGGAGGCTGGCGTGGATGAGCGTCATCTCGACGCGCTCCGCGACTGGTTCACCCGGGAGTGGAGGCTCACCAGAACCGTCTACGCCACCAGTGAGCCGTGCACATACTCGTTCTGTTAATGTAAGATGTTATCTACGTTAGATAATGTCTACGTATAGGAGCCCGATGGAGTTCGTTGGCCGGGCTGGGGACCTTGAACTGCTGGCCAGGGCGCTGCACCAGGTCACAGCCGGGACTGCCGGCACTAGCGGTCGGGCGCTGATAGTGACTGGCAGGCGCCGCGTCGGCAAGTCGCGCCTCGTGCAAGAGTTCTGCGATCGAGCCGGATTGCCGTATGTCGTCTTCCAGGCGACGCGAGGCCGCAATCCCGTGAGCGAGCGGACAGATTTCACCGCCACTGTGGCCCACTCAAGCCTGGCCAACGCTGACGCGGTCGCCGGACTGCAGGCTGCCGACTGGAATCAGGCCCTTCGGGCCCTCGCTGTCGCCCTGCCTGAAAGCAGGCCGGCTATCGCGGTACTTGACGAAGTGCCTTGGCTCACCGAGCAGGATTCGGAGTTCGAGGGCGCCCTTCAGACGGTCTGGGACCGGTACCTGAGTGCCAAGCCAGTGCTTCTCGTCCTCGTCGGGAGCGATCTGTCGGTCATGGAAGCACTGCAATCTCATGGCCGTCCCTTCTTCGGCCGCGCCGCCAAGATGACAGTCCAGCCGCTTGACCCCGCCGACGTGCACGCGATGACCGGGCTGGATGCAGCTGAGGCTGTCGACGCGCTGCTGATCACCGGCGGTTTCCCTGAGATTGTGCAGGCATGGCGCATGGAGATGACGCGAAGTGACTACCTGCGCCATGAACTGAACAATCCTCTCTCCCCCCTGCTGCTGGCCGGTGAGCTGTCGCTGCTAGGCGAATTTCCGGAAGCTACCCGCACACGCGCGGTACTGGAAGCCATTGGCGCAGGCGAGCGGACCTTCTCTGCGATCGCCAGCGACGCAGGCGGTACTACGCCGCTAGCCTCCGGCACGCTGTCCCCGATTCTCAGCACCCTCATGCTCAAGCGGGTAATAACTGCTGACAGCCCAGTGTCGACCAGGGCAGACACTAAGAACAAGCGATACCGGATCGCCGACCCGTACCTTCGATTCTGGCTGGCCTTCCTGGAGCGCGGCCTTCCCATAGTCGAGCGCGGCCGAGGCGACGTCCTGCTGGAGCGGATTGAACGATCCTGGGCGAGCTGGCGCGGCCGCGCCGTCGAGCCAATCGTCCGCGAGTCGCTTCTCCGGCTGATGCCAGACGAGCGCTGGCCCGGAGTCGAAGCCGTCGGCGGATGGTGGAACAGGCAAAACAACCCCGAGATAGACCTGGTCGGCGCGGACCGTGAGCCCGTCGCCAGGAACATTTATTTCCTCGGCTCGATCAAATGGCTCGAGAACCGGCCCTTCGACCGCCACGATTACGACAGCCTTGTCCGAAGCGTGCTCGCAGTTCCTGGTGCACATCACCAGACGCCGCTTGTCGTAGTATCCCGCAGCGGCCTCACCGAAGAACTGCCGCTGGCAGCTCACTGGGGACCTGACGACCTCATTCGCGCCTGGCAGCACTGAGAACGCACTTTCTGCAAGCAAGTCGGCAGGTACAGAGGGATTCTGGCCGCGTGCACCAAGGAGTCGTACGTGTCGGTGGTGCGGGCTGCCGCAGTGCCCGAGGACTCGATGAGCTCTGAGTATGTGGCGTCCGCCTAAGCGGCGACGCGGGCGGCCGCCGAAGGCTCCGATTCCTGCGGGGGGTTAAGCGAGGCAGCGTTAAGCGTGATCCGCGATCCAGCTAAAGCGGACAGTCTCATCAAGCGTCCTGGCTGCCGAGGAGAGGTCGGCGAGGCGAGCGGCGAGCGTCGCGGTGGCCAGCCGGGGTGGAAGCGCTTCGCTGAATTTCAGCCCGGCCAGGGCGCGCCGGTCTATGTCGGGAAGGCATAGGCGGTCGGCCGCGTCCCTGGTGGCTTCCTTCCACATCTCGCGGGTCAGGTCGCTGCGCAGGCGGATGCTGGCATCGGTGAAGCGCTGCATGTCGTCGGTCAGGTCAGAAAGCGTGGCAGCAAGCGTGGCGTTGGCCTTGTAGCCGGCCCAGGTCCACCAGCGGACATCGTCGCGGCGCCGTGAAATGACAGTGCCCGCCGGGTGCGCTGAGTGTCGCTCGTCGTCGCGGATCTCGCCGAGCACGCGCTCGGCGCGCTCGGTGATCGCCGCGGGCGGCGCCGCGCCGAGTAGCACGTCTCGCACGGCTCGGGTCAGCGCGAAGCTTGCTCCGGTGCATCCGGCAGCGAGCCACAGCGCCTTGCCTCCGCTCTCGGCCGGTTCAACAAAGCACCGCTGCCGCTTCCAGTCGATCCAGGTCACCAGCCAGCTCCGGCCGCCGAGCAGAAGCAGCCGGGGGCCGTCAATCCGCTCGGTCAGCAGCGTGGGATCAGTCCGGCCGATCTCGGCACGACCAGATAGGACAGTGAACTGAGGCGGAGCCGTAAACGACGCTGTCATCCCCATGAAGTGGCGGCGACCGAACTTCGCCTCGGCTTCCGGGCCGATGAACAAAAGCTCACCGTCCGAATCAATGAACCCGTTCTCGGTCAGGTACGCGAGGATCGGCTCCGCGCTGCGGTCAAAGGGCGGCAGGCCGTTCCATTCGCTGACCCAGAGCTGCCTGCCGATCTTGTGATTCTGGAGGCAGAGCGCGAGCAGTTGCTGCGCCACGATGTGCCGCGGCTCCGGCGGCGCGACCACCGGCTCGATGAACGACTGACCCCACAGGTGGAGCAGGCCGGCGCTCCACAGGAGGGAGTCCTTGTCGAGAGCGAGAAACAGGCAGTTCCTCGAGTTGCCTGGCCGGCGGCCCGTGCGCCCGATCCGCTGGAGGAACGCCGCGACCGTGGGCGGGCAGTTGACCTGAATCACCCGATCCAGGTCGCCGACGTCAATGCCGAGCTCAAGTGTCGAAGTCGCCACGATCACGCAGTCGCGCGCCTCGGCAAAGGCCTGCTCGGATCTATGCCGCTCCTCAGCCGACAACGACGCATGGGAGAGGAACGCCGTCACGCCAAGATCGCGGAGGGCCGCGCCAAGCTCTTCCACGAGCTGGCGTGAGTCGCAGAAGACGAGCCGTTTTTCACCTCGGTGCAGTGCCGCGATGACGTGCGCGGCGTTGGCGACCGAGCCGACGTAGTCGAGTTCGACCTCGCCGGGCGGAACCGGCCGGGCCGCGCCTTGGCCTGCCCGGGCCAGGTCCGCCAGGTCCGGCGCGACGACTGCCCCCGGCCGGCTGCCTCGCCCCGATCCCTGCAGCCACTCAAGCAGGGCGCGCGGATTGCCGATGGTGGCTGACAGCCCTATCCGCTGGATGGATCGGCCCGCCAGGCGTGAGAGTCGCTCGATGACGGCCAGCAGGTGCCAGCCACGATCGTCGGAACCGAAGGCGTGCACTTCGTCGATCACGACCGAGCGGACATCGGCGAAGAGCCTGGGAGGGTGCACCTTGACGCTGATCAGCATGGCCTCCAGCGACTCAGGCGTCGTGAGCAGGATGTCCGGCGGGTCACGGAGGATCCGCTGCCGGGCCGACGCGCTCACGTCACCGTGCCAGAGGGCCGCACGCCGCCCCAGCCAGCTCGCATACTGCTCGATCCTGGGCAGCATGTTGTTCAGCAGAGCCTTGAGCGGGCAGAGGTAAATGACACAGAGCCCGGACCAGCGCGCCGTTTCCATTGCCGTCAGCAGGGGGAAGATCGCTGCCTCGGTCTTGCCGCCGGCGGTCGGCGCGAGCAGCAGCGCGTCCTTGCCGTCGAGCACCGGACCGGCAGCCTCAGCTTGCAGCGGCCGCAGCTCGCGCCAGCCGAGGCTATTGACCAGGTGGTGCACGATCACCGGGTGCAGGCGCTCTTGCCCATCGGTCATGTCAGGTCGAGGTCAACGTCGGCAGCCCTGGTCACGGCGGTGCTGGTCTCGGTGCTGCTGGTCACGGCGGGCGACCGGGCGGCGGCGTTTCTTTCCTCTTCTGAAAGCTCCGTCGGCGCGATCGTCAGAGCGTAGTGACGTCGCGGGTCGAAATCAGCGAATTGATCTACCCGATCGAGCACGTCGGTCACCAGCTTTTTGAGGAAAACGCGCGGCGCGACCCCAACGCTTCCGCCAAGAGCGCCCGTGACGGCGCCCGCCAGCTCGGCGACGTAGCCGTCGCCGACCGTCGCGGTTATCCGGCCGGGCGCATCGGCGCCAGCGGCGTACAGATCCCTGACCAGGCGGCCGAGCGTGCTAAGAGCCGTCCGGTCGAATCCAGGCAGCCGCACCTGCACGGCCCTCGGATTGTCGAAGCGCGGCTCAGTGGAGAAATCCGTCGCGAGCCGTTGCGCGAGCGGGGCGAGCCGCGAGATGCCGCTCGGCCCGTCGTAGAAAGGCGGTGTCCCCGTAATGACCAGGTAAAGGCCTGGATAGCGTCCCGAGTCGATTTCGTCGATGAGCTGCCGCAAGGCGTTGAACGCCTTGTCCCGCACGTCTGCGCGAACCCGCTGCAGCGTCTCTACCTCATCGAGGACCAGCAGCAGCCCTGGATGACCGGAATCACGCAGCACCGCGAGCAAGCCCTGCAGGAAACCCATGGCGCCGAAATGATCGAGTTCGCCCCGGATGCCGGCGCTGCGGCGCGCGGCCGCGGCTACGTTCGGCTGACCGCCGAGCCACGCCGCCAGCCCGTCGGCGGTCGCCAGGTCACCGCCGCCAGCGGCCGCGCGGTAACCGCGCAGTGCTTGCGCGAAGGCCGGAGTCTGCCGGGACACCGCCGCGAGCCTGCGCTCAAGCAGCCGCGCCACGGCGTCGCCCGATGCCATCGCCCCGGCAGCGGCGTCGGTCTCCAGGGTGAAGAGCCAGGAATCGAGCACCGGGCGGAAGGCGCTTGGCGGGTAAGCCGCCGTTCGCAGCGCTTCGGTGATCCGCCGGTACACCGTCTCCAGCCTGTGCAACGGTGTCTGGGTCTCAGAGATCTGCACCTCGGCAGCCGCGAAGCCCTGGCGGAGCGCTCGTTCGGCCAGGAAGCGGGCAAAGAAGGTCTTGCCCGAGCCGTACTCGCCGCGCACGGCCTTGAACGCTGAGCCGCCCCCCGCGGCCGTTTCCAGGTCAGCGTCCATCGCGGGCACGAACCGGTCCAGTCCGACAGCGAGCAGATCCAGTCCGCTGACCGGAACGGTTCCCCGGCGCAGCGCGTCGATGACCTCACGCCGCCGGCGCGGCGATACCTGGCCTGTCGCGCCCCGCCCGGACGCAGCATGGCCGGTCACGAACGCGTCCCGAACTGCTCCCGCAGCAGCGGCTCATCGAGGATCACCGTCGCGCCATCCTCGTCTATCCGCAGCACGGCGTAACCCTCGACGTTCAGCAGCCGCTGCACGTGCAAGATCGCTCCGCGCAGCATCGCCGGCGCTACGGCGAGCACGCTGGCCGCCTGGACCGGCGCCAGCCTTGTGCCCGGCGCGGCCAGCAGCGCCGCGAGCAGCTCGCGGACCCGATCGTCGGGCACAGAGGGCCGGCCTGCGATCTTGCGCTGCGCGGCGTAGACAGCCGAGCCGGTCACCTCCCCCGCGACCCGCTGCGGCTCGCCGGGCGTACCAGGCAGATCGAAGAGCGTCGAGGCAGCCTGAGCCTGCCTGGCGGGCCGGGGACGGCTGCGGCGCGCCGCCAGCGGAACATCAGGCAGCCTGACCGGATCGGCCCACCACGCGGGCTGCTGCGGCGGCGCGAGCCGCAGGTCAGCATCTTCGGGGATGGCGCCGCAGACGAGCACCGCGACGGGGACGACCGCCTCGGCGGGCGACGCCCCGCCGTGATAGCCAGCCTTCAGCGGCCCGTACCTCAGTCGCTCATCGACGGCGAGAACGGCCCTGCCCGGCGGCATCAGAACCCGTTCTCCGATCACCAGGATCTCGCCTTCGCCCGCCGGCTGGCTGGCCGACCTGGACCGGCCGCTGGTGACTTCCGCGTTCGGCCGCTGCCTGCCGAGGCGCCGCTCCACAATGTGACCGTGGTCGGCGGTGAGGACGACCACCCGGCCCGCGAGCCGCGCGCGTTCAAGCAGCGGCCGCAGGTGCCGGACGGTCGCGTCAGTCCAGTCCATGCCGCCAGGATCGGACCGGTCAAGCGCGTCATCGATCGTGTTCAGCACGCACGCGACGAGCGGGGCACCTTCGACATCATCGATGGCGGCCGCCACGTCCGCGTCGAGCGCGTATCCGGGCAGCGAGGAGTCGAGCGGCTTCTTGTGGAACAGCGCCGGCCTACCGGGAAGCCTGTTCTCCTGGCAGATTTTTTCAAACCCCTTTGTCTCTGCTTTCTGGTCGCCTGTCGTCAGCCGGCCAGAAAGCAGCGAGGCCCTGCTGACCTCGGTCAGGGTGGGGAGCACGGCGAGCGCGCCGATCCTGGCCGCCGTGCCTGGCAGCAGAGCTTCGGTCCAGCCGTCGGCGGGACGGCCGAGCACGCTGGCGATCACCTCAGTCGCCACCCCGGCGCTCATGCCGTCGAGCACGAGCAGCAGCACCCGAGCGACCCGGGCCAGCGGGATGACCTTGGCCGGGAGCAGCCGCTCGAGCATCAGTACCGGCCCGGCGCCGAAGTCCTGCGCCGACGAGTACTCCGCCGTCTGCCGGGCCAGCGCCGATGCGAAGGCGGCGTCGTGCGCGGCACGCCGGGTGGTCGCGGCCGCGAGGACAGCGGCCAGGCCCGCGCCGAGGTCGGCATCGCCGACGCCAGCCGCCGCGTCATTGATCGCGGAGTCGGCCCAGGCATCCGAGCCCAGGTGCCTGCTGACCAGGCTCGCAAGCTCCGCGTCGCTCGTGCCCTTGCGAGGCGCGGCGACGTCTTCCGCCAGCCAGCGCGCAAGCCTTACCGCAGCGTGGAAAGCCTTCGTGCGCGGGTCGCCTTCGTCCGCGAGGTGATGACGGGCTACCTGGCGCCACGCCTGTTCGATCTGCGCCAGGGCGGTCGCGTCGATCCAGGCCCTGTCGGCGCTTTGGGCGCGCGGCGCGGGAAAGGACGCCTTGAGCAGGCTCGCGAGCGTCGCGAAGCGCCTGGCCAGGCCAGCCCGGAGCAGGTCGGAGTCCTCGGCTATGCCCTCCGCATGAGCGGCCCTGAGCAATTCGCCGGCCCGGCTGAGCAACACGTCGCCGTGCGCGCGGCTGCTCATGACCGCCCGGAGCTCAATGATAAGGCTCGCGCTCTCGGTCGCCCACGACGCCAGGGCCGCGTCGGAAGGCCTGGACCCGCCGAGCAGCGGCTCGATCCGGATCAGCCCTTCCCTGGCGATCCGGGCGACCTCGGTGTCGGGACTGCCAGCCGCGGCGCAGAGCAGGCCGGCGACGAGGCCGAGCGGGACGCAGTCGCCAGCCTGGCCGCTGCGGAGCAGGTGATGGACCGGATCGCCGGCGAGTCCGCACCGGCTCGCGGCCCAGGCCAGCACGGCGTCGGCTAGCGGATTGCCGGCGACCTCACGCAGGTCAGCGATCCGCCCTGGCAGCTCAGGGGCAACGGTCCAGTTCAGCACGCTGGTCAGGTCGACCACCGAGTCGGTGAAGCCCAGATGCGCGCCGGCCACAGCGGCGAAGGCATGGTCACGGGTCAGCGCTCCGCCGGCGGCGGGCGGCCACCCTCCGGCTGGCGTAGCCGCGAGCAGTCCGTCAGCGATCTGGCGGCCGCCCTGCGCCGAGGTTAGCGCGGCGTCCAGCCCGGATGCCGCGAACGCGTCCTGCACCGACTGCCAGGGGTCCGGCGTCCGCAGGCGGCGGCCGGCCAGATGCGCCCGGATGCTGGTACCCAGATCGTGGTCGTCCCTGTCGGTCAGGACGACCAGCCACTGCTTGCGGTCCCGGCCGCTGATGGCCTCCCAGACGGCCAGGACCGACTCGCACGGGACAACTCGGACCGTGGCGCCCTCGTGAGTGAACTCCTCCGCGCCATCCCATTCCGGCCGGGCGCGGACACCGAGAATCCCGTTGCGGTATCTCCCCCGGATGGCCTCGTCGAGCAGCGCCTTGATGACCGGCAGCGTCGCCACCGAGGCGGGCTGGCTCATCCGCTGACCCGCCATTGCACGGTCACTTCCCGGTCAGCGTGCGCCCGAAGGAACGCGCGGAGCGCCGCGACGGCGCCTTCCACGTCATCGCCAGGTGGCAGGACAGCCTGCCCGGCCTCCGCGGCACCGGCAGGCCGGTGACCGGCAGGCGTAGTCGTTCCGGCGGTCGTCACCGTCACCGGCGCCAGAGGCGGAGGCGGTGGCTGCTGGCCTTCGGCCAGCCAGTCGAAGATCGCCTGGTCGGTCGCGGCCAGCGCGCCATGCAGCCGGATCGCGAATTCATCGGACTGCACCGCCTTGCGGAGTCCCGCCAGGATCTGCGCGGCGCTCCTGCCGCGTTCGTCGTCACGCTGAGCCGCCGCCATCAGCGGCGCGAGCCTTCCCCACGGGAAAGAGGTGATCGCGCTGGTCACGCTGACCGCCTGGGCCAGCGAGCTGGCGAGCACCTCCTCCGTCGCCGGCAGGGCCGCGTGCGCGAGCGAGGTGACCACGCCGACCCGGTCCGGCGCCCGGCGCATCCCGTCGGCCAGGGCGACGCAGGCCCTGGCCGTCCGAAGCCGCCCCTCGGGCAGGTCGGGCGAGATCCGCAGATGCTGATACGCGGTCTCAAGCTGGCTGGCCAGCTGGTAGGCACTATCGGCGGTCGCGTTCGCCCGTTCGCTGAGCTGCCCGGCCAGGGCGGCCACGCTGGCCGCGGTCAGGTAGGGGTTGGCCCGGATGCCGAAGATCCGCTCCGAGCGCGCCGCGGCTACCTGCCAGTCAGCCGGCACAGGCAGCGGCTCAGGGCGCAGCTCCATTTCCGGCCTGACCTTGCCAGGCGCGGGCGGCGGAACCGGGCTGCCGTAGTGGTACCAGGCCCGTTGCCGCAATGCCGCCCAGGCCAGGACGATCAGGTCGGCGACCTCGTCGCGCAGGCCGTAGCGCGGCACCATATCGCTGATCCACTCGCGGACCCGCCCGGCGGCCACGACATCCTGCGGCTGGCGGCCGTCCCGCGTGGCGGCGCGCTCGAACTCGGCCGCCCACGGCGTGAACCGGTCGTCGCCGAACAGGAAGTGCGTCTCGCCTGCCTTGCCGACCCCGAGCGGATTGGCCACCCGGCGCACGGCCGCGATGTCGCCTTCCAGCTTGATCCGGCCGTCGGGATCGGCGACGGCCCGCTCGACATGGGCGTAGACCGCGCTCAGCTCGCGCGCGGTCACCTCGGCATCGCCGGGCTCGAACCTCGGATGCGACGGATACGACGACGCGAAAGCCTGATCGACCAGGTTGCGGAAAGCGGCCCCGAGATCGGCGCCGACCGGCGCGGCCGGCCGGAACGCACGATTCAGGCTGACCAGGATGCGGCCCTCAGACCCGCCGCTGCGAGCGGCATGCGCACCCGGCGCACCCGGCGCACCGGAGTAGCCGCCGGACGCCGCGGCCGCGCCATAGCTGTACTGCAAGGCCCGGCGCAGGCCCTCGCGCAGCGCGGTTCGCTGGCTTTCCAGGACGGCCTTCGCCTGGACCCGATCGACGTCGGACAGGTGATCAGAGTTGGAGGTCCAGCGCTCTCCGGTGCCGCCGAGCAGCCAGTCCAGTATGACCAGGCGCCGGAGCTCCGCCATCCGGTCGGGAGGCAGGAAGCGAGGCAGCCATACGACAGTGTTGCTTTCCAGGCCGCTCTCAATCAGCTTGTCAAGCCGGGCATGGTCCTCGTCAGCGGAGCGACCCGCCTCATCGAACGGGAAGTCGATCACGAACCGCCAGGTCCCTGGCCGGGCCCGGAAGTGGTCGTTACTAAGCCAGCTCACATCGCGGACGTTGCCGAAGACGATGTCCACCTCGCGGCGCGATCCTCGCCAGGTCACGAGGTGCGAGACCACGCCGGACAGGTCAGCGTCACGCGCGCAGGTCAGGGCTTAACTGCCGGATACGCTCATCGAGCTGTCGCCGCGCTCCGGGTGGTCCGTAGGCCAGCAGGCGTGGTCCCAGGCCGCACGCCACGGCAAGCCCGGCCAGTGCCGTGCTTTCCTGTCCACCCGAGCGCACCGGATCGAGTGCCGCTTTGACGCGGATCAGTGGTGCGAAGGCGCAGTCAGCGTCCACGGGAACCCATCGCGCAGCACGCCATGGGCGACGGGACTGTGCGAGGGCCAAATATCCCGAGTGTTCAAGCCTGCGAGCGACATCCTCGGTGGCGGTCTGAGCCAGGAACGCCAGCCAGTCGCCAGTGCAATGTCGCTGCCGTTCGCCGAGCACCTGCAAGTGGACGGCAGGCGTCAGTCCGTCCTGCGGACGGACGCGACTTGTAGCGGCCACGCCGTCACCGGACACGCGGATGGCCCTGATCAGCACCAGCTCGGCCAGCAATCCGCCGGCCAAACCCAAGCCGATCGCCCGCGGCTGCAAGAACGGCTTGCCGCTCACCTCGTGATGCGCCAGCAAGTAGATGTCATCGGCGAGCCGTCCGGTCCCGGTTAGCGCAACCATGAGCCCTCTCTTGGCCAAGCCGGGACGAACGCACGAGTCATGTTGACTCCAAGTCAAGGCGAATATGTTTCTGCGCTGAGCTGTTCATGACATGACTGAGCTACTCACCGCACTTGAGGCGGTTGGCGTAAATGCAATACCAGCCACTCAGCTTTATGGATGTCCCGTTTACCGCAGGCGGTATCTAAGGGCTTGGGAAGATGCCTTACTCCCGCTGGGTGCCCGCATACGTCGGGCAGACTTCGATGTCACCGATTCGTCTATTGCTCAAGCTACATATTTCTCTGAGCTGGCCGTGTCTGGGTAGTTCGGCGATTTCGCCAATGATGCGCACCGCATTGACTCGCTCCTACTGTGCCCGGTACGGCCCTCGATAAGCTCTCTTTGCCAGCATCATCTGTGAGCAGCCCTGGACAATCCATCGTGTAAACATTCAGGGCGGTCATTCTGGTGGGCTGACCTTTTATGTGGCGTGACGGCCGGCCGTGTCCTGAAACTGGCAGAGCCGGCCCCTGCGTGTCGTGTTGACTACTGAGGGCCGGCGATGATGATGACTGATTGTGGCCGTTCTTCCGCCTCCTGCACCGGGTTGCGACTCCTGCGCGGCCCGGGACGAGTTGATCGCCGAGCAGGGCCTGGCGATTGCCGAGCTGAAGAACGACCTGGTCGCGCTTGCGGAGGAGGTCCGGGACCTGCGCCGCCAGCTG
>DASTJM010000150.1:0-3220 GCA_035716545.1 Streptosporangiaceae bacterium
CAGGCCGTGCCAGTCGATGAGCGAGCCGCCGAGCGTGACGTGCCCGGCCACGGTGTTCTCGCCCGCGGTCCACTCGAACGCCGGCGTGCTCAGGTCGGACGGGCAGCCCGGCTGCCAGGGCGAGCCGAGCTGCCGGTAGGACAGCCCGGACGTGACGTCAGCCACCTGCGGGTACGTCACCGCGGTCCGGCTGGGCCGCGGCTTCGCCCGGTGCGTCCCCTTCGGCGAGGCTCCGGCGGACCCGTGCGCCCCGGGCGCCGGGTGGTGGAGCGAGGCCGAGAGCGCGGCGGGCCTGACCTTCGTGGGGACCTTGGCGATGTCCACGATGAACAGCGCGATGACCAGCAGCGCGCCCGAGGTGACGAGGGTCAGCAGCCACAGCATCCGCCGCTGGAAGCGCCGCCGCCTGCGGCGGCGGGCCGCGATGCTGGTCTCGCGCACCACCGTGTCCCACCCCGGCGACGGCATCCCCATCCCGTCAGGCTAACCGCCGGCCCCGGCAGGTACCAGTCCGGTGAGCCTTAGACGGTGGCGGGAGCGGGTAGCGGGGCGGCTTCCTCGGCGCGGACCGCGGATCGGCTGAACAGCAGCGTCGCGAGGAATCCGATGGCCAGGGCGATCAGCACCCCGAGGTTGGCGTAGGCCCAGGCACCCTGCTTGCCGCCCAGCCCGAACGAGCCGAGCAGGTACCCCTGCCAGGTCAGCCAGCTGGCCGAGCCGTTGGTGACCAGGCCCCAGCCGATGCCGGTGGCCACCGCCACGGCCAGGACCGGGAGCCACCGGACATCGCCGTAGCGTCCCGCCGGGGTGTACAGGTCGGGCTCGGCGTAGTCTCGCCGCCGCAGCGCGATGTCGGCCAGCATGACCCCGCACCAGGCCGCGATCGGCACGCCCAGCGTGATCAGGAAACCCTCGAACTGCCCCACGAAGTTGTCCGCGAAGAACACCACGTAGATCGCGCCCGCCGTCATGACCACCCCGTCGACCAGGGCCGCCGCGTACCGCGGGATCCGCACGCCCAGCGTGAGCATCGCCAGCCCGGAGGAGTAGATGTCCAGCACCGAGCCGCCGATCAGGCCGAGCACCGCCACGATGGCGAACGGGACCAGGAACCAGGTCGGCAGCAGGGCGGCCAGCGCGCCGATCGGGTCGCTTGAGATGGCTGTGTTCAGGCTCTTGGACGAGCCCGCCAGCAGCAGGCCGAAGACGAGCAGGAACACCGGCGCGATGCTGGCCGAGAATGTAGTCCAGCCGACCACCCCGCTGCTTGAAGACCGCCGGGGCAGGTAGCGAGAGTAGTCCGCGGCGCAGTTGACCCAGCCCAGGCCGAAGCCGGTCATGGTGAACACGAGCGCGCCGACGACGGCCTCGAAGGAGCCGCCGGGTATGGCGGACACGGCCGACCAGTGGATCTTGTCCGCCACCAGCGCGATGAACACCACGGTGGCCACCCCGGTCACGATGGTGATCCCGGTCTGCATGCGCATGATCAGGTCGAAGCCCATCACGCCGCCGAAGATGGTCAGCGCCACCACGACGATCAGTGCGATTACCTTGGTGCCGGTGCCGCCGCCCCAGCCCAGCCGGTCGAACACGGTCGCGGTCGCCAGCGTGGCCAGGATGACCAGGACCGTCTCCCAGCCCACGGTGAGCAGCCAGGAAACCGCGGCCGGCAGCTTGTTGCCGTTGAACCCGAACGCGGCCCGGCTCAGCACCATGGTCGGAGCGGATCCCCGCTTCCCCGCCAGCGCGATGAACCCGCAGGCCAGGAACGACAGCACGATGCCGACCACGCCGACGACAAGCGCCTGCCAGAAGGAGATGCCGAAACCCAGCTCGAACGAGCCGTAGCTGAGGCCGAGTACCGAGATGTTCGCCGCGAACCACGGCCAGAACAGGTCCCGGGGGTGGCCTTTGCGCTCGGATTCGGAGATGACGTTGATGCCGTTCATCTCCACCTGTGTCGGCCGAAGTTCCGCCGTACTCTCAGTCATGGCAGACCTCCTTAACTGTCCATGATGGCTTTGCGCTGCGCCCCGTCAACGGGGATGTGGGCGCCGTTGATGAAGCTGGCCAGCGGCGAGGCGAGGAACGCCACCAGCGCGGCGACTTCCTCCGGCTCGCAGATGCGGCCGAATGGGATGGACTGCTGGGCCAGTTCGTGCGCCCGGTCCTGGCTCACGCCCTTGTCGCGGGCGAAGGCCTTCTCCAGCGTGTCCCACCGGCCCGTGTTCACCGGCCCGGGGTTGACGGTGTTGATGCGCACCCCGTACCGCCCGTACTGCTCGGCGACCGACGAGGCGAAGTTGATGTCCGCGGCGTTGGCCACGCCGGCCGTCATCTCCCAGTAGCTGGGCTTGAGGCCGTCGTTCCCGACGACGAGCACGATCGCGCCCTCGCCGCGCTGGCGCATGTGGCCGATGACCGCGCGCACGGACCTGACGTAGCCCATGAACTTGAGGTTGAGGCTGGACATCCACTGCTCTTCGGTCAGGTCCTCGAGCAGGCCGCCGGGCGAACTGCCCGCGCAGGTAACCAGGATGTCGATCTTGCCGAAGCGTTCCAGGGTCGCGCCGACGCAGCGCTGGACCTGCTCGGTCACGCTCATGTCCCCGGCCAGTGGCAGCACCGCGCGGCCGGTGTCGGCGGCGATCTTCTCCGCGGTGGCCTCCAGCGGGCCCGCGGTCCTGGCCGTGACGACGACGTCGCAGCCCTCCCGGGCCAGGAACTCGGCGACGCAGCGGCCGATGCCCTTGCTGGCGCCCGTGACGAAGGCGACCTTGCCGTCAAGTCGCAGATCCACCGCAATCCCCTTCGGTCTCGGTGAGCTGGATGGTATACCAAATATCAGGCGCGCGGAAGATCCTGTCAGAGCCCGTGACTTCCAGGTCCGCTACCGCGTGAAGATAGTCCAGGCCACGCTCGTACGACCTGGCTCCGGCGGCCAGCTCGAGGTCGGCCTTGGTGAATCCGGCAGGCTCCGTCAGGGGCGTCATTGAACACCCGAAGGGTGCCCGGATTCCCGTTGTCGGGACAGACCTGGGGGAATGTCATTATCGTGGCGATGCGTGAGCCGTATGATCGCCGGCTACCGGCTAGGGGAGCGCCTGGGGCAGGGCAGCGCGGGAGCTGTCTATCTCGCCCGTGACGAGCGGCTGCACTACCAGGTAGCCGTCAAAGTGCTAGGGCCGGACCCGGCTCGCGACATCGCCGATACGCT
>DASTJM010000151.1:0-48392 GCA_035716545.1 Streptosporangiaceae bacterium
TGGGTCTGGGCAGCTTAAGTAGTTGTGTCTTCCTCAGTCAAGGGCGCTGCTTAGTTCGGCATAGCCCAGCCAGATCGCAGCGGTCGCAGGTCGTGGACCATTCAGCCAGCCGAGGTAGGTGGTTATCGCGCAGGTCCTGGCTGTGAGCATATTCGCACAGAGGCTCGTGTTGAGATATTCTCACAACGACGGATGTGCAGATATCCGCACGTTCTCAGTTTGGGGGTGGTCATGGCTCGCAGGACGGTCGAGGTGCGCAAGCCGCGCGACATCGGCGATGCGATCCGCGCTGTGCGCGAGGCGCGGGGCATCTCGCAGGAAGAACTCGCGCGGGCGAACGCCTATGACCGGTTCTACCTCAACGGCCTGGAGTCCGGCCGGAACACTTTGTACATGACCCGGCTGCTGCGCACGCTCAAGTGGCTCGGCATCACGCTCAGTGTCACATTCGATGCTGACCGGTCGGCTGATGGTGAGGGCGGTGCCGATGGCTAATCGGCTTGAGGTGCGGTTGCACGGAGAGCTGGTCGGCTTGATCGGTCGCAGTTCTCGGCCCGAACGTGTCGAGTTCGAGTGGATCGACGGTTACTCGCCGGGCCCTGTCACGCTGACCGAGGCGTTCGGGTCGGTCAGGCCAAGGGCGTCGGCGGCTGCGGCGAGCGGCTTCTTCGGGGGATACGCACTGGAGGGCCGGCAGCGCGAGCGGCTCACGCAGCGCCGGGGCATCAGCGACCCGACGGACCTGTATTCGATGCTCCGCGAGTTCGGCGGCTCGATCGCCGGCGCTCTGACGATTACTGACGCGGAATTGGCGACGCGGACTGTGCCGCGTTACGAGCCGGTCAGCGACGGCGAGATCATTCAGCGCCTGCGCCGGGCCGCTTCAGAAGGTGACCTCGGATCGGACGATCAGAGCCGCTCGATGCTTGCCGGCCTCCAGCCGAAGCTGCTGCTCGCCCGGTTGGGCGGCCAGTGGTACCTGCCGCTGGGCCGCGCGCACTCGACTCACATCCTCAAGCCGCGGCTGGCCGCGCGGCCGGACGGGCTCGCCCGGGAGCACTACGGGCACTCGCTGGCCATCGCACTCGGGCTCGCGAGCTACGGCACTGAGCTTGTCGGCAGTGGCGCGCGCCAGTACCTGGTCATCGAGCGCTACGACCGGGTCGTCCACGGTGAGACGGTCACGCTCATCCACCAGGAGGACGCTGCCCAGGCGCTCGGCCTTGACTGGGTCAACGACCATGCGAAGTTTCAGAACCCGGCTGCGCCCCGTGACTCCCGCCGCCCGAGCGCATACCGGATCGCCGAGCTCCTCGGCTCGCTCCAGGGGCAGGACCGGCCGGTTGCCGACTACCTGCGCCGGCTCACGTTCACTGTGCTCCTCGGCGATAACGACGCTCACGCGAAGAACCTCGCTATCCTGCACCTGCCCGGCCGCAGCGTGCTCGCCGACGTCTACGACGCCATACCGAACCTCTTCCAGCACGGCCGGATCGACTGCAACCTCGCGCTCGCTATCGACCGCAGCTTCGACCACCGCCGCATCAGCGCCCAGCACCTGATCCGCGAAGCCGAGCGGTGGAACGCCCTCGGCTCCGGCGAGGCAGAGCAGATCGTCACCAAGACCATGGCCGACTTCGCGACGGCACTCGACCACGTGGCGGTTCCGCGAGGCGTCCCATCGGAAGCGGTAGCGCAGCT
This sequence comes from Streptosporangiaceae bacterium, assembly GCA_035716545.1. GTDB lineage: Bacteria > Actinomycetota > Actinomycetes > Streptosporangiales > Streptosporangiaceae > Chersky-822. The sequence continues at coordinate 1,702 of DASTJM010000151.1, forward strand.
TGCGTGGAACACCGAGCGCTTGCGGCTTGGCAGCGAGATCGGTGAACGGCCAACCGAGTACCGACGGCGGCGCAACCGCCCCTGACCAAATCCCGCACAGCCCAAGCCCGGCAGAACCCCGGGCGGCGGCGTTTCTCGCGGAGCGCGACAGCTAGCGGGGTCGGCTGTCGGCACCCTTGTCAACTGTATAGGTCGGGAGGGGCCGCCTGTCGGTGGCAGCAGGCTGCCAGGGCCGCGTCGTCATGGGCCCTGGCAAACCCGCGCTGCGCGGCAATCTATGCCTGCGCGAGCTTGCCGCACCGATCGCCACCTGTCGCCGTTTGACGTCGTTTTGAGCCGTCGCCTTAGTCATTCCTGTGTACCTTTGCCCGCCCACAGCGCTTCACACCGAGGCATTACAAGTGATCTTGGTCAGTTCAGCCGCATCATCAAGGTCCGGCTGCGCGCTCTTTGCGCAGCTAGGACGCGATGGAGAAGGTGGTGCGGCGGCGGGGATCATCACGATCTCGCCGGGTCATGATGCGTCGTATCCGTGGCGTCAGATCGGCACCTCGGCCGAGCCTGCCCAGCGGCAGCCGGGTCACGCCGGTGCCGGCGTCGCCTACTACTTGTCGCCCGCTGAGAAGGGAGGCGAGCCACCCCGCCGCCTCCGCCGCCATGCCTAGTGCCATCCACCCGGATGGCCGGGTGGTCTTGTCCGTTGACCCCGCGCGCTACCAGGGACCGGAGTCGAACCCATAGACCCCGGCCTCGCCGGCTAACGGTGCAGCTGACCAGGCATCAGGCCTGTCGTAAACGTGCTCGACCCAGGCCCGAAGCCTGCCAAAAACAGCCTGCCGTTCGGCATCGGCAATCCGCCACCGGCGCGGGGCAGGCACTGGCTCATACGACTCATCGTCCTGCGGCAGCCTTCACAACTAGCCCGGCGATTTGGCTGGTGATGGTCGCGACTTGCTGGTCAAGACCGTCGACCGCGTTCACGACCGAGGCGTGGTGGCCGAGAAACCTGGTGATCGCGCGACCTGTGAGCAGGAGGGATGGGTCCATCCGGCCGCCGGGCAGGCGGCTGCCGACGGTCATCTGCGCGGCGGTGAAGTGGATCTCGCTGGTCAGGCAGGCCAACAGTGGGGCGACGGGGGAGTCGCGCGGCGGTTCCAGGCAATCGTCTCACCAGCTGGCCTTGGACCCCTCGCGGTCGGCCCCCGGCCACCCGGACACACTGGCCAGAGGTCAACCGGCCGGTTATGGGTGGTCGGTTTGGATGGTTTGGCCTAGGCCGGTGGCGATTGCGTGAAGGTCGTCGGGATCTGAGGTGATGATCAGGTCGTGTCGCCTGAGGGCGCCTTCGACGACTGCCGCATCGACGATGTCGCTGGTGCGGGCGCGGGCGGCGATCGCGCCGGTTGCCTTGGCGCGGATCTTGTCGAGAGATTCGATGTCGCAGCCGGCGAGGAGGCGGGCCAGATTGGCTTGCCTGGGAGTGCCGCGCCAGCCCTGGGCTAGCACTGCTGCAGGGACGACAGGGACTTCGCGGCGGATCAGCAGGGCGCGGTGCCGGGCCCACATGCGGCGTTCGCCGCGGTCGGCGGCGATGAGAGCGCCGGTGTCGTACGTTATGCCCATCAGGCGGGCTTGCGGGCGAGTGATCGGCCGCTGCGGTTGAGCACGTGGTCGGCCCAGGCGTTGGCTTCGTCGAGTTCTGCCTGGGTGAAGGTGCCATGGTCGTGCTCGTAGTCGGCGATAGCCGCGATGCCCGCGCGGAGGACGAATTCCTTGCGTGCTGTTGCGGCGAGCCAGGCACTGTAGGTCACGCCGGCCTGCTCGGCGGCCGCGGCGATCTGGTCGTCGAGGTCAGGCGGCAGGGAGATGGAGCGCTTCTTGCGGATGGCCATGAGCCGATGGTAGCACACTGGTAGGACAGCGCTGCCCTGGCCGAGTTTGGCCAAGTGGACTCGCCGCGGGCGCCGTGACGGGTAACCGGCTGGCGTCTCGGACTTGTACGGGGTCAAGCTCGACGAAAGCGAACCGCCGCCGCATCGCGGCGTCGATCCTGGCGATGGACCGGTCGGCGGTGTTCATCGTGCCGATGATGAACAGGTTCTTCGGCAGCGTGAACTCCTGCTTCGGCGAGTACTGCAAGAACACCGCCTGGTCCCGGTACTCAAGCAGGAAATACAGCTCGCCGAGCACCTTGGCCAGGTTGCGCGAGCACCTTTCTGATTAGTCCGACCGCATGCCAGCTGATCACCATTGCGATCAGGAGGGCGACTGCGGGGTCAAGCCAGTACAGTCCGCCGGCTGCCAGGATGATCGCGCCGGTGATCGCGACCCCGGCTGCCGCTGCTGCGTCAGCGATCGTATCCAGCAAGACAGCGGCCACCGAGAGGTCCCCGTCATCGGATTCGTCGTCGTCGCCGCGCAGGATGAACGCTCCGATTGTCATGACGATCGCGGCGATGCCGCTGATAAGGAGTACGGGCAGGCCGGATACTTGCGGGGTGCCGGCAATGAGGCGGTCGACTGCGCCGGCCGCGACAATGAGTTCCAGCAGGATCAGCCATCCCGCGTTAATCAGGGCGGCAGTCGAGGTCGCATTCGGATGGCCGCGGGGGCGCTTGGCGCTGGGCGGGCGGGCTGACAACCAGGCGGCGACTATCGCCACGGCCACGCCTGCGGCGTCCAGCAGGTAGTCCCCGCCTTCAGCGAACACTGCCAGTGAGCGCGCTGTGAGACCGACACCGACTAGGCCCGCGACAAGGGCGAGGTTGAGGAGCAGAACTACAGATAGCCGCTGTATCCGCGACATGACCAGTCCGTTTCCGCTAGCTGCTGCACTTGCCTGGCTTACGTCAAGCCGGCCAATGTTCGCGCACGTACCGCGTTAGTTTCGGGCCGTGGAGCGAGTGCGTCGCGCTCGACGCACGGATGTAGAAGACGTGGCTAGCGCCTTCGGTGTGCCACGTTTCGCTGGCGCGCGGGGGGCACTCGATGACGGCGATGACTGACTGCTCGTGCGGGACCAGCGACACGTTAATGACGCTCCATACCTCCTCACCAAGGGCCTTATTGACGACGTTCCGCAGTGACAGCAGCCATCCGTCCTTGTCTTGCTTGCCTCGTTGCAGATACCGGTAGTCGGCCTCGATTCCCAGGACGGCACCTGAGTGGTCGATCCCGATCAGCAGCGTGCCGCCGGAACTGTTCAAGAAGGCGGCCAGCGTCTTCGTGACCGAAAGGTTGAGCCCTCTTCTCACGTCTTTCCATGCTTGTGCCTCACCCAGCTGGCCTGCATGGACTTTGCGCTGAAGTTCCTCAGGAAGCGACCCGTGCGGGTGGTGGAGCGACGACTTGAATTCCATCCTGTCACTTTCGCCGACCTCGATGAGTGCGGTGATATTAGAGGCGTGTCGCACGTGGTCAAGTTGCCGAAGCACGCTCGCGGCATCCGGCGGTCGGTCAGCAGGGACTTCCGCCAGCAACGTCACCAGCAAGTCGGCGAAGCCGGTCGGCAGGTCACTTCTCGCGGAGAGCAGGGCCGGGTCGCCGGGATAGCGCTTGCATGTTGCCGCCATGTGAAGCACGCCGCCAAGCGAGTACAAGTCCGACCTCGGGTCGGCCGGATGACCAGCCAGTTCCTCAGGTGATGCATACGACCCGGTCGTGATCGGCAGTTCGCCGACATCAGTGCCCGGAGTCACAGCGGAGTCGAAGTCGCCCAGGTGGGCTACCTGACGCTCATCAAGCGTGCTGGACGCGAAACGGCCACCGCTTGATCATCCCGGTTTGTGAAGGCTGGTGCTTCAGCTCGGCATAGGCATTCCAGCCCGGCCGAGGGGTACCGAGGTCGCAGAACGCCAGCTGCAACGACCCCGCACGTTGACAGCCTATTCGCCCGGCGCGTCTTCGGAGCGGCCCGCCGGGAAGGCGCCTGCCTGTCCACCAAGTCTTGGGAAAGCTGCTGATCAGCGACCCACCAGTCCTCCCCGAACAACGGCTCCATGCCGCTGGCGAAGCCTCCGAGCGACGACGGCCGAGTTCGGGGACGCTGACCGGGACGCGGCGGCCCTCTGGCAGGGCGAGGATGCGGCGGTAGTCGGGGTAGTCGTGGTGGAGGCACCGGCCCGCTGCCTGGCGGTCTCCCGCGTCCAGTGCGACGCGGTCACCGTCCAGGGCGAGCCGGACCGGTGCGTCGCCGGTCAGCAGGGCCCGCATCGCGTCGGCGAGCGGGGCCGGCACGATGGCTTGCACGCGGGGCCCGCCGTATCCGGTGGCGGCGGCCCGGGCGAGGGCGAGCCGGTACCGGTCGGTGGCCACGAAGTGGAACTGGTCGCCTTCGATGTCGAACAGGACACCGCCGAGCACCGGCAGTTCCGGGTCGGTGCTGGCGGCGAAGCGGACTGAGTCCAGGGCGGCGGCCAGCGCTGGTGCGCTGACGGTCAGCGCGATGGCGGCGGTGCGGAATGAAGTCATGAGAGTCTGCCTGTTCTCAAGGAATGCCAGGACCGTGGAGAACTCGGCGCGGGCGTCGGACAGCCCCAGTTGCAGGCGGCGCAGGTGTGCCGGGAGCAGGCTGGTCACCAGGTCGGTGTCCGCGCGCTGGACCAGCCGGCCAGCGCGAGCCGGATGTCAGCCAGCGGCATGGCCGCCCGGCGCAGCCTGGCCAGCAACCGGGATTCCTCGAGCTGCCCGGGGTCATACCAGCGGTAACCGCTCACCGGATCCACCCGGGCCGGGACCAGCACTCCGGCACGGTCGTAGAATCGCAGGGCGCTCACGCTCAGGCCACTGACCCTGGCCATCTCTCCGATAGCGCGCATCTCCCTTTCCACACCCGCAACTGTGAGCCCTGCACCAAGTCGAGGGTCAACACCCGGCCGGTCGGCCGTCTGTCGGTGCTGGTGAAGTCATGGCCAGTGCCGCCGGTTCCGTGAACTGAAGAGTATTCTTCATTTTATGGACAGAACTGGTGCGCCGTCGCTCCTGCCGATCCTGCGCTCCCAGCAGCAGGGCGAGATCCTGGCGCTGATTCTTGGTGATCCGGACCAGGAGCTCAGCCTGACTGACATCGCCCGGCTCACCAGTGCTCCGCACCCGTCTGTCTTCCGTGAGGTGGAGCGCGCCGAGCAGGCGGGCCTGGTCACAAGCCGGAAGGTCGGCAACACCCGGCTGGTGCGCGCGGACCTTTCCAGCCCCTTTTACGCCGGCCTGGCAGAGGTGCTGACCCGCGCGTTCGGGGTACCGGCAGTACTCGCGGGAGAGTTCGCCGAGGTCACGGGCATCGTGTCGGCTCTGGTGTTCGGGTCATGGGCGGCCCGCCATGCGGGGCAGGCCGGAGTCCGGCCGGTGGGTGACATCGACGTTCTCGTCCTTGGCGATCCTGACCGGGACGCGTTGTACGAGGCGGCCGGGCGGGCGGAGCGGCGGCTTGGCCGCCCTGTGCAGGTGACAGTCCGCGATGCGTCGTGGCTGGAGTCGGGATCAGGGTCCTTTCATGACACGGTCACGAGTCGGCCGATGCTGAAGCTTGCCTTGCCGGCTTCAGTCAAACGCGTCCGGTGATCCGCTGCCCAGGAGAGTACGTGCGCCGGTCAGCGCTGCTGTTGCCTTCCCGATCGCCCAGGCAGCGTCCGCTTCGGTGATCGGCGGGGCGTCTGGGTCGAAGTACTGGGCATTGTGGCGGGTGCGGCGGAGCTGTTCGAACACGGGCTTGGCGAAGGCAGCTATAGCGGAGGAGAACTGGGCGGACACCGCACCCCCGACCGCCATGTGCGAGCCCTCGCCTCCGGTCGCCCTCAAGAGCTGCCGGGCGAGGAGCGCTTCGCCGGCCATCCCGTACGCGTCGTAGGCCGCCGCATACGCGCCGTCGGGGTCTCCGTTGGCCAGGGCGGCTCTGGCGGTGGCCTCCAGCCGACGCCCGGCCCGCTCGGTTAGCGCACTGGCCGTCGCTGCCGGGTCGCTCGCCCGGAAGCCTTCCAAGCGGCCCCGATCGATCAAGAACGTAACGGTCCGCTCACCTGCGGCCCACCGCGTCATCTTTCCGATCCTCCCGGCACTGTTCCAGGCAGCCTCGACACTCCTGCTGATTCCGATCCCTAATCCTCTCGCAGCTCGGCTGGCCGGAGTGTGGTGGAAGGGTCGTGGACTCGCGATCCGCTCAGCGCTGCTCACAGCGACCTGGCCAGGCCCGCTAGGGCCAGGACGAAGATCGACGAGAGTAGCCAGCCGAGCACCGTGGCGATGTCCAGCCACCACTGCATGAACGTTCCGTATGGCGTGTGAGCGTCCGGGTACCACGTTGATCGCTGGTCAAGCGACACGAGGGGGATAACGGTGTCAACAGCATAGAGAAGCGGGTTGAAGGCAAGGTGCCGTGAATATGCGCTCCGCCTAGCCGGATCGTCCCCTGAACCGTGACCTTCCTGCTCACCTTCACGCTGGACTTCTGTACCTCATTCAGCGCCTGCTGAGCTTGCTTGCGCTGCTGGTCGACGTCGCGGTAACGGCGCTTGAGTTCGCTGTAGAGAGCTTCCGGCGAGGTGAGTTGCCCTAGCGCGGTCCTGCCGTCGCTCGTGATCGACCAGCCGTTGCGCTTTGTCATCCAGCCGATCGTGGTGGCGTCACCGGTCTGGAAATGGAGTGCGGTTTCCCAGCGAACGCCGCCGTTCTTGTTCCGTTCACGTTCGTACGGCGTCGGCCGTATCCGCGATCCGACCTCGGGGATACCGAGAGGCACTGAGCCGGCATCGTCCAGCACATGCAACGCCGCCCAGATGATCAGCGCATACCCGACCTGCTCGGTACCATCGGTCCAGTGTCCCATGGCCGAGCTAATGGTCATGAATACGCTGATTGATGCTGGAAATTGAAAGCGGCGATGGGGACAACCAAGTCTATTCGTGATCTTTGCCGAAGATGGCTTCCTTGGCTGCTTGCGCGAGTTTGGCCTGGCTGTCAGCGGTGAGGCCGATTCTGTTCCAGTGAAAGATGACGTGCAGGGCGACGATTGCGCGTAGTCCGCGAGTTAGCTTCCCTGCCTCCCGCAAGTGCCGGAGGCTGGTGCCGGCTTTCTCGAATGCGATGTGCCAGTCACCAGTGATGCGAGGGGTGCCGAGCAGCAGGCGGTGGACGTCGTTAGTGAAACCATTCCACGTGGGGGCATCGGGGGCAGGCGGCGACTTGATGTGCTCGGCGCGGTGCTGGAGGACTTTCGCCCATACGTCGCCTTGCTCGTTGAGGTCGATCGCCGCCGCGCGCATCAGTGCGGTGCACAAGATAAGGGAGCGTTCTCGCCGGTCAGCCGGACACTGGGAGAGGTAGGAGAGCAGGTGGCTACTGTCGTGGTGCCATAGCTTGTGCGCGGCGGTCATGGCGTCGGTGCCGCCGAAAGCGTGGGTTTCGGGTTCGTAGATGTCGCTGGTCGAGGTGACGCGGCTGGTGAGCAGCTTGCGGGCACGCGCGTCACTGCCGGGTTTGTCGGCGGGCAGGTAGCGGATGCGCCAGGCGCCTTTGCGGATGAACCACCACGATGTGATGAGTCCAGCCGTCTCGGCGGCGGGTAGTACCTGGCGGAGATGGGCGATGGCGTGCTGTTCCTGATGGTGCCGGGTGCGGCCAGGATAAGTGACGTTGATCTGCTGCCACGAGGTTTCGTCCATGTCGAGCCTTTGGTTAGCTGAGCAGGAGGCAGGCGTCCCATGAGGTTGTGGTGGTGCCTTGGGCGGCGAGGTCGGATCCTGCTGTGCCGTCGAGGAACCCGGTCGGCTCGTCGGCGAGGCAAGGGGCCTGCCTGTGGAGGTCTTCTATCGGGGTGAGAGGCGTCGGGTTGAGTGCGTCAGCGGCGATGCGGCGGGCGGTGGCGAGGAGTCCGGCGGTGCCGTGGCACAAGCTGCGGTCGATAAGGCACCGGGATTGTGCTGGGTCGTTGACGCAGATGGTGAACGTGGTCTCGGCATGAAGCTGGCGAACGGTGTCGTGAAGGGCTAGCGCGGCGAGTTGCTGGGCTCGCGCAATTCCCGGGGTGCCGTAGCACCAGGACGGACGGAGCGGGGCCTGCTGGGCGGGTGTGCCGGCGCAGTACTCGGCGCGGGTGAGGGTCTGAGGCCACCAGGTGATGTTGCCGGTGTGCTGTTGCCAGATGTCGATCCATTGGCAGATGCGGGTGATCGCCGCAGTGTGGTCATCGACGGTGATGCCGTCGCGCAGGGTGTGGGCGAGCAAAGCCAGGGGGCCGGCTATCCCGTGGGCCATCCCAAAGTAGGCGCAGCCTCCGGCCGGTGGGTGATCGGCGCGACGAGGCCCGTTCCGGCACCACCAGCCAGGCAGCGCGCCGATCGGCTCCGTTAGCCGGACGAGGTAGTCCAGGATCTGGCGGAGCAGGTCGTGGTCGCCAAGCTGGCGCAGGGTGACGCCGATTCCGGTCAGGCCGCGGATCAGGTCGTACTCGGCGTAGTGCGCCTGCAGGTGTCGGTCGATGCGGCGGTGAGCGGCGTCGAGCCGTCGGCGGGCGACGGCGGCGGTGCCGTCGGCGAGCTTGGCTCGTGCGTGCGCGAACCCAGGGTGGTTAGTGGCAGAGAGGACGAACGCGAGGGCGGGTGCGCCGTAGAAGAGGCTAGTGCCGGCCGCGATGCTGACGCCGCCTGCGGTGGCGCGGTGCAACTCGAGTTGTGCCGCTGACCAGTTGCCGGTTTCCAGGTGCAGGAGGGCGAGGCCGGCTGGGCCGTCGGCCAGGGACTGCCGGACGTTCATGGCGCCTGCCTGGCGCGGGCGGCGAGGGCGACGGTGCGGGCGAGACGGAGGCAGTGCCGTTCCGAAGCGATATCGACTCCGATCATGCGAGCGTGATGCAGGTGGAGCAGGTCAGCCAGTATTTCGTCGGGGTCGAGCCCATCGTGGTCGGCAAGGGATCGGTAGAGGGCCAGAGCTGCAGTGAGTCGCTCGTCGCGGAAGGGGATACGGGCGAGTTCGAGCTGGGCGGGGTTCAGACGAGGTCCGGTGCGATGAGGGGTGTGCACGGCGAGCCACTGCAGGCCGTCGCCCGTGAAACCATCGGCGATGGCGATCATGCTTGCAGCAGTGGCTGCCTGCCGGTCGCCGATCAACCGCATCAGGACCATACGAGAGTCGGCGGCGAACACCGCCTCGGCGGCGGCGAGGGTCGGTCCCGTGCCGTACCGGGTCTCGGGCCGGTAAGGGTGCAAGCTGTAATCATGCATTAGGGTGCCGTCACAGAGTTGCTGCGCCCAGATGGCGAGACGGCGGGCAGAGTCGGCGAACCGGCTGGGGCCTGGGAGCGGGACGCGCAGCCTCAGCTGCGGCTGGGGTTCGGGGTACCGGATGAACCACCAACCCTCCGGCAGGTGACTGGCTGGGCGGCCAGCCAGATCGGTCAAAATGTCATCGGGCTGGCCGTCCAAATGGGCCTCGAGCCACATTGAATGTCCAGGCCAGTGCTGCAGGGTGCGGACGGCCCGCGCTGAGCGGGCTGGCCGGATGGCTGACTGCGCGCGGGTGAGAGTGAGCAGCAGTTCGGCGGGGCGCCCGCCGATCCAGCCCGCTCGACCCGGAGCCTCGGTGATCACGGTACGCGCCTGCCGGTCGATCTGATCGCGGAGTACCGCAAGGTGGGCCTCGTTGTCCAGATCCAGGAGCAAGCGCACGTCATCGTCGCCGACCAAGACGTCCTGGGGGAGTCTGCACTGTACGCGGTGTCGATGCCAGGCCCCACGCCATCGCGGCCATTCTGCGGTGCGGGCGGGAAGCTCCGTGCGGGCGATGGTCCAGCGGGCAGGGTGCAGGATGCTGCGTCCACGTCGGACTCGGGGCAGAAACGGCAGGTCGCTGGAGTGTCCCCAGTCGAATCGGCTGCACGGCGCTGTCCAGGCGGTCCATATCTCGGCCAGGAATCGCATCAGCGGCTGCTGCAAAGACTCAAGCAGCACGCTGTTGAACAGCAACGGCTCGACAGGCTGGCCGGTGGCAAGAGATACCAGCCACAGCTTCTCGCCATCACCAGTCACTGCCAGGTCCTCGAGCGTCCATGGAGATGCAGGATTGAATTCGCCCAGGGGAAGGACGGGCAGCAGTTCCGGTACCCGTGCTACTGCCGTGAGGCGGGCATCCAGCGGAGGGCCGGAAAGCTGGATCAGATCGGCGCCGGGCAGGGCGGCTGGCAGTTGCCGATAGACCTGCCGGAACGAGGCGAGTTCGGCCGGGGTGAGCAGGTGCAGGAACCGTGCGGCAGCGACCCCGGCGTGGCGGGATCCGCTGAGCACTGTCAGTGAGAATGCGCCGCGGTCCAGATCACGCAAGCTGTCGGCGGCGAGGGTGAACCGCAGTTCGGTATGCGGGATCGGCGGTCGGCCGTCGTCCCCCCGTAGTTGGCTGATCAGCGCATCATCGAGCACAATCTCGATGCCGCCGCCCAGCGCAGCCTGTTGCGCGAGGCTTCCGAGCAGGCGGTCGCGGGCGGTGTATATCGCCGGAGCGCGGCGGCTGGACCGGAGGTAGCCGGCGGGGAAACCCAGGACGTTCAGAACGTCGCGGATCGGGACGGCCGCCCCCGGCCCCCACCGCTCGATGAAGGCGTTATGGTACTCCGCCCATCCAGGCATGACGGGGGCCACCGCCACCAGCGCGGATGCGGCCCGGCCGGCCTCGCGGAGCACGGCCGGGGGCATTGTCACTGTTGCGTCGGCACGAAGATCGACCGCAACCCGGCGTCCTGGGTCTGGCGTTGCGCAGAAGCGGGCCGCGTACGCAACTGGATCCGTGACGGTCATCGCTGGTCGCAGCGCCGAGAGGAGCACCCCAGTCTGTACCAGTCCTGCCAGCAGCCTTTCGGCAGCCGACGTCCCTGCGGCCCCCGAAGAGCCGCCGACAATTGTGGCAAGATCAGCGAACCTGACGGGGGACCGGGCCGCCTGGATGGCAGTCTGGACAGGATCGGTCAGGCGGACCTCGATGTCCTGCCGTCGGCGGTCATCAGCGCGAGCAAAGGGCAGTACCCACCGCCCGGCGCGCTGATAGCCCAATGAGTTCGTCACCACTGGGACGGTGCGGAGTATGGCGAGGTCTGTTTCGGCCTGTGCGGCATTCTCATAGATGAATGCGCCGTCGGGGCGGGTGACCACACGGTGCGCCTCGCCCAGGACGACCGCCGCGCGAGCCCCGAACTGAAGCGGAGCGACACCAGCGAAGGTGCCAAACGGGGTAGCGCGGGTAGTCCACCGAAGCAGGTAGCGGATCGCGGACATCACTAGGCGGCGCAGCCGCTGCGGCGGAACCGGCTGACTCGATACGGCCCAGTGGATTTGGTCTGCTAACTGCGGTGCTGCCGAAGCCACGGCACCTGCGAATCCCTGGAGTTGCCACACCTTGCGCAGCCATTCGCGCCACTCCGCAGGCCTGTCGGACGCCAGGTCAGGCCATTCAGGCAGGACTATAGCGCGCGGATAGGCGGCGATCCGGATCAAGGCTGCACCAGCCTCGGGATTCATGCAGGGCAGCCGGAGGCTGTTGGACCTGGCGCTCAAGGCGCCAGGTCCAACAGAGCGGCGAGTTAACCGGCGTCGCTGCGGGTCGTGCAAGCGCTTGAGCCTGTGTTGCCTGAACCGCAGTTGTCGTCGGTGCTGGTGGCGTAGCCGGTCGCTGCGGGACCCGCGTCCACCAGCGTGACGTCGAGGCTGAACTCCGAGACGTCCGTTTGGTTCATCTGCTTGCCTTTCTATTCGGGGATAAAGGTGAAGACAAGGCGGCTGTGCCTTTTGTCCAGCACAGTTCCGTCCGGCAGGCTGCCGTCGGGAGTGCCAAGAGGCACGACGTGCAGAACCGGCGAGGGGCAGCCCGCGTCGATCCAGGCGCGCATGTGCCCGGTCATGTGCTCAACCGCGGCGTCTGCGTCGGGTCCGTGCGCGCGGGCGCCCAGGTCGAACGTGTTGTCGTCGGCCCATTGCAGCGCTGACCGATAGCACAATGTGCCGTCGTGAAATGTGGCGGGTGTGCCAAAGCGCCAGCCGAGGGCAACAACGCCGGCGTCGATGGCTTTCTGCTGCGCCGTGAGCATAAGGAACTGCCGACACGCTGCTATCAGGCGGGCTGCCAGCCACAAGTCGAGATCGGCCAGGACAGTATGAGGCGGCAGGCTCACCCCCGCCCATCCCTGCGCCGGGGGCTGCGACAGGAGCATTCCGACGACCCCTGCATCAACTTCCTGATCTTCGTCAAGCCGCAGGTGGACGCCCTCAGCGATGTCGGCGTAACGCGTCTCGTGAACGCCGGCGCCTTTCATCGACACGAACCCGCACAACCGCTGGCCGTCGCTCACGAGCCGGTCACCTTCCCGGCGCAGCGCCCACGACCGCGTCATCCCGAACGTCCGCAACGGCACGACGAGCGTCCCGTTCCCGGTGAGCTGCCCGACCCAGGCTGGCGGGATATCCCATGCCCCGACCGTAACCATGATCACGTCGTAGCAGCCGCCATGCTCGATGGGCTGCTCGGCGTCCGCGCACATCACGGTCACATCGTCGTAGCCAGCCGTCGCGAGACACGCCGCCGCTCTGCCGGTCACGTCCGGGTCGATGTCTACAGTCGTGACCGAACCTGACGGACCGACCATCTCGCGCAGCAGCGCCGCGTTGTAGCCGCCGGAGCCGATCTCCAGTACTTGCCGGCCGCTCAGGCCGCCGGCGGAATCGGTCGCCTGACCGAGCATTTCCGCGATCAGCCACGGTGCCGACACCGAACTGACCACCTCGTCGTCTACTCGCTTGGTTATCACGGCGTGGTCTGCGCGGTAGGCTTCCTCAAGTGGGGTGTCAGGGGTGAATAGATGACGTGGGACTGCACGGAGCGCCGCTTCCACCTCTGACCGCATCGTCAAGCCCTTGTCGGCATGATCAGCAACTAGCCGATCAACCATCGCCGCATGCAGGGCGTTGCTGCTCGCCGTGTCAATACTCATTTAACGCGTGTTCTCCTTATCTACCTAACAGTGCGTAACAAGGCGAGGCCGCCCATAGGCTGAATCTTCGAGGATGTCGGAACCTTAGCTTGGTGCATCATAGATTCTTGCTCGTTTGATATGGCTCTACTGAACCCCAACGGACCCTGGCCCCGGAATGGGATGAGGGAGTCAAGAATGTCAACTTACCGGTCACGGCTCTTACGAGCCGTCAGAAGTCCGTTGAATACGACGGGCAGAGCTGATCGAGATGGCCGATAGAGAAGCCAACGAGAGCCTCGCTCTGCTGCTGAGCGAGGCTGGATGGACGCCACGCGCACTGGCCCGGTCAGTCAACGCGACTTTTGGGGAGGGTACGGTATCGGCGACGGCACCTTACTTCTGGCGCGATAAGGGCGCAGTGCCGCATCCCCCATTACCCGCTCTGGCCGCTCATGCGCTTTCGCTAAGGCTGGGGCGAAGGGTGACTGTAGGCGAGATCTGGGGCTCCCGGGCAAAGGACTCCCCTAAGCTGCAGCTTGCCAGCGTCGGCATGAGTCATCCCTGGTCTTCCGCCGGTACCCGTGCGCTGACCGAGGACTGGCTCCGTGGGTCCCTGGTCGATCGCCGCCGTTTCATGGCCGTGTCGGGCAGCGTTCTCGCCGGTGCCGTGTCCGCGTATCTTGCCGATGAGCTGCCGACGGCGCAAGCCGAACCGAGCGGGCATGTGGAGCGTGATCTGCTGATCGACCAGATTGAAACGAGCATCCCCAAGCTACAACGGCTCGACGACGCCAAGGGCGGCGCTTCCAGCCTTGGGTATGTCGGTGCTCAGTTGCGCGCTGTCGCCCTGGTATTGCACGAGGACAGGTATTCAGCGGCTGCGAGTCGGCGTCTGCTGGCCGCCTTCGCCGACCTGAGCCAACTGGCTGGCTGGATGGCATTCGACGCGAACGACCACGGGCTGGCGCAGCGTTACCTCTTCACCGGACTGCGGGCAGCCTATGAGGTGGGATATACCGCGATGGCCGCGCACATTCTTGCCGACCTGTCGTTCCAGGCCGCTGCGCGTGGGCAAAGATCCGACGGAGTTGTCCTGGGTGAAGCCGCTTGCCGGCAGGCGGCGCGGTCATCGTCGGGCGTCCGCGCGTCCGTCACCTCTCGCCTGGCATTTGCTTACGCCGCGGCGGATGACATTGACCGTTTCGATCGTGCCCGCGCCGAGGCTGCCGACGCTCTCGCCGCACGCCATGCAGATGACGACCCGTCCTGGCTTTACTATCTGACTCCCGCTCACCTGGATTGCCAGGCCGGATACGCGCTCGTGCTAGCCGGGCGCGAGCACCATGCGGCCGGTGATGGGGCAGGACTTGGGATGCTCCGGCGCGGCACCGCGATGCTCTGCACTGGCGCTCATAATATTTCCGCTGAGGACCGCACTTCCCAGCGCCGCGCCCTGTACGAGGGCGCGTGGCTCTGCCTCGCCTATGCCGCGTTCGGCGACGTCGAAAGTGCATGCGCTGAAGCACGTATAGCGATCGGGCGTCTCGGCACGGTAAACTCCCCGCGCAGCAATACCTTGCTCCGTGAGTTGGCAGTCGACTTCCGGCGCCGACTCCGCAATCACCACGTTGCGGAGTTGCTGCCTGAGCTGGAACGGGCGCTTGCAGCCTCGACTCCGGGCGCCCGGGCCTCCTAGATTGACGTGATGACGGCAGGCGATCCCGGCGTGGTGGTCATCGGTGCAGGCGTGACCGGGCTGACGACGGCGGTTGTGCTGGCTGAGGCTGGTCTCAGCGTGAAGGTGCTGGCTAAGGATCCGCCGGCGCAGACCACTTCGGCGGCGGCCGGTGCGATGTGGGGTCCCTATCTGGTCGAGCCTCGTGACCGCGTTCAAGCGTGGGCGAGCGATTCGCTAGAGTGCTTCACCGGCCTGGCTGGCGTGCCTGGCACAGGGGTGCGGCTTGTATCAGGGACCGAGGCATCGCGGACCAATTCCGCGCCGCCGGGGTTTCTGCGGATGCTCGACGGCGTGCGCGTCTGCGCGCAAAGCGAACTCCCCGACGGCTTCGTCGCCGGCTGGCGGTACACGGTGCCTCTCGTCGACATGGACATCTATTTGCCCTATCTATGCGATCGCCTGGAGGCAGCAGGCGGAAGCCTGCAGTTGCGCACCGTGGCTGGCTTCGACGAGGCCGCGCGGCTAGCGCCGATCGTGATCAACGCGACCGGGACAGGCGCCCGCCATCTTGCCCGCGACAGCGCGGTGACTGCAGTGCGCGGGCAGCTTGTCATCCTGGACAATCCCGGCATCACCGAGTTCTTTACCGAGGACACAGGCTGGTCGCCGGACCTGCTTCACATATATCCCCATGGCGATCGCCTGGTCCTCGGCGGACTCGCCCAGGAAGGCAACTGGAACCTGGAACCTGACGAGGACACAGCCCAGGCCATCATCGAGCGATGCGCGACCATCGAGCCGCGCCTGGTCAGCCTCCCGGTCCGCGCCCATCGTGTCGGCCTTCGGCCGACCCGGCCGACCATCCGCTGCGACGCCGACTCCAGCGTTACGCGTTACCGCCTCCTGCACAACTACGGCCATGGCGGCGCCGGAGTCAGCCTTTCCTGGGGCTGCGCCAGCGAGATCAAGACGATGATCACCGGTTCCTGACCCGCTGGCCACCAGCGCGATCACCGACCTCATGATGAGCCGGTTCCAGGCCAGGTCGTAGTGGACCACGGCCTGGAACGAATCTTGCAGATTGATCCCCTCGGACAGGCAGTCCGTGCGGCGAATTCCTGGTAAGTAGCCGGCGGCTGCCGTCGGTTGCGCGCTGCGGCAGGGTTGCCGGGGTAGCCGCTTCAAGGGAGGTCGTGCGCTCCACGGTCTCGCCGATGACCATGTGCGGAGCGACATTGAGGCCGAACAGCGACGTCGCCACGTCGGCCACCGCCGCGCGCTGGCTCTCGTCATCGCCTTCGGTTGTCATCGTGGCCGAGGTGCCGATGACCTGAACGTCTGGTGCCGCGCACAGGTCGCGGAGCATCCCAGGCGATCTCGAAGAGGTGGCCGTCGGGGTCGGTAAAGTACCCGGAGTAGACGCCGAACGGGCGCATGTGGGCGGGCGCTGTCAGCGTGCCGCCGGCGGCCTGGACGAGCCGGAGCAGCTGATCGACTTCTTCTGACGACCGGGCGGGGATGCCGAGGCTGAACTCGCTCGAGCTGGCCGGGCCGAGTGGCAGGCTGGCGTCCTTGGCCAGGTTGGAGCGCTCGTACCCCTCGGAGAAAATCACTCGACACCGGTATGGCAGGTCCCGCAGGGTTACCCGCATGGGTGCGCCTGCAGACTTCACAGCGGAGGATCTCCGTGCCATGCAGGGGCTGGCGCAACAGGTCACGGCGCTGCGGCCTGACCTGCTTGGCGGCGATGCCACCTTCGGCGAGCTTGCCTGGTGCTGGGGCGCGGGCCTGACCGCGGCAGGCGAGACCTGGCGGCGCCGGCTCGTCTACCGTGGCGGGGAGCTGGCCGGGTGGGGCTGGGCTTACCTGCCGCGTCGGGTGGTGCAGACAGACGGATCGGTGCGTGAATCCCGGAAGTCCTCGCTGACCTGCCAGTACCATCCGGACCAGCCGGAGGTGCTTGACGAGATCCTGGCCTGGTTTGATGACGTTTCCCCTGATGACCTCGACCGCTACGTCACGCCGTCGTCAGTCGATACCGAAACCATCGGGCGGCTGGTCGCCGGCGGCTACGTGATCGACGAGGAGACCAACGCCGACGACGGCGACTGGCACCAGTACAACCGCAGGGCACTGAGCGAAATCGAAACGCCGGAGATTCCGGAGGGGTTCCGTTTCACCTCGGCTGCGCAGGCGGGACCTGCCGCGGCCGTGCAGGCCCATATCTCCGCCTGGCACCCGTCCTCATTCAGCGCGCGCGCGTACCAGGACGTCATGGAAACTGCCAGTTATAGCGGCGACCTGCACGTCCTGCTGGAAGCGCCGGACGCGACCATGGCGTCAACCGCGCTGATGTGGTTCGACGAGGTGAACCGCACAGCGGAGTTCGAGCCGGTCGGCACTCATCCGGATTACCGGCGCCGCGGCCTCGGGCGGGCTTTGCTGCTGCACGGAATGCGCGTGGCCCGAGATGCCGGAGCCACCGAGGTGACGGTCGCGTGCGTCGGCGCGCCCGCCCATCCCGCCGCCCGCAATCTGTACTACAGTGTTGGCTTCGAGTTGCTCAACCGCGATCTCGCCCATGTGAAGCGAGCCATCAGGTAACGCGGAACCCGCCCGCGTCTGGGGTCGTGCGCCTCTTCCCGGCTTCGTCCCCGCTCAGGGGATCACTACATGCCTGGCGCTCAGCCGTCGGCGAGGCACCCAGGCGCTGGAGAGGTACCGGCATTCAGATGCCGAGAAACTCGCGCACGGCGCGCTTGGACCGGAGCACGTGCATTGCCGCGTGCTTTCCGTGCTGCGAGAGGATCTTCAGCTCTGTCTCGCGCTCGGAGCGACGGACTTGCCAGATCCGCCAGGCCAGGCACCATTCATCGCGAAGCCGGCGCAAACGGGACTCGCCACAGCCGTCTGGCAGCTCGAAGTCGGCCGGGCGCGCCCGGACCCCGCGCACGAGCGCCCGCCAGGCGCAGATCCACCACGGCATGTCGAGGAACACGACCGTGTCTGCTCGCTCGAGCCGGAGATCGAGCGTGGCGTGGTAGTTGCCGTCGGCGATCCAGTCGTCGCCGGCGAGCAGGCTTTTCTGCTTCTCGCGCCACCCGGCCTCGGTCGGTGTGGCCCAGCCCGGCAGCCAGAAGTGGACGTCGAGGACAATGACGGGCAGGCCCGTCTTCGCCGAAAGCGCTCGCGAGAACGTGCTCTTACCCGCCCCGGCCATACCGGTCACCACGACGCGGCGCCCGACGGAGATTGCTTGCGGGATGTCGCTCATCCAGGCCAAGGATCCCTGAAGCAGCGACCATGCGCCAGCCCGTACTGCGAAGCCTGCGCGGCAGATCTGGGGCGCTGAGCTCCTATACAGAACCCGGAGGTGTGTTTCAGAGGTGAAATAGTTTGCCGGGCGCTTCAAGGCATCTGCCCTGCGGCAGTCGGCCGCGGGCGCGCGCCGCCACTCTAGCTTCGACGACTGTTTCGCGGCTGGGGTATCTGCTGCGACTGCGGGGTCGCGACGAGCAGGGGCGCGGACATGGAGCCGCGGCTGCCATCGAGGCGCTCCCGGTCGGTCATAGTCCTACGTAGCTGCCGTTACAGACGTCTTCGTACTGGCGGGGATTGAAGCTCTGGTGGTGCTGGGGGAAGTACCACTCCACCGCCTGGTACATGAGCTTGCCGTCGCAGGTGCCAAGGTCGAAGGCGACGATAGTGACTGGTTGCTGAGTTCCTCCGGCCACGGTCTGGTTAGGGCCGACGTAGTCGCTGATCCCGGTTCCGATAGCGGTGTTTCCGCCCCACGAGGTCCAGGTGATGTCGGTCACGAGGCCGGTAGGATCTCCGCCGTTGAAGACAGTGGCGGGCCTGGCCTGGCCCCAGCCTTCGCCGTCGGCGAAGGTTCCGGCTAGCTGCCCGAGTACGGGAACGGCGACTTGGCGGCGCATGAGGATGTCATAACGGTCCTCGCTAGTCCAGACGTCATGCAGACCCTGGAATTCGCTGGCAAAGAAGCTGGCGAGGCCGCCGGCGGCAGCCAGCGGAGCGAGCAGCAAGCCAGCCGTCCCGAAGTAGTCGACCATGTCTTTGGGGCTGAGGCATGAGGAGAGGATGGATCCGGGGTGAGCGGCAGCGATCGCATCCGCGCATGCCACGTCACCCAGGGCCTTGTTCATGGCGGTGACGGACTTGGAAGCGCCGCCGACGCCGAATCGGGTCAGGATGGCGAGCAGCGTGTTGATGCCGGTTTGCAGCGCGAGCAGACTCTCGCCGAAACCATCGACGGTGGTTTCAGCACCTGCGCTCTGCCCGGCCGCGAGACTGACGCGGTAACCGATCTGGGCGCCTGGCGCCAGGATGGACAGGTTTCCTGACAGGACGTGCGCCAGCGATGGCAGCGAGCCGTAGTCGATGGCGGGCCGCTCGGCCACGGGCAGTCCAGGGTGCTGGATCTCCAGCGGGTACCGGCGGTTGTTCACGATCCGCAGGATTCGCTGCCCGGAGGAGTCCGCGCCAAAGCACCAGAACACCGTGGGCCCGGGGCTGGAAGCAATGCTATAGCCAGACCTGGCCTCAGATTGACCGGTGCACTGAGGGCGCGCTGCCGAAGCGGTCGCACCGCTACTGAGGCCGTCAAGGAATTCGGTCTTGAAAAAGCGAAGCAGGCCGTCTACGTCTTCACCGATCACGGTGAAGACCGAGTGATGCGGTGTCTTGAAGATAGCCGCCCGGCGATCCGAACTTAGCCTGGCTGGCAGGTAACTCCATGGGCCTTGGCTGGTTTCCGCGGTTGCTATCACGACGGCCCAGCCGGGCGGAACCCGGCGTGTCAACGGCAGGCGCACCGTTTGCCATCTGGCCAGCGGGCCGGCGGGGCTCAGGCGGTAAGTGCGGGAGAAAATCCTGACGTCATGCAAGCGCGGCGCCTGCGTGGCCTTAGTGACTTCCACAGGCACCGCGGCGGCAGAAGAGTCTCCCTTATGAGCGCACCCGGCCATACCAGCCGTCATCGTCAGCACGCCAGCGACGCTGACTAGCAGCCGCGGGCTCCGCGATAAGCCGGATGCAAAGCAGGTCAGACTCACGCATCTCCTTTCGCGGCTACTCCGTACACAGTCGCAGCGCCACTCTGCGCACCGATGAATACGCCACGGGGAAATCCTGACCAGCCAGCTGGGGGCCGGCGGCCACCGTCCTCAGCGGGGCTTGGACGCGACGAGCAGGAACCGGTGCCCGCTGGTCATGACAGGCCAGGCACTGGCGTCCTCGTGCAGGGCGCGAAGGCGATCCCGGTGTTTCTCAAGACTGTATCCCGGGATTGACCAGCTAACGGCCTTCAGGTAGTAAACGACGGCCGCGATAGGACCTCGCCGCCACCCGTACCCATGTCCAGCATCGTCCCGGCACCACGGGCGAGGGCCGCGACGCGGGCGCTGTAATCCCACGGCAGCGGCCCGGTTCATGAGCGGCGGTCCAGCCAGGAGAAGTCCCAGCCCGAGAATGGTGCGGTCAGTGCCTCGGTCACCAGCTCGTCAAAGCCTGCCACCACGCCAGCTTGCCGCACCGCCACGCGCGGCAGTCAACGTAAATGAGTCGTTGCGGGTTACATCCGTGATGCCATGATCACGCCAATCTGCAGCGACGTCGCTCTGAGTTATCCACGGGGCCGATATGCCGCTCATCGCCAGCCTCGTCATGAAGGGCATTCAGGACACCTGTCTTTTCTCTCGTCCGGGTCAGGGCCAATCCGCACTTGGGCATCGGCTTTGGCATGCCATTTTGCGCGGTTCCCAGGGAATCGGACCTGTGCTATGGCCGGGATAGGAGTAGTGCCAGATGCCACCTATCGGTCCATCGCCAGCGACCCTGACCGTGTGGCGGCGCCCGACGAGGAACTCGCCTGCCGAAGCTCACCATGCTCAAGGCCGTCGTGTTCGGGAAGATTGTCGGGTTCTCGAGGATTCTCGGGTTGGCCAGTACCTGGGCTGGCGCTCCCGAACACGCGAGCCGACGGGCCGGCCGTGGTCGTCGCCGGATCAGCTTCTTGCTGGCGCGGCAGGTCTGACGTTGCTAGCACCGCAAGACGGCTGGCGTCGCGACGGTAATGGAGGCTTGGATCCTCGTCGCCGAGGGCAGCGATCGCGATGTCGAGATCTTCCAGCGCCCGGCGGTGTTCACCGAGGTCCTGCAGGGCGATTGCGCGGTTAGCCCGCAGGGAAGGATCATCGGTCAGCTCGATCGCATGATCAAGGTCGCTGACCGCGTCGGCCGCCCGCCCCTCTGCGTAAGACAGAACGGCGCGGTTGGCCCAGGCCGCGGCGAAATCCGGATCTTCGTCTATTGCGGCCGTATAGCTGGTGTAGGCGGCCTGGTTGTCGCCTGTGTCGGCCAGCAGCATTCCGCGAGCGCATAGCAAGTGGGCATTGCGAGGGTCCATGGCCAGGCCCTGATCGATGTCGGTGCGGGCACGATCCGTATCGCCCCGGGTGAGCAGCAGGTCGGCTCGGTTGACGAGCGTGTCGACATGATCGGGGTTGAGCTCGGCGGCATAGTTCAGATCCTGCAGCGCGCTCTGATCGTCCCCCAGTTCGCACAGGAGATCAGCGCGGTTTAGGTGGGCCTCGAAGAACGGCAAGCTGAGCTGGATGGCCGTGGCGTAGTCGGCGAGTGCGTCGGTGGTTCGTCCGGCGGCGCGGCGTACAGCCGCACGCTCAAAGTAGTAGTCGCCATAGTGCGGGTCGCGGCCGATCAGCTCGTCGTAGTCAAGTAGCGCCTTTTCGGGGTCGCCGAGTGCGGCGAGGACCTGAGCTCGGTTGAATAGCAGCACTGAGCGGTGCAGAACCTGCTCTTCGGGCTCCAGATGGTCATTAGTCATCTGAATTGCCTCGTTCACCAGCGACAGGGCATGGTCGAGACGGCGTCGGTGGAGCTCGACGAGGGCGCGCGCGTTGCGCATGAAGGCACCGAAGAGCATTCGCTGCTTCGGGTCCGGATGACGGTCGGCGAGTGCGACCGCTGTGTTCACCCAGGCGAGTGCCTCCTCATGGTCTTGTGCGTCTTTCGGCAGGTGCCGGGTGTACATCATCGCCATCTGATAGCTGCTGCCCATGTGGGCATCAGGATCTGTGGTGTCCCTGCGGGCAGCGGAAAGGAAGTCGATTGCCTTCTGCCCCTGCTTCAGGTAGGCAAGGCATGAGGCGGCCTTCTCGGTCAGGCCCCAATGCCATTTCGGCTGGTCGGCTGCGGAGACGAGCCGGAGTCCGCGCAGCGCGAACTCGAGCGCGGAATCGTAGAACCCGTGGTCGAAGCAGTGGTTGTGTGCTTCAATGAGCGCCCTCGCGCCGGCGTTGCCTGGGTCGGCACCGTGCTCAAGGTGGTAAGGAATGGCTCCGAGCCGCAGTGTCATTTCGTCGGCCTGGGCCAGGATCTGCGCCCTGGCGGTATGACGGCGAGCCCGCTCGTCCGCCGTCAGGCTGGCATAAGCGCGCTGAACCGCCAGATCCGTGCTGGTGCCGTCGGAGTCGATGAAGATCTGCGCGAGGTCAGCGCCGGGCGGCAGGAAGGGACGAACTTCGCGCTTGCCGGCAACCTTGCGAGCGTGCCGGGCCAAAGCCTGGCTGAGTGGGGCATCGATGTCGGCGCTGGCCCAGGCGATGATGATCAGGTGCCGAGGGTCACAGCGGCGCAGCAGCACGCGCACTAGCTCGCGGTCAGTGGGATCGGCTTCATCGAGTTCACGGAAGGCGATGGCGACGCCTGCTGGGTGGCAGACACGAGCCCAGTCGGCCAGGAGTTCCGCAATGCCGTGAGCGATCTGTCCGGTTCGGGTTGCCGGGTAAAACCTGGTGCGCTCCAACGAGCTGGCCTGGTTGGTCAGCGTCTGCACCTGCCGCGGGATCAGCGAGGTCAGTTCCGGTGCGACCGCCGTGACCTCGGTGGCCCGATGCTCAAGCAGTTTGGCATGGCCGTCAAGCAACTCGGGAACCACGTAGCGTAGCAAGGACCCGCCGCCGGTGTAGGGGCCGCGTAATCCGCGGTGGCATCGCACGTCGAAGTAGGGCTGCGGCGGGCCGGCGTCGTCGCTGCCGGCCGGAATGGCCGTGGACGGTGCTACCCAGCAGTGCCGTGGCGGTGATGCGGTCATGTGATGCTCCCTGAAGATGAAACGGTCCTGGTTCTGGCACGACGGTCCCTTACGATGACGTAGATCGTCAGGCCCGCCTGCAGCGCCGTGAGCCCCAGGAAGGTGGTCGCGTCGAGGAATGCGCCCATCCCCGCCCGCTGTCCGTCAAGCCCGCTGACGATCAGCGATACGAAACGTGCCGTGGCCGGGATCCCTGCCCATGCCAGGGTGCCGAGCGAGAAGCCGTAGCCGGCGATCAAGAGTGGTGCGTACCAGCGCGCCATGGCGCGGTCGTGGTCTGACCACTCAGTAGCTTGCCGCGGAGCACCGCGGCCGAGCAGTCGCCTGAACTGCGTCTTGATCTGGAAGCGGGTGGCGTTCTGCAAGTCTGAGCAGCGCAGCGCGGTTGCCACGACATAGTACAGATCCGTTTCCAAGTAGAGCATGAACTGCCAGATCAGGCGCAGTACGCAAGTGAAGGCCACGGCCAGGCAGAGCGCGGGACACCATGCGGGGATGGCGTGCCCGCGCAGTACCGCCGCCAGAAGAGTCAGCGCCGAGAACAGCATGGCGTCCGCCAGGATTCCTGCGAGGAACGGCAGATACCGCTGCCGTCGCGGCACGCTGAGCAGAGCGGGCAAGCGCGTCTCGGCAACCAGGTAATACAGCCGTCTGCCCAGTCGCAACGTAGAAGGCAGGCCGAGCCGTCGCCCGGCTAGCGCGTGGAATGACTCGTGCAGCAAAATGCACGGGATCTGTGCCGCGGCGAGCGTCAGCGGAATCAGCGAGATATAGCGGGTGAAGAACACCTGGTGATAGGCGGGCAGCAGGGCTGGCTCCCGAGCGATCTCGGCCACTGCCGCTGTCAGCAACGCGAAATAGCACAGCCAGGCTGGCCAGGAGAACATCCATTTGCCAAGTCGCTGCCACCGGACCTGCGTCGTCTCGTGGCGCTCCTCGCCTTCTGCGCACACGAACCGCAGATCCGCCAGTGCGGCAAGGAAATCATCGACGTCCAGCGATGAACCGCACTCCTGCTCATACCATGCAGCCAGGCAAGGCACAGACATGCCCGAGTCAAGCAGTCGCAGCGCCTGGGCGCCTTCTTCCGGGAAAAGCGCATACGAGCCGACGTCCGGCCGGCCTACCATGACGCCGTCATCCTCGGCGACCATCGTCAGACGGTGCAGGCGAATGGCCGGACCATCCGATGCTGTTAAATCCATGCGACCTCCCTCCGCGCGAGTGCCGCCGTAGCTGGGCTCCGGCCACCGCAGGGGCCCAGCTACGAATCAGGGTCTTCTAGATGATCCAGCACGTGATGTTGTAGAAGGAACTGCTGGTCAGCCGGACCGTGCCAGCCTTGCGGATTGACATCTTCTTCATCGTTTCCCTCCTTCCGGCCGCTGCGGCGGGCGTGAGTTGAGTCGCCGGAGACCGGTACCGGACACCGTTCGTCACCGTGCGCCCGCGTCCTGACATAACAGGCTCAGCGTCCGGCCCGGCCGCCGCCCGGTCCATGAGGAACTACCGGCAGCTTGGCTTCGGATAGCTGCCGGTGGATCCGCCGATCGCTTGGGTTTGCCCAGCTCTGTGGCCTGGAATGAGCTCAGCGGTTCTTCGGGATCCGTGACCTGATTTGGTGATTCCTGGCCGGGATAAGCTGAGTTCGTGCCAAGGACCTACGGGGAGCTAGTCCGTAGGTACCGGGTTTCCGCGGGGCTTACTCAGGAAGAGCTAGCGGCCTTGGCCGGGCTGGGTGTCAGGACTATCAGCGATATTGAAAGGGGCCGCACGAGCCGCCCTCGTCGCGGTACGGCTGATCTCCTTGCCGCCGCTCTAAACCGGCACGACTTAGCTTATGAAGCCGTCAGAGCGCGTTGGCGGGCTTATGCGCGGACGCCGGACTCTCCGTCATCGAGGCCAGATCACGGTGACGGCCCTCGGAGCGCTCCGGAGCGCCTGGTCTCGCCATTCGAGCTGCAGACGCGGCCGGCAGTGGATGTATTCCCGGTCGCGATCAGTCATTACGCCGACGCTGACCTCGCGGACCTGGACGTGCAGACATCGGTCGGACGGCTGGTCGACCTGCTGGCGCCTTTCGGCGGCAGGCACCGGTCGTGGAGGCATCCGGTTCGCGATCGTGGTGCCGATGCGGTGCAGCGCCGGCTGCGCGAATGGTTCAGCCCGGACACCGCTGAATCTGGGCTAAGCGAGCTGGATCACCCCGCAGTGAATCCATCAGTTGGGTCATCGGTGCTGTACTGGGCCGGTCATGGCTGGTCGGACGGCACGCGCACCGCGTTAGCCCATGGCGGAAGTCCGGTTGCGGTCGGCGGGTCAGGAGTTGAGCCGCAGCAACTGGCGCAGGCGATCCGGGTACGACAAGCCGGCGTCAAGCCTGCGGAGGAGACAAGCGATGGCGGGGGCTGGGCCATGGTCATCATCGAGACCTCCACCCACGCTACCCAGATCGCCGATGCGGTCATGGCGGCTCTGCACGGTCCTGACGCCCCTGGCCGGCTGCTCCTTGTCGCGGTCCCAGGCGACGATCTCGGTCCGAGAGGCCGGTTCATCGGCGTACTGGAGAATCTGCTGTCCGACACCTACCGGATCGAACGCCGTATTCTGCTGCGCGATTTGGCCGCTCAACTGGAACGCATGCTGGGTCCGCGCAACGTACACCAACGGGCGCTCGGCGAGGCTGCTCTCGTCCGGGTGTACCCGCCCGTAGCGTCCTGGATGTCGGCGCCGGTGGAGACCATCAGCTACCTCGAAGACGTCCTAGATGATCTGCTCCCGGATGAACGCAGCCACTTCGTAGTCAAGGCACAAGGCGCCGAGCACGGGGAACTGTCCTGGTTTTTTGAAGGCCGGGAGACCGAAGTCGCGCAGATCAGCGGCTGGCTGCACCAGGCTAGCTCGGGGATGCTCGTCGTGACCGGCAGGGCTGGGTCAGGAAAATCGGCGTTACTTGGCACCGTCCTCGTGCGGTCGCTGCCCGCCCTGCGCGACGCTCTGGCTCGACGCGGCCTGGTCGCGGCTCCTGGGGCCGACGCCGCGGCACCCCCGGAATCGGTATTTGATATGGTGCTCCACCTCAGCGGCCTGAATCTCGCCCAGGCGGTTACGCGGGTCGCTCGAACGGCAGGGGTGGGCCCGCTGCCGTCCTTCTCTGATCCTCAGGCTGGTGTAGCCCGTGACCTGGACTTCCTTACTGAGGAGCTGTCCGGCCACACCAGGCCATTCACCGTGCTCGCCGATGCGCTGGATGAGTCCACGGACCCGCTCGATATCGCCCGCTCGCTGCTTGCCCGCATCGCGGCCCTGCCTCAGGTCCGGATCCTCGTGGGCACCCGTGCCTCCACTAACGAAGCCCCTGACAGCCCCGCTCGAGACGAGAACCTGCTTGACGCCCTCGGCGCCAGCGATGTGATCTCGGTCGGCCTGGACAAGCAGGCCATCCGAGGATTCGTGACCGCCAGGCTGCGGGCCGCCCGTGACTACGGCCTCGCCGGCCACGTGATCCCGCACATGCGTGAGGTAAGCGACGAGGACATCCACCGCGTAGGGGAAGAGATCGCTAGCGGCAGCCAGGAATTCTTGTTCGCCAGGCTAGCGGTATACGAGCTGATCGCTGACCCGCGCTTGCTCACCCGCGGAATGGCACAGTCCCGGAGTCGCCTGCTTGAAGGCACTCACCAGGACCTTTTCGGCCGCGCCCTGCACCGTTTAGCCGGACATGACGACCGCTACCCGGTTCTGATGGCGGCGCTGTCACTGGCACGCGGCCGCGGCCTTCCCGGCGCCGACGGCATCTGGGCGGTTGTCGCCCGAGCGCTGGCTGCCGGCCCGGGCGAAAATTCCGGCACTCGCGCAGATCCGGACTTCGACGGGACGGCTTCCTGGGCTGCGGCGATCAGTGCCCTGCTCGGTCATGCAGCGGCCTATGTTATCGCCGATACCTCTGCCGGCTACGTCGGGCCGACCGGAAAAGGCACGGTCTACAGGCTGGCGCACCGGACGTTCGTTGAGTACTTCGACAAGCGCTCACGCCCCGGACAGGACAGTCACCAATCCCGTCGGCTTGCCGCTGCCGCCTTGCTGCGCGCCGCCCGCGCGGCCATTGCCGGCTCTGGTCGCCTTCCCGGCTACCTGGTCAAGCACCTATCAGGGCATGTCGCGGAAGCGGGCATGTGGGACGATCTGGCGAGCATGCCTGACGTGCTTGACCGCTTAGACCCGAGCGCGGTGACCACCGACGCTATCCGCACGATGTTCGGCCGTCGCGCGGTTCCCCCTCCCATAGCCGGCATCATTGGTGCCCGCGACGTCCTTGCTGATGCGAGCACCGCCGACCGGCCAGGACTGCGCCAGCTCGCCACGACCATTCATAGTCCCCGCCAGGTCATCGGCGAGCCGGTCACAGGCTGGGGAGTCGCCGCGGCCCGGGCTGGACGTTCTACCCTCCATGTCAGGCTGAATGGTCATACCAGCGCGGTTAACAAGGTGCTCAGCCTGACGCTGCCCGGCGGGCGGCTGGTACTGGTGTCCTGCGGCGACGACGGAACGATCAGGCTATGGGACCCGGTAGCCGCCAGCCCGGTCGGCGTGCCCATGCGAGGACATACCAGCACTATCGATGACATTTGCTCACTGCCCGCGGGCAACGGCAGGACCCTGCTGGCAGGTGCCGGAGAAGACGGAACGGTTCGGTTCTGGGACCCGGCTTCGGGACAGCCCGCCGGCCCCGTCATCAGCGGGCACGCCGGCCCAGTCTGGAGCCTGTGCGTGGTGCCGGGCCTTAAGCCGGGCCAGCCCCATGTCCTGGCCAGTGCAGGCAGTGACGGGACCGTGCGGTTCTGGGACCCGGCCTCCGGGCAGCCCGTCGGCCCCGTCATCAGCGGATACAGCCCCTTCCTCGGACTCTGCGCGGTGCCAGCTCGTAAACCGGGACACTCTCCGGCCCTGGCCAGCGCCGGAGAGGATGGGACTGTTCGGTTCTGGGACCCGGTTTCGGGGCAGCCCGCCGGGCCGGTCATCAGGGGGCACGCCGGCCCCGTCTTTGGCCTGTGCGTGGTGCCGGGCCGCGAGCCCGGACAGTTTCCTGTCCTGGCCAGCGCCGGGGAAGACGGGATGGTGCGGCTCTGGGATCCGGTCTCCGGGCAGCCTGTCGCCCCGGTCATCAGAGGGCACGCCGGCCCCGTCTGGAGCCTGTGCGTGGTGCCGGGCCGCGAGCCGGGTCAGCCCCATGTCCTGGCTAGTGCCGGGAGCGACGGGACGGTGCGGTTCTGGGATCCGGCCTCGGGGCAGCCCGCCGGGCCGGTCATCAGCGGGCACGCCGGCGCCGTTCTTGGCGTGTGCGTGGTGCCCGGCGGCGGGCCGGGCCGGCCGTATGTCCTGGCTAGTGCCGGGAGCGACGGGACGGTGCGGTTCTGGGACCCGGCCTCGGAGCAGCCCGACGGCTCCGTCGTCACCGACCACGTCAGCGCCATCCTTGGAGTATGCGCGGTGCCCGGCGGCAAGCCAGGCCAGGCCTGGGCACTGGCCAGCGCGGGGCGTCATGGGACGGTGCGGTTCTGGGATCCGGCTTCGGGGCAGCCCGCCGGGCCGGTCATCAGCGGGCATGCCGGCGCCGTTCTTGGCGTGTGCGTGGTGCCCGGCGGCGGGCCGGGCCGGCCGTATGTCCTGGCTAGTGCCGGGAGCGACGGGACGGTGCGGTTCTGGGACCCGGTCTCGGGGCAGCCCGCCGGCCCTGTCATCACCGCGCACGCCGACCATGTCCGAAGCATCTGCGTGCTGCCGGGCCGCGAGCCGGGTCAGCCCTTCGTCCTGGCTAGTGCCGGGAGCGACGGGACGGTGCGGTTCTGGGACCCGGTCTCCGGACAGCAGGCCGGCCCGCTCATCACCGCGGGGCACGTCGGCGGCGTCCTCTGCATCTGCGTGCTGCCGGGCCACGACGCGGGGCGGCGCTGTGTCCTGGCCAGCGCCGGGCTCGACGGTACGGTACGGCTCTGGGATCCGGTCTCCGGCCGGCGCGCCGGCCCCGTGATTACCGCGCACGCAGGCCCTGTGTGGAGCGTGTGCGTGGTGCCGCGCCGCGGACCAGGTCAGGCTCCCGTCCTGGTCAGCGCCGGAGAGGACAGCACGGTGCGGCTCTGGGACCCCGCCTCAGGGCAGCGCGCCGGCCCGGTCATCACCGGGCACGCCGGCGGCGTTCTGTGCGTGTGCGCGGTGCCAGGCGACGAGGCCGGGCAGCCTCCTATCCTGGCCAGTACCGGGAGCGACGGTACGGTGCGGCTCTGGGACCCGGCCACGGGGCAGCCCGCCGGCCCCGTCATCACCGGACACGTCGGTCACGTCAGAAGCATCTGCGTGGTGCCGGCCAGGGAGCCAGGTCAGCCTCCGCACCTGGCCAGCGCTGGTGAGGACGGCACAGTGCGGCTGTGGCATGCCGCTACCGGGCGTGCTGTGGGAGAGCCGCTGGTCAGGGCGGAGAAAGCCGTCATCAGCCTGGCTCCCTGCGCTCCCGCGCTCGGTGACTGCGTAAGCCTGCACGGCGACGGGAGGGTACGCACCTGGATTGCGGCTACCGCGTCGCACCGTACCGTGAAATCCCGGCCGGATGCGTCTGCTGTCGCCACGCTTATCGCGGCTGATGACCTGAGCTTGCTCACTGGTGATATCTACGGCCGGATGCACCTCAGCAACCCGCGCACCGGCCACCAGCCAGGCTCCCCGCTGCAGGTGGATCAAGGGGCTTCTCGCCCTGTGCCCGCTGCCCGGCCAGTCAGGCACAGCCCGCGCCGTGGTAGCGGGCCGCACCGATGCCATCTCCATCATCACCATCCGCCCCGGCGGCCAGCTCGAAACCGGGACCGTCCTGCGCGGCCCCGCTGGCCCGATCCGAGCTCTGTGCCTGATCACCTATCCCAGTGGCCAGACGCTGCTGGCCGCGGCAGGGAACGACGCCGTCATCTGGATCTGGGACCTGACCGGGAGCGAGACGGGTACGCCGGGCGCAAGCCTGCCAGCGAAGCGCATGATGACCGGGCACGCTGGCCGGATCTGGTCCCTGGCCGCCGTCCCGGCTTCGCCCGGCCGATCGCCCTGCCTGGCCTCTGCCGGAGCAGACCTTACCGTCCGGCTGTGGGACCCGGCAGCTAGCTGCGCGCTGAGCCAGCCGCTGACCGGGCATACCGGCCAGGTCCGAGCCATCAGCGCCGCAGTCAGCGAGGACGGCCGCATCGCCCTAGTATCCGGCGGGCACGACGGCACGGTCAGGCTCTGGGAGCTGGTCACTGGCATGTCGCTCGCGGTTGTCCCGCTCGGCAGCCCGGTGCATGCCCTGCTCCAGCAACGCCCGGACCCCGCATCAATAGCTCGCACGGGTGGCGGCGCTACCCTCAGCGTGGGGCTGCGCACCGGAATACTCGCCCTTGACCTTCACCGCGATCTGTTCCTGACCTGCCCTATTTCTTTGTCGGCTTGGCAGGGCGGCGGGGCGTTGCTTCGTGCCCGCGATTCTATGGCGATGAGCGATGCCGTGAACATCGAGGAGTAGGTGCCCACGGCGATGCCGATGAGCAGGGCGATAGCGAAGTCGCTGAGTAGTCCAAGGACGCGTCAGCGAGCCGGCTGCCGCGGGACCATTTCATGGCGGGAGCGTTCGGGCAGCAACTGGCGCCTTTCACGGGCTAACCGCAGTCGCGGCCGTGACCACGAGGCTGCGGCTGGGCACCATGGCGCTGTCCTCGACCGCGCCGAGCGCCCTGCCTGGCGCCTGGCACTAGCGCACGACCGCGCGGGCCGGTGTCACGGCTGGCTGAAGTCACGCTCCCAGTCAGCGGCGACGTGCGACCAGTCGAATGCCTGCATGCTTGCCGGGACCATGGCGCGGCGGATGCTCAGCTGCCGCTGCGGGCTCCGCAGCAGCTCGATAAGGCCTTGCCGCCATTCGCCAAGCTGACCGTTGTGGCTTGAGCTGTCAGGATTATCGAAGTCACGCTGAGTCCGGAACCCGAAACGGACTGTCTCCCGCAGCGCGCCATTCGGAATGACAGCCGGGATCGCGCCTCCGGCCTGGGCTTTCATCGCGGTGATGCAGCTGGTCTCGGGAAGCGCACAGGGATAAGCCCAGACGCCAGCCCGGCGGAACTGGTCAGCAACGGCGGCATGACTCAGCCGCCCGAGGTGCGCGACGCCATGCTGGCGCAGGAGCGGATCTAGCTCGTCGTGCAGGATACGCGCCCGTTGCGGGTTAAATTTTTCGATGCCTTGCCAGCCATAGAAAACGTTCAGTTTCGCCGTGGGCACCGCCTTGCGGATGGCAGGCCAGCTGGTCAGCAGGTAACGCAACCCGCGCGGGTAGTCCGAGCCGTAGACGACCTGGAATGGATCACGCAGCGGATCAGGCGACTGGAAGTGCGCTAGATCGATCCCGTTGGTGGTGACGAATACTGCCTCGTCGGGCAGCGCGGGGTAGCACGTGCGGTGATACCGGGAAAGCACCATGACTTTGCGGAAGCGATGGCGCCACTCGGTCACCATCCGCGCCGGTAAATTGTCGTGCAGCCACAGGTAGGCCCGGCCGGGGCGGATGCCGCGGCGATCGAGCATGCCGATGCGGCTGGGCCTGCGCCAGATGACCGCCACGTCTAGGTCACTGGCGGGCAGCGAGTCCAGGGTGCCGTAGAACACGTCGCCAAACCATTGGTTCGCACCATGAACCATGTAAACGCCGACTGCATGGCCGAGGCCGGCCAGCTTGGCAGCCATGTTGATGACGGCTTCCTCGCTCCCGCCGATGCCGTGGTCGGCCGAGCGGGGCGTCCATGGCCCCATCGTGGGAGCGCAGACGAACACGATGCGCATGGCTAGCTACCGTCAGATCCGTTCGCCGGTCGAATGACGCCGATTGCCTGTCAAGCCATGCCGGTGAGGCGACTTCGGCAACCCCCGGCATGGCTTAACGATTCGATGCTGCTAAGGCTTACAGCCCAGCCCGCTTGACGGACAGCCCAGCCGGCTTGATGACCAGCCCGGCCGGCTTAATAATAGCCGCCACTCTATTCACCTCCTTGGCGCGGTTACCTTGTAAAGGTAGACAAAACGCGATCATTCTGGAGCCTAAGATGACTGCTGCTAGAGGTCAAGGAGAGTGGTTAGAGTAAGGATCGGCCGTGATTCGCCAGTTGCGGCGCATGACGAGGGGTACGCCAGTTACGCCGCGGTCAAGTGACAGTACCGTTACTTTCCGGCCACTTGACCAAGTCCGATTATCCTGAAACGGCGCGCTGCGTCCAGCCCAAATCGGCGTACGCGATGGCCAGGCAAGGATATAGTGCTGCAGCGGTCCACTTAAATAGGCCGGTTGCTGTCCCCCAATTACAGGTCCAGCCCGGCAGGCTCTGCGTCCATGACAACATCAATCCGCGGATTGACGCTCCTTTGCCAACATGAATTCCGGCATCCATGCGAGCGCGGCCGGGCACGCCGATAGCCTTCCGCGATCGAGAAGACGTGACCCGCCCTAGTTCGGGATGCTCACGTCCGGCCATCGATCCTGGTCACCCGGGTGCAAGGCGCTCGAGCAGGTCCGCGGCCCTGTGCCGGCCCCCTGCTTCGGCGAGCGAGTCACGGATGCGCGCCGCGACGCCGCGATACCCCGGGTCATCGAGCACCGCTGTTACCGCTGTCCGCAGTTGGTCCGGGCTGGCCCGGCCGAAATTAACCCTGATCCCCGCTCCCAACTCCGCGACCCGCCTGGCATTGAATGGCTGATCCCACCTGATCGGAGCCACGACTAGGGGCACGCCGTGGGCTAGCGCCTCATATACGGTATTCAGGCCGCCGTGGCACACTACCGCGTCAAGCCGGGGCATGAGCGCGAGCATCGGGACTCGTTCGGCGACGAGGACATGCGCAGGCGGGTCATCGACCACGCCGGGTGCGGTGACCAGGATTGCCTGAAGCCGGCTGCCGAGCGGATGCAGTGCCTGCACCGCGCGGGAGTAAAAGCTCCCCGGACCCGCCGCGAGGTCCCCCGCCAGTGTGCCCGCGGTCACGAGAACATGTCGGCGAGCCGGGTCAAGCCAGTCCCACGGAAAGTCAGGCGCGCCGGGGCGATCCGCGAGCGCGGCCCCGACAAGCTCTGCCTGACCGGGTAACCTGACCCCGGTCATCAGCGGCCGGCCGCTGAAGTCGATGACCAGGTACGGCGAGAACCGCACCTCCTGGCCAGGCAGCCCGGCAGCCGCCCAGACCGCTGCCCGCTGTCGCATGACCCAGGCGTCGAGCTTGGGAAGCGGCCTGAGCGACTGCGACAATTCCAGCGTTGCGGTCACCGTCGCCCACGGCAGGCTGTGGCGCTGGGCGACTATTGCTCCCGCCAGTGCCAGCCCGTCAGTCACCACCACGTCGGGCCGGTAGTGCTGAACCACCTTGTCGACCGCGGGCAGCATGTGCCTGGCGAACGGGATGGCGAAACTCTCCCAGAGAGATTTGACCGCCGCGACGCCCATGTCAAGCTGGCTGCGGTATGGGCGCATGCCGGTCGGGTGCACCGTGACGTCCGGGCCGACGAATGGGCGCAAGCCAGCCTCCGAGCCGACCCAGGACACCTCGTGCCCTCGCTCGCGGAGCGTCATCGTCACCGCTGCCGCCGGGTAGGCATGCCCGGCCAATGGCGGCACAACGAACAGGAACCGGCTCATCGGCCCGCCCGCGCAATTCCCTGGATCGCGTAGGCAGCCATTGGCTGGGTCACACCACAAGAATCGCCGCTGCCGCGACGGAGCACAAGCGCCGGCCTTTTAAACAGGCGCCGGCTGTGTTTTCGTAAGGAATGTGAGCGTGGCGCCGGGACAGAGCGATTCGCCCCGCCAGGACCTGCTCGCCAGGGTCGTCGCCCTGATCGCCCATGCGGCCAGCGAGGATGATGCGTGGGTGAGTTCGGTGACGCCGTCCTGCCGGCTGGAAGGCGATTTGTGGCTGGACAGCGTTGAGCTGGTCGCGCTCGCGGGCTTACTCCGGGCGGCCTACGGCGACAAGATCGACCTGGCGGCATTCCTGACTGGCCTGGAGATCGACAAGCTCATCGGGCTTACGGTGGGCGATCTGGTGAGCTACGTTGCCGGCTGCCTGGATCCGGAGGGCTCGGGCATGGCGCAAAGCGGACGGTGACGGGCGTGGCCGAAACCCTTATCGTGCCCTTCCGCGGGGAAGGCTCGGGTACGGCCCCGCTGACCTGGGGTC
Organism: Streptosporangiaceae bacterium; assembly: GCA_035716545.1. Taxonomy (GTDB): domain Bacteria; phylum Actinomycetota; class Actinomycetes; order Streptosporangiales; family Streptosporangiaceae; genus Chersky-822. The sequence goes on from DASTJM010000151.1 coordinate 35,692, forward strand.
AGCAGACGATGTGGCGGGCATTCGAGCTGGGCGGCCGTGCCATCTGGCTCAGCGGCATGGCCGAAGTGCCCGCCGGCGTGACCGTCGCGGACCTGGCGGACCGGCTGGCCTACCAGGTGAGCCGGCACCAGTCGCTGCGCACCCGGCTGGTCGTGGCCGACGACGCACCAGTACAGCAGGTGCTCTCCGCGTCAGGCGAGCTCGAGCTGGAGTTCGCGGACGCCGGCGATGACGATGACCCGCTCCAGGTCGCGAAGGCGATCAAGACCGACTGGGAGGAGGGCGGCGGCCACTATGACTTCGCGACCACCTGGCCAGTGCGGGTTACCGTAGTCAGGCGCCGGGGCGTGCCCGTCTACCAGGTCCATGCGCTCAGCCACATTACCGTCGACAGCTTCGGCGTGCTGGCCTTGCGGCGGGACCTGGCGGCCCGGGCGGCGGCAGGCGATCCGCCAGCACCGGTTACCGCGATGCAGCCACTTGAGGAGGCACGATGGCAGGCCAGCCCGGCCGGTCAGCGGCATCTTGAGCTAACCCTGCGATACTGGCGGCGCCTGCTGCACAGAATCCCGGCGCACAAGTTCCCCGACCCGGCCGGCCTGCCGCAAGCGCACAACTGCCGGTTCCACTTCGACTCGCGAGCGGCTGAGCTCGCGATCCAGGCCATCGCCGCGCGCACCCAATTCGGCACGCAGTCGGTGCTGCTGGCCGCACTCGCCGTCGGGTTGGCCCGCGCGACCGGTGTCAACCCCATGGTGCTGCGGATCTACGTCAGCAACAGGTTCAGGCCCAGGCTCGCCGACGCCGTCAGCACGATCACGCAGACCTGCCCTTTCGTCGTCGACGTGGCTGGCGCCACCTTCGACGAGGCGGTCCGGCGGACCTATTACTCCGCGTTCAGCGCGTACAAGCACGCGTATTTTGAGCCGGCCAAGATCAGGGAATTGCTTCGGGCGGTCGAAGCCGAACGTGGCGAGCAAGTGGACGTAGATTTCGTCTGCAACGACATCAGGCGGCCAAGTGAGCCTGGGGTGACAGGTCCACCGGTCCGGCGCGAAGAAATCGAGGCGGCGCTGGCGCTGACCACGCTGACGTGCGAAGAGCGGGCGGGAGCTGAAGATCCGTGCACTTTCACCTTCTCTGACCCGGAGGAGATGACCTACCAGGGTGCGCCGCCCAGGCTGCACGCCCTGGTGGCGGTCGATGATCACTACGTGCCGCGCGCACAGGTCCTGAGCTGCCTGCGCGACCTGGAAGCCGTGCTGGTCAGCGCCGCTTTCGATCCGCACGTGAGCACTGGTATCTAGCGTCCGCGCTTGTGAACTCGGGTGATCGCCACGGCAAGCTGCTCCCGGCTCGGCAGCAGCGCCCGGTCGGCCGCCGCCGAGAATCCGATGATCGCGCTGTCCGGGCGGGTCACCCTGGCCGGCGGGGCGACCAGGCGCATCCCTTCGGCGGCCGCGGCGAGAACTTCGGCGGCCAGGCCGCAGAATTTGTTCGCGTCGTCGAAGACGACCAGCCTGCCGGTCTTTTCCAGCGAAGCCGCCAGGCCGCTCCAGTCGAACGGGTAAAGCGTCCGCGGATCGAATACCTCGACCGATATCTCGCCATCGAGTTCGCCGGCGACGGCCAGCGCGTCGTGTACCAGGTGCCCGACGGCCAGCACGGTGACGTCGGTCCCGGAGCGGTGCACCCGGCCGACTCCCAGCGGCACGGGCACCAGGTCAGCCCCGGCGATGCTCTGCCGTACCGCGTGGGCCTCGATCGGCGCGAACACCACGACCGGATCGTCGTCCCTGATCGCGCTCGCCAGCAATCCGTAGGCATCGGCTGGAGTCGCCGGCAGCACGGTCTTGACCCCGAGATGGCCGAAGATGCTGTACGGCTGATCCGCGTGCTGGGCACCCCAGCCAGCGCGCCTGCCCGCCGGGGTGAGCAGATAGGTCACCGGGATGCTGGCCTGGCCGCCGCTCATCAGAGACAGCTTGTTCGCCTGGTTGGCGATCTGCTCGACCGCCAGCAGCAGCAGGAACGGCACCTGGTACTCGACCACCGGGCGGCGGCCGCCGAGCGCGGCGCCAGTGGCGAAATCGGTGAATCCCTGCTCCGATATCGGGGCCTCGATCACTCGATCCGGCCCGAATCTGCCGAGCAACCCGATGGTGGCGTTCGTCAGCCCTTCCCTGACATCCTCGCCAAGCACGAAGATCGCCGGATCGCGCTCCATCTCATCTCCGAGCGCCCGGTTGATGGCTCTCAGGTAGGACAGGCTAGGCATTGATCGTCCCGGGGCGAAGCGGCATCTTGGTGCCGTACAGGTAGTCCTGTCCCTCATCGAACCCGATCTCGGGACTGCCGAGCGCGAACGTGGTCGCGGCGTCGATGACCGCCTCGACTTCCGCGTCTATCTCGCGGCGCAGTTCCGGCCGCACGCGCCCGCCTTGCAACTCCACCGGATCGCGGGACCGCCACGCGGCGACCTCGTCCTCACCTCGGTACTGCAAGCCCGCGTTCAACTCGAAGGTGTGATGGCCTTCGTAGCGATACGTGCTGAATTCCAGGAAACTGGGTCCGCCGCCGGATCTCGCGCGGGCCACCGCCTCTTCGGCCGCTGCCCGCACCGTCTCCGGATCCATCCCGTCGTGACTGCTCGCGGGGATCCCGAAGGCGGCCGCACGCCCGGTGATCGACCCGGCGACCACGAACTGGACCGGCACCGTCGTCGCGTAGAGGTTGTTCTCGCAAGCGAAGACGGCCGGCACCTGCCACAGTGCGGCCATGTTCAGCCCTTCGAGCAGCGCGCCCTGATTCACCGCACCGTCGCCGAAGACGCACACAGCGACCCGGTCAGTGCCGTCCTGCGCGAGTGCCCACGCCACTCCGGCGGCTATCGGCACGCCGTGGCCGAGGGTGCCGGTCGCCCCGAGGATGCCGACGGTGAAATCGAGCGGATGGAAGGAACCTCCCCGTCCGCGCGCGACACCAGTGGAGCGGCCCAGGATCTCGGCGAGTAAGCGCCCTGGGTCGCTGCCCTTGGCCAGGCTGTGGCCGTGGCCCCGATGGCTGGTCAGCATGATGTCGTCGGGGCGGAGGACGGCGCCGATCCCGGCGGCGACCGCCTCCTGCCCGATGCACGGGTGGATGCCGCTGGCGACATTGCCCGCGCGGACAAGATCGATCGCGCGCTCTTCGAAACGGCGGATCAGCCGGACGGTGCGGTACAGGTCCTCTGGCGAGGAGTCTGTGTGATCTGCTGTCACTGCCAGCCTTTCCGAGTCCCTAGTTGTTACGAAAGCACAATGGCCAGCGACTTGAAAGAGTCGCATAATCGTGGGTGTGACGCTCGCCGGGCAGGATGAAACCTCCGGGATTACCGACGTCACGGTCCCTCGCAAGCGCCGTTTACCCGGCGGCCGTTTACCCCGTGGACGGTTGCCCAGTGTCTGGCGCAACCAGAACTTTCGCCTGCTGTGGGCCGGGCAGACCGTGTCCATGCTCGGCAGCCAGGTCACCGGGGTAGCGGTCCCGTTGCTCGCGGTCGTCACCTTGAACGCCAGCATTGCGCAGATGGGCTTTCTCGGCACGGTGATCCGGATTCCGTTCCTGCTTTACCTGGTTGCCGGCGTATGGGTAGACCGGACCAGGCGCCGCCGCATGCTCATCGGCACCGACCTCGCCCGCGGCATCCTGCTGCTGAGCATTCCCGTCGCGGCCCTGATTCACGTCCTGACGCTGCCATTCCTGCTCGTCGTGGCCTTCATGGTGATGCTGCTCGGCGTCTGGTTCGACACCGCCTACCTCAGCTACATCCCGGTGCTGGTGGAAAGGCACGAGCTGACTACCGCGAACTCGGTCATGGAGACGTCGAGTTCCGCCGCCTCGATAGCGGGCACCAGCCTCGGCGGCTTCCTCGTCCAGCTGCTCACCGCGCCGATCGCGATCCTGGCCGATTCCGTCTCTTACTTCTTCTCGGGGATCGCGGTATGGCGAATCCGCAAGCCGGAGCCGCCATTGCCCGCCAGGCAAGGCTCGGGTCTTACGGATGTGCTGTCGTCGATGGCGGTCGGCATTCGCTTCGTCCTGGGCAACCGCATCCTGGCTCCGCTCGCATTGGCCATCGGCCTGTTCTGCTTAGCCGGGGCCGCCGAGTCGGCGCTCTACGTGTTCTACCTGGTCAAGATCCTGCACTTCGGTGCCGGCCTCATCGGCCTGACGCTCGCGGTGACCGGACCGGGGGCTGTGGCCGGGGCCGCGCTGGCCGGCAAGGCACAACGGACATTCGGAATAGGCGCGACAATCATCGGCGGCCTGAGCTTGTTCGCCGCGGCCACCTGGCTTATCCCGCTAGCCCCCGATGACCGGCCGGTGGCCCTTGCGATGCTCATGGTTTCCGCCTTCGGCATGGGCGTCGGCCTGCAGCTCTGCAACACCAACGTCATCACGGTCCGCCAGCTGATCGCCCCGCCGGAACTGATCGGCCGGGTCACCGCCGGCTTCCGCTTCATGGCGTTCGGCACCGGGCCGTTCGGCTCGGTACTCGGCGGGGTACTCGGCACCACTTTGGGCGTACGAGGCGGGCTCGTCGCGGCGGTAGCCGGTCTGCTGCTCGCGCCGGCGGTCGTGCTGGCCTCGCCCGTCCGGCGGCTACGGCGGCTCTCTGAACTTGTGCACGCGGGCCCCGGCCGCGCCGAACCTGAGCAAGCCGAACCTGAGCAAGCCGAAGGAGATGCGTGAGGCCGAAGCGCCTCAGCCGGGTAGCGACCCAAAGGAGATGCACAGTGGGCGAAGAGCTTCAGCTAGGGTTCCGGGACCTGAACACCTACGGGGGCCTGGGCGAAGACCCGGCGTACCACCCGCCCGCGCTGGACGGCCAGCTCCGTGCCTGGCCACTCGACCGGTGGGCGGAGGCGCCGCGCGAGATCGAATATGACGATCTGCGCCGCTGTCACTGGCGGGGCATCCGGATGCTCAAGTACCCGCCGACGCAGGCGACCTACCACGACCTGCTGTGGGAACTGCGCCCGAGGACGATCATCGAGCTGGGGGTCTACGCGGGCGGCTCGCTCGTCTGGTTCCGGGATCTGACCAAGCTCATGGGCCTCGATTGCCAGGTCATCGGGCTCGACTGGAACCTTGCCAACTGCCGGATTCCCCCCGACGAGATGTCGGACATCTCGCTGCACGAGGCCGATAGCTACAAGCTCGAGACCCTTGAGCTGCTCCGCGGCGCGGCGCATCCCCTGCTCGTGATCGATGACGCCCACGTCAACACCTTCAATGTGCTGAAATGGTCGGTCGACAACCTGCTCGAGTCCGGCGACTATTTCATCATCGAGGACATGATTCCAAACTGGCGGCGATATAGCCCGAACTATCTTTCCGAATGTTTAGTAGCTTTTCGCGATGTCCTGGCAATGGATATGCTCTATTCGAACAGCTGCCCGCAACTAGACGGCGGCGTTTTTCGCCGGCTGTGAGCAAGCTGGCGATGACCGGTAACGCGCCGGGACCGGTGGCCCTGAGCAGCCTGGGCGATCCCGCTGTGATCCGTGATCCGTACCCGCTGCTAGCCAGGATGCGCGAAGCTTCGCCATTCACCGAGTTCGGCGGCGCGCTGATAGTGTACGGAAAGTACGCCGACTGCTCGCGTATCTTGCGTGACCCGCGGGCAAGCAGCAGGCGGAATCGGTCCCTGCTCGCCCGGTTCCGGCCGGACCAGGCGAGTCGGACGAGATCGTTCCTCTCCCTTGACCCTCCCGATCACACCAGGTTGCGCCGCCTGGTTTCCAAGGCGTTCACGCCGCGAGTCGTGGCGGCGCTCTCCGGCCGGATCAGCCAGGTCACCGACGAGTTGCTCACCAGGGCACGGGAAGCCGGAGGCGGTGAACTCGAGCTGGTGAGCAGCCTGGCATACCCGCTGCCGCTGCAGATCATCTGCGAGCTGCTCGGCGTACCGCCCGGCGACCAGGCGACGTTCGCCGCCTGGTCGGCCATCCTGGCGCACTCGGTCCAGCCGGGCTTCGGCGACCAGGGCAAGCCAGCCGAGACGGACCGGGCCACGGCCGAGTTCCGCGAATACTTCAGCGAGATGATCGCGGCCAGGCGGAGCCGTCCAGGCGAGGACCTGCTGACCAAGCTGATCAGAGCCGAGGACGAAGGCCAGCGGCTCACCGTCGATGAGATCATCTCGACGCTGCTGCTGCTGCTGGTCGCCGGGCATGAGACGACCGCCAGCCTGATCAGCAACGCCATGCTGGCGCTGCTGCGCCATCGCGACCAGCTCGCCGCGCTGGCCGCCGACCCGGGGCTGGCCGCGAAGGCGGTGGAGGAGACGCTGCGGTACGACCCGCCGGTTCAGCTCACCTCACGGGTCTCGACCGGCAGGATGATCGCGCGGGATGGCGTGATCTTGATGTTGCTGCTTTCGGCGGCCAACCGTGACCCGGCGGTCTTCACCGACCCGGACACCTTCGACATCATGCGGGGCCGGGACGACCATCTCGCGTTTTCCGCCGGGCCGCACTTCTGCCTTGGAACGCCGCTGGCGAGGCTGGAAGGAACGATCGCGCTGCGGGCGATCACGACGCGGGTTGTCCGCCCTCTGCTCGATGACGATTCCCTGGTCTACAAGCCCAACTACAATCTGCGCGGTCCCGGGCGCATGGTGATCAAGTTCGACCAGATCCGCTGATCGCGGAGCGCTTCCGCCGCGTGCTCGCCGGGCCGAGCACCAGGCTGACGTTGTGGCCGCCGAACCCGAACGAGGTCGACAACGCGAAGTCGATCAAGGCCGGGCGCGGCTTGTCGCGTATGTGGTCAAGCTCGCAGGCAGGATCCGGATCGTCCAGGTTGCAGGTGGGGGGCAGGACGCCCCTGATCATCGAGGCAGCGGTCACGGCCGCCTCGACGGCGCCTGACGCTCCGAGCATGTGGCCGGTGAGACCCTTGATCGAGCTCACCGGAGGGCTGTCACCGAATACCGAACGGATCGCCGCCGCCTCAGAGGCGTCGCCGACCTTCGTTCCCGTCCCGTGCGCGTTGACGTACCCGATGTCGGAGCCGGTGATCGAAGCACTGGCGAGCGCCCGGCGCATGGAGCTGGCCGCGCCCGATCCGTCAGGGCATGGCGTCGTGGCGTGATGGGCGTCGGTGCTCGCGCCCCAGCCAGCCAGATCGGCGTAGCCGGCCGCTTTCCTGGCATCGGCATGCGACGCGCGTTCGAGCACGAGTATCCCGGCGCCCTCGCTGAGCACGAACCCGTTGCGCCGCGTATCAAACGGACGGCTTGCGGCCCTCGGGTCGGCCCATCCGCGAGCCAGCGCCCAGGCATTGCCGAAGGCGTCGGCAAAGGTCGGGAAAAGGTGGGCTTCGCTCGATCCGCATACCACCACGTCCGCGTCGCCCGCCGCGATCAGCCGGCTCGCCTCACCGATCGATTGCGCACCGGCCGCGCAGGCGGTGGCGACGCAGGAACTGTAGCCGCGGATGCCGTACTTGATCGCGATGTAGGCGGCTCCCATCCCTGGGAGCATGCCGGCCAGCATGTACGGACTGACTCCCGTCCGGCCGCGGCGGCTGCGGGCGACCGCGTTCGCCTCCAGCGTGGCCAGCCCCCCGACGCCAGAGACGATCACGGCGATCCGCTCGGGGTCGACATCGCGCCCGACGACCAGCCCGGCGTCGGCTATCGCGTCCTGCGCCGCGATCATGGCCATGACCACGTACCTGTCGGCGATCCTGGCCTCGGTAGGCGGCAGCACTGTCTTGGCGTCAAGTTCGGGCGCGATGCCGGCGACGTCAAGCACGCCCGCGAGCGGATGACCTTCCGGCGGCTTCCGCAAGCCCGAGCGCCCGGTGCAGAGCGCCTCGTGCACGGAGTCCAGCGCGCTGCCGACCGGAGTCACCAGCCCGATGCCAGTGATGACAGCGCCGTCCTTGGGCTGCCGGATCGCCGGCCGGCGGGCGCGCGGCCTTGCCCAGGAAGAGCTCACGATGCCGCCTGCAAGTGCTTTTGGCGCAGCAAAAATTTGCGCACCTTGCCGGTAGGCCCGAACGTGATGTCCTCGTCGGGAATTATCTCGGTCCGGCGGAGCGTGGCCGCCGCGGCCGGCCCGAGCGACTCCCTGATCGCGCCGGCCCGGTCCGCGAGCGGGTCAGCGCCCGCATCGAGTCGCAGCAGGACGTCGGTCACGATCTTGCCTCCGGTCTGGCCGGCCACGACGGTGCAATCACGCACGTCGGGGCAGCGAGTCAAGATGCGCTCTTCCGACAGCGCAGTGTAAAGCCAGTTGCCGTCGCCAAGGTCGACCGAGTCGACGGCGCGATCGACGTGGTAGTAGTAGCCGTCTTCGTCGCGATACATCAGATCGCCGGTGAGGTAGTAGCCGCGGAACCTGTTCTTGTACGTCGCCACCGAGTCGTTCCAGTAACCGGGAGCCACGGTCGGTGACCTGAGGCCGACCTGGCCGACGTGACCAGCCGGCACCTCCGCTCCGGTAGCTAGATCGAATAGCGTTATCTCGGCGAAGTCGTACGGCTTGCCGACGCAGCGGTCATACCTCTGCGTGCCGGGCCGGTGGACGACCTGGAACGCGGAGTGCCCCATCTCGGTCGATCCGATGCCGTCGATGAACTTCGAGCCTGGCACGCGTACCACGCCAGAGCGTGTCATCTCCAGATGACTGCCGGATGCGACAAGCGGGCGAACGTGCCTCTCGTGCGCGCAGTCGCCGGTATTGAACCACAAGGCAACCGAGCTCAGGTCCCAGGCCGACAGGTCATAGCGTGCCAGCTCGGCCCAGGTCACAGGGAAGCCGTACACTCCGGTCGGGCGCCAGCTCGTGATGGCGTCGAGCACCGCGGCGCCGCTGCCATCGAACGGCCCGCCGTTTCCGCCTCCGCCCTGCGCCGACAGATAGGCGAGCTCATGCCGGTTGCACAGCGCCTGCTGATGGCTGATGATCCCGGCGGCATGAGCGGCGGGCAGCGCGCACAGCGTGCGCTCGGTGTGCTCGGTCCTCGGGGTCGCCAGATGGACCAGGCGGGTGGCGGCAAACAAGCTCGCGTGCGAGTGCACGACTGCCGCCGGCACTCTGGTCGTTCCCGACGAGTGGGTTATCGCGATCGGATCTTCGGCGGCATGGCGGTAGTGCGCAGGCGCGCCGGCCGGATCGCCCGACCCTAGCGCGGCGGTCTCGCCCAGCACCGGTACATCGAGATCGTGGCCGCTCAGCGCGTCCAGGTGGGCCGCATCTGCGATGACGCCCGCTCCGCGTAGCCTGGCGATGTACGCGGCGGCTACATCGGCGGGCATGTTGCCGTTCATCAGCGCCGGTATTGCGCCAAGCCAGGTTAGTGCCATGAAGTTAAGCAGGCAGTCGGCTGCAGCCGTGACGTAGACGGCCACCGGCTCACGCGGCCGGATCCCGCGCTGGCAAAGCCGCTGGGCCCGCGCGGCGACGCGGTCGCGCAGCATGCCGAGTGTCAGCGGCTCCCAAGCGGGATGTCCGTCAACGTCGGTATCGAAAGTGATTCCGGCCCCGTCGAGCGCGGCGCCGTGCTCGATCAGCTTCATCAGGACATTGCCGGCGCCGACGTCCGGATCCGTGGCCAGCGCCGCCCGGATTCCTGCCGCCCGCACGGCTTATTCCACCAGGGTCCGCGCCTGAGTGCGCTCGGCCACCACAGCGCAGAACTGCCCTACCGTCAGGCTGGCGAGCTTTTCCGTCTCCTCCTCGCCGAACCTGAGGCCATACTCGTCTTCGACACGTAATGCGAGTTCAGCCAGGGACAGCGAGGACAGGTCGGCACCGCGCGGCCCGAGTTGCGAATTGTCGTCTATACCTTCGATATCACAATCCATCTCCACTAAAGAAGTGAAAATAAACTGCCGGATAGCGTCGATCACCTAGCGCCTCCGATATGTCGGTAACGACAACCTGCGTGTAGATTCGCCGATAACGCTACCAGCCAAGGCGCTTGCCTCCTACCCCGAGTTTGGCGTGCCCGTTGTTCCTGATGATGCCAAAGTGGTCCTTTGTCATCGAGTTAGGTCTGGCGCCGCGGAATCATTGACGCACTCCGAGACCGTACGTACCGTTTGGGCAGGGCGGCGCGGCGGTAGCGGAAGGCGGCAGGCTGGCGTGACCTCTATTGACGCGGTGGCCGTGTACCTGCCTGACCATCGGGAGTCGGTTGCCGACCTGGCGGATCAACTGGGCTTAACCGCAATGCAGGTGCGGCTGTTCCGCAAGTTCCTCGGCTTTGCCGAGGTGCGCCGCGACCGCGACGGCACGTTAGCCGACCTGCTCTACGCGGCGGCAGCCGGGCTGACAACCCTCCCTGGCCGCGAGCACCTGGTCAGATATGTCGTGCACGCCAGTAACCTGCCAGTTGCCGCGCCCTACCCGCTGAACCCGCTGCACGAGGTGAGCGAACGGCTTGGGCTCGGTCACGCGCTGGCATTCACGATCACCAACCAGGCCTGCGCGGCCGGATTGATCGCCATCGACGCCGTCGGCAAACTGCTCGCCGCGGACGGTAACCCCGATGGGCTGGCACTGGTGCTGGCAGGCGAGAAGGCCTTCACCCGCGACGCCCAACTCGTGCCCGGCATGTCCATCTTCGGCGAGGCGGGTGCCGCCTGCCTGGTCGCCATGAATGGCGAGAGGGACCGGTTGCTCTCCTACGCCTGCAGGATCCGGGGCGAGTTCGATGGCCGGCTCGAGGACCGGCCGGAACTCGCGGCCAGGTACGAGGAGGAGTACCCGGAGTCGCTGGCAGAAGTGATGATGGCTGCGGTGGCCGAGGCGGGCCTGCGTCTAGACGAGATAAGTCTCCTCCTGCCGCACAATGTCAACGCCGTCTCCTGGCAGCGGCTGTCCCGGCGGATCGCCTTTCCCGTCGAACGGGTGGTGCTCGACAATGTGCCCGTGACTGGCCATGCGTTCTGCGCGGACATGCTCATCAACTACGCGACGGCGATGGACAGCGGTTTGCTGCGACCAGGTGACCCGTACCTGGTCGCGGCTGCCGGTACCGGCGCGACCTTCGCCGCGATGGTATTCGAACATTAGGAAGGACGCTGTGGCCGCGAATCTTGACGTGGAGTTCAGGCAGCGCGTGTTCGACGCCGTGCGCCTCATACTGCCCAGGTTGCTTGGCCGCAACATACCAGCGATAGCGGACAGCACCGAGCTGAGAGGCCAGCTCGGCCTGCGTTCGGCCAGCACGCTTGAGTTGCTGCTCGAACTCGAAGACAGCCTGGAGATCGAGATCGACGTGGAACAGATCGGCCAGGGGAACATGAACACGGTCGGCGATCTCACCGACTTCGTGGCCCGTCACTCGACGAAGGACTAAGCACAGGCACCTGGTGACCGGTCTAGCGCTCCTGCGCCTCGGGCTGAACTTGCGCTGCCGGGAACTGTGGTTCCAGCGCTGGCTGGCTCAGCGCGACGGGCTTGCCAGTCAGCCCGGCTACGTCGAGGTCAAGGCCGAGGACCTGGCCGCCGGCTGGCCATGCAGCCAGACCGCACCCTTTGGCCAGCTCGCCTGCCCGATGCGGAGACCGCCATTTCCTTTCCACCGGGCAAGCTCGATCACCGTGCCGGCCAGTTCGGCGCCGCCCGGCGCCGCCAGGTCGCGGCCCGCCTCGGCTGGGCCGCCGAAACCCTCGGCTACCAGCCCTGAACTCGCCTGGTCGCTCGCCTGGTCGCTCGCCTGGTCGCGGAGGCAGTGCCGCCGGACTCCGACTAGCATTGCAAGCATGTCCGATCGTGCCGACGGGCCGGAGCGAGGACTGGCCGACCGGGAGCCGGTGCCTGGCCTGGATACGTGGCATGCCCACTCCGCCCGGGTGTACAACTACTGGCTCGGTGGCAAGGACAACTTCATGGCCGACCGGGAGGCTGCCGAACTGGCGATCGCCGCCAATCCCGGAATTGTCGAGGACGTCCGGGCAAATCGGGCTTTTCTTGGGCGAGCCGTCCAATATCTCGTCAAAGAGCAAGGGATCAGGCAGTTCCTCGACATCGGTACCGGGCTGCCAACCGCTGGGAACACTCACGAGGTGGCTCAGGCCGCCGATCCCCGCGCGCGGGTGGTCTATGTCGACAACGATCCCGTTGTCCTGGCCTATGCCCGGACGCTCCTGACCAGCATGCCAGAAGGCGCGACCAGTTACCTGCAAGCTGACCTGCGCGACACCCCGGCGATCTTGGCCGAGGCGGCGCGCGTCCTTGACCTGGCCCGGCCAGTCGCGCTGATGTTGCTGATCATCTTGCACTTGATCCCAGAAGCTGATGACCCGTACAAGATCGTGACCGAGCTGGTGGACGCGCTGCCTTCAGGCAGCTACCTCGCTCTGGCGCACCCGGCCAGTGACATCAGGGCCGAGCAGATGGCCGAGATGACCCGCAGGGTGAACGACCGGATGAGCGGCCCGGGCGCTACCCTGCGGGACCGGGCGGCGATCTCGCGGTTCTTCGACGGCCTGGAGCTGCTTGAGCCGGGAGTGGTCCAGCCGCAGCATTGGCGACCTCACCCCGGCGTGCGCGGCCCGGCCAAGGTCACCGCCTGGTGCGGTGTCGCCCGGAAGCCATGACATTGCGCGGCGTCCTGTCACCTCGCCGATCACATCGAAGCCGGTTGCGCGGGGCGGGGCCGGGACAGCAACGTCGCCGCGATCTTGCTGCCCTGGC
>DASTJM010000152.1:0-38071 GCA_035716545.1 Streptosporangiaceae bacterium
TCCGACCACGCGGCATGACTGTCCGCAGCCAGCACCCGCGCCTCATCCACGACACTCAGCATGCACCGAGCCTGGCCCGTCGCGCGCCTCAGATCACGCAGCCACGCCGCGTAACATCACAGCTCACTGTTGTAGTACTAGCCACGCGTCTGCGATGAAGGCTGGCACCGGCGTTTCTCCACAGAATTTCCTTTGGCCTTTGCCAGCCTAATTGCGGCATCTACGTCGAAGGTATCCACATCACATACAGTCCAGGCTTCGTCATACTCCGAGTAATCGCGCAACTCGGCAGCAAAGCGAACTGTGTCGACGGGAGCTCCGTTTCGGAATTTAACGACAAGCACTTTCTCGGCGCTTGTAAGTCCGGCCATGCGAATGCCATTGAAGTAGTCCACCTCGGTTCGCTCACCATTGGACGTAACTAGTACCGTCCACTTCTGGTCACGGCTAGGCGCAGGGCGCTTGAGGTCCGTCCGATGAGAAAAACTTCCAAAGGATCTACGAGATTTGGAAATCCGTGCTGGCTGCTTATCAGGCACTATTATCCGACCTAGTGCGAAGCGCTTCTTCGAACAGGTGCATTGATAACTCAGGGATTGCGCCATAAGTACCGCTAAGGTACCGGCGCATCCGGTTTTCACCTTCCTTTCGGGGCCTGAAGTCTGACAGCGGGAACAGGCGAGAGGCTCCGTCGCCATTCTTGTGCGTAAACCAAACTTGATCCCGACGAAGAACTTCCTCGCCGTTCAAGAGGCCAAGGAGTGTCGCATCATGGCTGGTGAAGATGAGCTGCGCGCCTCTCCGATTCGTTCGCTTGGACTGAAAGAGTGCAATCAGATTAGCTGTTAGCAGCGGATGCAAGCTCGCATCTATCTCATCTATCAGAACTACGCCGCCGCTTTCGAGAATGGGGACGGCACGAACTGCGCTTTGCAGTAGGCCGATCGTTCCTGACGACTCATCCGCGATCTCAAAGAACACATCTTTTGATGCCCCTCGATGTTTGAAGCGAAGTTGCGGCTCCCCCTCGCGACGCGCCAGAGTTATTGCTCTTGAAATGTCGTCGCCTGCGATCGGCTCTGGAAACAACGAGAGCTGCTGAGGTGGAGTAACGCTCACATCGATCAGACCGATGTCCGCGCCGCGCAGCAAATCAACGACTATGGCACGAGCGCGGTCGTCAGATGACCATCGTGATGCTATCTGATAAAGACGGCGAGCCGCCTGCGGGTCAGAAAATGACGGCCGTTCAATTACCTGTCTTTGCCACACCCACGAATAGACGCTGTGGAGAGGCTGCAGACCGAATTCCGATCGATCTGCATTGGACGGGCTTTCGAATTTGCCAAACCGGGCCACGACAGAAAGAAACAGCGCGGTAGGCGCTACTATTTCCGCTAGTCGCGTCAATTGGGCACGGCGACTATCTTCGCCCCACGAAAAGTCGTCGCGCTGGCGTTCGAAGATTGTCCGCGACCTATTCTTGGGATAACTATGCAGCCATTCCTCGGCTATGCCGTTATTGTAAATGGTAAACCCGTAAGTATAACGGATGCCATCCAGACGAAGATCAATCGCGTAGCTTGATGGGAGATTCGCTACATCCGGATCCAGTTTGAATGAGCGTCGCTCCATACCATAACCTGGCTCGACGAGCCGATCGGAGCGCCCTACGAGTAGACGCATATACGAGAACGCATCGATAAAGTTGGACTTACCGGAAGCGTTCGCCCCGAAGATCCCTGCCACGGAGACCGCGGGCCAGTCAGGCTGGGCGTGTTCCTCGGAGTCATAGATAGGCATCAGGTTGAGTTGCTGCTCATCACGGAATGACCGATGATTAGCGAAGCGAAAACTCAGCAGCATCGGGCTTGTCACCCCTCGATCTCGACGGTCTTGTGGCCGGGCGCGCGGAAAAGTCGCACAAAACGACGGCTGGCCGTCCAGGTACATCAAGGCACATGGCCCGCTGCATCCGCGCCGGCAGTCTCAGATCGAAGCTGCCGTGACGGTCCCTGCAAACGTTGCGAGCAGCAGACTCGCGGGCAAGGCGCGCTCCCCCTGTTGAGGTACACCCAGGCCAGAGTTGGTTCTCTAGACTGTCCGACCGGCCGCCATCGGCAACGATCGTGGCGATGCCTGGGACGGCCGCCGCCCAGCGGTTTTCGGCCTGTCCAGGACTCCGGACAGCCGGCCGGGCGAGATGTCCTGGTCGGCGTCCCAGTACAGGTGAACCAGGTCAGCGGAATCGAGGGCCGCACAGTGTTCCCAGTCCTGCCCGGTCATCGGGACGAAGCCGCACATTAGGCCCGCATCCCGGTGGCGACGCGCACTCCGGGGAACCCGGCCCGTTCCAGGCTGGCCGCTGCCCGGGCGGAGACTTCCGGGTCGATGTCGATGGTGGTGACATAACCGGGGAGCAGGTTCGCACAATGGGACATCAGGTGGGGCCGGTGGGATTCGAACCCACACTGGCAGGATCCTAAGTCCTGTGCCTCTGCCATTGGGCTACGGCCCCGAGCGAATCAGGCTCCCGGATCAGGCTCCCAGATCTTTGCGCAGCCTCGCTACGTGCCCGGTTGCCTTGACGCCGTAGTAGGCGCGCTCAATCTTGCCGTCGGCGTCGATCACGAAAGTCGACCTGATGACGCCCACGGAGGTCTTCCCGTACATCATCTTCTCGCCGTAAGCCCCGTAGGCCTTGAGCACCTCAAGACCGGGGTCGGACAGCAACGAAAACGTCAGGCCATCCCGCTCGCGGAACTTGACGAGCCTGGGCTGGGGGTCCGGGGAGATGCCTAGTACCGCGTAGCCCGCATCCGATAGATCACGCTTGCTGTCCCGGAAGTCGCACGCCTGCTTGGTGCAGCCAGGCGTCATGGCCGCGGGGTAGAAGTAGATGATCACCCGCTGGCCGCGCAGCGAGGACAGCGCGATCTCATGGCCATCGGCGTCGGGCAAGGTGAATTCCGGCGCGGCATCGCCGGGCGCTAGGCGCATGCTGGTCACAATCGGTTCCCTCCGGTCGTTCCCCTACCGTACCGGGTCCCGCGGGCGGCACGCCGGGCGACCGGGATCAGGGGCCAAGAGCTGAGGCACCCCTTTTTCACGCTAAGAGGTTTTCATTGACAGCGGGATTGGCACATTAGCCTGCGGGCATCATTGTCGTTGCGCGCTTGAAGCGGCAGGCATCGCTGCTAGCATTACCTTATGACTTCGTCATCTGCCCATTCGATTATTCGTCTTAATGACGCATTCCGCCGCTTGGCCGGATTCACCACCCCGGCGGGCCTGGCAGTCGCGGCGCTAGCCGTGGTGATTGCCGGATGCTCATCGGCCCCGAACGGCAAACCGGCCGGTAAGGGCACCGAAGCTGTCTCAGCCGAGTCCAAGGCGGCCAGCCATGCGCTGCAGCTTGCCGCGTATGAGTCCCAGCGGGTGAAATCGGTCACCGCGAAGATCATCGTCCATTCCAAGGGCTCGGGAGCCGCGGCCGGCAACCTGACCGGAACCGTCGATATGCAGCTGAAGCCGAAGACCATGATCAAGGCGACTTTCAAGATAGTGTCGGCGAAAGCCAGGCCCATCGAGCTGGACGAAATACTGACAGGCAAGGCAATCTATTTCCAGGACCCTTCTTTTACCAAGGCGGCAGGAAAGCCGTGGGTCGTCGCCAGCCTCTCCGAGCTCTCCAGCAAGGTCGGGGTCAGCCTGGGCTCGCTGCTGCAGAACCTGGAGAGCAGCAATCCGCTCGACCAGGCCAGGCTCTTCGTCGCCTCGAAGAACGCGCACCTCGTCGGCCCTGCCGTCATACACGGTGTCCATACGACGGAGTACGCGGGTACCTACTCCCCCGCCGCGGCGCTGGCCCAGCTGACACCGAAGCTGCGCAAGCTGATGGGACCGGCGCTCGGGGAGATCGGGACTAACCCAGTGCAATTCGAGGTCTGGGTCGACGCACAGCACCGGATCAGGCGGGCGAGGGACACCGATAATGTGCGGGGCCAGATCGTGACCACGACCCTGAACGTGACGTCGGTCAACAAGCCTGTCCACATCACGCTGCCCTCCCCGGGCGAGGTCGCGCCGCTGCCCAAGATCTAGCTGGCGGGCACATCCCGGGCGGGCACATCCCGGGCGGGCGAGCCGGCGACGTGCTCGGCAATCGCGGGCGCAAGGCCGCGGAGCGCGCGGCCCCGGTGGCTGATGGCATCCTTGGCCGCCGGGCTCAGCTCCGCGGTCGTGCGCGACTCGCCTTCCGGCACGAAGATCGGGTCGTAACCGAACCCGTTGGTGCCGCGAGGCTCGCTGATCAGCCGGCCGTGCAGCGTGCCCTCGCTGACCACCTCCTGGCCAGACGGCACTACCAGCGCGGCCGCCGCTGCGAAGAACGCGCCTCGCCGCTCCTCCGGCACGTCAGCTAGCTGCGCGAGCAGCAGCGCCAGGTTGGCGGCGTCGTCGCCATGCCGCCCCGACCAGCGGGCCGACAGCACCCCTGGCATGCCGTTGAGCGCCTCCGCGCAGATCCCTGAGTCGTCGGCGACTGCCGGCAGCCCGGTGAACTCGGCGATCGCGTGCGCCTTGAGCAGCGCGTTCTCAGCGAAGGTGGCGCCGGTCTCGGCGACGTCCGGCGCGCCGGGGAACTGGTCGAGGCCGACGATGGCCACGGGCACGTCGCTCGCCTTGAGAATCCTTTTCAGCTCGATGAGCTTGCCGGGGTTGGCCGAGGCGAGCACCAGCTTCGGCGGCTCGGTCACGCCGTCGCCAGCGCCTTGTGCTGCAGCGAAGTCAGCTCGCCGCAGCCCGCCACCGCCAGGTCGAGCAGCGCGTCGAGCAACTCACGGTCGAAGGGCTCTCGCTCCGCGGTGCCCTGCACTTCGACGAACTTGCCGTCGCCGGTGCAGACCACGTTCATGTCTGTCTCGGCGGCCACGTCTTCGGCGTAGCACAGGTCAAGCCTGGGCTCCCCGTCGACGATGCCGACGCTCACCGCGGCCACCGACACCGGCAACGGGCTGCCCTTGAGCCGTTTGCGGTCCGCCAGCCAGCTGATCGCGTCCGCGAGCGCCACGTACCCGCCGGTGATCGCGGCCGTCCTGGTGCCGCCGTCGGCTTGCAGCACATCGCAGTCGATCATGATCGAGTTTTCACCGAGAGCCTTGAGGTCGATGCATGCCCGCAGCGACCGGCCGATGAGCCGGGAAATCTCGTGCGTCCGCCCGCCGATCTTGCCCTTCACCGACTCCCGGTCACCGCGGGTGTTGGTCGCCCTGGGCAGCATCGCGTACTCAGCGGTGATCCAGCCGAGGCCGCTGCCCCGCCGCCAGCGTGGCACGTCTTCTAGCACGCTGGCGGCGCAGAGCACGCGCGTAGCCCCGAATTCCACGAGCACCGAGCCCTCAGCGTGCTCGAGCCATCCTCTGCTGATCTTGACTTCGCGCAACTGGTCCGCGCGGCGGCCGTCGGGTCGGGTCATGCGGGCAAGCGTAGCCGCCGCCGCCGGGCGCTCATGCCGCCGCCCGGTCAGGCGTGCCAGCCTCGATCCATTCGCAGACCGCCCGCACCCCGTCGGCCAGCGCCATCCCGGCGCTCCAGCCGAGGTCGCGCCACGCCCGCTCCACCGCCAGCGCGCTGCGCCGCAGTTCGCCCGGCCGCGCCGCGGCCAGCATCGGCTCGACCGGCCTGCCGGTGACGTCGCCGATCACCTCAGCCAGGGCAAGTACGCTGACCTCCTTGCCCGTGCCGATGTTCCAGGTCCCGGGCCTGCGCCGGTCCGCGGCCGCCAGGAACGCGGCCACCGCATCGCCGACGTACACGTAGTCGCGGGTCTGGGTACCATCCCCGAAGATCGTCGGGCGGACTCCGCTAAGAACCTGAGAGCAGAAAATTGGCACCACGCCGGACTCGCCGGCTGGGTCCTGTCGCGGCCCGTACACATTGGCAAGTCGCAGCACCGAGTGCGAGCATTGATGCAGCCGGTTGTAGAGGCCGACGTACTGCTCGGCGCAGTGCTTGCCGATGCCGTAAGGCGACTCGGGCAGCGGCAGCACGTCCTCGAGCGAGGGAATCGGCGCGTCCCTGCCGTACAGCGCGCCGCCGGTCGAGCACAGGAGCACCCGAGCGTCCACGGCGCGGGCGGCCTCCAGGACGTTGATCGTGCCGATGACGTTGGTCTCCGCGTCGGCGGAGGGCTGCGCGACCGACGCCCTGACGTCGATCTGGGCCGCGAGATGACAGATCAGCTCAGGCCTGACCGAGGCGATCACCTCCGCCAGCGCGCCAGCGTCGGTCACGCTGACCTTGTGCAGGACCGCCCTGTCATCCAGCCTCGCCAGCCGGCCGGCTGACAGGTCGTCGATGGCGGCCAGTTCATCGCCCCTGGCCAGGAAGGCGTCGGCCAGATGCGATCCGATGAATCCGGCCCCGCCGGTCACGACTACGCGCATGTCACGGCAGTCTATTGCCCGCGCAGGCCCGCTCCGCCGCACTGCCCGCCCGGCGCACCGGACCGGCGGCGCCTTAAGGGGCCCTGAGGTGAGCGGGAAGGGAGAACACCCCGCCAGCCTCGGCGAGTGACAGGGTGCCGGGATAAGCTGCCGCCGCGTTGGTCAGGGCCGCCTCACGGTCGGTCCACGGCACCAGGTGCGTCAGGATCAGTTCGCCTGCGCCCGCACGGGCCGCGTGCTCGCCGGCCTCACGGGCGGTCAGGTGCAGATCCGGCGGCAAGCCCCCCGCATCGGGAAACGATGCCTCGCACAACATCAGGTCCGCGCCAGCCGCGAGCCTGACCAGCTGATCGGCAGGCCCCGTGTCGGCCGAGTAGGCGAGCACCTGCCCGTCGTGCTCGATCCTGAACCCGAACGTCTCGACCGGATGATTCATATGGTCGGCGACCACCGTGAAGGGGCCAATCTCCATGGTGCCTGGCGTCAGCGTGACGAAGTCGAATATGACGGCCATCCGGATCGCGGACTGCATGTCCGTCGCCTTGTCCAGCCTTGCCGCGGCACCGGCGGGCGCGTAGACCGGGATAGCCGGCAGCTGGCCGGCCGGATTGTAAGCGCGGAAAACCTGATAGGCACACATATCAAGGCAGTGATCGGCGTGCAGGTGGCTGAGGCAGACGGCGTCGATCTGATCCAGCGGGCAGTAACGCTGCAGCGCGCCGAGCGCGCCGTTGCCGAGGTCAAGCAGCAGCCGGAACCCCTCCGCCTCCACCAGGTAACACGACGCGGCACTATCAGGGCCAGGAAAGCTGCCCGAACACCCCACGATCGTCAGGTCCATGGCCTATAAGGTACGCGCCGCGATATCGCCCGCCTACAACGAGATTGATCGGAAGGGCTCTACCCAGAGCGCCAAAAAAGCGGCATGATCCCTGCAAGACCGCATGGCGGGCAGGAGGGACTCCTTGGCCGAGCACAAGGTGCGCTACGCGCACCCCGCCCAGGGCCTTTTCATCTTGATCGTTATTCACACAGTGCTCGTCATCATCACCGCGATCGTCGGCGGGGTGATCTCGGACCGGATCGGCGAGCGCAAGACGGCAAGTGACCGGGCCAAGGACCTGGGCATCATTAACATCGCGATCGTCGGCCCGGCGGCGGTAGCGGGCGCCCTCTCGGCGGCGCTCGTCTCGCTCGGCGGCTACCCGACCTTGTTCGCCGCGACAGCGATCGTCGCAGCAGCCGGCTCCGTCCTAGTCTGGCGGATCAAGAGTGTCCCCTAACGACAAGAAGGAGTCACCCATGGGCAATGGGCGACGGGCGACGGGCGTCACGGGCGGAACCCAAGAGGCGACTGACCTCAGCCCGGTGCCGACAGCGCTCGGCGAGCCGACAGTCCCGGTATCGAAACTCTGGGTGACTCGGCTCGGGCTCGCCGCCATGGGCCTGTGGATGGCGTCGGGCACGCCCCTTCAGATCCTGCTGCCCAAGCAGGTGCAGCACATCGCGCCGCACGAGAAGTTCCTCGTGATCGGGCTCGTCCACGCATTGGGGGCGGTCGCCGCGATCGTGGCCACTCCGCTGGTGGGCGCGATGTCGGACCGCACGACCGATGCGCGGGCGCTCGGCCGGCTGCGGGGCAGGCGGCACCGGTGGACGCTGGGCATGGCCCTGCTAGCGGCGGTGAGCCTGGCGCTGATCTCCGTGCAGACTACGGTGATCGGCATCCTGGGCCTGTGGACGTTGTTCAGCCTGTTCAACAACGGCCAGTACGCGACGCTGACCGCCTCGATCCCCGACCAGGTACCTGTGCGCCAGCGCGCGACCGTAGCCGGGTGGGTCGGGATGCCTCAGGCCCTCGGCCTGGTACTCGGCGTGGAACTGGTCGCCAAGGTCTTTACCGGATTCCCCAAGGGTTACTCGTTCCTGGCGATCTGCATGGTGCTGTTCGTCCTGCCGTTCGTGTTCGGCACCGCCGACCCGCCGCTCGACAAGGACCAGCGCGAGGCTTTCTCGGTGAAGCAATTGTTCGAGGCGTTCAAGGTTGACCTGCGCGCTTATCCCGACTTCGGCTGGGCGTGGCTGACCAGGTTCCTCGCGTCGCTGTCCATCTCGATGGGGACGCTGTACCTGTTCTACTTCCTGCGCGATGCGGTGCACTACAAGAACCCGACCGCCGGCCTGACGACCCTGATCCTGATCTACACGGTCTTCGTGGTGGTCACCGCCGTGATCGGCGGACGGATCTCAGACCGGCTAGGCAAGCGCAAGATGATCGTGACAGTGTCCGGTGCGCTGATGGGAGCGGCCGCGCTGCTGCTGGTCATCGTGGAAACTTTCCCGGCCGCGGAGCTCGCGGCGGTGCTCTTCGGTGCCGGCTTCGGCGCGTACCTGGCCGTGGACCAGGCGCTGATCACGCAGGTGCTGCCCAAGGCCGGGAGCCGGGGCAAGGATCTGGGCCTGATCAACATCGCGATCGCCGGGCCGGCCGCCGTAGGCGGGCTGCTCGCCGCGCTGATCGTCACCCTGGGCGGCTACCACGCCCTCTACGCCAGCGTGACCGTCGCCGCCGCCATCGGCGCGACCCTTGTCTGGCGGATCAAGTCGGTCGACTGACAACTGCCCTGCCATGGCCGCCCTAGACGGCCCTCCGGGCACGGCCTCGGTCAGGCTGCCTTCCCCGGCTTCACGGGACCCCGGCCGACGCGGGCGAGTTGGCGACTCTGGGCTACTAGGTTGCCAGCCGCATCCCAGACCTCGGCTTCTTCGTCGAACCAGCCGCCGCTGACGTGACGGCAGCGGGCCTGCACGGCAAGCAGCCCGGGTGCGGGGACCATCCGCATGTGCATGGTCAGTTCGACTGTGGGAGCCCAGCCGGTCGCGCCGAGCCCGAAGACAACCGGCGGCAACCCGTCCACTGCCACCGCCAGAGTCAGGGCGTCTGGCACGCGTTCCTCGCGCAGGCTGAAGTAACCCCGCATCTCAGGCATCCCGGACGGCTCGCCGAATCGCCAGCCGACCACGGCTGGGTCGAGCAGCATCGACACCTGGCCGGCATAGCCTTCGGTCCCGTCCGCAGCCAAGGTGCCCGGCCACGCGCCGAGGTTGACGCACTGGCTCGGCGGCGGCATCGCCGGCGCTGAGCCGGTCCAGGTCAGGGGTGCGCCGACGGCCGGCCCGGCAACCTCGCCGACGCAGCTGACCGGGACAGTGCCGGTCGTGACCGTCGTCTCCAGCACGACGTCGTCGCCCTGCACCAGCGTTGCCCGGGCGGTCGACGCCGTCAGCCCTGTCTTCAGCCACGTCACGTCGATCCGGGCTGGCTCGAACTTGGGCACGCGCAGGAAGTGCGCGCTTGTCGCGACCGGGTGCGGCAGCGGTGAGCAGTCAAGCACGGCCCGCAGGACCGTGGCGAGCATGACACCGCCATTGACGGCGGGCGGCGTCATGCCGCCGGGCGCGACCAGTGCGAACCGCTGGTCCGGGCGCGCGGCGTAGCTGCCTTCGCCGCACCTGGTAACCGCCGTGGCCTCATCGAAGATCGTCATGTGCAAAGGTCCTTATGCGGGGGCGTTATGCGGGCAGGGCAGGGACAGCGGGCGGTGCGGGGTATGCGCGTGGTGCGGTATGCGCGTGATGGGGGCGGACGGTCGGGTAGCTAGGCCCAGAGCTCGCTTTCCAGCCTCGACTCGGCTTCCTCAAGCGTCCCGTTGTACGCGCCGGTAGACAGGTACTTCCAGCCGCCGTCGGCGACGAGCACCACAATGTCGGCTCGCTGGCCCGAGTCGAACGCCTTGGACGCCAGCGCAAGGCCCGCGTGCAGGACGCAGCCGGCCGAGATGCCGGCGAAGATGCCTTCGCGGGCGACCAGCTCACGGGTACGAGCCAGCGCGTCTGCCGCCGAGACCGAGTATCGCGACGTCAGCACCGTATCGTCATAGAGTTCGGGCACGAAGCCCTCGTCCATGTTCCGCAGGCCGTATACCAGCTCACCGTAGCGCGGCTCGGCCGCGACGATCTTGATGTCGGGCACATGCTCGCGCAGGTACCTGCCGGTACCCATGAGCGTCCCGGTGGTGCCGAGCCCGGCCACGAAATGCGTGATCGTCGGCAGGTCGGCGAGGATCTCGGGGCCTGTCGTCTCGTAGTGCGCGCGCGCATTGGCCTCGTTGCCGTACTGATAAAGCATCACCAAGTCGGGATTCTCGGCCGCCATCTGCTTGGCCACTCGGACCGCCTCGTTCGACCCCCCTGCGGCTGGCGAGTACACGATCGACGCGCCGTACATCTGCAGCAGCGACGTCCGCTCGGCCGAGGTGTTTTCAGGCATTACGCAGATCAGCTTGTAGCCGCGCAGCTGGCAGATCATCGCAAGCGAAATGCCAGTATTGCCCGAGGTCGGCTCGAGCACGGTGCTGCCGGAACTCAGCCGGCCCTCTTTCTCCGCGGCCAGCATCATCCACAAGGCGACCCGGTCCTTGACCGAGCCCGTCGGGTTCTTATCCTCCAGCTTGGCCCACAGCCGCGCGCCCGGTCCTGGCGACAGGTTCGGCAGGCCGACCAGCGGCGTGCCGCCGACGGCGTCAAGCAGCGAGTCGTAACGCATAGTCAGCCGCTTCCTGCCGGGACCGCACCAGCCAGCGCACCAGGGATCGCGCCCGGGAACGTACCGAGGGGACGCCCCAAGGGAACGCGCCAGCGGCTCAGCGCGCGCCGCCAGCGACCGCGGGGAGCACCGTCACCGTGTCGCCGTCCTTGACGGTGGCAGACAGGCCGCCGAGGAAGCGCACGTCCTCGTCATTGAGGTACACGTTCACGAAGCGGCGCAGGCCCGTGTCGTCCACCAGGCGCTGACGGAGCCCGGCGTGCCTGCTATCAAGATCGTCGAGCAGGGCATCGAGCGTGTCGCCTGAGCCCTCGACAGCCTTCTCGCCACCGGTTAGCGGGCGAAGAATCGTGGGAATCCGGACTTCGATGGCCATCAGTTACTCTCCAGACTTCGCGGTCAGCACCTGTGTTGCGGCGCGGCGGGGGTTGCGGCACCAGCGCCAATGAAAAACCCGGCTGGCGCCCCGATCATTCCGCCGCACCGTCAGTTATGACGACCTCTTCCTCGGTCACGACCCCATCGGCGATCTTGAACGACCTGACCGGAGCGCTGTCCGGCTCAGCCGTCGAGACCAGCAGGTAGTGCGCGCCAGGTTCGCTCGCATAGGAGATATCGGTACGAGACGGATACGCCTCGGTCGCGGTGTGCGAGTGATAGATCACTATTGGCTCTTCGCCGCGGTCGTCCATCTCCCGCCACACCGCCAGCTGCTCCATCGAGTCGAACCGGTAGAACGTCGGCGAACGCTCCGCGTTGGCCATCGGGATGAACCGGGATGGACGGTCGCTCCCCGCCGGTCCGGCGATCACGCCGCACGCCTCGTCGGGATGGTCGGCCCTGGCGTGCGCGACAATCCGGTCAATGAGCGCGCGCGAGATCGTCAGCATGGGCGTGATCGTAACCCGCCTGTCAGGACAACGCGGCGACCAGGCTGCCCTGAATATAGGCCAGCCACTGGTAGACCTGCACATAAGCGAAACGGGGATCTTCGGGTTCGACATCTTCGTCAAGCGCGTCGAAGTCGTCGGTAACTCCGAGGCGGACGCCCAGTGCCAGGCGGACGTCATTGAGCGAGCGGAGCCACGCCTCGGCCTGGTCTGAGTTGAGCCTGACCCGGCCGCCGTCGGCCGGCAGCGTGTCGAGCAGGGTCTGGGCACACTCCACCTTGGCCGACCGCAGGCCTGACTCGGTAAACCTGCGGAACTCCTGAGCCGCATCGGGGTCCTCGCGGTAGGCGTCAGGCAGCAGCCGCGCCAGCACCGGGTCGTCGGGCAGCTCAAAGTCACCATCGCTCATGCCGACCATCGCTGCCAGCTCGTCGGCCTCGGGGTCGCCCGTCCCGCCGCTGCCGCGATCGCTTGGCAGGTCAGGCTCGACCAGTTCTACGACCTGCTCGACCAGGTCCCTGATGATGGCGGCCTCAGGCCGGGCGAACCGCGCGGTCACGCCATCGCCAGTCCGGCGGAATCCCGCCATCGGTTCCTCCGGGTCCAGGTGCGGGTCGAAGTCGCTGCCGTCGCTCACTTGTCATTGCTCACTTGCCAGGACTCACCCGTCACAGATCAACACGGCACGGGGCAGCTCGCGGGTCACGCGTCGTGGCTCACCGTCGCCCACAGGCCGTAGCCGTGCAAGGTCTCGGCGTTTCGTTCCATCGCCTCGCGCGCCCCCGCCGCGACCACCGCCTTACCTTTGTGGTGCACGTCGAGCATGAGCTTCTCAGCCTTAAGCTTGGGGTACCCGAATACTCGCTGGAACACGTACGTCACGTAGTCCATGAGATTCACCGGATCGTTCCACACGATGGTGAGCCAGGGCTGGTCGACCGCCGCCCGCTCATCGGTTTCCGGTCTGGTGAGTTCGTCAGGTGCGACGCTCACTCGATGCCACCTCCCTCCCCTAGTCTCCCACTGTGACTACAGGGCTGCTGACCGACCACTACGAGCTGACCATGATCAAGGCCGCGCTCCGCACCGGTGCCGCGCACCGCCGCACGACGTTCGAAATGTTCGCCCGCCAGCTGCCGCCTGGCCGCCGGTACGGGGTCGTAGCAGGCACCGGACGATTCCTTGATGCCCTCGCCGGCTTCGGCTATACAGCCGCCGAGCTGGACTTCCTGCGAAGCACCGGCGTCGTCGACGAACCGACGGCGGAGTATCTGGCCAGCTACCGATTCACCGGCAGTATCTGGGGATACGCCGAAGGAGAGTGCTTCTTCCCTGGATCACCGATTCTAGTCGTCGATGCCCCGTTCGCCGAAGCGGTCGTTCTGGAGACCCTGGCGCTGTCGATCTTCAACCACGACTGCGCGATCGCCGCCGCCGCGTCGAGGATGGTCAGCGCGGCCGCCGGGAGGCCGATCATCGAGATGGGCTCGCGCCGCACCCACGAGCTCGCCGCCGTCGCCGCCGCTCGTGCCGCGTACCTGGCCGGCTTCGCCTCCACCTCGAATCTGCGGGCTGGCCTCGACTATGGCATCCCCACCGCCGGGACAAGCGCGCACGCGTTCACGCTGCTGCATGACAGCGAACGGCAGGCGTTCAGCGTGCAGCTCAAGACGCTCGGCACCGGCACGACGCTGCTGGTCGACACCTACGACGTCGCCACCGCCGTCGCCACGGCAGTCGAACTGGCCGGCCGTGAACTCGGCGCGGTGCGGATCGACAGCGGCGACCTCGCCTCGGTGTCCCGCGCGGTCAGAGCGCAACTTGACTCGCTCGGTGCCGCGACGACAAAGATCGTGATCACCGGGGACCTAGATGAGCACGCGATCGCCGCGCTTTCCAGCGCCCCAGCCGATGGCTACGGCGTCGGCACTTCGGTAGTCACCGGCGCGGGAGCGGCCACGGCCGGGCTCGTCTACAAGCTTGTCGCCAGGTCCGCCGGCGGGCCTGATGAGCTGCCCGTGGCCAAGCGCTCGGCGGGCAAGCCCACGATCGGAGGCCGCAAATGGGCGGTGCGCGCACTGGACGAGTCGGGCATGGCCAAGGCTGAGATCATCAGCTCGGCCCCGCCTCCCCGACTCGACCACGCCCAGCGTGACCACACCCGGCCACTCCTGCGGCAACTCGTCAGGAACGGCGAGATCGTCGGCGCCGAACCGCTCGCTCGGGCAAGGACCCGCCATCAGCAGGCTCTCGCCGAACTGCCGGCGAGCGCCACGGACATCAGCCCGGGCGGACCGGCGATTCCGACCAGATTCGAGGATCAGCTGGCAGGAGACGGCAGCGACTCGTAGATTTTCTTGCAGTCAGGGCACACAGGGAACCTGCTCGGATCGCGGCTCGGCACCCAGACCTTGCCGCAGATGGCCCGCACCGGCGTCCCGTTGACCATGCTCTCCATGATCTGGTCCTTGTCGGCGTAGTGCGCGAACCGCTCGTGATCGCCGTCGCCGTTCGAAAGGCGGGGCGTGGTCTGCTGGGTTACCTCAGTCACATCCACCAGCTTACGTGTTAAGGGCGCGGTCGTTCACCGGCCGGCTCAGTTGAGCACCGGGTCGTCCGGATAGGTCGCGAGCAGCGCCATCTCGCCGCCTTGGCGGCGGAGCACGGCGGGATAAAGCCGGTCGGGGTCGGCTGCGAAGGCATCTTCAGGCACTCCCTCCAGCACCAGCCACGCCCCGGCGTCGATCTCGGCCTCGAGCTGGCCGACCCCCCAGCCCGCGTACCCGGCGAAGACCCGCAGCGAGCTGATCCCGCCGGCCAGCAGTTGCGGCGGCGCGCCGAGGTCGACGAGGCCGATCCGGCTCATCAGCTTGGAGCCGGACAGCGACCGCCAGCCGATGGGCTCGTCACCGCCCTTGGGCAGCGCCAGCGCCAGCGCGCTGTCAGGAGACACCGGCCCGCCCTGGAACAGCACGGACGGCCCCGTCACCAGCTCCGTCCACGGTTCGAGCACCTGACTAACCGGGATCTCGCTCGGGCGGTTGAGCACGACCCCGAGCGTGCCCTCGGCCGCGTCATCCTCGACGATGAGCACGATGGTCCGGCGGAAGTTAGCGTCCCCGAGCATCGGGGTGGCCGCTAGCAGCTGGCCGGTGCGGGATTCCTCCTGCATAGCTCAATGATGCTCCACCATGTGACTGGCTCGCACCCCCGGGCGGGTCAATCGAGTCAATCGGCTCAGAAAAGCAAACCGGAGAGCTTGCCCCTGGCCTTGGTCACCCTCGGATCGCGGGGCGGCAAGATCTCGAAGAGGCCGAGCAGATGCACCCTCGCCCTGTCCCGATCGGCCCCGGCGGTGCGGCTGACCAGGCCAAGCATCCGGTCGAAAGCGGCTTCGACCTGCCCGCCGGCGAGCTCGATATCGGCGGCGCTGGCCTGCGCTTCCGGATCGTCGGGATGCTCGGCCGCCGCCCGCCGGACCTTGGCGGGATCGTAGGAACTCACCCTGCGCATCAGCTCGACCTGAGCGAGCCAGGCCTTGGCCACCGGATGCCCGGGCGTGTCGGCGAGTACCTGCCCGAGCGCGTTCGCCGCGCCGTTCAGGTCGCCGGCATCCATCGCGCTCTGGGCGGCGGCGAATCTCGGGTCACTCAGCAGTTCCTGCTCCGGGGTGAGCGGAGCCCGGGCGTCGCCTTGGCCGTTGCCTTCGCCCGCCGCGCCGGCCTGCCCGTCGCCCGCCGGCACGGCCATCCCGAGCTGAGCGGCGACCTGCAGCACCTGTCCCAGCCAGGCCCGGATCTGAGCTTCGGGCAGCGCGCCGGCGAAACCGGGCAGGAGCTGGCCGTCAAGGACCGCAAGGACCATCGGGAGCGACTGCACCTGCAATGCCGCGCCGAGCTGCGGGCTGGCCTCGACGTCCACCCTGGCGAGGATCCACGCTCCCCCAGCCTCGTTCGCCAGCTTCTCGAGCACGGGGCTGAGCTGCTTGCAGGGCTCGCACCAGTCCGCCCACAGATCGATGATCACGGGCACGGTCTGGGACCTGGCCACGACCTCGGTGTTGAACGTCGCGTCGGTTACGTCGATGACGTACGCCGACGCGCTTTCCGGCGACTGCTCCGCCTGCTGCTTCCGCTTCGCTGCGGCCTGCCTGGCGCCAAGATCGACGGCCCCGTGCAGTGAAAAGTTTCGCGGCTGTTGCATAGCTCCATAGGGTAGTTGGTCGAGCCGCCCCGGTGCTTACCCGCCGGACCGATCTGGCTCCGGCGAGCCGGCTTTCGCGCAGGCTGGTCACGGCGGGTAACTCAACCGGGCACCCGCGCACTCACGGGGCACCGGCGCTTGCGCGGCAGCCCGTATCGGGACCCGAACCCTCCTAGAACGCCGGCGACTCGAAGTACGTGCCCCACTCAGCCTTGAGCGCACCGCAGATCTCGCCAAGGGTTGCCTCGGCCAGGGCGGCGTCGATCATGGGCGGGAGCATGTTGGCGTCAGTCCTGGCGGCGCCTACCATCGCGGCGAGCGCGGCGTCAACCGCGGCCTGGTCCCGGCTTGAACGCCGTTTGCCAAGCTCACGCGCCTGGGCAACCTCCACCTCATGGCTGACCCGCAAGATCTCGATCGGCGACTCGGTCGTGTCTGTGTGGCAGTTGACCCCGACGATCCTTTTCTCGCCCTTTTCCAGTTGCTGCTGATACCGGAAAGACGACTCGGCGATCTCGGCCATGAACCAGCCCTCTTCGATTCCCCGCAGGATTCCGCTCGTCATCGTGCCGTCCTGGCTCATCGAGCGGATCTTGGCGAAGATCTCCTCGGCCTCGGCTTCGAGCTTGTCGGTCAGCGCTTCGAGGTACCAGGACCCGCCGAGCGGGTCGGCGACGTTGACGACACCGGTCTCCTCCATGATCACCTGCTGGGTGCGCAGCGCGATCTCGGCTGCCTTCGCGCTCGGCAGCGCGAGCACCTCATCAAGGGCGTTGGTGTGGAGCGAGTTTGTTCCCCCTAGAATCGCGGCGAGTGCTTCTATGGCAGTACGCACCACGTTGTTGTCCGGCTGCTGCGCGGTAAGCGACACGCCCGCTGTCTGAGTGTGGAACCGAAGCCACTGCGCCCGGTCGGTCTTGGCGCCGTAGACGTCGCGCATCCACCGGGCCCAGATCCGCCGCGCGGCCCTGAACTTCGCGATCTCCTCGAAGAAGTCGATGTGCGCGTCGAAGAAGAACGACAGCCCGGGGCCGAACACGTCGATATCGAGCCCTCGCGACAGGCCGAGCTCGGCATAACCAAAACCATCGGCCAAGGTGAAAGCAAGCTCCTGGGCAGCCGTCGAACCGGCCTCCCTGATGTGGTACCCCGAGACCGAGAGCGGCTTGTACGCCGGGATCTCGGCCGCGCAGTACTCCATCAGGTCGCCGATCAGCCGCAGGTGCGGCTGCGGCGGGAACAGCCACTCCTTCTGCGCGATGTACTCCTTGAAGATGTCGGTCTGCAAGGTGCCGTCCAGCTTGGACAGGTCCGCGCCCTGGCGCTTGGCCGCCGCCAGGTACATGCAGAACACCGGCACCGCCGGGCCGCTGATGGTCATCGACGTGGTGGTATCCGCCAGGGGGATGCCGCTGAACAAGATGTCCATGTCGGCCGCCGAGTCGATCGCGACACCGCAGTGCCCGACCTCCCCCAGTGATCGCGGGTCGTCGGAATCGCGGCCCATCAGGGTCGGCATGTCGAAGGCCACCGACAGCCCGCCGCCCCCGGCCCGCAGCAGCATCTTGTAGCGCTCGTTCGTCTGCACCGCGTTGCCGAAGCCCGAGAACTGCCTGATCGTCGGTGTCCGGCCGCGATAGCCAGCCGGGTAGAGGCCGCGCGTGAACGGGTATTCCCCCGGCCAGCCGATCCGCTCGAAGTCTGGCACGACGCTGCCGTCAGGCGGCCCGTACACCGGGTCGACGGTCAGCCCGGACAGCGTGGTGAAGTCGGCGTCACGGAGCCTGGACTTGTCGTATCGCTGCTGCCAGCGAGCACGGCCGCCGTCCTCGCCTGGAGCAAATGCCTGCGTACCCATGAAACGACCCTCCAGCGACGCCGCTAGCAGTCAGTTAGTAGGACGTCCTACTAACTCTGTACCCAGTGTAAGCGGCGGAGCCCGGCGGCCAGCGAGAGCCGGTTCCAACCTCCGGCCGTGCTCAGCCGTCTTCAAGGTAGGCACGGTGCGCATCAGTACCGCCCGGCAGCACCTGACTTGGCCTGGCCAGCAAGGAAATGTGGTAGAACGAATGCGCAGTCTCACCAGCGATCTCGACGGGCTTGCCGGGAGGGTCAGGGGGGTCGCCCCCGCTGGCCAGCTCCGTGCGAAACCGGCTGGCGAGGTGGCAACCCTTCACCCGTCGTGGGCCATGCCGTCAGCGCCGGCGGCCAGGCAAGGAAGCTCAGTGGCCAGGCTTCATACAGGGGACCGCGAGGCGGCCGAGGAGCTGTTCAACGCGTGCTACCCGAGGCTCGCTGGCTGGTGCAGGCGGCTGGTGGACGACGACGAAACCGCGCACGAGATCGCCTCCGAGGCTTTCACCAGGCTGCTGTCCAGGTGGTCCAAGCTCGACAACCCGCAAAGCTACCTGTACATGATCGCCACCAACCTGATCCGTGATCACTGGCGCAAGACCAGCAGGGAGCGGCGGGCGCTAACCACCATCGGCTCGGCGGGCGGCGAGCCGGCCTGGCACCAAGCACAGGACGTCGACGTCAGGGCGCTGATCGAGGGCCTGCCGCCCCGCCTTCGCAGCGCGTTCCTGCTGCACTACTACGCCGGATTCGGCGTGAAGGAGGTCGCGACCATGCTCGGGCGGCCCGAGGGGACGGTCAAGGCCGACCTGCATCACGCGCGGGCCAAGCTCAAGGCAGCTGTGGGTGATTCGCCGTGAGCCACCCGGAATTCGACCCCGTCGACAGCTGGCTGGGCACCGACATCGAGCTGCTGCCACCCCGGCCAGGCAGCTTCGAGCGAGTCCGCCGCAGGGCCAGGCGCCGCAAGGCCATGACCAGCGCAAGCGCCGCGGTCGGGGTGGCGGTGGTTGTCGCGGCGGCCGCCGTGCTGCCGCAGGTAGCATCCGCGCTGCTGCCTGGCCATGGCGGCGGGCAGGCCGATGTCGGCGGGGTGACGTCGTCGCAGAGCGCGAGCCCTGGCCCCGGCCGGGTGTCGAGCCCGTCGCCTTCGCCTGGCCCGTCGGGGCCGGGCTACCTCCCGGCGCCCGGCCTGTCCATCACGGGCTCGGCCGTCCCGGCCGCGCGCGGATTCGCACCGACGTCGGTCACCTTCTTCAACGAGACCGATGGCGCGGCGCTGGGCACCGCGGCGTGCCCGGCCGGGTCCTGCACCACCATCGCCGGGACCCCCGACTACGGCAAGACCTGGACCAAGGCCGGCGCGCCGCCGGCCGGCCCGCCGGACGGGGACGCCGGGGTCAGCCAGCTCAGGTTCCTCGACGCCAGCCACGGCTGGGCGTACGGCCCCGAGCTGTACGTCACCGGTGACGGCGGCGCGACCTGGACGCGGGTCAAGGGCCTGCCTGGCCGCGTCATCGACCTGGCCACGGTGAATAGTTCCGCCTACGCCGTCGTCGCCTCCTGCTCGGGCACCGGGGTGAACTTCGCCGCTGGCTGCACCAGGTTCACGCTGTATTCATCTCCCTACAACACCAGCGACTGGCAGCCGGTGGCCGGGGCCAGGGCCAGGCTCCCGGTCGCGCCGGGCGGACTGCAGCTGACCACCTCAGGCGGCTACCTGCTCGCCGGGCCTGTGCTTTACTCCGGCTCCACCTCGGGCGGTGCCTGGCAGGCCGTAGCGGTCACCTCGGGTCCGGTGCCCGCCTGCCTGAACGGCTCGGGCCACCAGGCTGACAGCGCCGGGCCGGGGCTGATCGCGCCGGGCGCCGGCGTGATGTACCTGCTGTGCCAGAAGGTCTCCGGTGAGCCGACCCTGTACCGCTCTGGTGACGGCGGGCACACCTGGCAGGTCGCCAGCCGCCCGGCGTTCAATGGCACCGCGACCTCGCTGGCGGTCGCGCCGGCCAACGGGACGCTGGTAGCGGCAACGGACACGGGCCTCTACTACTCCCCCGACGCGCGCGCCTGGCATCGGGCGGGCCTGGGCAGGGGGGCTCCGGCCGGAGGGTTCAGCTTCGCGGGCATGACGACGCCGTCCGACGGAGTGGCCGTGCCAGCCGACCCGGGCCTGAGGGAAGTCTTCCTGACCACCGACGCCGGGCGCACCTGGCACGCCAAGCGCATCTAGCCTCTTTCCCGCGCTGTCACCGTCGAGGCTGCCGAGCCCTGCTTGGTGAAGTCGCCGGCTGCCAGCCTGAGCCGTTCGAGCAGGATAAATATGGCGCCGAGCTGGTCGGCGTCGTAGCCGCTCAGCCCGAACTCCGCCGCCATCAGCTTCTCCGTGGCCGCGGCGACAAGCTCACGGCCGTCCGGCGTGATCTCGGCGAGCGTTCCCCGGCGGTCGGCGGGGTTGGGGCGCCTGCGCACCAGGTCGGCTCGCTCAAGGCGGTTGATGGTGTTGGTGACGCTCGTCGGGTGCACCATCAGCCGCTCGCCGATCAGCCGCAGCGGCAGCGCTCCGGTCCGGCTGAAGCTGAGCAGGACGAGCGCCTCGTACCGGGCGAACGTCAGGCCGAACGGGCGCAGCAGCCCGTCGAGCTCGGCCAGCAGGATCTGATGCGCGCGCATGATCGACGTGACGGCCGCCATCGCGGCCGGGTCGCCGAACCTGCGCTGCCAGATCGAGGCCGCGCGCTCGATCGGGTCGAACGGCAGATCCATCGGCTTAGGCACAGGCACAACGTAGCTTGCCCGCCACGCGGCCCGCCTGCCAGACCCGCCCGCCTGCGAGACCCGCTTGCTTACCAGACCCGCCTGCCTACGAGACCTGCGGGGCTGGCCAGGCTAGGCTTCGGCGCGGGGGAGTCAATGCACGACCAGCCACAGGCAATGTTTTGCGCATGCGAATGATCGGGCATGTCAGCCGGTTGCCTTGGCCTACGTGACCGCGTCGAGATCGAGGGGGCGATATGCGGTCCGGTCACGCCGCGACGCCTGTCATCCCGGTCTTGGCCGCGGGCGTCGGTGTCAGAGACGCGGCCAGGTACGCCATCAGGCTGGCCAGCTTCCGGCTTGAGCTGCCGCCGGTTGGCCATGCGGCGCTCGGCGTCGTCGCGAGCAGGCCCGCGGCGTCGGTCGCCCTGGTCGGGCTGCTGACCGGCCGGACCGCTCCCTCCTACGGGCAGTTGCGGGTGCTCGGCCACGACCTGCGTACGCCCGCTGGCCGGGCCGGGGTCCGCGCCGGCATCGGCACGGCGACAGGAACGGGCAGGACCTGGCCGACGATGACGATCAGGGGGCTGGTCGACTGGGCGGCCAGGCGTTCAGGGCAGCCGCGCCACAACCGCGGGCTACTCGTCGCGGCAATACTTGACCGGCTGGCGCTGCTGCCATGGGCCCAGGTCCCGCTCCATGCCGCCCCCGCCCTGGTGGCGCGCCGGGCGAGGCTGGCCGCGGCCTGCGTGCATGAGCCTGAGCTGCTGATCATCGACGGCCTGTTCGACCGCCTGGAGGCCCGTGACCGGATGGCGCTGACCGACGCGGCCGGCGAGCTCAAGCGCGACATCTCGATCATCGCCATCGAGCGCGACGCGTCGTCCCTGCCGCGATTCTGCGACGAGGTGCTCACGCTTGCCGAAGGTATTCTTGTGGCCCCCGACGGGCCCGGCGATCCGCTCGGTGTCCCGAAGATGGCTCTTGAGCGCCATCGAAGTCCGGAAGACGAGCCTGTCCCAGTTACCAGTGACCGCAGTGCACCAGGTCGGTAAGCGCCCTGCGCTTGATGACCCGGGACGAGCCGCCATGGTCAGCCGCCGGATCGGGATGGCCGATCGCGACAGCGCCGATCGGCACGTACTGTCCCGGCACGCCGAACCGCTCGCGGAACTGACCCATCAGCTCAGGGAAGATGCCGAAGAACAGCGCGCCGAGCCCTTCGTCGACCGCGGCGAGCAGCATCAGCAGCGCCATGAAGCCGGTGTCGATGTCCCAGTAGGGTACCGGCCAGTGCGCCTCATCCCGGTCGGTCCATCCCTTGTCCGCCCTGGCGTACCTGTCCAGGTAAATGTCCTTGCACGAAAGCGGCACGATCACCAGCGGCGCCTTCTTGATCGCCTCGGACCCGGGAGGCTGATGGTCGTCAAACAACGCCCAGAACGGCGCGAGCTGCCCGGGCTGGTCGAGCACCAGCAGCGCGTACCCCTGGCTGAAACCCGCCGACGGTGCCCGGTTGGCGGCGAGCAGGATGCGGTGCGCGGCCTCCGGGTCAATCGGCTCGGAGGTAAAAGCACGCGCCATTCGGCGTTTCCTGATCACTTCGTCAAAGTCCACTCGGCAAGGCTAAGGCCTTAGGCTGCTTTCATGGACTGGAATTTGTACCGTTGCGGTCGTATCGGGCATATCACCTATGCTCCCGATGAGCCCGCGCTCCGGGACTACCTGCATGCCTCAGCGCCCGCCGGCGAGTTGTGGCGCTGCCTGCGCTGCGGCGCGTTCGTCACCGACGAGCCTTCAGCTTCCGGCCCGGCCACCAAGGCGCCCATCGTCAAGCGCGGCAGGGAGATCAGGAGCGAGCTGATCTTGCGCGTCTTCGCGATCGAGCGGTTCATCCGCTTCCTGCTGTTTGCCGGCGTCGCCTTCGCGATCTGGCAGTTCGGCCACTCCAAGGAGTCGATCGAGAACGCCTTCAACCGCGACCTGCCGATCATCCGGAGCACATTCAACCAGCTCGGGTTCAACATCAGCCACTCGCACCTGCTGCTCGACTTCCGCAAGGCGCTGCAATTCAGCCAGGGCACGCTGACGCTGATCGCGACAGGGGTCGCGCTGTTCGCCATCGTCGAACTGGTCGAGGGCGTCGGGTTGTGGCTGTCCAGGCGCTGGGGCGAGTACTTCGCGATGGTCGTCACCTCTGTCGGCCTGCCGTATGAGATCTACGACCTGACGCTGGGGGTGACCTGGACCAAGATCGCACTGTTCCTCATCAACCTGGCGCTGGTCGCCTACCTGGTGCTCACCAAGCGACTCTTCGGCGTGCGCGGCGGAGCAAGGGCCTACGAGGCGTCGCTGCGCAGCGACTCACTATTCGACGAGATCGCGAGGAAAGCCAGGCAAGATGGCAGCGAACAGGCTGAGGAAGAGGCCAACGAGGCGGCGCAGGCCGAGGCCAGGGCCGAGACTTCAGCCAGCTAGGCCATGCTAGGAGCGAGCGCATGCCAGGACTGCTGAGCCAGCCAGACACCGCGAAGATGGCCTGACCCGGAAGTGATGCGCCCTGGAAGACCATGCGCCCTGGAAGACCATGCGCCCTGGAAGACAAGGAGTGATCTGATGGCGTTGCCCGCCCCGCGGCCGTGGCTCGGGATACCTGACGGGCATCCGTTCGGGTTGCAGACGCTGCCGTACGGGTCATTCAGCAGCAAGCGCCATCCGGCCCGCCGCCGGGTTGGAGTGGCCGTCGGCGACAAGGTGCTCGATCTCAGCACAGCGGTGGAGCGCCTGGTGCCCGGCCGGGCCAGCGACTTCAGCGCGGGTACCCTCGACCGCTTCCTCGCCGCGGGCGGCGCGGCGTGGGGCCAGGTCAGAGCCGATCTGGTGACGTGGCTGAGCGAGGAACGCTTCCGCGACGCGCTCGAAGACCTCGTCGTGCCGGCTGCCGGCCTGCTCATGCACCTGCCGTTTTCCGTGGCCGACTATGTCGACTTTTACGCTTCAGAGCAGCACGCGACCAACGTCGGCCGGATCTTCCGGCCAGACGGCGAGGCGCTGCAGCCTAACTGGCGCCACCTGCCCGTCGGCTACCACGGCCGGGCGGGCACCGTCGCGGTGTCGGGCACGCCGATCAGGCGCCCGTGCGGACAGTACAAGCCGGCCACCGCGCCCGGGCCGCTCTTCGGGGCGTGCCGCCGGCTGGACTTCGAGGCCGAGCTCGGCTTCGTGGTGGGCGTCGAAAACGTGACGGGCGAGCGGGTGCCCGCAGGCCGCTTCGCTGAGCACGTGTTCGGCGTCTGCCTGGTCAACGACTGGTCGGCGCGGGACATTCAAGGATGGGAATCGGTGCCGCTCGGGCCATTCCTCGGAAAATCTTTCGGTACGACGATATCCCCGTGGATAGTGCCGCTGGCTGCACTGCAGTTCGCGCGGGTCCGTCCGCCGAGCCTGGATACCCCGCTGATCGACTATCTCGCCGACTCAGGCGACTGGGGATTGGACATCGAATTCGAGGTGCGGATCAACGGTCATGTGGTAAGCCGCCCGCCCTACTCGACGATGTTCTGGAGTCCGGCGCAGATGCTCGCGCACCTGACGGTGAACGGAGCATCGCTCCGTACCGGAGACCTGTTCGCGTCCGGCACAGTCAGCGGGCCCTCGCCCGACCAGTACGGGTCGCTGATCGAACTCGCCTGGGCCGGCCGCAAACCGCTCGAGTTGCCCGATGGCAGCATCAGGAGCTGGCTGGAGGACGACGACGAGGTCGTGATCACCGCGTCAGCCGCGGGTCCGGATGGCCTCCGGGTCGGGTTCGGTGACGCGCATGGGCAGATTGTCCCGGCCTGGCTGCCCGAACCGGGACTGCCATAAGTTCCGGCCGCTAGCCGGATCGACAGCCCTGAGAAGAAACTCGGCGATCACTGCCACGCAGCGTAGCTGAAAGTAACGCAATGCTCCTTCCGGTGACCTCCTGGTATCGTACAAATAGCGGGCTGGTAATATTAATCTGGTTCTCTTCGATACATTTCCGGCCAAGAGCCTCATCACTACTTCGCGCTTTGCCAGCCCCTGTGCTGGGTGCCGCTAGCGGCACTCGAGATCGCAAGCCGCGGAGCTAGATGCCCCACTCGGTTCCGACTACCTGGCCGGCGTGATCACACCTGGCCGGCCTGATCACGCGGACGCCGTCAGTGCTCTCGATCCAGCCTGGCGCGGTGACATCGAAGACTACGATGTTGTCTACGCTTCCAACCGGGGAGAAGGGGCTATGTCGGGGCTGCATGGGCAGGAGGACGAGCTGGAGCAGTTTGACCAGCTCGATCCACGCGACAGCACCCTCGACCTGTCAGGCCTGATCGACCGGATGCAGCACCGGCCAAGGCGGGAACGCGCCCCTGACGGCCAGAGCACGGATCTCACCCGGAGCAGGGACCTGCCGTCGGGCAATGGTCAATTCGGCAATGGTTCAGCCGGAATGGGCACGGCCGGAATGGGTTCAACCGGAATGGGCACGGCCGGAATAAGCTCTGTCAGCAATGGCAATGATCGCGCTGAGCCGAATGGCGACACCGGCTGGCGCGATGACCGGCGGGGCAGGCATTCCGTGGCTCCGCCATTTCCCGTTAATCAGGCTGGTCCGGCTGGCCAGGCTGGCCCGGCTGGCCCGGCTGGTAGCGATAGCTCGCGAACCACGGCGCCCTACGAGCTGCATAGACGCCCTGATGACGGACACGCTCGCCCAGGCGACTTGTTTCGGCGTCCCGAGGGCCTTAACGGCCGTACCGAAGACCCGTATCAGCGACCAGCGCCACGGCACGCTCCTGATCATCCCGACATAGACAGCCGCCCGCGCGCAGTAGGGTTCGCCGGAGCGACCGTCCCAGCGCCAAGCCGGCCGGCACCGGTACCGCAGCAGCCGCCTGCCGGAACTGAGGCAGCATCCCGCCCAGAGCCAAGCTCCAGGCACGCGGCGACCGCCCACCCCGAGGAAGTCGCCAGACCAGGACCCCACCCCCAGCACCAGACGAGTCCCAGGCCCAAGGAGCACCGGTACGCCGAACTCCCCCGCCCAGAGTTGGCGGGCCAGGCCTACACAGCTCCTTATGCCGAAATGCCAGCTCAGCCTGCGGCCGCAGCCCCGCCGACGGGCCCAGCACCAGTCACCCCGCCGCTGGCGGCCCCGGCACCACTCGCCCCAGCACCAATCCGCCCAGCACCAGTCGCCCCCCCGCTGGCGGCCCCGGCACCAATCCGCCCAGCACCACTCCGCCCAGCACCACTCGGCCCAGCACCAGTCGCCCCGCCGCTGGCGGCTCCAGCACCACTCGCCCCCGCACCACTCGCCCCCGCACCAGTCGCCCCAGCACCACTCGCCGCGGTGCCAGTCGCCCCCGCACCAGTCGCCCGCGCCGCCCAAGGCGACGCGGCTACCCTCGCTGAGGCATGTGATCAGGCCGAAGCGATCGCCGAGACTCACTCACCGAGCACGCTTACCGCGAACGCAGCGTCTGACTTGGCCGCCGACGCCGACGCGACCCACACCGGACCGACCGCCCACACCGGACCGACCCACACCGGACCGACCGCCCACACTGAGCCGACCGCTCCCACCCAGCCGGTCGTTCCAACGGAGCCGACGCGCGCCGGGCCCCTCGAACCGGGATCGCTGGCTGATCTGCGACGTCGGCTGGAACTCCTGCCGTACGGGCACCCGTCGTCGCCTTACCACGTGGACGGCGAACGCAAGTCGCCGCCGCCCCGCCTCAGGCACCTCGAACTCGCGCCGCCAGCACCCAGGCGGTTCACCTCAAGCCTGAGCGCCGGGGCATCGGCCAACTGGCCAAGTCTGCCGGGTACTGACGACGAGGGCTGGCCCGAGATGCCGGCGCCTGCCTCAGCTGACCTTCCGAGCGCTGACGCCGCGCCGGGTGACGGACAGCCGGCCGAACTGAACGGCACCTCGCTCAACGGCAGCGCGGACCACGATGACGCCACAGCGCGGGTGGCTCCGCCAAGGCCGGGCACGGCTCCCGACGGTTCGTGGAGCTGGGGATCCGCCACTCTCACTCGAGATCAGGTTCAGATCGCGGACGAAGCGTATGACAGGTTCCGTGCCGCCGAGGGACGCAACCTATTCGGCAGTTACGGCAGCGGCGGAATCACTACTACGATGCGGCGCCTCGCTGATGACCTGGAATACGGGCAGCTAGCGCCAGACACGGAAGAGACGGCGCTGCTCGAACCCGACGTTTTCCGTGCCAGGTTCGCCGGCATGCTCAGGCGGTACCCGGAACGCTCGCCCGAGCGGCTGGCAGGACGGGTGCCCGCTGCCATCTCCTACTCGTTCATCTTCGAGGCCGAGCGCTACTCAGAGAGCATCTGGCTGGCCCAGGACGCCCTGACCGCGCACGGATTCCAGTTGCTCGCCCGCCGCAACGACTGGAAGAATGCGCACAACCGCTGCGTGGCCACCATGTGGCACGATCCGGTCCACGAACTGCCTTTCGAGGTGCAGTTCCACACGAACGCGAGCCTAGCGGCCCAGCAACTGGCCAAGTCCTCGGCGACCTTGATCAATGACCCGCGCATCCCGGCTGCCGAGGCGGCCCACCTGAAATCGGATCTCGCGGCAGCATGGGCCGCGCTCCCCGCGCCGCCCGGCGGCGCCCAGATCACCGACTTCCGCAGAGCACCCGATGGCAGCGGAGTGCCGAGCTAGCCGCACTCGACAGCACCCTTGTAAGTAAACCGTCAGTCCAGCCGCGGGCCGGCGGGACAGCAGCAACGAGGACGCGACACCCGCATTCACCGCCCGGCGGCGGACACCGGCGGCGGACACCCATCTACCACCATCGGCTCCCGGGTCGTCTTGCCACCGCCAGCCGCCCCGCGCCGTTTCAACCACGCCGGCCACCCCAATGGGCTGAAATTTTCACGGACCAAATTCCCGCATCCGCCCATCAGGGCAACCTCCGGTCCCGGACACCACATCAGGCACCGCCGCCTCTCCGGGATCCGAGCACCCAGCGCGCGGGGCTCCCGTCCAGGCCAGCCTGCCGCCACCAGCCAGCGCCGCACATCAATTCCAAGATCAACTTAGGCGAAGCGGCCGGCGCGTAACCCGCAGATTGGCGATCTGGCCTCCCGGATGCGATAGCGCCCCGGCGAACTGCCTGGCGGCTGGCCCGCCGATGGCCCATAGGTGGCGCTGGAGCGCCACGGATGTCCCAAAGGTGGGCCTCAGTACGGGACAAACCCGCGTGTTAATAATCTGCAAGCCCTAAGTGGCATTGTTGTTTCCGGGAGAATATTCGCGCCGGGGATACTTTTCATCATTATTAGCTGAGAGATTTCCCCGGAGCGAAAAGACTCCACGGCAAGAACGAGAACTCTCCCGCGAACTCAACCGGGCCGGGCTGGCCAGCGGCCAACCCGGAGCGTTGGCGCCTCGCGGGCACCAGACCAATCACTCGGGCGGCTCGCCTTCGGCGTCCTGGCCGACGACCTGGCTGAAGTATTCCCTGATCAACTGTCGCTGACGATCGCTCACTTGCTGGAAATGGCGTTCTAGCGCGTCCTCGCCGATGGCTTCGGCAGTCAGGTAGAGGTCCTTGATCTGTTCGAGCTTCAGATCGCCAGATTGCTCCGGCTCAGCAGAGTCGGTCGCAGCCGGGGCGACTGTGCGCTCAGGAGGCTCGAAAGGATCCCGGATGCGGCTGACCTCGACGGCGGCCGGCAGCTGGTCATCGAGGATGACCGGCAACGGCGCCGTGTCGTCGTCCGGCTGGACCTGCGCCTCACTGTCAGGACTCGCGATGATGGCGCCTTTACGGCCAGGACCGGGCGGCGGCGGCGCGCTCGTGTCCAAACCAGATGCCCTAGCCAGTGACGACGCCGCTGGCGGCTCGGCGGCCGGAAGCGGCAGCGACGGCGGCTGGGCCGACGACACCGGTTCCACGGCGGGCGGCGGCTTCACGGCTCCGGTCGGGCTGGCTACTTCTTTGAGTTGCGCGCTTTCCGCACGCTGGCCGTTTTCCTCACGCGTGCCGGGTTCGGCCGGCCCGGCGGATTGCTTCGGCTCGCTGCTGCCCATCGCCAGCGCGCTCGGCCCGGCCGGCAGCGCGGCAGGCTTGGTTGGCGGCCGGACGATAGAACCCTGGACCGGCGCGGACGGCACTTCGGCCACAGTGCCCTGAATAGGATCTTGCGGGGTGGCCCCGTTCCCCGGGTAGCCATCTGGCGGGAACCCTGCCGGCCAGGCCACGCCGCCGTTGCCGTAACCGCCAGGCGGGTACGAACCGTAGCCAGGCTGAGGTTGCCCTGCGTAAGCACCGGGCGGGTAGGCGCCCGGGGGATAGACGCCCGGCGGGTAGACGCCTGACGGGTAAACACCCGCCGGATATGCGTGGTTCAGATAGTCCTGGGGGACCACGCCAGGTGGATACATGCCCCCGGGCGGGTAGCCGCCAGCCGGATAGGACCCGGGCGGGTAGGCATCAGCCGGATAGGCCTCGGGCGGGTAGGCACCAGCCGGGTAGGCACCGGGCGGGTAAGCCCCGGGCGGGTAAGCCCCGGACGGGTAAGCCCCGGACGGGTAGGCACCGGCCGGATACGCACCGGGCGGGTAGGCACCGGGCGGGACTTGCACGAAGCCAGGGTCGGGGTAGGTACCTGGGTGGTAACCGGGGTGCGGGTAGGCCGGGTGCGGATATCCGTCGTTCGGGTAGCCGGCGAGCTGAGGTCCCATCGGATAGCCGTACTCGGGCGTCCCGGGTGGATGCCGCGGGCCCTGGCCCTGGTGAGGCCACTGGCCATCGCCCTGCCGGTGATGCGGGCCATGGCCCCGCTCGTCATACCTGCCGTCCGGACCGTATCCGCCGCGCGGACCGTACGCGCCGGGACCGTAGCTGCCATCTGGGCTGTGCCCGCCCCGCGGCGAGGCATCTGGCGGGCCGTAGTCGGCCAGGTATCCGTCCGTGCCCAGGTCAGAGACGGGGGCATGCGCCTGACCGGCTGATGCGTAGTAGCGGTCATCCCCTTGGGCCGGCTCGCGATTGCCTGGGTAACCGCTGCCGCCCGGCCCGTATCCGTCCGGCCGATGCCCGTTGGCATGCGCGCGCGGGCGGCCCTGGCCGGGCCGGTCGTAGCCTCCGGACTGGGCACCGCCCGCGGGCCGATAGCCGTCGTCGTGCCCGTAACCGCCCTGTGGCGGATACTCGTCGGCACGGGAGTAACCGCCAGCGCGAGAGTACCCGTTGTCGTGTCCGTATCCAGCGTGGCCTGCCTGGCCAGGATGCGCGTAGCCAGCGCGGCCGTAATTCGGCGCTTGACCATACCCGCCGCCCGGCGGACCGCCCTGCGGCGCATTTCCTGCCGCACCGCCTCCCGGCTGGCCGCCCGCCTGCCCGGCTCCCGCAGGCCTGCCCGGCGGGCCGTAACTTCCGGGAGCATGGTTGCCCGCAGGCACATAGCCACCGTGGCCGTAGTCGCCCGCTGGGCTTCGCTCGCCCGCCCAACGCCGACCGTCGTTCTCGAAACCACCCCGGCCATGCTCGGGACCGGACCTCGGATCGGCCTCGGGTCCGCGGGCCGGCTCGAAAGCGCTGGGCCGGTGCTCGCGAGGCACCGACCTGTCACGGGCGTTTCGCCAGACGTCGGCACCTCGGTCAGGACCATGACCAGGCTCGGCCCTGCCGGTACCGGCTGGCGCTCCCCGGCCATCGTCTCGATAGTCGCCCGGCCGGTAGTCATCGCGCGACCTATGACCGTTGCCGAGATACCCAGACCGCGCGTCGTCGTGACCATGCGGGTATCCGTCGGGCGACCGGTGCTCGCGCCCGGAGCGATATCCGGGCGAACCCGGCTGGCCTGGCTGACCCGCCTGAAATGGCTGACCTGGCTGACCCGCCTGAAATGGCTGACCTGGTTGACCCGCGTGCCCTGCCTGACCCGCGTGACCTGGCTGAGCTGCCTGAAATGGCTGACCCGGGTGATATGCCTGGCCGGGCTGACCTGGCTGACCTGGCTGGCCGGGCTGAGCTGCCTGACCGGGCTGACCCGCGTGAAATGGCTGACTCCCCCGAACCGGCTGACCTGGCGGCCTGTCTGCGCGCTGATAGCGGTCGCCCTGCTCGCCGTAACGGTTGTCCTGCCGGTACCGGTCATCCCGCCCGCCGTCTTGCCACTGGCGTGCCTGGCCCCCGGGGCGCGGGGCGTGCTGCTGACCTTGCGGCTGGCCGTGCTGCTGGTTGTGAGGCTGACCATGCGGATGGCTCGGCGGCTGGCCCTGCGAACGGCCGGGCGGCGGAACCGGGCGGCCGATGACCGGGTCCGTGGACCGTGACAGGCGACGACGGTCATCGGGCCTGATCTGCGGGTTCCAGCCGGGTCGTTCAGGGCCGAACTCGGGCAGCGGCTCGGGACCTGACCAGACACGGTGAACCTTGGGCTCGTCATCAACGCGCGTTTCGTGACCCCGATCCGCGCGAAGTCCTGCCTCGTTGTCGGCGAGCAGCCGCTCGGCAGCGGGCTCATGCCATGGCTGCTGACCAGGCTGCGGTTGCGGAGGCTGAGACGGCTGAAACGGCGCAGACGGCTGAGGTGCTCGCGGCACTGAGTCAGCACGCGACACCGGATCCGAGCGCGACACCGGGTCGGAGCGCGACACCGGGTCGGCGCGCGACACGGGTTGAGGGCGCGACTGCGGGCGCTCAGGCGTAAACACGCTGGAAGAGTCCGCCGCAGGCCTGGCAGCGCCCTTGGAGATCACGGGCTTGACGGACTGCATGGACCGGAATGGCGTCATCCATTGATCAGTGTCGCTGCCTGGAGCACCGTCGGCCGAAGCCGATCCGCGGCCAGATTGACCTCTGGCCTCATCGAGCGCCTGACCATCGGCGCCCAGCTCGCCCTGCCCTGGCTTACGCCGGCCTCTGCGTGCCCCGGCCATAGCTAGACGAACCCCCCGTGCGTAGAGCAGCCAAACCAATCCGGCAAGGCAGCCCGCACCGACAAGACCAGTACCTCCGAATAGCTGGCTCCTGCCACGGCCCGCGCGACCTCGCGAAACGCCGCAGCGCCCGGCCGCTTCGCCGACCCACACAGGCTAGCCGACCAGCCTGAGTTAACCGTCTAACGATGTCACGCGGTAAAGCTAGCCGCAACCGATCCGGCCTTACGGTAGCCGTACCGTGATCCAGGGGATGATGAGTAAGCAGTGACGCTAGTGACCGGTGGAATAATATCCACCGAATCGACCTGACCTGCGGTTCCCGCGTCAGCTAACGTTGTCGCAACTTAGCCAGCCTGAACCACTCGGGCGGCCTTATCCGAATTACCGGAGGTAACCATGACGAATCAGGTTAAGTACATCCTCGGTGAGTCGGAG
This sequence comes from Streptosporangiaceae bacterium, assembly GCA_035716545.1. GTDB lineage: Bacteria > Actinomycetota > Actinomycetes > Streptosporangiales > Streptosporangiaceae > Chersky-822. The sequence goes on from DASTJM010000152.1 coordinate 32,137, forward strand.
ATGCCGCGCCAGTGGTACAACATCGTGCCCGACCTGCCCGCTCCGCCGCCTCCGCCGCTGCATCCGGGCACCAAGGAGCCGGTCGGGCCGGACGCGCTAGCGCCGTTGTTCCCCATGGCGCTGATCCTGCAGGAGGTCTCGGGCGACCGCCACATCGCGATCCCCGAGCCTGTGCTCGACGTGTACCGGCTGTGGAGGCCGACACCGCTGTACCGGGCGCGCAGACTGGAGAAGGACCTCGGCACCCCGGCGAAGATCTACTACAAGTACGAGGGCGTCAGCCCGGCCGGCTCGCACAAGCCCAACACCGCCGTGCCGCAGGCGTACTACAACGCCGAGGAAGGCATCAGGAAGCTCACCACCGAGACCGGCGCGGGCCAGTGGGGCACGGCGCTGTCATTCGCCTGCGCGCTCTTCGGCATCGATCTGGAAGTCTGGATGGTGCGCTCGTCGTACGACCAGAAGCCATACCGCAAGATCCTGATGGAGACCTACGGCGCCACCGTCCACGCGAGCCCATCCCCCGAGACGAACTCCGGCCGCGCCGTGCTCGCGCAGCACCCGGACTCTACGGGCAGCCTCGGCATCGCGATCAGCGAGGCGGTCGAGAAGGCCGCGACCAACGATGACACCAGGTACTCGCTCGGCAGCGTGCTGAACCACGTGCTCATGCACCAGACGGTCATCGGCGAGGAAGCCATCAAGCAGCTCGCCCAGGCCGGCGACACACCCGACGTCATAGTCGGCTGCACCGGCGGCGGGTCGAACTTCGGCGGCCTTGTATTCCCGTTCCTGAGGGAGAAATTGGCCGGCCGGATGAACCCGACCATTCGCGCCGTCGAGCCAACCGCTTGCCCGTCCTTTACCAAGGGGCGTTACGCGTACGACTTCGGCGACACCGCCGGCCTCACGCCATTGCTGAAAATGCACACGCTCGGCCACGATTTTATTCCTGACCCGATTCACGCGGGTGGATTGCGTTACCATGGAATGTCGCCTTTGCTCTCGCATATCTATGAGCTCGGGCTCATTGAAGCGGTGGCCAAGGCGCAATCGGAATGCTTCGCGGCCGGCCTGCGCTTCGCGCGCACCGAAGGCATCGTGCCCGCGCCGGAGCCAACCCATGCGGTGGCGGCGTGCATCGACGAGGCGCTGCGCTGCAAGGAGACCGGCGAGGAGAAGGTCATCCTGACCGCGCTGTGCGGCCACGGCCTGCTTGACCTGCAGGCTTACGGAGAATACATGTCGGGCGCCATTGAGGACCTGGCCCTGTCCGACGAAGCCCTGGCGCAGGCGCTCACCGGGCTGCCCGCCGGCGTCTGATCAAGCTGAATCCGGCCGGCAAAGCCGGACCACGCCGGAACAAGCCGGGCACGCTCATTCGTGCCCGGCTTGTCGCCCCTGGCCAGATCGCCGGATTGCGCCAGACTGCGCGGCTGCCATTTTTCCTCCTGAGCGCTGGGCAAGACGGGCCCGTGCCCGATGGCGCGGACGACTGCCGGCATCGCCCGTGCCTTTGGCGTCCGAGGAGACCTGGCTCTTCGAGCTCGCTATCGACGTGATCGCCATGCCGGGCGCTCTAGGGGACCTCGAGTGCGGAGCGCGTCCGCGATGGCGAGCCGGCCGTGTCGCATTTGCCATTCCCGGGTGCGTTCACCCGGTTACTATGCTCGCGTGGACACCGGGCAAGGACTAGTTCCCGAGGGCACCGACAACTGCTGGACGTCGGCTCCTTTCATTTACCTGATCTTGTCTTGCCTGGGGTCCGGCCTCAGCTCGGAGTCCGCCGTGCGCAGGTACGTCAGCGCGTATCCGGAGTTCCACGCGGACATACGCGCGCTGAGCACGGCGGTCAGCACCGCCGGGGCGCGCGTACGCGACGAAGGCCGGCTGCGCAGCGACCTGGACGACAACCTCAAGGTCTATACACCCGATGAGATCTGGCTGTTCGACCTGGCCGTCGACTTGATCGCGATGCTCGGCTCGGTCGACGGGCTATCGAACCAGAGACTGGCCGAGTTCAAGAACAACGTGCGCACCCTCGACGACGAAGTGCAGTCGCACACCTGGAAGAGGGGCGTTAAGAAGGCCGGAACGGGCCCGGCGCGGTTCCAGGAGCTGCGACACCGCGTCCCGCAACACAGGCCGAACCCCATGCGCTACTGATTCATCAGCGTGCCCGACCCGGCGCGACACGACCAGCGCCACCGAGAAGAAGACAGCCGAGCGAGGCTAAGGGTCGCGGCACCCTGGCGAACGGTGACAGGGTGAACCACCCCGAGACGGCCCCGCGCAGCGCGCGCGGCCCGCGCACCTCAAGCTCGCCGGACTTGACAGCTTCGGCCCACTTCAGGTCGCCGCGCCAGATCGCGGTCATGCAACGCAAGCTGGCGATCAGGGTGACCGCGACCGGGTAGCCGGGATCGGCGTCGCAGACGTCGACCTCATCGCCCGTGACTACCAGCCACCAATCCCGCGCGCTCGCGGCCAGGTCCGGGAACCGGAATTGCACGACGGTCCGGCCCTCGGGAACCAGGGCACGGTCGACGTTGCGGTGCATGTCCCACAGCAGCAGCTTGGGGTCGAGATCCTCATCCCCGAGCTCGCCGATCCAGCGCGTGCCCCAGGCACCGAGTGCCTCGACCACCGGCCGCAGTTCCCGGCCGGCCGGCGTGAGCACGTACCGGACCTGGCTGCCGTCATCCAGCCGGTCCACGACCCCGGCCCGGGTCAGCTGGTGCAGTCGTCTGGACAGCAAAGTGGGGGACATCCTCGGCAGCCCGCGGCGCAGTTCATTGAAGTGCTCGCTTCCGGTCACCAGCTCGCGGACGATGAGCAGCGTCCAGCGCTCGTCGAGCAACTCCATTGCCTTAGCCACCGGGCAGAACTGGTGATAGGAGGATCCCATGTCATGCAGGGTAGGCCCGCTTCGCCGGCCCGGCCAGTGCACCCCCACGCGCCCTAGTACAGATCTGTTACTAGGTGACCCGCCAGGCCGTTCCTAGTCTCGGTCCATGGCATCCACGCCGGTGCCTCAGCCAGCCAGGCGCCGACGAGTCCGCGCGGGCCACTGGCCACGGAACGGCAGCCGGCACCACAGCTAAGGAGAGCTTGAGATGACAACTCCGGTGGACACGATCGAGGCCGACCGCGCCCTGAAGGCCAGGCACCGGGCCATGTGGGCCCTCGGCGACTATGCCACCGTGGCCAATGACGTAATCCCGGACCTAGGCAAGGTCCTGGTCGACGCCTGCGGGGTCAAGCCGGGGGACAATGTGCTTGACGTCGCGGCCGGTTCGGGCAACGTCGCCATCCCCGCGGCGCTGGCCGGCGCGAAGGTCGTAGCTTGTGATCTCACTCCGGAACTCCTGGAGGCCGGACGGCGGCAGGCCGAACAGAGGTCCGCCGTGCTTGAGTGGCGGCAGGGCGACGCCGAGGCGCTGCCCTTTGCTGACGGCCAGTTCGACATCGTGGTCTCCTGCGTCGGGGTCATGTTCGCCCCGAACCACCGGGCCAGCGCGGACGAGATGGCCCGCGTCTGCCGGCCAGGCGGGAAGATCGGACTGATCAACTGGACTCCGGAGGGGTTCGTCGGCCAGATGTTCACGGCGATGAAGCCGTACTCGCCGCCGCCTCCGCCCGGCGCGCAGCCTCCTCCCCTGTGGGGCCGGGAGGATCACGTGCATGAGTTGCTCGGCCGCCACTTCACCGACATCACCTTCAGCAGGCAGATGGTCACCGTCGACTGCTTCGCCAGCCCGTCGGAGTTCCGCGACTACTTCAAGGCCAACTACGGTCCCACTGTCGCCACCTACCGGAGCCTCGCAGAGGATCCTGAAAGGGTCGCCGCGCTCGACCGCGACCTCGACGAACTCGCCGGACGCCACGATCGCGGTACTGGCTCCACCGTCATGGACTGGGAGTACCTGCTGATCACGGGCTCAAGGCGCGGCTAACCGGCTGGCCGTCCCCTCAGATGCTCCGTCTGGTGACTATGGAAGCACGATGGCGACGGCCGTGGGAACGACAACATCGATCGATGCGGGAATCGACACCAGGTTCCCGCATCGATCTGCGCATCAATGTCATTCAGGCTTTTGCCGCAATACTGGCGCGGGTCGCACTAGCCCGCAGGCGAGACAGGCTCGCGGGCTGGTGAGCGGACCCAGGTGAGCCGGCAAACCAGCATTTGCCGGGGCAGACAGCTCTTGCGGCGCGCAGTCAGCCGGTCTTGGGCCGGCTCAGCGTCGGGTGGCGCCGGCGTCTCTTGCCGGTAGAGGTGCTCATCCCGCTGTCGTAGAAGTCGCAGCCGTCGATGTTCGCAGCGGCCGATGTGGCGCTGCGCCCGGGACGCCGCCTGCCGGTGCCAGCTACAGCGCTCGGTGAGCAGATAACTTGCTAAGGCTAGGTGACCTGAGGCTCAGTCGGCCTGGACACGTAGATTCCTGGTGCCGATCTTCGGCCCGGCGGCGGCTGATTCTGTGCTGGCTAGTCCTCCTTTGGCACGTCGCGGATGTTTCTTTCGCGGAGATCGGGGAGGTACCGTGCGGCGGTAGCGAAATCGTTGTCGTCGTGGAGCACGACAAGGTCGTGCTGAGCGGCGGTGGCGCAGATCAGCAGGTCCGTGGCCGACAGGGCGCGGTGGGCGCCGTTGCGCAGGAGCCGGTACTGGGCTGATTCGATCCACCGCCAGGCGGTCTTGGGGACGGGTATGTCAGCGTAGAGCGCGGCAAACATTTCGGTCATCTGCTCGTATTCATCGATCGTGCGGGCCGACCGGCGGAACTCGGTCCGCTGGGGATGGCAGGATCCGGCTGCGCCTGCCGATACAACGTCCGCCCATGCGCTCCGCAGTTCGGCGTCGCGCAGGATGCGCCATAGGGCGGAGCAGTCCAGCAGGTAGCGGATCAAGCTCCCGGGTCCTTCTCGTCGGTCCGGCGGCGCTCCCAGTACCGGTAGTCCCACCCTGCCGCGAGCGAGGCGTAGTGCTCGAGGGCCGCGATACGCCGGTGCCGCGCGGCGAACTCGCGCAGCGCAAGGTTCACGGTGTCCTTCTTCGTTCTGGTGCCGGACAGCCGCATTGCCTCGGCCAGGGCATCCTCGTCAAGATCGATCTGAGTCAGCGCCACAGAGCGTCACCTCCATCGCGTATTGATGATGTATATAACCTACATCAATTATCCACATCGTGGCCAGTGCGCGGGTGCGTAGCCGCAGTCGAGCTAAGTGAGCTGGATCTTGGGCAGCCCTGATCTCTGTATCCTGCGGGCTGCGATAGCTGTGCTCCACGGGATAGCGGCAGCGTGTAAGCCTGATCCGTATCCGCAGGGCACGGCGGAGTGCCGGTTACCGTGTCACGGATCGCCAACGTGAAGGAACTCCGGCTGCCTTCGACCAGACGGAGCGAGATCAGAATTCTGCTGGTCTTAGATCCGTGGCGATCGGCTCATAGTTGAGTCCGCCTGGGGCGGGTGCCGGAATCCAGTCAGTTTCCCCGGCCGCTCGCCGAACCCGCCGTGCCGGGTCCCCCGGCAACGGGCTCTCTGCGATTTCTGCCGTCAGGCGTGGTTGGCTGAGCCCAGGGGCTGGGGATCTTGGAGCCGCTCCCGTAGAAGCGGAGCGACGCCGGCGCAGCAAATCAGCCTGCTCGACATCTACACGCCTCAATGGAGCCGCTCCCGTAGGAGCGGAGCGACGGCGCCGACCGCGGCCTGGTTGTTCAGGACGTTGACAGCCTCAATGGAGCCGCTCCCGTAGGAGCGGAGCGACGGTTCTATGGCCTGCTCGCCGTTTTCCTTGTACGCGCCTCAATGGAGCCGCTCCCGTAGGAGCGGAGCGACGCGTGCCACACCGTGCCACACGGTGCACACGGTGACTGCCTCAATGGAGCCGCTCCCGTAGGAGCGGAGCGACGCGTCCGCCGCGAGACCCTGAG